>NZ_JBFAUP010000001.1:0-698722 GCF_040679335.1 Streptomyces sp. NPDC052299 | reverse complement strand
TTTTCCCGTAATCGGGGAACACATCACGAGAGCGGAACAACCAGGTCGGAATATGACCCGTCGTCCACTGCGTCCTCGCTGTGTTTTTGCCTACCAAGTCAGTGACCTGGCAGGGCTTTCAAAGGAACCTCCAACCTGCCGAAGCAGGCCGGGGTATCAACATATCTGGCGTTGACTTTTGGCACGCTGTTGAGTTCTCAAGGAACGGACGCTTCCTTTGTACTCACCCTTTCGGGTTTTCCTCCGGGCGCTTCCCTTCGGTCTTGCGTTTCCGACTCTATCAGACTCTTTCGTGTCCGATTCCCGGTCGAAGCGGGTTTCGCTTTCCAGTTCGTCGCTTTCGCGTTTCCCTTTCCGGCGAGTCCGACTCTATCAGATCCTTTCGGGCCTGATTCCCAGTCAGCGGGGGTTGTCTTCCCGGCCGTTGGGCCGTTCCGACGAGTGAGACATTAGCGGAATCCGGGGCCCCGACGCTAATCGGGGTCGCGCTCCTTCGAACGCGGATTCCTCATTTCGCATAAACGCGCACCAAGACATGCGACAGCTGTCGCGTGCTCGTTGTGGTTACTGCGGAATGGCTGTCCGGGGACCAACCTTGGTCGGCGCTCACGTCGGACAACTCGGAGCACACTACGGATCGGGAGGGGGCGTGTCAACCCCGGGGTGACCGGGGCCGACGCGGGGGTGTCAGCCGTTGCCGGAGGCCAGCTCGCGGCTGCGGTCGCGGGCCGCTTCGAGTGCGGCGATGAGGGCCGCGCGTACACCGTGGTTCTCCAGCTCGCGGATGGCGCTGATGGTGGTGCCGGCCGGGCTGGTGACGGCCTCACGGAGCTTGACCGGGTGCTCGCCGCTGTCCCGGAGCATCACGGCGGCGCCGATCGCGGCCTGGACGATGAGGTCATGGGCCTGGGCGCGCGGCAGGCCGAGCAGGATGCCGGCGTCCGTCATCGCCTCGACCAGGAAGTAGAAGTACGCCGGGCCCGAGCCGGAGAGGGCGGTGGCCGCGTCCTGCTGGGACTCGGGGACGCGCAGGGTCTTGCCGACCCCCTTGAAGATGGCGTCCGTCGAGGCGAGGTGCTCCCCCGTGGCGTGGCTGCCCCCCGAGATGACGGACATGCCCTCGTCCACCAGGACGGGGGTGTTCGGCATGACGCGGACGACCGGGGTGCCGGCGGCGAGGCGGTCCTCGATGAACGCGGTCGTGATGCCGGCCGCCGCGCTGATGACCAGGCGGTCCGCGGTCAGGTGCGGGGCGAGCTCGTCCAGGAGGCGGCCCATGTCCTGGGGCTTGACCGCGAGGATGAGGATGTCGGCCCGCTCGGCGGCCTCCGCGTTGGTGACCGCGTCCACGCCGTAACGGTCGCGCAGTTCGGCGGCCCGGTCCGCGCGGCGGGTGGTGACCAGCAGGTTCGACGGGCGCCAGCCGGCCCGGATCATCCCGCTGAGCAGGGCCTCACCGATCTTGCCGGTACCGAGGACTGCAACTGTCTGGGTCATGCCGTTCACCCTCCGGGCGGTGCTCGATGTGCGCGGTGCTCAGTGCTCGTCGGCGCCATCTTCGCACCGCCCCGTCACGCGGTGCGGCGGCGGAGGGTGGCCGCCCCGAGGGCCAGGACGAGCAGGGCACAGCCCGCCACGACGAGGACGTCCCGGACGAAGTCCCCGGTGACGTCGGTGTGGTGGAGCACCTGGTTCATCCCGTCCACGGCGTACGACATCGGCAGCACGTTCGAGAGGGCCTCCAGGAACGGGGCCATCTGGTCGCGCGGGATGAAGAGGCCGCAGAGGAGCAGCTGCGGGAAGATCACCGCGGGCATGAACTGCACGGCCTGGAACTCGGAGGCCGCGAACGCCGAGACGAACAGCCCGAGCGCGGTGCCGAGCAGCGCGTCGAGCAGGGCGACCAGGAGCAGCAGCCACGGCGACCCCATGACGTCCAGGCCGAGGGCCCACACCGACAGGGCGGTGGCCAGGAGCGACTGGAGGACGGCGACCGCGCCGAAGGCGAGCGCGTACCCCGCGATGAGGTCGCCCTTGCCGAGCGGCATCGAGAGCAGGCGTTCCAGGGTGCCGGAGGTGCGTTCGCGCAGGGTGGCGATCGACGTCACCAGGAACATCGTGATGAGCGGGAAGATCCCGAGCAGGGAGGCGCCGGTCGAGTCGAAGGTCTGCGGGCTGCCGTCGAAGACGTAGCGCAGGAGGGTGATCAGGAGGACCGGGATCAGCAGGAGCAGCGCGACCGTACGGGGGTCGTGGGTGAGCTGACGCAGGACGCGGGCGGCGGTGGCGAAGGTGCGGGCCGGGCTCAGGGGGGCTGTCGTGCTGCTCATCGGGCGTTCTCCTTGCGGGCTGCGTCGACCAGGTGGAGGAAGGCCGCTTCGACGGTGTCGGTACCGGCCGCGGTGCGCAGGGCGTCCGGGGTGTCGTCGGCGAGGATCTCGCCCTCGCGCATGAGGAGGAGGCGGTGGCAGCGCTCGGCCTCGTCCATGACGTGGGAGGAGATGAGGAGCGCGGTGCCGCGTTCGACGGCGAGGGTGTGGAAGAGCTGCCACAGGTCGCGGCGCAGGACCGGGTCGAGGCCGACGGTCGGTTCGTCCAGGACGAGCAGGTCCGGGGTGCCGAGGAGGGCGACGGCCAGGGAGACGCGGGTGCGCTGGCCGCCGGAGAGGTTGCCGGCGAGGGCGTCCTCGTGGCTGGTCAGGTCGACCTCGGTGAGCGCGCGGGTGACGGCCTCGTGGCGGGCGGCGCGGTGGGCGCGGCCGGGCTGGAGGATCGCCGCGAAGTAGTCGAGGTTCTGGCGGACGGTGAGGTCGGTGTAGACGGAGGGCGCCTGGGTGACGTACCCGACGCGGGGGCGGAGGGAGGGGTGTCCTGCGGGGCTGCCGAGGACCTGGAGGGTGCCGGTGACCTTGGCCTGGGTGCCGACGACGGCGCGCATGAGGGTGGATTTGCCGCAGCCGGAGGGGCCGAGGAGGCCGGTGATCCTGCCGGGTTCGACGGTGAAGTCGAGGCCCTTGAGGACCGTGCGGCTGCCTCGTTGGACGGTGAGGCCACGGGCCTCGACGGCGACGCCCGAAGAATTCATCATGTGATGAATATTGGCTCCGCGGGACCGCCGCCGTCAAGGGACCGGGCGGATGCGGCCCGGTTCAGCGCACGGCCGCGTGCAGCTCGACGACGTACGCCTCCTCCACCGTGCCGTCGGGGAACTCCGTCAGGAGCCGGGCCCGCTCCTCGGCGAGGAAGCTCCGGGTCGCGTCGTCGTCGGCGGTCAGGAACACGGAGTGGCTGCCGAGGTTGTCGAGGTGGGTGGCGAGGGGCACGCGCCGGGTCCACGGGACGCGGCGGTAGGTGAAGGCCAGGTCCGGGGGCAGGTCGCGGTCCCGGACGGCCGAGCGCCTGGGGCCCAGTTGCTCCGGGCCGACGCCGAAGAACCGGACGAGCCGTTCCTCCTGGGCGACCAGCCACGGGACCGTGTTGTCGGTGACGTTCCACCAGAGGGCGAGCGTGCCGCCCGGCCGCAGGACGCGCCGGACCTCGGCGGCGGAGCGGGCGTGATCGGTCCAGTGCCAGGACTGGGCGTACGTGATCAGGTCGGCCGAGGCGGTCGCGAACGGGAGCCGGTTGCCGTCGCCCCGTACGAGCGGGACGTCCGGGAGGCCCCGGCGCAGCTCGGCGGCCATGCCCGGCCCGGGCTCGACGGCGACGACGCGGGCGCCGCGGTCGAGGAGGCGGCGGGTCGAGATGCCGGTGCCCGCGCCCACGTCCAGGGCGCGGGCACCGCGCAGGGGGCGTCCGGCGATGTCCTCGACGGCGTCGAACAGCGCGTCCGGGTAGCTGGGGCGGGCGGCGGCGTACTGCGCGGCGGCGCGGTCGAAGGACAGGGCGCGCGAGGGGCCCGGGACCGCATCCGGTGAGTGAGTCGTGGTCATGCGGCCATCGTGCCGGGCGGCCCGGGACGCGTCAGCCGCGGCGGCCCTTCTTCTTGCGGGCGGCCGGGTTGCCGGTGCGGGCGGCGCGGCGCTTCGCGTACCGGGCGACGGCCTCCTCGTACTCCGTACGCCTCAGCTTCTCGCCGGGCGCCTCGGTGAACGTACGGAAGAAGTACGCGAGCAGGGCGCCGACGAAGCCGATGGCCTTCAGGCCGCGCAGGTTCTCCTCGCGGGCCGGGTCGGCGGGGCGGCGGCCGAAGCCCTCCCAGGTCTTGCGGAAGGCGACCGCGCTGCAGATGGCGAACATCGCGATGACCAGCACGCCGACGAAGCCGCCGACGTCGGCGATCTCCAGGCCCTGGTAGGCGAAGCGCAGGACGAAGCAGGCTGCGGCGGCGGCGAGGAGGGAGCCGACGGCGGCTCCGGCGCGGCGCAGGCCGTAGTGGCCGTCGTGGGCGACCCACGTGGTCCCGAAGAAGCGGATGGGCTCGGGCTGTGGGCCCTGCGGGGTCGCGGGCCCGGCCGGGCCGGGGGTCGCGCTTCCGGGGGTCTCGCTGTTCTCGCTCACGGGGTCGATTATCCCGCAGGTGCGGCGGCGGCCGGAGGGCCGTGCGTACGGCCCTCCGGCACGGCCGGGTCAGCCCAGCTTCGAGACGTCGCGGACGGCGCCCCGGTCGGCGCTGGTCGCCATCGCGGCGTACGCGCGGAGGGCGGCCGAGACCTTGCGGTCGCGGTTCTTCGGCGCGTACACGCCGTTCAGGGCCTCGCGGCGGGCGGCCAGCTCCTCGTCGGGGACCAGGAGGTCGATCGAGCGGTTCGGGATGTCGATCCGGATGCGGTCGCCGTCCTCGACCAGCGCGATCGCGCCGCCGGAGGCCGCCTCGGGCGAGGCGTGGCCGATGGACAGGCCCGACGTGCCGCCGGAGAACCGGCCGTCCGTGATCAGGGCGCAGGTCTTGCCGAGGCCGCGGCCCTTCAGGTACGAGGTCGGGTAGAGCATCTCCTGCATGCCCGGCCCGCCCTTGGGGCCCTCGTAGCGGATGACGACGACGTCGCCCTCGTTGACCTGCTGGGTGAGGATCTTCTGGACGGCCTCCTCCTGCGACTCGCAGACGACGGCCGGGCCCTCGAAGGTCCAGATGGACTCGTCGACGCCCGCCGTCTTCACGACGCAGCCGTCCACGGCGAGGTTGCCGCGCAGGACGGCGAGGCCGCCGTCCTTGGAGTAGGCGTGCTCCACGGAGCGGATGCAGCCGCCCTCGGCATCCTGGTCCAGGGCCTCCCAGCGCTCGGACTGGGAGAACGCCTCGGCGGAGCGGACGCAGCCGGGGGCCGCGTGCCACAGTTCCACGGCCTCCTGGGAGGGGGAGCCGCCGCGCACGTCCCAGGTCTTCAGCCAGTCGGCCAGGGAGGGGCTGTGCACGGAGTGCACGTCCTCGTTGAGCAGGCCGCCGCGGTGCAGTTCGCCGAGGAGGGCCGGGATGCCGCCCGCGCGGTGCACGTCCTCCATGTAGTACGTGCGGTCCTTGGCGACGTTCGGGGCGACCTTGGCCAGGCACGGGACGCGGCGCGACAGGGCGTCCATCTCGGTGAGGCCGTAGGAGACCTCCGCCTCCTGGGCGGCGGCCAGCAGGTGCAGGATCGTGTTGGTGGAGCCGCCCATCGCGATGTCCAGCGCCATGGCGTTCTCGAAGGCCGCGGCGGTGGCGATGTTGCGGGGCAGGACCGACTCGTCGTCCTGCTCGTAGTAGCGGCGGGTCAGGTCCAGCACCGTGCGGGCGGCGTTCTCGTAGAGCGCCTTGCGGGCGGTGTGGGTGGCCAGGACCGAGCCGTTGCCCGGGAGGGAGAGGCCGATGGCCTCGGTCAGGCAGTTCATCGAGTTGGCGGTGAACATGCCGGAACAGGAGCCGCAGGTGGGACAGGCGTTCTCCTCGATGCGGAGGATGTCCTCGTCGGAGATCTTGTCGTTGACCGCCTCCGACATCGCGTCGACCAGGTCGAGCGTGCGCACCGTGCCGTCGACCAGCGTGGCGCGGCCCGACTCCATCGGGCCGCCGGAGACGAAGACGGTCGGGATGTTCAGGCGCAGGGCCGCGTTGAGCATGCCCGGGGTGATCTTGTCGCAGTTGGAGATGCAGATCAGGGCGTCGGCGCAGTGTGCCTCGACCATGTACTCCACGCTGTCCGCGATGAGGTCGCGAGAGGGGAGGCTGTAGAGCATGCCGCCGTGGCCCATGGCGATGCCGTCGTCCACGGCGATCGTGTTGAACTCGCGCGGGATGCCTCCGGCGGCGGTGACCGCCTCGCTGACGATCCGGCCGACGGGGGCCAGGTGCGTGTGGCCCGGCACGAACTCCGTGAAGCTGTTGGCGACGGCGATGATCGGCTTCCGGCCGATGTCCGCGCCGGGTACCCCGGAGGCGCGCATAAGGGCGCGGGCGCCCGCCATGTTGCGGCCGTGGGTGACTGTGCGGGACCTCAGCGTGGGCATCGTCTTGTCGCTCCTTCTGCGTTGAAGACTGTTCTCGAGCGTACGCCGTCGGTGCCAGGATGTGGACCGGGTGTCCGCTATGCGGAAGCGCTGGGGGGCGCCTGCGGCGGGCCTGTTCCCCTGCCCGCCCCTTCCCGGAACCGGGGCTCCGCCCCGGACCCCGCGCCTCAAACGCCGGCGGGGCTGGTTCTCCTACGCGGACGGCTCCGTCAGGTAGCGCTGCAGCGTGGGGGCCACCATCGCGACGATCTTCTCCGGCGGCGCGGACGCCAGCGGCTCGGCCTCCAGTACGTACCGCAGTATCGCGATCCCCACCATGTGCGACGCCGCGAGCTCCGCGCGGAACGTCGCGTCCGGGATGTCCAGGCCCGCCGCCACGCGCTCCAGCAGGCGGCGCAGTACGAAGCCCCGGAGGACCTTCGCGGCGGCCTCGTGGGTGAGGGCGGAGCGGAGGACCGCGAGGAGGGGGGCCCGGGTCGCCGGGTTCTCCCAGATGCCGATGAAGGCGCGGGCCAGGCGTTCGCCCACGTCCACGGTGTCGCCTTCGAGGACGGCCGGCACGAGCAGGGCGGGCTCGAAGGACAGCTCGATCGCGGCGGCGAAGACCTCGTCCTTCGTACCGAAGTAGTGGTGGACCAGCGCGGGGTCGACGCCGGCCGCGCGGGCGATGGCCCGGACCGAGGTCTTGTCGTACCCGCGCTCGGCGAACTCCGTGCGGGCGGCCTCCAGGATGCGGGTGCGCGCGTCCGGGCCGGTGTCCGACGCGGCGCGGGCGGGGCGGCCCCGGCGCTTGGGGGCCGGTGCGTCCGGGGTCATGGGCGGGGGGCGCGCTCGGTGGACGCGGCGAGGTGGAGCCGGGTGAAGGCGAGCGCCTCGGCGAGGTCGGTCTCGCGTTCGGCGGTCGACATCGCGCGGCGGGTGTTGACCTCGATGACCACGTGCCCGCCGAAGCCGGAACCGGCCAGCCGCTCCAGCAGTTCCGCACAGGGCTGGTCGCCCCGGCCGGGCACCAGGTGCTCGTCCTTGTTGGAGCCCTTGCCGTCGGCCAGGTGGACGTGGGCCAGCCGGTCGCCCATCCGGTCCACCATCGCCAGGCCGTCCGTGCGCGCGGTGGCGGTGTGCGACAGGTCCACCGTGAAGTGCCGGTAGTCGTCGTTGGTGACGTCCCAGTCGGGGGCGTACGCGAGCATCTCGCGGTCCCGGTAGCGCCACGGGTACATGTTCTCGACGGCGAACCGGACGTCCGTCTCGTCGGCCATCCGCCAGATTCCGCTGACGAAGTCCCGGGCGTAGTTGCGCTGCCACCGGAACGGGGGGTGCACGACGACCGTCGACGCGCCCAGCTTCTCGGCGGCGGCGCGGGCCCGCTGGAGCTTCACCCACGGATCGGTCGACCAGACCCGCTGGGTGATCAGCAGACACGGGGCGTGAACGGCGAGTATCGGCACCTGGTGGTAGTCGGAGAGCCGGCGCAGCGCCTCGATGTCCTGGCTGACCGGGTCGGTCCAGACCATGACCTCGACGCCGTCGTAGCCGAGGCGCGCGGCGATCTCGAAGGCCGTCGCCGTCGACTCCGGATAGACCGAGGCCGTCGACAGGGCGACCTTCGCATCCGGGACGCGCACCACTGGTTCTGCCACGCAGACAGCGTACGGGCAGTGGTGCGCCCCGCCGAGGGAGAGCGGCGGAAAGTGAGAAGCCGCACCACAGGCCCGCCCCTCAGTCCAGCGCCGCCTCGCCGCCCGACGGCAGGTGGTCCAGGCGGCGCAGGATCACTCCCTCGCGCAGCGCCCACGGGCAGATCTCCAGCTCGTCCACGTCGAGCAGGTCCATCGCGCCCTCCGCGACCAGCGCCCCGGCCAGCAGCTGCGCCGCCCGCCCCTCGGACACGCCGGGCAGCGTCCCGCGCTCCTCGGTGGTCATCGCGGCCAGCTTCGGCACCCACTCCTCCAGCGCCTTGCGGCTGAGGGTGCGCGGCACGTACTGGCCCTCGGCGGAGCGCGCCGCGCCCGCGATCCTGGCGAGCTGCTTGAACGTCTTGGAGGTGGCCACCACGTGGTCCGGGCGGCCGATGCGGGCGAAGTCGCCGACGCTGCGGGCGATGCGCGCCCGTACGTGCCGGCGCAGCGCCTTGACCTCGGCCGGGTCCGGCGGGTCGCCCGGCAGCCAGCCGGCGGTGAGGCGTCCGGCGCCCAGCGGCAGCGAGACCGCGGCGGCCGGTTCCTCGTCCATGCCGTACGCGATCTCCAGCGAGCCGCCGCCGATGTCGAGGACGAGCAGCTTGCCCGCCGACCAGCCGTACCAGCGGCGGGCCGCGAGGAAGGTGAGCCGGGCCTCCTCCGTACCGCTGAGGACCGCGAGGTCGACGCCCGTCTCCTCCCGTACCCGCTCCAGGACCTGGTCGGCGTTGCTCGCCTCGCGCACCGCGGAGGTGGCGAAGGCGAGGACGTCCTCGCAGCCCTTGTCCTCGGCGGCTTCGAGCGCGCCCGCAATCGTCCCGACCAGCCGGTCCACGCCGAGCGGGCCGATCGCGCCGTCCCCGTCGAGGAGTTCGGCGAGACGCAGCTCGGCCTTGTGCGAGTGCGCGGGCAGCGGGCGGGCGCCGGGGTGGGCGTCCACCACCAGCAGATGAACCGTGTTCGACCCCACGTCGAGGACTCCGAGTCTCATGCAGGGCACGCTACTGCGGGCGGGGCACTTACTCTGGGCCCGTGCCAAAGACGAAAAAGGCGAAGCCGGGCAAAGCCACGAAGAAGCGGGACGTCGAGGCGGAGACCCCGCAGGACATCAAGCATGTCGAGAAGGTGGAGATGCACACCCCGGCCGCGGAGCCGGACCCCTCCGACGAGACGGAGCTCGACTTCGCGCGCGCCTGGGTGGAGTTCCCCGACCCCGCCGACGACGAGCAGGTCTTCCGCTGCGACCTGACCTGGCTGACGTCCCGGTGGACGTGCATCTTCGGCAGCGGCTGCCAGGGCATCCAGGCGGGCCGCGCGGACGACGGCTGCTGCACGCTGGGCGCCCATTTCTCGGACGAGGACGACGAGAAGCGCGTGGCCGGTCATGTCGCCCGCCTCACTCCCGAGCTGTGGCAGTTCCACGACGTGGGTACGGAGACGGGCTGGACCCAGACCGACGAGGACGGCGACCGCCAGACGCGTCGCTGGCAGGGCTCGTGCATCTTCCAGAACCGGCCGGGCTTCCCGGCGGGGGCGGGCTGCTCGCTGCACATCCTGGCGCTGCGGGAGGGCAGGGAGCCACTGGAGACCAAGCCGGACGTGTGCTGGCAGCTGCCCGTACGGCGTACGTACGAGTGGATCGACCGGCCCGACGACACCCGGGTGCTCCAGGTGTCGATCGGCGAGTACGACCGGCGGGGCTGGGGCCCGGGCGGCCACGACCTGCACTGGTGGTGCACGTCGGCGACCTCGGCGCACGGGGCCGGCGAGCCGGTGTACGTGACGTACCGGCCGGAGCTCATCGAGCTGATGGGCAATGAGGCGTACGCCACGCTGACCGGCCTCTGCGAGCAGCGGCTCGCCTCGCTGCTGCCGATGGCTCCGCACCCGGCCGACCCGGCGTAGGGCCCTACCCGGATCGGGCCGCACGGTCAGTCCGCGGGCGGCGGGGTGCTCGGGCCCTTCGGCGGGGCGGGCGGTCCGGAGGAGCCGGTCGGCTCCGGGGTGGGGCTCGGCTCGGGCTCCGTCGGCGTCGGGGTCGGGGTGGAGGGGTCCGGCGTCGGGGTCGACGGGTCGGGGGTGGGTTCCGGGTCCGGCGGGCCGGACCTCGGCGGGACCGGGCGCGGCTCGAGCCCGCGCGGCTCGGCGCCGGGGGTGGGCGCCTTGGCCCCGTAGCCGTGCAGGGCGATGACCGCGCCCGAGGGGGCGACGGTGAGGTGGGCGGTCCAGGGCCCGGCGGGCTGCCGCGCGCGGTCCACGAGGGCGCGGATCGTGACGCTGCCGCCGGCCGGGAGCTTCCCGGAGGTACGGCTCAGGCTCACCCAGGGCCGGTCGGTGGCGGCGGACCAGGAGACCGGTCCGGCGTCCGAAGCGGTGAGGGTGATCAGGGTCGCGGAGCCGGCGGTGCCGGTCCGTACGGTGAGCCGGCCCTCGCCGGGCGCTGCGGGGTCGCGGGAGGGGTCGGCGCCCTTGCTGATGACCTCCGCGGAGACCTCCGGCAGGGAGTCCTTGCCGGTGAAGCGGGAGCCGGAGTCCGGGCGGGCGTTGCCGGCGTTCTCGTAGGGGGCGTACGGGGTCTCGGCGCCACCGGTCTCCCTGTCGGCCGCGCTGACCGCCGAGCCGTCGCGGCCCTCGCCGGTCAGGGGCGCGCCCCGGTAGGCGGACCACAGGGCGATGACGGGGGCGGCGACCACGGTGGCGACGACCGTCGTCGTCATGACCCGGGAGCGCATCCGGTCGCGGCGCGCGGCGTGGTCCTTGGGGTCCATGGGGAAGCCGGTGCGGTCGAAGCGCGGTGTGGCGGACCGATTCTTCTGGTGCTTCTGCGCGTGCAGCATGGCCACGTACGCGGACGGCCGCGGGGCCTCCACGACCGGCAGCACGGCGGCCGGGGTCACCGTCTTCCCGGGCCAGGGGCCCTCGGCCCCGGCGCGTTCGGCGGCGCGGCGGCAGCGCGGGCAGTCGTCCACGTGCCGGACGAGCTCGCGGCGGAGCGTGGGCGAGAGCAGTGCGCGGTGGTCGCCGGTGAGCCGGGCGGCCGTGGGGCAGTTGCCCGTTTCCACGACGGCGAGGGCGGCGCGGGTCCGCTCGACCTCGCAGGCGGCACCGGCCAGCAGCTCGCGGGCGGCGGTGGGGTCCAGGCCGAGGACGGCGGCCACGGCGCGCGGGGCCAGGCCGTGCCGGACGGCGAGCTCCAGGGCCTCGCGCTGCTCCGGTGTGGTGCCGGCGGCCTCGGGCCAGGCCAGCTGGGCCAGCTCCCGGCGGTGCGCCTCGGCCGCGGGGGCGCTGTCCGCCGGGGCAGGGCTCTCGGACGGGACGGGCGCGGGGGCGGCGGGACGGGGGGCCGGGGGCGGCACGGGACGACCGGCTCGGCGGGCCGGGCGGGCGGTCGCCGGGACGTGGCGGTCCTCGTCGGCGGCCCTGCGGTGCGGGGGGCGGGCGGGGTCGGGGCGGCGGTGGGCGCGGCGGCCCCGCTGCTGCTCGCCGAGCCGGCGCAGACACGTCCACCTGGCCAGGGCGTACAGCCAGGTTTTACGTTCCTCCTCGTCGGCCGGGCAGCGGGAGCCCTGTCGTTCGGCCAGGGCCAGGACGCCGCCCAGCGCCTCGGTGGCGGCGTCGTGGTCGCAGAGGACGGAGAGGCAGTAGGTGAAGAGGCCGTCGAGATGCGGCTCGTAACGGGCGGGCGGCTTCTTCGGTGCGGTGTGCGAGGTGTGGGGCGCGCGATGCTGTCCCCGGTGCGCGCCGGGGGTATTCCTCGGAGTCTCCAGCCTGCTGCTCGTCACCTTGCGACCGTAGGCGCGGCGCCCTCACCCGCTCGCGCCGCTTGAGTAGATTTAACCCTTACGGGTGAACGTATCGCGCGATAAGGGGCGGGCGTTCCCTGCCTCGCTGTCAGACCCCACCGATACGGTGGCGCCATGGCTGCCCGTACGAAATCCGCGAAGGACCGGCCGTCCTACCGTTGCACCGAATGCGGCTGGACCACCGCGAAGTGGCTCGGCCGCTGCCCCGAGTGCCAGGCGTGGGGGACGGTCGAGGAATTCGGCGGTGCGCCCGCCGTCCGGACCACGGCGGCGGGGCGGGTCTCCACCGCCGCGCTGCCCATCGGCCAGGTGGACAGCCGGCAGGCCACCGCCCGGCCGACCGGCGTCGGCGAGCTGGACCGGGTGCTGGGCGGCGGTCTGGTGCCCGGGGCCGTCGTGCTGCTCGCGGGCGAGCCCGGCGTCGGCAAGTCCACGCTGCTGCTCGACGTCGCGGCCAAGGCGGCGACCGACGAGCACCGGACCCTGTACGTGACGGGCGAGGAGTCCGCGTCCCAGGTCCGGATGCGGGCCGACCGCATCCGGGCGATCAGCGACCACCTGTATCTGGCGGCGGAGACCGACCTGTCGGCGGTGCTCGCCCACCTCGACGCGGTCAAGCCCTCGCTGCTGATCCTGGACTCGGTGCAGACCGTGGCCTCGCCGGAGATCGAGGGCGCGCCGGGCGGGATGGCGCAGGTCCGCGAGGTGGCGGGGGCGCTGATCCGGGCCTCCAAGGAGCGCGGGATGTCGACGCTGCTGGTGGGCCACGTCACCAAGGAGGGCGCGATCGCCGGACCCAGGCTCCTGGAGCACCTGGTGGACGTGGTGCTGTCGTTCGAGGGCGACCGCCATGCCCGGCTGCGCCTGGTGCGCGGCGTCAAGAACAGGTACGGGGCGACCGACGAGGTCGGCTGCTTCGAACTGCACGACGAGGGGATCACGGGTCTCGCCGATCCGTCCGGCCTGTTCCTCACGCGGCGCGACGAGCCGGTCCCGGGCACCTGCCTGACCGTGACGCTGGAGGGGAAGCGGCCCCTGGTCGCGGAGGTGCAGGCGTTGACGGTGGACTCGCAGATCCCGTCCCCCCGGCGGACCACGTCGGGCCTGGAGACCTCCCGGGTGTCGATGATGCTCGCGGTCCTGGAGCAGCGGGGCCGGATCAGCTCGCTGGGCAAGCGGGACATCTACAGCGCGACGGTGGGCGGGGTGAAGCTGTCCGAGCCGGCCGCCGACCTGGCGATCGCGCTGGCCCTGGCGAGCGCGGCGAGCGACACCCCCCTGCCGAAGAACCTGGTGGCGATCGGCGAGGTGGGGCTCGCGGGCGAGGTCAGACGGGTCACGGGGGTGCAGCGCCGGCTGGCCGAGGCGCACCGGCTGGGGTTCACGCACGCCCTGGTCCCGCCGGACCCGGGCAAGGTCCCGGCCGGCATGAAGGTGACGGAAGTGGCCGACATGGGCGACGCGCTCAGGGCGCTCCCGCGCCGGACCCGCGCACAGGCCCCCCGGGAGGACGACGCACGCCGGTAGACTTTGCCCTGGTCTCGCCCGTCCGTACGAACGGTACGAGGGACCAGGGGACGTGTCGGACACTCCCCGGGTCCTTCGATCGGATTGGGCCTGCTCCGTAGCGACAGGCCACGAGGGCACCACAAACCTGTGACCGGAGGAGTGCAGTGGCAGCCAGCGACCGGGCAGCATCGCCCGGAAAGTCCGGCCAAACCACGGGCAACGAGGCGCTGATGCGCGCCTCGTTGAGCGCCGTCGCGCCCGGAATGGCCCTGCGGGACGGCCTGGAGCGCATCCTCCGCGGCAACACCGGGGGTCTGATCGTGCTCGGCATGGACAAGACCGTCGAGTCGATGTGCACGGGCGGCTTCGTGCTGGACGTGGAGTTCACCGCGACCCGGCTGCGGGAGCTGGCCAAGCTGGACGGCGCCCTGATCCTCGACAAGGACATGACGAAGATCCTGCGCGCCGGTGTCCAGCTGGTCCCGGACGCGTCGATCCCCACCGAGGAGACCGGCACCCGGCACCGCACGGCGGACCGGGTCTCCAAGCAGTGCAATTTCCCGGTGGTCTCGGTCTCCCAGTCGATGCGCCTGATCGCGCTGTACGTGAACGGGGAGCGGCGGGTCCTGGAGGAGTCGGCGGCGATCCTCTCCCGCGCCAACCAGGCCCTCGCCACGCTGGAGCGGTACAAGCTGCGGCTGGACGAGGTCGCCGGGACGCTCTCCGCGCTGGAGATCGAGGACCTGGTGACCGTCCGGGACGTGACGGCGGTGGCGCAGCGCCTGGAGATGGTCCGCCGGATCGCGACGGAGATCGCGGAGTACGTGGTGGAGCTCGGCACGGACGGGCGGCTGCTGTCGCTCCAGCTGGACGAGCTGATCGCGGGCGTGGAGCCGGAGCGCGAGCTGGTCGTGCGGGACTACGTGCCGGAGCCGACGGCGAAGCGTTCGCGCACGGTGGCGGAAGCGCTGACCGAGCTGGACTCGCTGACCCACACGGAGCTGCTCGAACTCCCGGTCGTGGCGCGGGCGCTGGGCTACAGCGGCTCGCCCGAGACGCTGGACTCGGCGGTGTCGCCGCGCGGTTTCCGGCTGCTGGCGAAGGTGCCGCGGCTGCCCGGCGCGATCATCGACCGGCTCGTGGAGCACTTCGGCGGTCTGCAGAAGCTGCTCGCGGCGAGCGTGGACGACCTCCAGACGGTGGACGGCGTCGGCGAGGCCCGGGCGCGCAGCGTGCGCGAGGGCCTGTCCCGGCTGGCCGAGTCCTCGATCCTCGAACGGTACGTGTAGGCCCGGACGCTTCCCCGGGGCACCGCCCCGGCGGTCAGTCCTTGTCGAGGACGAACGAGGCGCGCTGCACGGGCTTCCCCGGGGCCTTGGCCTCCACGAGATACGTGCCCGGCCTGGCCTTGCCCGAGGGCGGCGTCGCGCACTTGGGGGCGCTGCGGTCGCGGTTCCACTCCACGGTGTGCACGACGGTCGTCCCGGCGGGCACCTCGATCAGTACGGGCTTCGGGTCGCGCGGGCAGTCCTTGGACGACCAGACCTCGTCGTCCTCCCCGCCCGCCTCCGTGACGGTGAGCACCGCGCTCTTCGGCCCGACGTCGGCCTTGCAGGCGGTGGACGAGGTGTTCGTGACGAACAGCCGGAACTTCGGCTTCTCGTCGGGGGCGTAGCTGAGTTCGGTCTTCAGGCCGATCCGGATCGCGCCCGCGGCGCAGTCGGCGAGCGAGGAGCCGGCCGGCACCGGACGCGCGGCCTGCGCCCCTTCCCCCGTGCCGGAGCCGACGGAACCGGAAGCGGAACCCGAACCGGTGTCCTGGCCACCGCCGTTGGCGTCCGAGGAGCCGCCCGTGCCGGCGGAACCGCCGCCCGAACTGCCGTCCTCGTCACCGCTGCCGCCGCCGGAGCCGTCCGACTCGCCGCCTCCGCCGGGCTGTTCGGTGATCGCGGGGCCGGAACCGGAGGGCCCGGGCGTGATCGAGCCCGCGGGGCCGGAGCCGGGCGGCTTGGAGTCGTCGTGGTGATCCCCGCTGCCGCCACCGGAGGTGACGGCCCATGCGATCAGCAGCGCGATCAGCACGACCAGGGCCGCCGCGACCGCCCTCCGTCGCCAGTAGATGCTGGAGGGTAGCGGACCGATCGGATTGCGCAGAGATCCCACGGCGCAAACTGTACGAGAGATCCGGCCCAACTCCCGCCCCACCCGCCGCCTTGATCCCCAAGTTTTGCGGATCATCATTCCGCGAGGGCCAGTTCGGCCGCCGATGACGCCCCGAAATGACCCTCTGCGACGAAACGTTTGCTCATGGTCAACGGCTCCGGCCGGCCGACAAATGGCCCATCGGCCAGTTGCCGCAACGGCTCGCGGGGCGTGGAGCCTGTGACCGGAACGCCGTGTCAGGATCGATGGTGCGATGACTGCCACGACTGCGACACAGACGCCCCCCGCCTCCCTCCACGCCCCCGTGATCGGTTGGTTCGACCAGCACGCCCGCGATCTGCCCTGGCGCCGCCCCGAAGCGGGCGCCTGGGGCGTGATGGTGAGCGAGTTCATGCTGCAGCAGACCCCCGTGAGCCGGGTCCTGCCGGTGTACGAGCAGTGGCTCGCCCGCTGGCCGCGCCCCGCCGATCTCGCCGCCGAGCCGCCCGGCGAAGCCGTCCGCGCCTGGGGCCGGCTCGGCTACCCGCGCCGAGCGCTGCGCCTGCACGGGGCCGCCCAGGCGATAACGGAACGCCATGGCGGAGACGTACCGAGTGAGCACGCCCAGCTCCTCGCCCTGCCCGGGATCGGCGAGTACACGGCGGCGGCCGTGGCCTCGTTCGCGTACCGGCAGCGTCACGCCGTCCTCGACACCAACGTCCGCCGGGTCTTCGCACGGGCCGCGACCGGCATCCAGTACCCGCCGAACGCGACGACGGCCGCCGAGCGCAGGCTCGCCCGGGAGCTGCTGCCCGACGAGGACGAGCAGGCGGCCCGCTGGGCGGCGGCCACGATGGAGCTGGGCGCCCTCGTCTGCACCGCGAAGAACGAGGACTGCTCGCGCTGCCCGATCGCTGAGCAGTGCGCCTGGCGGCTGGCCGGGAAGCCCGCGCACCAGGGGCCGCCGCGCCGGGGCCAGACCTACGCGGGCACGGACCGGCAGGTGCGGGGCAGGCTCCTGGCCGTGCTGCGCGACGCGGTGGGCCCGGTGCCGCAGGCCGCGCTCGACGCGGTCTGGGACGAGCCGGTGCAGCGCGCCCGGGCGCTGGACGGGCTGGTCGCCGACGGCCTGGTCGAGCCGCTGGCCGGCGGCCGCTACCGGCTGCCGCTGACCTGAGCGGCCGGCCCGTCCCACCCGCGTAACAGCGTCCGCCCGCCTTCGTAACAGCGGCGCCCTGGGTCCGTCCGTCCCGTGACAATGACGGGGCGGACGGGCCCTTCGCGCGTCCGGCGCGGGGTTCTTTGTCCGTCTCCTCCCCGCGCTGTTACACAACCGATGGACAGCCGTGCGCCCGCGTACGGCTGCCCCGCACAGCCTCGTGACAACCGCTCCGTAGCGTCTGCGACGTCAGCCGGAACGACCACCGGCGGACAGCGGTACGAGTGGTCTACGGGGATCCACGGGGATGGAGGCGGTTGTGATGGCGCAGGGCGAGGTGCTCGGCTTTGAAGAGTACGTACGGACCCGGCAGGAGGCGCTGCTGCGCAGTGCGCGCCGCCTCGTCCCGGACCCCGTGGACGCGCAGGACCTGCTCCAGACCGCGCTGGCCCGGACCTACGGCCGCTGGGACCGCATCGAGGACAAGTCCCTCGCCGACGCCTACCTGCGCCGCGTCATGATCAACACCCGCACCGAATGGTGGCGGGCGCGCAAGCTGGACGAGGTGCCCACCGAGCAGCTGCCCGACGCCAGCATCGAGGACGGCACCGAGCAGCGCGCCGACCGCGCCCTGCTGATGGACATCCTGGGTGTGCTCGCTCCCAAGCAGCGCAGTGTCGTCGTCCTGCGACACTGGGAGCAGATGAGCACGGAGGAGACGGCCGCGGCGCTCGGCATGTCGGCCGGTACGGTGAAGAGCACGTTGCACCGTGCGCTGGCGCGGCTGCGCCAGGAGCTGGAGAACAGGGAAGCGGCGAGCCGGGATGCCCGGCTCGCCGAAGAGCGGGGGCGGGAGCGGTGCGCGGCCTGACAGGCAGCGATGACGACGACACGGTCATCGGCACGACCGGCGGGGGAAGGCCGGGCGCGAGCGGACGCCTGCTGACCGGCTGGGCGGCGAGCAGCGCGGCACTGGCCGGGCTCGCCGCCTTCGGGCTGTTCGCCGTCAGCTGCTCCACCGGCGGCACGGGCACCCGGGACGAGGGTCCGGCGGGCGCCGAGCCGGTCGTCCGGGTCACCCCGAGCACGACGGCCGCCGCCACGGCGAAGCCCGCGCCCCGGGTGGACGCCGTGGCGCTGCTGAAGGCGGACCCGAAGGTGAGCGGGCGGGTCCGGATGGACCTGAAGCCGTGCAGCGGCGACGAGTATCCGGTGGACACCTCGTACGGCAGGATCACCGGCGGCCCGTCCGCCGACGTCGTGGTCAACGTGATGACCTGCGGCGATTCGGTGGGGGTCGGCACCTACGTCTACCGGCCGCGCACCGACGGCACGTACGAGAACGTGTTCACCGTCGAGCAGCCCGCCGTCTACGGCACCATCGACCGGGGCGACCTGGTCGTGACGACCCAGGTGTACGAGAAGAAGGACTCGGTCGCCTATCCCTCGGGCGACGAGGTGATCACGTACCGCTGGGCGAGCGGCCGGTTCAACGAGGAGGACCGGGTGCGCAACGACTTCAACCGAGCCGTGGGCACGGGCGACGGGGACCTCCCCGAGCCCACGGAACCGCCCAGGAACTGAGAGCTTTCCGATGGCCGAGACCCATGTGCTGTTCGTCGAGGACGACGACGTCATCCGCGAGGCCACCCAGCTCGCGCTGGAACGGGTCGGCTTCGCGGTCACCGCGGTGCCCGACGGGCTGGCCGGCCTCGAAGCGTTCCGGGCGGACCGGCCCGACATCGCGCTGCTCGACGTGATGGTCCCCGGCCTGGACGGGGTCAGCCTGTGCCGCCGCATCCGGGACGAGTCGACGGTCCCCGTGATCATGCTGTCGGCGCGGGCCGACTCGATCGACGTGGTCCTCGGCCTGGAGGCCGGCGCGGACGACTACGTCACCAAGCCCTTCGACGGGGCGGTCCTGGTGGCCCGGATCAGGGCGGTGCTGCGCCGCTTCGGCCATGCGTCGGGCGGCCGGGACGGCGGCGGGCAGCCGGAGCCGGAGGCCGTCGGCGGGGTGCTGGTCTTCGGTGACCTGGAGGTCGACACCGAGGGCATGGAGGTCCGCAGGGGCGGTGCGCAGGTGGCGCTGACGCCGACCGAGATGCGGCTGCTCCTGGAATTCTCCTCGGCGCCCGGCACCGTGCTCTCCCGCGACAAGCTGCTCGAACGGGTCTGGGACTACGGCTGGGGCGGGGACACCCGGGTCGTGGACGTCCACGTGCAGCGGCTGCGCACGAAGATCGGCCAGGACCGGATCGAGACGGTCCGCGGCTTCGGCTACAAGCTCCGGGCATGAGGCGGCCCGCTCTGCGGACGGGCGTCCGCTGGAAGATCAGCATCGCCATCGCGGCGGTCGGCGCGCTCATCGCGGTCGCGCTGAGCCTGGTGGTGCACAACGCGGCCCGCGTCTCGATGCTGGAGAACGCCCGCGAGGTCCAGCTGGAGCGGCTGACCTACGCGCAGCTGCTGTACGAGGCGAAGAAGACGAAGAAGGCCGACCCCCGGTTCGGGGCGAAGCTCAACGACCCGACGATGCCGAAGAGCCTGCGCGAGGAGGTCCGGCGCAACCGCCGCGCCACGCACGTGGACGACTCCGGCGGGGTGCCCGACGTCTGGGCGGCCGTGCCGGTGGGCAACGGGAACGTGCTGTCGCTGCACACCCGGTTCGCGGACCGCTCGACCACGATCATGGGCGATCTGGACCGGGCCCTGATCATCGGCTCGGTCTCGGTGGTCCTCGGCGGCTCCGCGCTGGGCGTGCTGATCGGCGGCCAGCTCTCGCGCCGGCTGCGCAAGGCGGCCGCGGCGGCGGGGAAGGTCGCCCAGGGCAACACGGACGTCCGGGTCAGGGACGCGGTCGGCGGTGTCGTGCGCGACGAGACGGACGAGCTGGCCCGTGCGGTGGACGCGCTGACCGACGCGCTGAACGGGCGGATCGAGGCGGAGCGCCGGGTCACCGCGGACATCGCGCACGAGCTGCGTACGCCGGTGACCGGGCTGCTGACGGCGGCCGAGCTGCTGCCGCCGGGCCGCCCGACCGAGCTGGTGCGCGACCGGGCCCAGGCGATGCGCACGCTGGTCGAGGACGTGCTGGAGGTGGCCCGGCTGGACAGCGCCTCGGAGCGGGCCGAGCTCCAGGAGATCGCGCTCGGCGAGTTCGTCAGCCGTCGGGTGGCGTTGCTGGACCCGGAGGTCCGGGTCCAGGTCGTCCACGACTCCTGGGTCAACACGGACCCGCGCCGCCTGGAGCGCATCCTCGGCAACCTGCTGGGCAACGCGGCCAAGCACGGGTCGACCCCGGTGCAGGTCACGGTCGAGGGCCGGGTGGTCCGCATCCGCGACCACGGGCCCGGGTTCCCGGCGGCGCTGCTGCGGGAGGGGCCGAGCCGGTTCCGGACCGGGTCGACCGACCGGGCCGGGCACGGGCACGGTCTCGGGCTGACGATCGCGGCGGGCCAGGCGCGGGTGCTCGGGGCCCGGCTGACCTTCCGGAACGCGGCGCCGGAGGGCGCGGCGGAGGGCAGCGGCGGGGCGGTCGCGGTGCTGTGGCTGCCCGAGCACGCGCCGACGGCCACGGGCAGCTATCCGATGCTCCAGTTCGCGGAGCAGCGGAGCCCGGTGGAGGAGCCGCGCGGCTGATACGGGCGAGAGCCCCGGGACGTGTGTCCCGGGGCCCTCGTCGTACGGCCGTGCCGGTCAGACCTCCGCGACCGCCGGGGCGGGCTTGGCCTCGGGGCCCGCGCCCCGCAGCGGGACCTCCTTGACGAAGAGGGAGGCGACGACCGCGACCAGGCCGACGGACGCGCCGACGAGGAACGCGATGTGGGTGCCGGACGACACCGCGAACTCGTACGCCTCGCGCACCGGCCCCGGCAGCTTGGCCAGGCTCGCCGCGTCCAGCTGGGCGGAGTGCGCGGTGGCCGCGCCGCCGCCCCGGGACGCCATCTCGTCCTGGACCCTGCCGGTGAACAGCGCGCCCATGATGGCGACGCCGAAGGAGCTGCCGAGCGTACGGAACAGGGTGGTCGAGGAGGAGGCGACGCCCATGTCCTTCAGCTCGACGCTGTTCTGCGCGACGAGCATGGTGATCTGCATCAGGAAGCCCATGCCGGCGCCGAGCACCGCCATGTAGAGCCCGGAGGTGAAGCGGCTGGTGCCGGTGTCCATCTGCGCGAGCAGGAAGAGGCCGATGACCATGAGGATCGAGCCCACGATGGGGAAGACCTTGTACTTGCCGGTGCTGGTGGTGACCCGGCCCGCGATGAGCGAGACGACCATCATGGACAGCAGCATCGGCAGGAGCAGCAGCCCCGAGTTGGTCGCGGAGGCGTGCTGCACGGACTGCTGGTAGAGCGGCAGGAACAGCACCGCGCCGAACATCACGAACCCGGCCATGAAGCCGACCACGGACATGAGCGTGAAGTTGCGGTTGCGGAATATGTGGAGCGGGATGATCGGCTCGGCGGCCTTCGTCTCGACGAAGAGGAAGCCGGCCAGCGAGGCGACGCCGATCGCGATGAGCTCCATGATGACCGCGGAGTTCCAGTCGTACTCGGAACCGCCCCAGGTGGTGACCAGCACGATCGCGGTGATGCCGACGGTGAGCAGCGCGGCACCGAGGTAGTCGACGTTCCGCTTGGTCCGCTCCCGCTTGGGCAGGTGCAGGACCGCGGTGATCATGATCAGTGCGACGGCGCCGAGCGGGAGGTTGATGTAAAAGCTCCAACGCCAGCCGAGGTGGTCGGTGATGGTGCCGCCGACGAGGGGCCCGCCGATCATGGCGATGGCCATCACGCCGGCCATCATGCCCTGGTACTTGCCGCGCTCGCGGGGCGGCACGAGGTCGCCGATGATCGCCATGACGCCGACCATCAGACCGCCGGCGCCGAGGCCCTGCACGGCCCGGAAGCCGATCAGCTGGCCCATGTCCTGGGCCATGCCGCTGAGGACCGAGCCGATCAGGAAGATCACGATGGACGTGAGGAAGATGCCCTTGCGTCCGTACATGTCGCCGAGCTTGCCCCAGATGGGCGTGGACGCGGCGGTGGCCAGGGTGTAGGCGGTGACGACCCACGAGAGGTGTTCGAGGCCGCCGAGGTCACCGACGATCGTCGGCATCGCGGTGCCGACGATCAGGTTGTCGAGCATCGCCAGCAGCATGGCGATCATCAGGGCGAGCACCACCACCCGGACGCTGCGCTGCTGCGGAGCCGGTGGCTCCGCCTTGGTGGCCGGTGGCCCGCCCGCCTTCCCGTCCGCCGTCTTGATCAGGTCCGCCATCTTCCCCAACTCCCCAGTCACCCTGCCACCGGGCCCTTACTTGCCGCCCGGCTAGTTGCTTACACTGGAGGAAGGTAGACCCGTAACTAGCCGGGCGTCAAGTAAGTTAATTTGGGAGAGCACCATGGGCAGCACGCCGCAGCCGCGCCGGGGCAACACTCGCCAGCGCATCCAGGACGTCGCCCTGGAGCTCTTCGCCGAGCAGGGGTACGAGAAGACCTCGCTCCGGGAGATCGCCGAGAAGCTGGACGTCACCAAGGCGGCGCTCTACTACCACTTCAAGACCAAGGAAGACATCCTCGTCAGCATCTTCGAGGACCTGAACAAGCCGGTGGAGGAGCTGATCGCCTGGGGCGAGACGCAGCCGCGCACCCTGGAGACGAAGACGGAGATCCTCCGCCGCTACAACGACGCGCTGGCCCAGGCGGCCCCACTCTTCCGCTTCATGCAGGAGAACCAGGCGACCGTACGGGACCTGAGCATCGGCAGGACCATCAAGAACCGGGTCCTGGGCCTGGTGGACCTGATCAAGGAACCGGGCGCGCCGCTCACCGACCAGGTGCGGTGCTTCAGCGCACTCATCACCCTGCACGCCGGGATGCTCGCCCTGCAGGACGTCGAAGGCGACCCCGAGGAGAAGCGCAAGGCCACCCTCGAAGTCGCCGTCGAGCTGGTCACCCGGGCCCACGACGCGGAAACCCCCCGGTGACCCCGCTCGAAGGCGGGGGCCGGGGGGCCGCGGTGCACGGGCCGGATCAGACGTTGATGCCGTGCTTGTGCAGGAAGTTGACCGGGTTGACCGCCGAACCGTAGTTCGGGGTGGTCCGGATCTCGAAGTGCAGGTGCGGGCCGCTGGAGTTGCCGGTGTTGCCGGACAGGGCGATCTTCTCGCCCTTCTTCACGTGCTGGCCGATATGCACGTCGATCTTGGACAGGTGCGCGTACTGCGAGTACGTGCCGTTGCCGTGCGAGATCACGATGGCGTTGCCGTACGCGGGGCCGTCGCCGCCGCCGTTCGGGCCGGCCTTCACGATCGTGCCGCTGTGGGCGGCCTCGACCTTGGTGCCGATCGGCACGGCGAAGTCCTGGCCGGAGTGCTTGTGGGCCCAGCGGCTGCCGTCGTTGCCGAAGCTGGCGCTCAGCTCGTAGTGCTCGACCGGGGTCTCCCACGGAAGCTTCGCGATGGCCTTCTTCTTGGCGGCGGCCTTCTTCTTCGCGGCTTCCTTCTTCTTCGCCGCGTCGGCCTTCTTCTCGGCCGCGTGCTTGGCCGCGGCCTTGTCCTGCGCGACCGCCTGCTTGGCGACCGAGTCGGCGGTGGCCGAGGAGACCAGGGCCGGGGCCTGGGGGGCGTCCGCAGTGCCGGCCGCGAACGCAGCACCCGCACCGAGAACCATCGACGTCCCCAGACCGGCTGCCACCACGGCGCCACGTATACGGGACACGGACGGGCGGCGGGACTGGAACGTAACGCGCTTCGACATAAGCGGAAATCCTCCGGAGATGACTGGACCCGGCGGTGTGCCGGGCTGGCCATACCTTGGTAACCCGCACCCCGGCCGGTGCTCAAACACCCCATCTACGATCAAAAGCCGTAGAAAGCACCCCGGGAATTCGCCCGGCGGGCCCGTTCCCGGCCCCCTCCGGAAGCCCCTCGAAAGTCCTCCCCGGAACAGGTTTAAGACCAGTTCCAAACCGCCCTAACCGGACAAACGCCCTCTGTGTGGGCATACGACCCCGCGCACGCCGAGGGCCCGACCGCCGCAGGGCCGAAAGGCCCCCGACGGATCGGGCCCGTTGCTCCTAAGGCGGCTAGTAGGCCCCGAATGGCCTGTGCGCCTTGTCACCGGCGGTGGGACCGAAGGCCGTCCGTTTCGGGACCTTCGGCACGGTGCCGCTCACTGCCCGACGGGCAGCCCGGTCACCTTCTTGGCGTGCAGCGCGACCAGCTGCCTGCCGCCCGAGGCCAGGTACCAGCGGTCGATGTCGCCGGAGCCGTCGTTGTACGTCCAGAGGAGCTTGCCGTCGGCCGGGGCGAAGGCGTGGATGCCGCCGTTCTTGTCGAACTGGGTGGCCCCGTAGAGGACGCCGCCCACCTTGGCGAACTGCCAGGAGGCCGCGATCTCCAAGCTCTCCGGGTTGTGCCAGTGCCGCTTGCCGGTCGCCGGATCGACCGCCCACAGGGCGTGGGCGTTGTCCGAGACGTAGAGGACCCCGTCCAGAACGGCCGGGTCGTTGAAGCGGCTGTACTTCTCGGTCGCGAAGGACCAGCGCTCGGCGCCCGTCTCCAGGTCGAAGGCGCGCAGCCGGTCGCCCGTCGCGATGATGACCAGGCCCTCGTGGACCTCGAAGCCGCGGTTGCTGGTGCGGCCGATCTTCTTCGTCCAGACCTGGTGGCCGGTCGCGGTGTCGCGGACCGTGAGGTTCTCGCGGAAGTCCGTGTAGACGAGGCGCTTGCCGGAGACCCGCGCGGTGAGGCCGTTCGACTCGGTGCCGTGATCGCGCTGCTCGCGCCAGACGACCTTGCCCGAGGAGGTGTCGATGGCGGCGATCACGTTGTCGGGGGTGCGGAAGTTCTTGTCCAGGATTCCGGCGACGACGTAGACGTGGTCGGTGTCGGCGGCGATGACCCGGGGCTGGGAGTACTCCTTGTCGCCCAGCCGGCTGCGCCAGGTGTCCTTGCCCGTCCTGGGGTCGAGGCCGATGACGTTTCCGTCGTAGCGGGCGCTGGCCAGATAGAGCGTCCCGCCGCCGATCAGCATGCTCGCGCCCGGGGTGGTCACCTCGGCGCGCGACCAGAGCTCCTTGCCGGTGGACAGGTCGCGGGCCACCAGCGGGTCACCGGAGACCAGCACCACGTCGTCGACCACGGCGACCGCGGATATCCAGGCCAGCCCGTCGTACGTGGTGGCGTGCTGCCAGGCCGGCTTCGGCTTCCCGCCCGGCTCGGAGACGTCGCCCCCGGGCTTCCCGGACTCCCCCGGCTTCGGCGAACCGGCGCCGCCGCCCTCGACCGGCTCCTCGACCGGGCCGCAGGCCGCGGCTCCGGCGCCCAGCAGGGCCAGTCCCGCCCCGGCTCCGGCCAGCCTGATCATCCGCCTGCGCGACACATCGCCTCTGCCCATGGCGTGCCCGTCCCCCTCTTTCGTTGCGCGATTCCGGCCCCTCGTTCGCAATCGAGAAGCCTCACCCGGGCCGATCGCCCGAGGCGGGGCCAGATTAACGAGGGGTTTTCGGTCCACGCGCGTAGCGAACGCGACCGGAACGTTCCTGTGACGCCGCTGTCACCGTGTCCGCGACGCCAAAAGGGGCGGCCCCGGCCGGTCGAAACCGGTCGGGGCCGCCCCTCGGACGCTACTGCCGGGAGAGGCAGCAGGCGCCTGTCACGCTTCCTTCGTCATGTTCGGGCCGCCGCCCGCCGCCTGCTCGATCGGCGGGACGTCGGGCAGCGCCGACTTCTCCTCGCCGCGGAAGGTGAACTTCTCGTCGTCGCCCTCGCCCTCGCTGCCGACGACCACGATGTGGCCGGGGCGCAGCTCGCCGAAGAGGATCTTCTCCGAGAGGACGTCCTCGATCTCGCGCTGGATCGTCCGGCGCAGCGGCCGGGCGCCCATCACGGGGTCGTAGCCCTTCTTGGCGAGCAGCTTCTTGGCGTCCGTGCTGAGCTCGATGCCCATGTCACGGTCCTTGAGCCGCTCGTCCACCTTCGCGATCATCAGGTCGACGATCTCGATGATGTCTTCCTGGCTGAGCTGGTGGAAGACGACGGTGTCATCGACACGGTTGAGGAACTCGGGCCGGAAGTGCTGCTTGAGCTCTTCGTTGACCTTGACCTTCATCCGCTCGTAGTTCGTCTTGACGTCGCCCTGGGCGGCGAAGCCCAGGTTGAAGCCCTTGGAGATGTCCCGGGTCCCGAGGTTGGTCGTCATGATGATGACCGTGTTCTTGAAGTCCACGACCCGGCCCTGGGAGTCGGTCAGGCGACCGTCCTCCAGGATCTGGAGCAGGGAGTTGAAGATGTCGGGGTGGGCCTTCTCGACCTCGTCGAAGAGGACGACGGAGAACGGCTTGCGGCGCACCTTCTCGGTGAGCTGGCCGCCCTCCTCGTAGCCCACGTAGCCGGGGGGCGAACCGAAGAGACGCGAGACCGTGTGCTTCTCGCTGAACTCCGACATGTCGAGGGAGATCAGCGCGTCCTCGTCGCCGAACAGGAACTCGGCGAGCGTCTTGGACAGCTCGGTCTTACCGACACCGGACGGACCGGCGAAGATGAACGAGCCACCGGGGCGCTTCGGGTCCTTCAGACCGGCCCGCGTACGGCGGATCGCCTGCGAGAGCGCCTTGATGGCGTCCTTCTGCCCGATGACGCGCTTGTGGAGCTCGTCCTCCATGCGCAGCAGCCGGGAGGACTCCTCCTCGGTCAGCTTGAAGACCGGGATGCCGGTGGCGGTGGCGAGGACCTCGGCGATGAGCTCGCCGTCGACCTCGGCCACGACGTCCATGTCGCCGGCCTTCCACTCCTTCTCGCGCTTGGCCTTCGCCGCCAGCAGCTGCTTCTCCTTGTCGCGGAGGGAGGCCGCCTTCTCGAAGTCCTGGGAGTCGATCGCCGACTCCTTGTCGCGGCGCACGCCCGCGATCTTCTCGTCGAACTCGCGGAGGTCCGGCGGCGCGGTCATCCGGCGGATGCGCATCCGGGAGCCGGCCTCGTCGATCAGGTCGATCGCCTTGTCCGGCAGGAAGCGGTCCGAGATGTACCGGTCGGCCAGCGTCGCGGCCTGGACCAGCGCCTCGTCCGTGATGGACACGCGGTGGTGGGCCTCGTAACGGTCGCGCAGGCCCTTGAGGATCTCGATGGTGTGCGGCAGCGACGGCTCCGCGACCTGGATCGGCTGGAAGCGGCGCTCCAGCGCGGCGTCCTTCTCCAGGTGCTTGCGGTACTCGTCCAGGGTGGTCGCACCGATGGTCTGCAGCTCGCCTCGCGCCAGCATGGGCTTGAGGATGCTCGCGGCGTCGATCGCTCCCTCGGCGGCGCCCGCACCCACCAGGGTGTGGAGCTCGTCGATGAACAGGATGATGTCGCCGCGGGTGCGGATCTCCTTGAGGACCTTCTTCAGGCGCTCCTCGAAGTCACCGCGGTAGCGGGAGCCGGCGACCAGGGCGCCGAGGTCGAGGGTGTAGAGGTGCTTGTCCTTAAGGGTCTCGGGCACCTCGCCCTTGACGATGGCCTGGGCCAGGCCCTCGACCACCGCCGTCTTGCCGACGCCGGGCTCGCCGATGAGCACCGGGTTGTTCTTCGTACGGCGGGAGAGCACCTGCATGACCCGCTCGATCTCCTTCTCGCGCCCGATGACCGGGTCGAGCTTGGATTCGCGAGCGGCCTGCGTGAGGTTGCGGCCGAACTGGTCGAGCACCAGCGACGTGGAGGGGGTGCCCTCCGCGGGGCCGCCCGCGGTGGCCGCCTCCTTGCCGCCGGAGTACCCGGACAGCAGCTGGATGACCTGCTGGCGCACCCGGTTCAGGTCGGCGCCGAGCTTCACGAGGACCTGGGCGGCGACGCCCTCGCCCTCGCGGATCAGGCCGAGCAGGATGTGCTCCGTGCCGATGTAGTTGTGGCCGAGCTGGAGGGCCTCGCGGAGCGACAGCTCCAGGACCTTCTTGGCCCGGGGCGTGAAGGGGATGTGGCCGGACGGGGCCTGCTGGCCCTGGCCGATGATCTCCTCCACCTGCTGGCGGACCGCCTCGAGCGAAATCCCGAGGCTCTCCAGGGCCTTAGCGGCGACACCCTCACCCTCGTGGATCAGGCCCAGGAGGATGTGCTCGGTGCCGATGTAGTTGTGGTTGAGCATCCGGGCTTCTTCCTGAGCCAGGACGACAACCCGCCGCGCGCGGTCGGTGAACCTCTCGAACATCGTTAATCGCTCCTCAGAGCGGTCAGGCAGTAAGGGGTCGGTCCCCTCCCTGTCCTTCCGCAGCTTAGTCCCGCAAGCGGGGACCGCTCATTTCAACTGCCGACACCCGGCCCTGCTTCCCGGGGGATCGCCCGCCCCGAACGCCGACAACTGCTCCAACCCGATGGTGCGAGACGATGTTCCCGCAGGCCAGGCCAATACCCCAGTCGCCAGTACGCCGATGGCGAACGTGAGACATGCATGGCTTGCGTGTCGCCCCTCCCCACTAGGGATGTCTTACCCGCAATTACAGACAGTCCATGCGGCGTACGCGGGTTCCCTCCGCTACGGGCGAACATCTTCGTACTCCTGAATGCGCCCGTACGCCCCCAACCCGGACACCCTACGCGTTCGCGCGTACGCACTACGTAACCTGGGGGGCCGGTCGGGGGTTGTTCCGTCATGACCCTCACCGTCCCGCCGCCCCGCGTCCCGCCCTCCGTCGAGCGGGGCGGTGATGCCCGGGGCGAGCCGTGCGACGGCTGGGCCGGGTGGTACGAGCGGGAGTTGGGCTGGGCCACGGCGGGCGGTGCTCCGGTGCGGCTGCTGACCGGGCTGCGGTTCGACGTGCTCGTCGTCCCCGCCGTGGCCGGACACGCGGCGCTGCGGCGGGTGGGCCCGACCGGGCCGGTGGCGCTCATGGGGCTGCGGATGAGCCTGCTGGTGGCACCGGGGAGCGCGGAGGAGCTGCCGGGGCTGCTCGACTGGCTGGAGTGGGGCGGGGTCGCGCTCTCGCTGACCGGTCTGGGCGCGGGCGGGCGGATCACCGCACCGCCGCCGCCGGGGCGTCCGGTGGAGCCGGGGGCCGCCTCCTGGCTGCGGCCCCCCTGGCCGTCACGGGAACAGGACGAAGCGCCGGTTCTCCCGGCCTTCTCCGGCTTCGGGAGCAGGCGTGGTGACGCCCCCGACCTCGTCCGGCTCGTGGACGCCGTGGCGACGGAATGCCACCGGGCCCGACTGGCGCGCGCCCGGGCGGGCTTGTTCCACGAAGAGCCCGTGACTCAGCCGTTGGCCTTCTCGTAGGCCTCGCGGATCTCGGCGGGGACACGGCCGCGGTCATTCACATTGTGGCCGTTCTCGCGGGCCCACTTACGGATCTCGGCGGTGTCCTTGTTGCCACCGGAGACGGCGCGGCCCTTGCCACGTCCCGACGCCGCACGGCCACCGGTGCGCCGGCCGTTCTTCGCGTAGGGCTCGAGAAGGGAACGCAGCTTGTCCGCGTTGCTGGTGGTGAGGTCGATCTCGTACGTCTTGCCATCCAGCGCGAACGTCACCGTCTCGTCCGCCTCGCCACCGTCGAGGTCGTCAACAAGAAGGACCTGAACCTTCTGTGCCACCGGATTTCCTTTCATCGAAAATGGAGTACGCGGAAAGGAAACCGCTTTTCCCCGGAAAACACAAACCCCCGGGAGAGGTTCAGCAGCTCAAGGAGACGGGAAACATGCGCGATTCGGACATAGGGGCGCGCCGCCCTGTTCCGGCTCTTCGCGCGGTCACAGGTGCAGAAGCATCCGGCTGTTGCCCAAGGTGTTCGGCTTCACTCGTTCGAGACCCAGGAACTCCGCGACTCCCTCGTCATAGGAACGCAGCAGCTCGCTGTAGACATCTCCGTCGACGGGCGTCTCCCCGATCTCCACGAAGCCGTGCTTCGCGAAGAAGTCGACTTCGAAGGTGAGACAGAAAACCCGGCGGACGCCCAGCCATCGGGCGGTCCGCAGCAGCTTGTCGAGGACCTGGTGGCCCACTCCGGCGCCCTTGAGGCCGTGGTCGACGGCGAGCGTACGGACTTCGGCGAGGTCTTCCCACATGACGTGCAGCGCGCCGCAGCCGACGACCGCGGCGTCCTCGTCGCGTTCGGCGATCCAGAACTCCTGGATGTCCTCGTAAAGCGTCACCGTGGCTTTGTCGAGGAGGATGCCTTCCCGCACGTAGCCGTCGAGGAGACGGCGGACGGCGGGCACATCGCTCGTCCGTGCGCGCCGGACGGTGATGGCCACGTTTATAACCGACGGTTCGGTCTGGGAATCGGTTTGCGGAAGCTCTGAGGACATACGCAGACGCTATCGCCCGGTCTCCGGCTCCGCGTCATCGGCCGCTTCACCGGCTTCGGCATCCCCGGCTCCGTCCGCCGGAGCCGCGCCGTCCTCGGGAAGAGCCGGCAGAACGATCCGCATCGCGTCGCGCAGTGCCTCGCGCTGCTCGGCCGACATCATCCCGAAGAACGCGACGAGCGCGGCCGCCGGGTTGTCGCTGAGCGACCAGGCTTCGTTCATCAGGGCGGCGGCGTATGCGGCACGGGTGGAGACGGCCGTATATCGATATGCGCGGCCCTCCACTTCGCGGCGGACCCAGCCCTTCTGATGGAGATTGTCCATTACCGTCATGACGGTGGTGTAGGCGATGGACCGCTCCTGCTGAAGGTCCTCCAGGACTTCCCGCACAGTGACCGGACGGTTCCATTCCCAGACCCGTGTCATCACGGCGTCTTCAAGCTCTCCCAATTGACGGGGCACAGCGTCACCTTAGTGCCAGATGTCTGGAATGCGTAGCTATTCACACAGCAAAAGGGCGTACGACTCCTCGGGAGTCGTACGCCCTTTCGTATACGGGAGCGCCGGGCGCGCCCCGAGGGGTCAGGCCCCTTCGGTGCGCGGGGTCTGCTGAACCGACTCGGCGCGGCTGATCGCCGCGTCCACGGCCGCGTCCTCCTTGGCCTTGTTGGGGCCGCCCTGGCTCTTGACGATCGTCACGACCAGGCCGATGAAGAAGGCGGCCATCACCACGGGGGGCACGAGCGCGGATACGTAGTCCATGCCCTCCAGAGTAGCGAGCCGCCTTCCCGTCCCCGGAGAGGCCCGCCCTACCCCGCGCGGCGCTGCGGCGGGTGGGGTGCGGGGCGGCGCGGCGGGAAGACCTCGGAGGGCTTCGGGGCCGGGCGCTCGGACGGCGGTACGGGGCGGGCCGGGGCCGGCGGCGCCTTCGGTTCGTCCGGCTCGGCGGCGCGCCCGCCGGGCAGGGCGAGCAGCCTGCTGCGGGGCGCCGGGGCGGTCGCGGGCACGGCGCGTCCGGCGAGCCTGGCCCGCACCGAGCGCTCCGCGATCATCTGGCAGCGCTCCAGGAGGGCCGCGGCGACCGGGCCGCCGCGCAGGGCGCGCAGCGCGGCCAGGTCCTCGGGGAGCGGGTCGTATCCGGCGGCCAGGGCGTCCTGGAGCAGCTCCAGATAGCCGGTGAGGGAGCCGGGAAGGGCGTCGCGGTAGCGGACGAGGTCGGCGAGGAGGAAGGCGCGCAGCCGTCCGGCCTCGGAGACGGCCTCGTCCACGCTGCCCGCCAGCCGCAGGCAGTCCTGGACATCCTCGTCGGGCAGGGGCGCGGGGTGCAGCGCGAAGGCGAGGGCGCGTCGGAGCACTCGCAGCTCGTCCGCGCTGAAGGCCATACCGCCGCGTGATCCGTAGGGCGTGGGCATGACGCGACAATACGTGCTAAAGGGACAAAATCGGCTTAACTGGTCGTCGGTGGCGCGGCGGCCCCGGAGCGTCGTCGCCCGCGGAGCCGCCGGTCAGGGGCCCTACGCCAGGGGGTGTCCTGCCGCTCAGGGCCGGACGGGCCGCGGCGTCCGGAGCGGTGCGTCGCAAGGCGCCGGGGCATCCCAATGGCGGAGCCGGTCGGATGTTTCGGCAACCCTGCGAGCGGCCGTGCCGGGCACCGCGGACCCGGCCCTGAGCGGCAGGACCCCCTACAGCCGCGACACGTTGCGCTCGTACACCAGGCGGAGCCCGATGAGCGTCAGCCAGGGCTCGTGCTCGTCGATGACGGAGGACTCGCCCAGCACCATGGGAGCGAGGCCGCCCGTCGCGATGACGGTGACGTCGTCCGGGTCGGCCGCCAGCTCCTTCTTCATCCGCTCCACGACCCCGTCGACCTGGCCCGCGAAGCCGTAGATGATGCCCGCCTGCATGGCCTCGACGGTGTTCTTGCCGATGACGCTGCGCGGCCGGGCCAGCTCGATCTTGCGGAGCTGGGCGCCCTTGACGCCCAGCGCCTCGACGGAGATCTCGATGCCGGGCGCGATGACACCGCCGGTGTACTCGCCCCGGGCCGACACCGCGTCGAAGGTGGTGGCCGTGCCGAAGTCGACCACGATCGCCGGACCGCCGTACAGGTCGACGGCGGCGACCGCGTTGATGATGCGGTCCGCGCCGACCTCCTTCGGGTTGTCCATCAGGATCGGCACCCCGGTCTTGATGCCGGGCTCCACGAGCACGGCGGGGACGTCGCCGTAGTAGCGGCGGGTCACCTCGCGCAGTTCGTGCAGCACGGCCGGGACGGTGGAGCAGATCGCGATGCCCTCGATGCCGTCGCCCAGCTCCATGCCGAGCAGCGGGTGCATGCCCATGAGGCCCTGGAGCAGCACGGCGAGCTCGTCGGCGGTGCGGCGGGCGTCCGTGGAGATCCGCCAGTGCTCGACGATCTCCTCGCCGTCGAAGAGGCCGAGGACGGTGTGGGTGTTCCCGACGTCGATGGTGAGCAGCATCAGGCGTCGGCCCCGTCGGTGTCGCGGAAGTCCAGGCCGATGTCCAGGATCGGCGAGGAGTGGGTCAGCGCGCCCACGGCCAGGTAGTCGACCCCGGCCTCCGCGTAGGCGCGGGCCGAGTCGAGGGTGAGCCGGCCGGAGGACTCCAGGAAGGCGCGCCCGCCGGTCAGGGCGACCGCCTCGGCGGTCTCGGCCGGGGTGAAGTTGTCCAGCAGGATCAGGTCGGCGCCCGCCTCCAGGACCTCGGCGACCTGGTCCATCGTGTCGACCTCGACCTCGATCGCCAGCTCCGGGAACTCCTCCCTGACCCGCTTGAACGCCTCGGCGACCCCGCCCGCCGCGATGACGTGGTTGTCCTTGACGAGCGCGGCGTCGGACAGCGAGAACCGGTGGTTGACGCCGCCGCCGCAGCGCACCGCGTACTTCTCCAGGGCGCGCAGCCCCGGCGTCGTCTTGCGGGTGTCCCGGACCGCGGCCTTGGTGCCCTCCAGCACGTCGGCCCAGGCGCGGGTGGCGGTGGCGATGCCGGAGAGCCGGCAGAGCAGGTTGAGGGCGCTGCGCTCGCCGGTGAGGAGGTCGCGGGTGCGGGTGGTGACCGTCAGCAGCTTCTGGCCGGGGGCGACGCGGTCGCCGTCCTCGACGTGCCGCTCGACCTCGAACTCGGAGGTGCAGACGATCGACAGGACCGCCTCCGCCACGCGCAGCCCGGCCACCACCCCGGCCTCGCGGGCGGTGAAGTCGCCGGTGGCCATGGCGTCCTCGGCGACGGTGGCGACGGTCGTGACGTCCACCCCGCCGTCCAGGTCCTCGGCGATGGCGAGGTGCGCGATGTCCTCGACCTGGACCGGGTCCAGGCCGGATTCGACGAGGAGCTGGGCGAGCGCGGGGTCGAGCCCGCACTCCTCGAACTCCTCGTCGCCGCCGCAGCCGCAGCCGTCCCCGCAGCCGCCCGCGGCGGGGGCGGGCGCACCGACCCGGATCAGCGGTACGTCCACGGGAGTGGGGCGCGGATTCTCTTCGGGCGTGCTCACGGTTACGGCTCCTCGGGGGTGGGGTGGGTGGTGCTCGTCGCTGCGCAGTCTGGTGCCCCGGACGCGTCCACGGGCCCGAACGCCTCGGTATCCGTCCGACGGAGGACGAGACCTCCGTCCGGGCCGAGCCGTACGACGAGGTGGCGGCGCCACTCGGCGTCGTCGCGCTCGGGCCGGTCCTCGCGCCAGTGGCAGCCGCGGGTCTCCTCGCGGGCGCGGGCGGCGGCGACCAGGACCCGGGCGACGAGCAGCAGGTTGGTGGCCTCCCACGCCTCGACGCCGGGCACCGCGGGCTTCGCCTCGGCCGCCCCGGTCCCGTGGGCGCCGGGCCGCAGCTCCTCCAGCTCCCCGGCGGCAGTGGCCAGGCTCTCGGCGGAGCGCAGCACTCCGGCGCCCCGGGTCATGGTGCGCTGGACGGCGAGCCGGGTCTCGGGGGCCAGGAGCGGGACGGGGGTCCCGACGGGGCCGACGGCCTCGCCCGCGCGGGGGCGGTCGGCGACGATGTCGGCGGCGATGCGCTCGGCGAAGACGAGTCCTTCGAGCAGCGAGTTGGACGCCAGCCGGTTCGCGCCGTGCACCCCGGTGCAGGCGACCTCGCCGCAGGCGTACAGGCCGGGGACGGTCGTACGGCCCCGCAGGTCGGTGCGAACGCCGCCGGAGGCGTAGTGCGCGGCGGGCGCGATGGGAATGGGCTCGGTGACCGGGTCGATGCCGTGGGACCGGCAGGCGGCCAGGATGGTCGGGAAGCGGTTCTCCCACATCTCGGCGCCGAAGTGGCGGCCGTCGAGGTACATGTGGTCGGTGCCCTTGAGCTGCATCTGGCGCGTGATGCCCTTGGCGACGATGTCGCGCGGGGCCAGCTCCGCCAGCTCGTGCTGCCCGACCATGAAGCGCGTACCGGAGGCGTCGACCAGGTGGGCGCCCTCGCCCCGTACCGCTTCGGAGACCAGCGGCTGCTGGCCCTCGGAGCCGGCGCCGAGGAAGAGGACGGTGGGGTGGAACTGGACGAACTCCAGGTCCGAGACCTCCGCGCCGGCCCGCAGCGCGAGCGCCACGCCGTCGGCGGTGGAGACCGAGGGGTTGGTGGTGGCGGAGAAGACCTGGCCCATGCCGCCGGTGGCCAGGACCACGGCCGGGGCGTTGACCGCGCCGACGCCGTCGTGCTGGCCCTCGCCCATGACGTGCAGGGTGACCCCGGCGGTGCGGCCCTCGGCGTCGGTGAGTAGGTCGAGCACGAGGGCGTTCTCGATGGTGTGCAGGGCGGCCGCGCGCACCGCCTCCACCAGGGCGCGGGAGACCTCGGCGCCGGTCGCGTCGCCGCCCGCGTGGACGATGCGGCGGCGGTGGTGGCCGCCCTCGCGGGTGAGGGCGACGGAGCCGTCCTCGGCGGTGTCGAAGCGGGCGCCGGTCTCCATCAGCCGGCGCACCGCGCCGGGGCCGTCCGTGACCAGGGCGCGCACCGCGGACTCGTCGCAGAGGCCGACCCCGGCGACCAGGGTGTCGTCCAGGTGCTGTCCGGGGGTGTCGCCCTCGCCGAGGGCCGCGGCGATGCCGCCCTGCGCCCAGCGGGTGGAGCCCGCGTCCAGGCGGGCCTTGGTCACCACGACCGTGGCGAGCCCCGCGGCGGCGCAGCGCAGGGCGGTGGTGAGCCCGGCGACGCCGGAGCCGACGACCACCACGTCGGCGTCGATGGACCAGCCCGGTGCGGGGGCTGTCAGCCGTATTCCGGTCACGGGGTCGCTCCGAAGGTGAGGGGGATGTTGTCGATGAGGCGGGTGGCGCCGACCCGGGCGGCGACGGCGAGGATCGCCTCACCGGCCGCGTGGTCGTCGGGGATCTCGGTGAAGTCGGCCGGGTCCACGAGCGCCACGTAGTCCAGGGCGAGCGGCGGGCTCGCGGCCTCCGCCTCCTCCAGGACCGTGCGGGCGGCGGCGCGCACGGCGGCGGGTCCGGCGTCCGGGCGGGCCCGGGCCACCGCCTGGGCGTCGGCCGCGAGCCGGGCCTCGCCGAGCCGGTTGAGCCCGGCGGCCCGGTCCTCGGTGGCGCCGGTGGCCTGCGCGCGGGCGTGCAGGGCGGCCTGGGCGGCGAGCCGGTCGCGGGCCGCGAACAGGGCCCGGGACAGGGCGAGCGCGGTGCGGCGCTCGTGCGCGTCGAGGAAGCGGTTGCGGCTGGACAGCGCGAGGCCGTCCGGCTCCCGGACCGTCTCGACGCCGGTGATCTCCACCGGGAAGTTCAGGTCCCGCACCATGCGCCGGATCAGGGCGAGCTGCTGGGCGTCCTTCTGCCCGAAGAACGCGGTGTCGGGCCGGGTGAGGTGGAGCAGCTTGGCGACGACGGTGAGCATGCCGTCGAAGTGGCCGGGGCGCGAGGCCCCCTCCAGGCGCTCGCCCATCGGGCCCGCCGAGATCCGGACCTGCGGCTCGCCGCCCGGGTAGACCTCGTCCACGGACGGCGCGAAGACGACGTCGGCGCCGGCCGCTCCGGCCACCGCGAGGTCGGCCTCGAGGGTGCGCGGGTAGCGGTCGAGGTCGGCGGCCTCGCCGAACTGGAGCGGGTTGACGAAGACGGTGACGACGACCTGCCCGGCGGGGCCCGCGTGGGCGCGGGCGGCGCGGATGAGCGAGGCGTGGCCCTCGTGCAGGGCGCCCATCGTCATGACGACGGCCCGCCGCCCCTCGGGGGCGTACGCGTGCAGTTCGGCGGCCGTGTCGAGCAGGACCGGGGCGGTGGACGTGGTGGTCATCGGGACTCCTCCGGTCCGGTGCCGGTGGCGCCCGGGGTGTCCGGGCCGCCGGGCCGCGACGGGCCGGACCCGCCGTCGGCCAGGGCGTCGAGCAGGTCCTCGGCCAGCTCCGGCTTGAGCAGGCCGTGGGCGAGGGCGCGGTCCGCCGTGGCGCGGGCCATCGCCACATAACCGGCGACGGTCTGGGGGGCGTGGGCGCGCAGTTCGCCGAGGTGCGCGGTGACCGTGCCGGCGTCGCCGCGCGCGACCGGGCCGGTGAGCGCCGCGTCGCCGGAGCGCAGGGCGTTGTCCAGGGCGGCGCCGAGCAGCGGGCCGAGCATCCGGTCGGGGGCGGTGACCCCGGCGATGCGCAGCAGCTCCATCGACTGGGCGACCAGGGTGACCAGGTGGTTCGCGCCGAGGGCGAGGGCCGCGTGGTAGAGCGGGCGGGACTCCTCGGCGATCCATTCCGGCTCGCCGCCCATCTCGATGACCAGCGCCTCCGCGGCGAGCCGCAGCTCGTCGGGCGCGGTGACGCCGAAGGAGCAGCCGGCCAGCCGCTGGACGTCCACGGAGCTGCCGGTGAACGTCATCGCGGGGTGCAGCGCGAGCGGCAGGGCGCCGGCCCGGCGCGCGGGGTCCAGCACCTTCGTCCCGTACCGCCCGGAGGTGTGGACGAGGAGCTGTCCGGGGCGGACGGCTCCGGTCTCGGCCAGTCCCTCGACCAGTCCGGGGAGGGCGTCGTCGGGGACGGTGAGCAGGACGAGTTCGGCGCGCGCGAGGACGTCGGCGGGCGTCACGAGGGGGACGTCGGGGAGGAGGTCGGCGGCGCGCCGCCGCGAGGCGTCGGAGACCCCGGAGACGGCGACCGGGCGGTGCCCGGCGAGGGCGAGGGACGCGGCCAGGGCTGGGCCGACACGGCCCGCGCCCACCACGCCGACGGTGAGCCGTGCGGGGCGGTCCCTGGCGTCGAGCGGGTCCTTGGGAGCTGTTGCGTTCACACTGCGGGCCTTCCGTTCCAGTCCGCGGGGGGTACCGGACGATTCCCTTGCATGCTACGCCAGCGGCCGCCCCGCCCTCCGGGATTGTCCACAGCCTGTGGATACCGCTCCGGGCGGGCCCCGGAAACGCGGTGGGCAGGTCCGGTGTTCTGCGTGATGATCGTCCCATGGCAGACATGAACACGCAGGTGACGGACGAGACGGCGAAGCCGGAGAGCGAGGAGGAGCGGCGGTTGCGCAGGCTCACCGCGTGGCGGGGGGCCGGGCGGGCGCTGTCCCGTCCTCCGCAGGACCGCACGCTCGGCGAGCAGCTGGCCGCCCTGACCGCGGACGCCGCGACGGTCACCGACCCGGGACTCCAGGCGGACATCTACGGGGACGGGGTCGTCGCGGAGCTGGAGCAGCGGGTCGCCGGGCTGCTCGGCACGGAGGCCGCCGTGTTCTTCCCGACCGGGACGATGGCCCAGCAGGTCGCGCTGCGCTGCTGGGCCGCCCGGACCGGCAACCCCGTCGTCGCCCTGCACCCGCTCGCCCACCCGGAGGTGCACGAGAACGGCGCCCTGGGGGCGGTGAGCGGGCTGCGCACGGTCCACCCGACGACCGCTCCGAGGCTGCCGACCGCCGACGAGGTCCGCGACGTCCCGGAGCCGTTCGGCACGCTGATGCTGGAGCTGCCGCTGCGGGACGCCGGTTTCGTGCTGCCCACCTGGGAGGAGCTGGAGGCCGTGGTGGCCGCCGCCCGGGAACGGGACGCCGTCGTCCACTTCGACGGGGCCCGGCTGTGGGAGTGCGCGACGCACTTCGGGCGCGGGCTACCGGAGATCGCCGCGCTCGCGGACAGCGTGTACGTGTCGTTCTACAAGTCCCTGGGCGGGATCTCCGGGGCCGTGCTCGCCGGTTCCGCCTCGCTGGTCGAGGAGGCCCGCCTCTGGCGGCACCGGTACGGCGGGCAGCTCTTCCAGCAGTTCCCGGCGGCGGTGGCGGCCCTGGCGGGGCTCGACCGGGAGCTGCCGAGGCTGCCGGCGTACGCGGCGCACGCGAAGGTGGTCGCCGGGGCGCTGGCCGAGGGCTTCCAGGCGGCCGGCGCGGGCTGGTTCCGGGTCCATCCGGAGGTGCCGCACACGCACCAGTTCCAGGTGTGGCTGCCGTACGACGCGGACGTGCTGACGGAGGCGTCGGTGCGGCAGGCGGAGGAGACGGGCACGGTGCTCTTCCGCCGCTGGTTCACGCCGGACGCGGGGGCGCCGGGGGTCGCGTTCACGGAGGTCACGGTGACGGAGGCCGGGCTGGAGTGGGGGGCGGACGACGTACGGGACGCGGTGGCGGCGTTTCTGGAGCGGGTGGAGGGGAAGAGCTGAGGCAGTCCGTCCCCCGGACGGCTCCGGTGACGGACGCGGATTGACGCCCGCCGTCAATCCGCGTCCCGGCTGTCACACCGACCCGGCACCATGGACCGGTGAGCGTCACCATCGGCATCGCGGGGCTCGGCCCCGACCGCATCGTCTTCCGGACCTCCCCGCTCGTGGAGCTGGGCGTCGCCCTGCACGCCCTCGCCGAGCCGGGACACCACCCGGGCCTGCACGGCTGGGCGACGGCCACCGCCACGGCCCTGGAGCCCGATCTCGCCGACCGGCTGCACGAGGCGGAGTTCCTGTGGCGGAACACCTTCTCGGACATCTTCATGCCGTTCGCGGGGGTCGTCGGGGGCGACGGCGCGACGGGCGACAGCCTCGCCGCCGACCTGGACATCCTGGACCGTCTCGACGACGACCGGTTCGTCTCGGCCGCCCTGGAGTTCACCTGCGCCACGTTCTACGGGACCGGCGCGGCCTCCCCGCTGCGCAACGCGGGGGCGCGCGCCCGGGCGCTGGACATGGCGGCGGCGCGCGGCCCGCGCCAGGTCGAGTTCACCAAGCGGCTGCTGGCCGACCCCGCTCCCGTGCGCCGCTGGCTGCGCCGCCTGTTCGAGGACTGCGACCAGGCGTTCTTCGCGGACACCTGGGAGCGGACGCGCGTCCAGCTGGTGGCGGACGCCCGGCACAAGACGGACCTGCTGCGGCGCAAGGGGGTCGCCGAGGCGATACGGGCGGTCTCGCCCGCGCTCTCGCTCGACGCGGACGGCGGCCGGATCAGCGTCGACAAGCTGGCCGAGGGGGCGACCGACGCGACGGACCCCGCCGTCGGCCCCGGGCTCACGCTGATCCCGACCAGCTTCGGCTGGCCGCATCTGATGGTGCTGCACGCCCCGGGCTGGCGACCGGTCATCCACTACCCGGTGCACCGGCCCGAACTGCCCACGCCCGCCTCGGTGGAGCTGCTCCAGCTGCGGATGGAGGCGCTGGCGCACCCGATGCGGATGCGGCTGTGCCGGAACATCGCGCGTTCCCCGTACACCACCGGTGAACTCGCCGACACGAACGGAATCACCCCGCCCGAGGTGTCCCGCCATCTGGCGGTGCTCAAGAAGGCCGGTCTGGTCACGACCCGGCGGCGGGGCCGGTACGTCCTGCACCAGCTGGACCTGACCGTGGTGGCCCGGCTCGGCAGCGACTTCCTGGAGGGAATCCTGCGCTGAGGCCCGTCCCCCTCAGCCCGCGCCGCCGCCGGCGCGGACCAGCCCCGTCTCGTACGCGAGCACCACGACCTGCACCCGGTCGCGCAGGGACAGCTTGGTCAGGATGCGGCCGACGTGCGTCTTCACCGTCGCCTCGGAGAGCACCAGGCGGCCCGCGATCTCGCCGTTCGACAGGCCCTGGGCGACGAGCAGCATCACCTCGCGCTCGCGTTCGGTGAGCTTGGCGATGTCCTTGTGCTGCGGCTCTTGGGTGCCGCTGGGCAGCATCGGCGAGAACCGGTCGAGCAGCCGGCGGGTGGTGGACGGGGCGACGACGGCGTCCCCGCTGTGCACGGAGCGGATCGCGGCGAGCAATTCGCCCGGCGGGACGTCCTTCAGCATGAAGCCGCTGGCCCCGGCCTTCAGCCCGGAGAACGCGTACTCGTCCAGGTCGAACGTGGTCAGGATCAGCACCTTCGGCGGGTCGGGCTGCGCGCAGATGCGGCGGGTGGCCTCGACGCCGTCCAGCTTCGGCATGCGGACGTCCATCAGCACCACGTCCACGGCGGTGGCGCGCAGGATGTCGATCGCCTCCGCGCCGTCCCCGGCCTCGGCGACCACCTCCATGTCGGGCTGGGCGGCGAGCACCATCCGGAAGCCGGTGCGCAGCAGCACCTGGTCGTCGACGAGCATCACGCGGATCGCCATGGGGGCCTGTTCTCTCCTCGTTCGTTCAGCGGTCGGCGGCCTTGAGCGGCAGCAGCGCGCTGATCCGGAATCCTCCGCCGGGGCGCGGCCCGGCGTCCAGTGTGCCGCCGACCATGCCGACCCGCTCCCGCATGCCGATCATGCCGTGGCCGGCGCCGTCGGCGCCCCCGTCCTCGTACAGCTCGTGCGCGGCGCCCCGCCCGTCGTCCTCGACGAGCAGGCCGAGCCCGTCGTCGAAGTAGACCAGTCGCACACTGGCCCCGGCGTGCGGGCCGCCGTGCTTGCGGGTGTTGGTCAGGGCCTCCTGCACGATGCGGTACGCGGTCAGCTCGACGCCGCTGGGCAGCGGACGGGCGGTCCCCTCGACCTTGAAGTCCACCGCGAGGCCGGCCTTGCGGACCTGTTCGATCAGCTCCTCGATCTGCTCGACGTCGGGCTGCGGGACGTACTCCCCGCTCTCCTGCGCATCGCCCGTCCGCAGCACCCCGAGCAGCCGCCGCATCTCCGCGAGCGCCTGGCGGCCGGTGCCGGAGATGGTCTCCAGGGCCTGCCGTGCCTGGTCGGGAGCCGCGTCCATGACGTAGGCGGCGCCGTCGGCCTGCACCACCATCACGGAGACGTTGTGCGCGACGACATCGTGCAGTTCGCGGGCGATCCGGGCCCGCTCGGCGGCCACCGCGACCTTCGACTGGGCCTCGCGCTCCCGCTCCAGGCGGGCCGCCCGCTCCTCCAGCTGGTCGAAGTAGGCCCGCCGGGTCCGCATCGAGTCACCGAGCACCCAGGCCAGCACGAAGGGCACCGTCAGCACGGCGACGACGAACAGCGTCTGCGCCCAGTTGCGCGGCGTGCCCTCCTCGTTCGGCCAGCGGAGCTGGGACAGCGTGGCCGCGGTCAGGCTGCACGCCAGGGCGAGCCGGGAGGCCCAGCGCTCACCGACGGTCGCCACGGTGAAGGTGATGACGAGCATCGCGAAGTTCGCGACGGTCGGCCGGACCCCGCAGATCAGCTGGACGACGCCCATCGCGATGGCGAGCAGCAGCATCTTCTCCGGCGCGCGGCGGCGCAGCGCGACGACGAGGCAGAGACCGAGGACGACCGGCACGACCGCGACCCGTTCGAGACGCCCGCCGTGCCCGACGTCGCCCACCACGATGGTCATGCCGGAGAGCCCGAGGAGGAAGACAGCCCAGAAGCTGTCGACGCCCGTCGGGTGTCTGCGGATGAAATCGTAGAGGCGCTGCACGTAACCCAGCGTAAAGAAGGCCGAGGGCTGCCGGGTCAGCCGAAGGGTCGATCCGGGTCCCCGGACCATACTCCCCAAGGTGGAGACTGGGCCCGTGACGGATGAGTGGCGTGGGTGGCAGGAGGCGGCGGAGACCGCTCTCTACGGTGACGGGGGTTTCTACCGGCGCCCCGAGGGCCCCGCGGGTCACTTCCGTACCTCTGTGCACGCGTCTTCCCTCTTCGCCGCCGCCGTCGCCCGGCTCCTTGTGCGCACCGCGGCGGACCTCGGCACCGCGCGGGTGGACCTGGTCGACCTGGGCGCCGGGCGCGGGGAACTCGTCACCGGCGTCCTCGCCGCGCTGCCCGCCGAGGGCGGGGCGGGCCTCGCGGTGCGTGCGTACGCGGTGGAGCTCGCCGGCCGCCCCGAGGGCCTGGACCCCCGCGTGGAGTGGTGCGCCGAGCCGCCGCCCGGGACGCGCGGGCTGCTCTTCGCCAACGAGTGGCTGGACAACGTGCCGCTCCCCGTCGCGGAGACGGACGCCGAGGGCGTCGAACGGTACGTCGAGGTCCGCACCGCCGACGGCGCGGAGCGACTGGGCGCTCCGGTGACCGGGGCGGACGCGGAGTGGCTGCGCCGCTGGTGGCCGTCGGCGGGCCCGGGCAGCCGGGCGGAGATCGGCCGCCCGCGCGACGAGGCGTGGGCGGCGGCGGTGTCCACGCTGTCCGCCGGCCTCGCGGTGGCGGTGGACTACGCCCACGTACGCGGGGAACGTCCGCCCTTCGGCACGCTCACCGGCTTCCGCGCGGGCCGCGAGGTCCGGCCCGTGCCGGACGGGAGCTGCGACCTGACGGCCCACGTGGCGCTGGACGCGTGCGCGGCGGCGGTCCCGGGCGCGACCGTACGCACCCAACGCGAGGCCCTGTCCGCCCTGGGCATCACGGGCGGGCGCCCGCCCCTGGCCCTGGCGTCCACGGACCCGACGGCGTACGTCCGCGCCCTGTCCACGGCGGGCGAGGCGGCGGAACTGACGGCAAGGGGCGGCCTGGGCGACTTCGGCTGGCTGGAACACGCGATCTCCCCCGCCACACCATCCAGCCCTGCCGCGCAATCCCGCCCCGCCGCACAATCCAGCCCCTCCGGCGATTGAGGAGCGGGGTCCGGGGCAGAGCCCCGAGCAACGGCGCGGCACGCAATAATCGCCCCATGACGGAGACGACCATCGGCATCGGCGGCGCAGCCGAAAGCACCGACATGGTGCTCAACATCGGGCCCCAGCACCCCTCCACCCACGGCGTGCTCCGCCTCCGCATCGTCCTGGACGGCGAGCGCGTCCAGCACGCCGAACCGGTCGTCGGCTACATGCACCGCGGCGCGGAGAAGCTGTTCGAGGCCCGCGACTACCGCCAGATCATCATGCTCGCCAACCGCCACGACTGGCTCTCCGCCTTCTCGAACGAGCTGGGCGTCGTGATGGCGGTCGAGCGGATGCTCGGCATGGAGGTCCCCGAGCGCGCCGTCTGGACCCGCACCCTGCTCGCCGAGCTGAACCGGGTCCTCAACCACCTGATGTTCCTCGGCTCGTACCCGCTGGAGCTCGGCGGGATCACCCCGGTGTTCCACGCGTTCCGGGAGCGCGAGGAGCTGCAGGCGGTGATGGAGGAGATCTCCGGCGGCCGTATGCACTACATGTTCAACCGGGTCGGCGGCCTCAAGGAGGACCTGCCGGCGGGCTGGCTCGGCCGCGTCCGGGACGCCGTCGCCTCGGTCCGCTCGCGGATGGACGTGTACGACGAACTGGTCCTCGGCAACGAGATCTTCCGGGGACGCACCCGGGACGTCGGCGTGCTGTCGGCCGACGCGGTGCACGCGTACGGGGTGTCCGGGCCGATCGCCCGCGCCTCGGGCGTCGACTTCGACCTGCGGCGCGACGAGCCGTATCTCGCGTACGGGGAGCTGGCCGAGACGCTGAAGGTCGTCACCCGGACCGAGGGCGACTGCCTGGCCCGGTTCGAATGCCTGCTGGAGCAGACGCACAACTCCCTGGATCTCGCCGACGCCTGCCTGGACCGGATGGCGGACCTCGCGCCGGGGCCCGTCAACCAGCGGCTGCCGAAGGTCCTCAAGGCCCCCGAGGGCCACACGTACGCCTGGACCGAGAATCCGCTCGGCGTCAACGGCTACTACCTGGTGTCCAAGGGCGAGAAGACGCCGTACCGGCTGAAGCTGCGCTCGGCGTCGTTCAACAACATCCAGGCGCTCACCGAACTGCTGCCGGGCACGCTGGTCGCCGACATGGTCGCGATCCTGGGCTCGCTCTTCTTCGTCGTCGGCGACATCGACAAGTAGCCGCCGACGGGCGCCGCCGCGTTACGAGATGGCGCTGCGCAGCTCCGCGACGTCCAGCTGCTCCGTCTCGTCGTGCGCGGTGAGGTCGATGACCTCGCCGACGGCGCGGTCCTCAGGCGCGTCCGGGCGGTGCGCCGCCAGGACCTCCTCGCCCACCACGTCGGCCAGGTCCTCGTTCTGCACGGACTCGATGGCGGCGCGTTCGGCGGCGGCGGGCACGGCCTTCTGCGTGCCGAAGAAGTCGAAGCTGCCCCGCGGCACCGGGTGACGGCGGGGCACCGCGTACGGGACGACCGCGCTGGCGGCCGGCACCGGGCGGGGCGCGGGCGGCTGGGCGGCGGGCCGGGTGGCGGGCAGGGCGGCCCGCGGCTGCTGTTCCTCCCGGGCGCGCTCCGTCCGGGCCCGCTGCGCCTCGTCGGCGATCCGGCGGGCCTTCTGGAGCGCCGCGTTGCGCGGCAGGTCGGCCAGCGCGCGGGCGGCCCGGGCGTAGGACTCGGGGGTGGGGGTCGAACGGGCGGGGGGCAGGGCGCGGGCGGGCGCGGACGCCTCGATCGCGAGCTGCCGCCGGCTCTCCAGGACGCTGGCGCGCTCGGTCTCCGCGTTGGCGTAGCGCCGCAGCAGGGCGGCGTGTTCGCCCCGGAGCCCGGCCAGCTCGACGCGCTTGCGGCGCAGCTTCGTCTCCAGGCGGGCGCGGATCTCCCGCGCCTCCTCCAGATCCGCCTCGAGCTCCGCCGCGCGCTCTTCGGCGCGCCACTCGTCGCTCGCACGGGCCCGCGTCAGCTCGGCGACGCGACGGCCCGCCTCGCGGTCCCAGCCGCGCATGAGGACGGCGCCGGTGACGGCGGCCGCCGCCGCGGCCGCGACCAGCGCGCGCAGGACCAGAGGTTCGGTCAGCAGCCAGGCTCCCGCCGCACAGGCCACCGACGCTCCGGCGACGGCCGAGGGCGGAAGGATTCTGTGCAGTGGCGGCGAATGGCGATGGCGTCCACGGGGCATGGCCCGAAATTTACCGTGTGCGCGGCGTACTTGGGGAGCCGCCCGGCAATCTGTGCCCGGCAAGTTACCCGGCGGCTCCCGCGCCCCGTTCTCCGGACGCCTTCGTCAGGGGTCGCTACTTCTTGATCAGTCCCTTCGACTGGAGATATTCGCGGGCCACATCGGCCGGCTTGGCGCGCTCCGCGTCGACCTTGCGGTTCAGTTGTGCGAGGTCCTCGGTGGTGAGTGCGCCGGTGAGCTTGCCGAGCGCGTCGGCTATCTCCTGGTCGCCCGCGTCCTTCGCGTTCAGGACGGGCAGGACGTTGTCCGCGTTCTGGAGCTTCTTGTCGTCCTCCAGGAACACCAGGTCATAGGGGTCGAGCACGGCGTCGGTGGTGGTGGTCAGGACGAGCTGGTCCTTGCCGTCCTTCACCGCCTGCTTGGACTGCGGGGTGCCGACGCCCTTGGGGTCGATTCCGGTGACGTCGATGCCGTACGTCTTCTTGAGCCCGGGTGCGCAGAAGGGCCGCACCTCGCACTCGTCGCCCGCCGCGACCTTGACGCCGATCTTCGCGGCGCCGAGATCGGAAAGCGTCTTCAGCTTGTGCTTGTCGGCGAATTCCTTGGTCACCGCGAACGCGTTCTGGTCGACGGCCTTCCCTGCCGGAAGGACCTTCAGTCCGCGCGGCTCGGCGAGCTTCTTCAGGGCGGCGACGGTGGCGGCGGTGTCGCCCGATGCGACCGGATCGGTCTCGGCCTTCTTCGCCCCGTTCACCTTCGCGTTGAGGAATTCCGCGATCGTCGCCGCGTATTCCGGTACGACGTCGATCTCGCCCTTCTCCAGGGAGGGTTCGTACAGTTCGCGGTTCTTCACGGTGGTGACCGAGGTGCTGTACCCGGCGTCGCCGAGGATCTGCGCGTACAGCTCGGCGAGCACCTTGGACTCGGTGAAGGCGGCGGCGCCGACGACGAGCGAGCCCTTCTTGCCGGAGTCCTGGCCCCCGGACGGGGCGCCCTTGTCCTCCTCCAGGCTGTCGCCGCCGCACGCGGCGAGCGAGCCCGCCAGCGCGAGGATGCCGATGACGGCGCCGGCCACGCGTGAGGTCCTGGTCATGTTCTTCTCCGTCCACGGCGGCGAGGCCGTATGCGACAAGTGGTGGATGTGCGACATGCGTTACGGATGTGACGGGCGGGCCCTCAGGCGGGCCGGCGACGGCGCAGCGGGGACAGCAGACGGTCGACGGCCACCAGGACCGCCTCCACCAGCAGGGCGAGCACGGCGACGAGCAGGGCCCCCGCCACCACCTGCGCGGTGTCGTACGTGTTGAAACCGGCGGTGATGATGCGGCCGAGGCCGCCCTGGCCGACCATGGCCGCGATGGTCGCCGTGGCCACGACCTGGACGGCGGCCGAGCGCAGCCCGGTCATGATCAGCGGGTAGGCGAGGGGCAGTTCGACGCGCAGGAAGAGCTGGCCGCCCGACATGCCCATCCCGCGCGCAGCCTCCGCCACCGAGCGGTCCACCTCGGTCATGCCCACGTAGGCGTTGGTCAGCAGCGGCGGCACGGCGAACAGCACCAGGGCGATGATCGTCGGTACGTACCCCGCGTTGCGCAGGGGCGAGACCATGAAGAGGGCCAGGACCGCGAAGACCGGCACCGCGCGCCCCACGTTGGCCAGGTTGACCGCGAGGGCGCCGCCCTTCCTGATGTGGCCCAGGTACAGCGCGAGGGGCAGGGCCACGGCGCAGGCCAGGGCGAGCGCGACACCGCTGACGTACAGGTGCTCGCTCAGCCGGTGGGCGGCCCCGCTCTCCCCCGACCAGTTGGCACCGGTGGTGAGCCAGGCCCAGGCCTCCCCGAGAACTCCCATGTCAGACCGCCTCCGCCTTCGCCGGGCCGGGCGCCGCGGCACGTATGCGCGTCCAGGGCGTCAGCAGCCGCTGCACCCCGAGCAGCAGCAGGTCCGCGACGACCGCGAGCAGCACGCAGAGCACCGAGGCGGCCAGCACCTGGGCCTTGAAGAAGCTCGGCAGCGCGTCCTCGATGAGATTGCCCAGGCCGCCCCGGCCGACGATGGAGCCGACCGTGGTCAGAGCGATCGTGGACACCGTGGCGATCCGTATCCCCGCCATCAGCGCGGGCAGCGCGAGCGGCAGCTCCACCTCCCACAGCAGGCGGACCGGCCCGTAGCCCATGCCGTGCGCGGCCTCCTTCGCCTCCTCGGGCACCGCCTCCAGGCCCGCCAGGATGTTGCGTACGAGGATGGTCAGCGAATACAGCACGAGCCCGGTGACCACCAGGGCGGCGGAGAGCCCGAACAGGGGCAGCAGGAGCGAGAACATCGCGAGCGACGGCACGGTGTAGAGCACCGTGGTCAGCCCGAGGACCGGTCCGGCGAAGCCGCGGCCCCGGCGTGCGAGGAGCGCCAGCGGGAAGGCGACGGCCACACCGATCGCGACCGAGACGGCGGTGATCCAGATGTGCTGGACGGTGGCGTCCGTCAACTCCTGGCTGCGGGAACGGAGATACTCCCCGCAGATCCAGTCGTTCGTCACCAGGCAGTTCCGTCCGGCCATCCGTCCCCCCACCTCCCGTTCGCCTTCTCGTACTGATGTCCGGCGAGCCTATCCTCGACCACTGACAATCGCCGGAGCCGTTGTGTTCCAGCAACATGTCCTTCACAGAACACCCGCGACAATGGGGAACCATGATCCGTTTCGAGCACGTCACCAAGCGGTATGCGGACGGCACCACCGCCGTCGACGGCCTTTCCTTCGAGGTCGCCGAGGGTGAACTGGTCACGCTCGTCGGACCGTCGGGGTGCGGCAAGACGACCACCATGAAGATGGTGAACCGGCTGATCGAGCCGACCGAGGGCCGGATATTCCTCGACGGGGACGACATATCCGCCATCGACCCCGTCCAACTGCGCCGCCGCATCGGCTATGTGATCCAGCAAGTGGGCCTCTTCCCGCACAGGACGGTCCTGGAGAACACCGCCACCGTTCCCCATCTCCTCGGCTGGAAACGCCAAAAGGGCCGCGCCCGCGCCGCGGAACTCCTCGACCTTGTCGGACTCGATCCTTCCGTTTATGGCGACCGCTATCCCGAACAGCTCTCCGGCGGACAGCGCCAACGCGTCGGGGTGGCCCGGGCACTGGCCGCCGACCCGCCGGTCCTGCTGATGGACGAGCCGTTCGGCGCGGTCGACCCCGTGGTCCGCGAGCACCTTCAGAACGAATTCCTGAAGCTTCAGGAACAGGTCCGCAAAACCGTCCTGTTCGTCACCCACGACATCGAGGAAGCGGTCCGGCTCGGCGACCGCATCGCCGTTTACGGGCAGGGCTCGATCGAGCAGTTCGACACCCCCGCCACCGTCCTCGGCGCCCCCGCCAACGCCTATGTCGCGGACTTCGTGGGCGCCGACCGGGGCCTCAAGCGGCTCTCGGTCACCCCCGTCGAGGAGAGCGACCTCGACCGCCCGCCCGTCGTCCACCTGGACGACCCGCTGTCCACCGCGACCGAACGCCTCCGCGCGGAGGGCGCCCGCTGGGCCGTCGTCCTGGACGGCGACGAGCACCTGCACGGCTGGATTCCCGCCGACGACGCGCGCACCGGCGCCAAGGGCACCGTCCGCGACCACGCCCGCCGCATGGAGGCGTGGCTCCCCCTCGGCGCCCCGCTCAAACAGGCGTTCTCCACCATGCTCCAGCACGACGCCGGCTGGATCGCCGTCATCGACGAGGCGGGCGAGGGCCGCTTCCTGGGCGTGCTCACCCCGGCCCGGCTGCACGAGGCGCTGCGCCGCTCGGTCGGCGCGGACGGCCGCGCGGTGCCGCGTGCGGAGGTCGAGGTCGAGAGCGTGGCGGGGGCGACGGGCCTCTGAGAGGGCGGGGCCGTACGCCAGGGCGGGGCCGTGCGCTCAGCTCTCGCTCAGCCGGCTGCTCAGCCACTCCAGCGCCGCCGGGATCTCCCGGCGCCAGGTGTTGAAGTTGTGGCCGCCGCTGTCCAGCACGATCGAGGAGACCTGCGCCGGCTGCTTCACCCTGGCGACGAACCTCTGTGTGTCGGCGTAGTTCGCCTCGCCCCGGCGCGAGGTCGTCACCAGGAACGAGGAGTCCGGCTGCGGCCGGTTGTCCAGCGTCCACAGCAGGTCCGCCCGGCGCCGCGCCGCCTCGTCACCGTGGAAGAGGTCGCCGGTCGTCGGGTCCTCGGCGGCCTCGTAGTACGCGGAGAGCCCCGCGCTCGCGGCGTACCGGCCCGGGTGGTGCAGCCCGATCTTCAACGCGCAGTAGCCGCCCGTCGAGTTGCCGATGATGCCCCAGTTGCGGGCCCGCTTGCCGACGCGGTATCCGGCCGACACCGCCCGGGGCACGTCGTCCGCGAAGAACGTCTCCGTCTTCGGACCGCCCTTTATGTCGACGCACTCGGTGTCCCGGGGCGGCGCCACGGTCGGACGCAGCATCACCAGGACCATCGGCTGCGCCCGTCCGGCCTTCACCCGTTCGTGTGCCGTACGCGGATAGCGCAGCCCCTTGATCAGGTTCTCCGACGTGCCCGGATACCCGGTCAGCACCACCACCGCCGGAAAGTTCCGCCGGGCGTACGCCGGCTGGAAGTACTCCGGTGGCAGATACACGTACGCGGCGCTCTCGATGCCCGAGCTCTTCCCCGCGATCACGACCTTGTCGATCCGGCCGGCCACCCTCGGCAGCGATCCGCCCGGCACGTCCGGCCGCTGTGAGCCCACCCGGACGATGTTCTTCGCGGCCAGCGTCCCGGCGGCATGGTCGGTGACCACGCCCAGCTCCTGCTTCCGGCCGAACAGGTCGGCCCAGGAGCCGTAGAAGAGGAAGCTGTTGTTGGCCAGCAGGCCGACCGTGGCGAACACCGCCACCTGGGTCGCCAGCAGCATGCCCACCCGGCCGAGCACCGCGGGCGCGCTGCGCCGGGCGAGCCTCGGCCAGCACCAGACCGTGACGGTGAACAGCACGACGGCCAGCGCGATCGCGAGGATCAGCAGCGGCTTGCCCGTAAGGCCCATGACCGGTGAACTTTCTGTCAGGAAATTTCCGGGCAATGGTGAACCCACGGCCCGGAAGGATCGTCCTAGAGGTCGCACATCGTCCGCAGGGCTCCGGCCGCCGGACTCCAGGAAATCTCTCGCGGAACCACGGGAAGCGATGTCTGTCACGCTAGATGGGGATAAATCAGGAACGGTTCCGGTTCGCGCGCGGACGTATCTGCGCGGCCCCCGGCCGGAGGCCGTGCCCGCGCTCGTCGGCACCGCGTGCACCGCCGTCGGACTGATCGACGTCGCCGCCGGGGTCTTCCCGCGCTTCCGGCACAGCCGCATGCACAGTCTGGCCGAGGTCCTTCCCGGGGCCCTCGGCCCCTTCGCCGCCGCGCTCTCGCTCAGCGCCGGGGTCCTGCTGCTGCTCCTGGCCCACGGCCTCAAGCGGCGCAAGCGGCGGGCCTGGCGGGCCGCGGTCGTCCTGCTCCCGGCGGGCGCGCTGGCCCAGTTCAGCTACCGGCACTCGATTCTCGGCGCCCTGGTCTCGCTGACGCTGTGCTACCTGCTCGTACGCCACCGGCACGAGTTCGCCGCCCTGCCCGACCCGCGCAGCCGGTGGCGGGCCCTGGCCAACTTCGTGCTGCTCGGAGCCGGTTCGCTCGGCCTCGGCCTGGTCATCGTCAGCGCCCATCCCCGCCGCATGGTCGGCAGCCCCAGCATCGCCGACCGCCTCCAGCACGTGCTGTACGGCCTGGTCGGCTTCGAGGGGCCCGTCGACTACTCCGGGGACACCTCCTGGACCGTCGGCTGCTCCCTCGGCGCCCTCGGCCTGCTGACCGCCGTCACCACCATCTACCTGGCCTTCCGGCCCGAGCACCCGGCCGCCCGGCTCACCGAGGACGACGAGGCCCGGCTGCGCGCCCTGCTGGAACGGCACGGCGGACGCGACTCCCTCGGCCACTTCGCGCTCCGCCGCGACAAGGCCGTCGTCTTCTCGCCCAGCGGCAAGGCGGCCGTCTGCTACCGCGTGGTCTCCGGCGTGATGCTCGCCAGCGGCGACCCGATCGGTGACGTGGAGGCGTGGCCCGGCGCCATCGAACGCTTCATGGACGAGGCCCGGGCGCACTCCTGGACCCCCGCCGTCATGGGGTGCGGAGAGACCGGCGGCGAGGTCTGGACCCGCGAGACCGGACTCACCGCCCTGGAACTGGGCGACGAGGCGGTGGTCGACGTCGCGGATTTCTCCCTCGCCGGGCGCGCGATGCGCAACGTGCGCCAGATGGTGAAGCGCATTGAGCGGGGCGGCTACGAGACCCGCGTCCGGCGTGTGGCCGACATCGGCGAGGCCGAACTCGCCCGCATCCGCCGGGCCGCCGCCGACTGGCGCGGCACCGACACCGAACGCGGCTTCTCCATGGCACTCGGCCGGATCGGTGACACCGCCGACCGGGACTGCGTCGTCGCCACCGCCCACAAGGCGGACGAGCACAGCGCCGACTCCCCGTACGGCGACCTGAAGGCCGTGCTCCACTTCGTGCCCTGGGGCACCGACGGCATGTCCCTCGACCTCATGCGCCGCGACCGCTCCGCCGACCCCGGCATGAACGAACTGCTGATCGTCGCGTCGCTCCAGGCCGCGCCACGGCTCGGCATCAGCCGCGTCTCGCTGAACTTCGCGATGTTCCGCTCCGCCCTCGCCCGGGGCGAGAAGCTGGGCGCGGGGCCCGTCCTGCGGGTCTGGCGCGGCCTGCTGATCTTCCTCTCGCGCTGGTTCCAGATCGAGTCGCTGTACAAGTTCAACGCCAAGTTCCGGCCGCGCTGGGAGCCCCGCTTCGTGGTCTACCGCGCCGCCCGCGACCTGCCCCGCATCTCCTTCGCCGCGATGCAGGCCGAGGGCTTCGTGCACCTGACGCTCCCCCGCCCCCTCCGCTCGGCCCCGCGCCGCCCCTGCGCCCACGCACGGCCCCAGGCGGGCGAGCAGGACGCCCGCACGGCGTAACGTCGTCCCGTACGGGCCTAGGCTGGTCATATGAGTACGTTGCGCGGGACGGTCCAGGGTCTGCCGGAATGGGACCGCTGCGCGGTCATGGGGGTCGTCAACGTGACCCCCGACTCCTTCTCCGACGGGGGCCGCTGGTTCGACACCACCAGGGCGGTCAAGCACGGCCTCGACCTGGTCTCCGAGGGCGCCGACCTCGTCGACGTCGGCGGCGAGTCCACCCGCCCCGGCGCCAGCCGGGTGGACGAGTCCGAGGAACTGCGCCGGGTGATCCCGGTCGTCCGGGGCCTGGTCTCGGAGGGCGTCACGGTCTCCGTCGACACCATGCGCGCCCGCGTCGCCGAGCAGGCGATCGCCGCCGGCGCGGCCCTCGTCAACGACGTCAGCGGCGGCCAGGCCGACCCGGACATGGTCCCCGTGGTCGCCGCCGCCGGCGCGCCGTTCGTCGTCATGCACTGGCGCGGCTTCAGCGAGTCGATGAACAGCCGGGCGGTGTACGGGGACGTGGTCACCGAGGTCACCGAGGAGCTGCGCGCGCGTATGGACGCGGTGGTGGCCGGGGGCATCGCCCCGGAACGCCTGGTGATCGACCCCGGGCTCGGCTTCGCCAAGGACGCCCCGCACGACCTGGCGCTGCTGGCCGGTCTGGACGCGCTGCGCGCCCTCGGCCGCCCCCTGCTGGTCGCCGCGTCCCGCAAGCGGTTCCTGGGCCACGTCCTGGCCCGCGAGGGCGCCGCCCCGCCGCCCGCCCGCGAGCGCGACGCCGCCACGGCCGCCGTCTCCGCGCTCTCCGCCCGGGCCGGCGCCTGGGCGGTCCGCGTCCACGAGGTCCGGGCCACCGCCGACGCCGTCCGGGTCGCCCGCGCCATCGAGGGTGCCGCGTGACCGGGCCGGGCGACGAGGTGACCGGGCCGGGCGACGAGCACGCGGACGCCGCCGCCGACATCGCGGCCGTCGAGCAGGCCAACACCGCGTACTACGAGGCCGTGGAGCGCGGCGACCTGGACGCGCTGACGTCGGCCTGGCTGCCGGACGAGGAGCTGACGGTCTCCTGCGTCCACCCCGGGTGGCCGGTGCTCAGCGGGCGGCGCGAGGTGCTGCGCAGTTACGCGCTGATCATGGCGAGCACCGAGTACATCCAGTTCTTCCTGACCGACGTCAGCGTCTCCATGACCACCGACACCGCGCTGGTGACGTGCACCGAGAACATCCTCAGCGGCGGTCCCGCCGAGGAGGGCGCCTCGCTCGGCCCGCTCGTCGGGCAGCTCGTCGTCGCCACGAATGTGTTCCGCCGCACTCCGGACGGCTGGAAGCTCTGGTCGCACCACGGTTCGCCCGTACTGGCCGAAACCGGGGAGGAAGAGGACGAAGACCCCGCGTCGTGAGCCGGTCCGGCCCACTTTCGGGCACGAAAGCCGGCCCGGGGTGATTGGACCTGCCGACATCGGGGTATCAGCGGCTATCTGTTCCGTGCCCGCAGGCCCGGCCCCCGCGGGGAAGGGCTGTCGGTGCTCGCAGGTAGATTCGAAATCGGGCACCCGGCCGCCCGCACGCGGCCCGTGCCCCCGGACCAACGACAGCAGGAGTGATTCGCGTGGATCGTGTCGCGCTGCGCGGCCTCAAGGCCCGCGGGCACCATGGCGTCTTCCCCCGGGAACGGGAAGAGGGACAGACGTTCATCGTGGACCTGGTGCTCGGCCTCGACACCCGCCCCGCGGCAGCCACCGACGACCTGACGAAGACCGTGCACTACGGCGTGGTCGCGGAGGAGGTCGTCGCGGTGGTTCAGGGCGAGCCGGTCGACCTGATCGAGACGCTCGCCGAGCGCATCGCCCAGCAGTGCCTCAAGCACGACGGCGTCGAGGAGGTGGAGGTCGTGGTGCACAAGCCGGACGCGCCCATCACCGTCCCGTTCGACGACGTCACCATCACCATCACCCGGAGCCGAGCATGACTGCATTTTCCACCGAAGGGCAGAGCGACCCGACCGTACAGCCGGTGCCCGCCTCCGTGGTCGAGCAGGTGGACGCGGCGGACATCACCCTCTCGAACCCGAAGCTCGCCGTGCTCTCGCTCGGCGCAAACCTCGGCAACCGCCTGGAGACGATCCAGGGCGCCATCGACGCCCTGGAGGACACGCCCGGCCTCCGGGTCAAGGCGGTCTCCCCGGTGTACGAGACGGAGCCCTGGGGCGTCGAGCCGGGCTCCCAGCCCTCGTACTTCAACGCGGTGATCGTCGTGAAGACCACGCTGCCCCCGTCCTCGCTCCTGGAGCGCGGCCAGGCCATCGAGGAAGCCTTCGAACGGGTCCGCGAGGAGCGCTGGGGCCCGCGCACCCTCGACGTCGACATCGTCTCGTACGCGGACGTCGTCTCCGACGACCCCGTGCTCACCCTCCCCCACCCCCGGGCCCGCGAGCGCGCCTTCGTCCTCGCCCCGTGGCACGACGTGGACCCCGAGGCCCAGCTGCCCGGCGCGGGCCCGGTCGCCGATCTGCTGACCGGTGTCGGGCGCGACGGCGTGCTCCCCCGGGCCGACCTGGAACTCCGGCTGCCCGAGTAGTCGTTAGGCTCACAGAACACAGCACGACGGACACAGGCGGCGAAGGGCGGCTCACGGGGTGAAGCAACTACGGCTCGGAGTCCTGGCCGGCCTCTTCGCCGCCGCCGGAGTCCTGTCCTGGGGCGCCGCCCGCCTCTGGGACTCCCTCGGCACGCTGCCGAGCGTGCCGCTCTTCGCGCCCATCGTCCTCGCGCTGATCGCCGTCGTCCTGCTGGCCACGGCGCTGTCCATCCGCGCCCGCCTGCGCGCCCAGCGCGAGCGCCGTCCCGGCGCCAAGGGCGTCGAGCCCCTGATGGCCGCCCGCGCCCTGGTCTTCGCCCAGGCGAGCGCCCTGGTCGTCGCCCTGGTCTCCGGCATGTACGGCGGCACGGCCGTCTTCCTGCTCGGCTCCCTGGACAACCCACCCCGCCGCGACCAGGCCATCTACGCCGCCTTCGCGGTCCTCGCCGGCATCGCGGTCATCGCCGCCGCCCTCTTCCTGGAACACGTCTGCAAGCTCCCGGACGACAAGGACGACAACAAGCCGGACGCGGCGGCGGCGTAGGGCCCGCCGGGGCGTCCACGTAGCGCGTCACCATGCCTGGCGGGCCAGGTGCCCGTTGACCAGGAAGGTCGGATGCGGGTCCAGCCGGTAGTCGTAGAAGGTGAACGGCTTGCCCGATGCGGTGCGCTCACGCACTTCCAGCACTTCCACCCATGCCGACTCCTTGGGCTGGACCGCATGCCGCTCCGGCCTGAACGTCCCACGCGCAGGCCAGTTGTCGACAACGACCAGGTGTGATGCGGTCGTCCCCTGCGGCCTGGGAGTGAACCTCGCCCCGATCACCTGCGCCAACTCGGTCAGGAAACCCACGTTGGCGCTGACGAGGACGCGTCCGGCCCAGGTTTTGCTCCGGCAGCCGTCACCATCGGCGTATCCGTCGAGGAAGCCGTCGAACACCTCGCTGTCCCGGAGGACCACACGGGGGAAGCGCTGCCGCATATGGTGCGCGTCGCCCCCAACGTACTGACGCAGGGCATCCGCAAGGTACGAGGAGACCACGCGTACGCGGAACCCCGGCACATCCCGCCCGAGGTAGCCGGACGGACGCGTCACACCTTCCAGCCGGGCACGCAGCCCTGTGGCCGCGCTCAGGCACTGGGCGTACTTGGCGGCGAACGCCTCCTCGTTCACCACGAGCGAGACATAGTTCGTGCCCACGGTTCCGTCGGCACACGTCGCACCGACGAAGTAGCCGAAGTCGTACCCGGGCCTGATCGTCAGCCTCTCCCGACACAGTTTCCTGGCGTGCGTCCAGGCCAGCACCGTCCCCGCCGCGTCCCGGGCGTGCACCCAGCCGTCCGGTGTCCCGAGCAGTTGCTCCGGGGCCACGGTGAACGTCGCGTGGCTGGTCACCACGTCCACCGCCGCACGTCCCCTGACGGCGCTCACGCCGACGACGTCGGTCGGAGCCGTACGCTCGCCGTCAAGGGTCCACAAGCGCGAACCCACGCTCACGCTCGCGGCCCGCCCCCGTCCTCCGACGACGTTCACCGTTTGCCGGCTCGGTAATCCCCCCATGACGCACCTCCCGAATCACCTGGTCATGCCTGGATTCGGGAGGTTACGTCGCAGTACTGACAATCCGGCTACCGCGCCAGTATCAGGCTCATCGCCTCGGCCCGGGTGGATGCCTCACGCAGCTGCCCACGCACCGCGGACGTCGTCGTCTTCGCACCCGGCTTCCGGATGCCGCGAACGGACATGCACATGTGCTCCGCCTCGATGACGACGATCGCACCGCGCGCCTCCAGGATGCGCATCAGCGAATCCGCGACCTGCGTGGTCAGCCGCTCCTGGACCTGCGGTCGCCGGGCGAAGACCTCGACCAGCCGCGCCAGCTTGGACAGCCCCGTGATCTTGCCGCTCTCCGCAGGGATGTATCCGACGTGTGCCACCCCGTGGAACGGGAGCAGGTGGTGCTCGCAGAGGCTCACGATCTCGATGTCCTTCACCAGGACCATCTCGTCGTGCCCCAGGTCGAACGTCGTCGTCAGGACGTCCTCGGGCTCCTGCCGCAGACCGGCGAGGATCTCCTTGTACGCCCGCGCCACCCGCGCCGGCGTCTCCTTCAGGCCCTCGCGGTCGGGGTCCTCGCCCACGGCCAGCAGCAGCTCCCGGACGGCGGCCTCGGCACGCTTCTCGTCGAACTCGCCGATCGGTCCCTGGGGGTCCAGCGTCACCGGGTCGGTCATGTGTGCCTCGTTCCTCGAGCTGTCACTGCGGGGGGCATCCGCGCAGGTGTACGGAAAAGCCGCGCCCCCCACAGGCTAGAACCTGGGGGACGCGGCATCCATTCCGGGCCTGGTGGGAACCCCGTGACGGGGGACACACCGGGTCGGTGACTAGCTCTCGGGACGCTCCTCGGGGAGGGTCTCCGCGCCCGGAACGGTGTCCGTGACCGGGGCGGCGGCCGTGCTCGCGCCGTTGGTGAGGGCGAGCTCCTTCGGGGAGAGGACCGGCGGGCGGGTCGACGGGGTGCGGCGGGCGGAGCCGGTCCACGCGGGGCGGGCCGGGCGCTTGACGATCGGGGCGAAGATCTCGGCGATCTCCTCCTTGCCCAGGGTCTCCTTCTCCAGGAGGCGGAGGACCAGGGTGTCCAGCACGTCGCGATTCTCTACGAGGATCTCCCACGCGTCGTTGTGCGCGGTCTCGATGAGCTTCTTGACCTCTTCGTCGACCAGCGCGGCGACCTCTTCCGAGTAGTCGCGCTGGTGGCCCATCTCGCGGCCGACGAACGGTTCGGTGTTGTCGCCGCCGAACTTGATCGCGCCGAGCCGCTCGGTCATGCCGTACTGCGTGACCATCGCGCGGGCCGTCGCCGTGGCCTTCTCGATGTCGTTCGCGGCGCCGGTGGTCGGGTCGTGGAAGACCAGCTCCTCGGCCGCGCGCCCGCCCAGCATGTACGCGAGCTGGTCGAGCATCTCGTTGCGCGTCGTGGAGTACTTGTCCTCCTCCGGGAGCACCATCGTGTAACCGAGGGCGCGGCCGCGGGAGAGGATCGTGATCTTGTGGACCGGGTCCGACTGGGGGGAGGCCGCCGCGACCAGGGCGTGTCCGCCCTCGTGGTACGCGGTGATCTTCTTCTCCTTCTCGGACATGATCCGGGTCCGCTTCTGCGGGCCCGCCACGACGCGGTCGATGGCCTCGTCCAGCGTGGCGTTGTCGATGAGCTTCTGGTTGCTGCGCGCCGTCAGGAGCGCGGCCTCGTTCAGCACGTTCGACAGGTCGGCACCGGTGAAGCCGGGGGTGCGGCGGGCGACGGCGCCGAGGTCGACGTCCGGGGCGACCGGCTTGCCCTTCTGGTGGACCTTCAGGATCTCCAGGCGGCCCTGCATGTCCGGCCGGTCGACCGCGATCTGCCGGTCGAAGCGGCCCGGGCGCAGCAGTGCCGGGTCGAGGATGTCCGGGCGGTTCGTGGCGGCGATCAGGATGACGCCGCCCTTCACGTCGAAGCCGTCCATCTCCACGAGCAGCTGGTTGAGCGTCTGCTCGCGCTCGTCGTGACCGCCGCCCATGCCGGCGCCGCGGTGGCGGCCGACGGCGTCGATCTCGTCCACGAAGACGATCGCCGGGGCGTTCGCCTTGGCCTGCTCGAAGAGGTCGCGGACGCGGGAGGCGCCGACACCGACGAACATCTCCACGAAGTCGGAGCCGGAGATCGAGTAGAACGGGACGCCCGCCTCGCCCGCGACGGCGCGCGCGAGCAGGGTCTTGCCCGTACCGGGGGGCCCGTAGAGCAGGACGCCCTTGGGGATCTTGGCGCCGACGGCCTGGAACTTGGCCGGCTCCTGGAGGAACTCCTTGATCTCCTGAAGCTCCTCGACCGCCTCGTCCGAGCCCGCCACGTCGGCGAACGTCGTCTTCGGGGTGTCCTTGGTGATCAGCTTGGCCTTGGACTTGCCGAACTGCATGACCTTGGAGCCGCCGCCCTGCATCTGATTCATCAGGAACAGGAAGACGACCACGATGAGGACGAACGGCAGCAGCGAGAAGAGGATCGAGACGAACGGGGACTGCTTCGAGGGCGAGACGGTGTACCCGTCCTTGATGTCGCCGCTCTCGTACTTCTTCTGGAGCATGTCGGCGAGCTGGACGCCCTGGTTGCCGATGTAGCTCGCCTGGAACTTGCTGCCGGACTCGCCGGACAGCTTCTGACCGTCCTTCAGTTCGATCTTGATGATGTGATCGTCACCGGTGGTGAGCTTGGCCTGGTCCACCTGGTTCTTGCTGATCGCCTGGATCACCTGGCCGGTGTCCACCGTCTTGTAGCCGCCGCCCGAGCCGACGACATTCATCAACACGACCACGGCGAGGACGGCCAGCACGATCCACATGACCGGCCCACGGAAGTATCGCTTCACGTCCATCCATACGAGGCGAAGACGCCCCGTCCCTCCTGCCCGTAGGTAAATGCTGCTGTGAGTAAAGACTGTTCTTCGGACGGTACCCCAGCATGGTCACCGGCGTCCGCCTCGGACGTCCGGCAATCGCGCCTCGAAGGCTCAACGGCGGGCGGCCCGTGAGGGTTCCCGGCGGACCCTGCGGCGGGTCCGCGCGCCCTCAGCCTCCGTATACGTGCGGGGCGAGGGTCCCGACGAAGGGGAGGTTGCGGTACTTCTCCGCGTAGTCGAGGCCGTAACCGACGACGAACTCGTTGGGAATGTCGAAGCCAACCCACTTGCATTCGAGCGCGACCTTGGCCGCGTCCGGCTTGCGCAGGAGGGTGCAGATCTCCAGCGAGGCGGGCTCGCGCGAGCCCAGGTTCGACATCAGCCAGGACAGCGTGAGGCCGGAGTCGATGATGTCCTCGACGATCAGGACGTGCTTGCCCTTGATGTCGGTGTCCAGGTCCTTGAGGATCCGGACGACACCGGAGGACTGGGTGCCCGCGCCGTACGAGGAGACGGCCATCCAGTCCATGGTGACGGGGGTGGACAGCGCGCGCGCCAGGTCCGCCATGACCATGACGGCGCCCTTCAGGACGCCGACGAGGAGCAGGTCCTTGCCGGCGTACTCCGCGTCGATCTTCGCGGCCAGCTCCACGAGCTTCGCGTCGATCTCTTCCTTGGTGAGGAGCACCGACTGGAGGTCGGTGCCCATGTCCTTCTCGTTCACCCGCGTCTCTTTCTGTGCCTGCCGGGTCCGGGGGTGGAGTCCCGGGCCTGCGCGGCCGCTCGCCCTGCGTGTCAGCCGCTCGTGCGTCAGCTCTGCCGGATGACCAGTCTGCCACCCTGCCGCAGGGCTTCGACGCGGCCGGGGAGGTTGATGGCCTGCTGGCCGCGCCAGCCGGTGACCAGGCGGTCCACTTCCTCGATGTGCCGGGCGAAGAGCGAACCGGCCGGGGAACCCGCCTCTATGGCGGCCCGGCGCAGCACCCGGCGGCGTACGGCGGGGGGCAGCGCGTACAGCTTGGCGCACTCGAGGCGGCCCGCGTCGTCGCGTACGTCACGGTCGGCGGCGGCGGCCCAGGTGTCGAGGGCGTCCGCGTCGTCGCGGGAGAGCTGGGCCGTACGGGCGAGGGCTTCGACGACGCCCTTGCCGAGGGCCTTCTCCAGGGCGGGCAGGCCCTCGTGGCGCAGCCGGGAGCGGGTGTAGGCGGGGTCGATGTTGTGGGGGTCGTCCCAGACGGGCAGGGACTGGGCGAGGCAGGCGGTGCGGGCGGTCTGGCGGTCGAGCTGAAGGAAGGGCCGGCGGTAGCGGCCGGCCGGGCCGGAGGCGGCGGCCATGCCGGACAGGGAGCGGATGCCGGAGCCGCGGGCGAGGCCCAGCAGGACGGTCTCGGCCTGGTCGTCGCGGGTGTGGCCGAGGAGGACGGCGGCGGCGCCGTGGCGTTCGGCGGCGGCGTCGAGTGCGGCGTAGCGGGCGTCGCGGGCGGCGGCCTCGGGTCCGCCCTCGCGGCCGACGTGGACGGCGACGGCCTCGACGGGGCCGAGGTCCATGGCGGTGAGCCGGGCGGCGACCTCGGCGGCGCGGGTGTCGGAGCCGTCCTGGAGGCCGTGGTCGACGGTGATGCCGCCGGCCCGGACGGGGAGTTTGCGGGCCTCGAAGGCGAGGGCGGAGGCGAGCGCCATGGAGTCGGCGCCGCCGGAGCAGGCCACGAGCACCAGGGGGGTGCCGGGGCGGTCGGGGAGCGTGCCGAGGCGGCTGCCGCCGCCGGCCCGGGCGAGCTCGGGGTGCGGGGCGTGCCCGGCGCGTTCGGTCTGTTCGGCGTGTTCGGCGATGACGTCGTGGAGTACGCGGCGGACCGCCAGGCGTATCGCCGCGACCGCAGGATGGGGACCCATGTCCGGTGCCCTTCGTGAGGTTCTTCAGGGGTGTCTCGGAGTGCCGGGACGGGAAGGAGTGCCGTCACTCAGAGTGCGTCGATGGTGACAGAGCAATGCCGTTCATCGAGCATTGCACGCCTTCCCATGCCCCTACGGTCCCTCGGATGGGTGATTACCGGCGCGTTGCCTTCGTAGCGGGGACCTTGATCACGACTCTGCCTTACGGTGCACCCTCGCGATCCAGTCCGCGGGGCGGGCGATCTCCGCCTTGGTGGGGAGGGTGTTGGGCGAGGTCCACACCCGGTTGAAGCCGTCCATGCCGACCTCGTCCACGACGGCGCGCACGAAGCGTTCGCCGTCCCGGTACTGGCGCAGCTTGGCGTCGAGGCCGAGCAGCTTGCGCAGGGCCTGGTCGAGCCGGCCGGCGCCCTGGGCGCGGCGCTGCTGGAACTTCTCGCGGATCTCGGCGACGGAGGACACGACCTCGGGACCGACGCCGTCCATGACGTAGTCGGCGTGTCCTTCCAGGAGGGACATCACGGCGGTGAGGCGGCCGAGGATCTCGCGCTGGGCGGGGGTCTGGACGAGCTCGACCAGGCTGCGGCCGCCGTCCTCGCCGGACTCGCCCTCGGGCCGGCCGCCGGCGAGGGACTGGGCGGCCTCGCGCAGCCGCTCCAGGAAGGTCATCGGGTCGACGTCGGTCTCGTCCAGGAAGGACTGGATCTCGCCCTGGAGGTGGTCGCGGAGCCAGGGCACCGCGGTGAACTGGGTGCGGTGGGTCTCCTCGTGGAGGGCGACCCAGAGCCGGAAGTCGTGCGGGTCGGCCTCCAGCTCGCGTTCGACGTGGACGATGTTCGGCGCGACGAGCAGGAGGCGGCCGCCGCCGTCGGTGGAGGCGGGGAGTTCACGGGTGGCGGGGGCGAAGGTCTCGTACTGGCCGAGGACGCGGGAGGCGAGGAAGGAGAGCAGCATGCCGACCTCGACGCCGGTGACCTTGGAGCCGACCGCGCCGAGCACGGCGCCGCCCGCGCCACCGGAGCGCCGTTCCTCCATCTTGTCCAGGAGGGGGCGCAGCAGTTCGCGGAAGCCGGCGACGTTGGCCTTGATCCAGCCGGTGCGGTCCACGACGAGGACGGGGGTGTCCTCCGGTTCGGTGCCGTCGGGGATCATCCGGGTGAAGGCGCGGACGTGTTCCTCCGCCGCCTTCGCGTGCCTGCGCAGCTCCGCGACGACCTCGCGGGCCTCCTCGCGGCTGATCTCGGGGCCCGGCCGCACGAGCCGGGTCGCCGTCGCGACCGCGAGGTTCCAGTCGACCATCCCTGCACCACCGATGCTCGTCATGCGTCAACCGTACGTGCTTCGTCCCGGGAGCGAGGCGGTGTTGAGGTGCTCACCGCTTTCCGGCGCCGAGTGCGGTGGCGAGTTCGTCGAGGGCCTTCTGGGCCTCGGTGGGGGCGGTGGTGCCGGAGGCGAGGAAGGCGAAGGCGAGGAGCCGGCCCCGGGTGTCCACGACCGTTCCGGCGAGGCTGTTGACGCCGGTGAGGGTGCCGGTCTTGGCGCGGATGAAGCCGGTGCCGCCGGTCGCGCTGGTGTAGCGACTGCTGAGCGTGCCGCTGAAACCGGCCACGGGGAGGCCGGTGAGGACGGGGCGCAGTTCGGGGTGGGCGGGGTCGGCCGCCCGGGCGAGGAGACCGGCGAGCAGGGCGGCGGTCACTTTGTCCGCGCGGTCGAGCCCGCTGCCGTCGGCGATGTTCACGCCCTTGAGGGGCAGGCCGAGCGCCTTCAGGCGGGCGGTGACGGCCCGTCGGCCGCCCTTGAAGTCGGCGGGCTGCCCGGCGGCGATGGCGGTCTGCCGGGCCAGGGCCTCGGCGATGTCGTTGTCGCTGTTGGTCAGGGCGCGTTCGACCAGGCCGGAGAGGGGGGCGGAGAGGTGGGTGGCGACGGTACGGGACGTCTTGGCGGGGCGGCCGGGGGCGGCTGCGCCCTTGGTGGTGACGCCGGCCTTGCCGAGGTAACCGGCGAACGCGCGGGCGGCGTCACCGGCCGGGTCCTCGGTGCGCGGGGCGGGGCCCTTGGCGGAGTCGTCCTGGCGGCCCTCGTTCAGCATCAGGGCGCTCATGGGCGCGATGTTCTCGTTGGGGCCGATCGGGTGGTGCGTGGGCCCCGAGTAGGCGGAGGCGTCGTAACGGAGGCGTACGGAGGGGGCCTTGGCGGTCTTGAGGGCGCGGGCGGTCTCGGTGGCCAGGGCGCGCAGGGCGGCCTTGTCGAGGGTGGGGTCGCCGCCGCCGACGAGGGTGACGGTGCGCAGGTCCTCGGAGGCGCGCACGGTGGTGGGGATGCGGTGGGCGGGGCCGAGTGCGCCGAGGGCGGCGACGGTGGTGGCGATCTTGACGGTGGAGGCGGGCGTCATGGGGGCGTCGGCGCCCTTGCCGTAGAGCCGTTCGCCGGTGGCGGTGTCGATGACGACGGCGGCGCGCCGGGTGCCCAGCGCGTCGTTCTTCAGCAGCGGGTCCAGGACGGCGCGCAGGTCGCGGTCGGCACCGGCCGGGGCGTTCTTCGCGCCGGTGCCGGGGGCGGACAGGGCGGCCAGGACGGCGGGGGCGCTGGGGGCGGGGGCGGGGCCGTCGGGGTCGCCCGCGTGATGTGCGCCACCTGTGCGTTCGGCGGCGGTCGCCCGGTCCCGCTCGGCCTTACGCTGACCCGAGTCCCAGGGTCCGGCGGCGAGGACGGCGCCGGCCGCGAGGGCCAGTCCGACGACGGCGGACACGGCCGTGAACTGCCAGTCGTTCACTCCGCCGCGTACGCCCAGGCGGGCCGCGATACTGCCGCCGGGCGTGCCGGGCGGTTCCGTCGACGGTCTTTCCACCGGCTCGGCCACCGTTGACCAGCCCCTTTCGCGAGCACACATCTGCGTGAGGGACACTTAACCACCAGTCGTATGTGTTGATCATGGAGGAGCCACCCGTGGAGTTCGACGTCGTTATCGAGATCCCGAAGGGTTCGCGCAACAAGTACGAGGTGGATCACGAGACCGGCCGGATTCGTCTGGACCGTCGGCTCTTCACCTCGACCAGCTACCCGGCGGACTACGGTTTCATCGAGGACACCCTCGGTGAGGACGGCGACCCGCTGGACGCGCTGGTGATCCTGGACGAGCCGACGTTCCCGGGCTGCCTCATCAAGTGCCGCGCGATCGGCATGTTCCGGATGACCGACGAGGCCGGCGGCGACGACAAGCTGCTGTGCGTCCCGGCGTCCGACCCCCGGGTGGAGCACCTTCAGGACATCCAGCACGTGTCGGAGTTCGACCGCCTGGAGATCCAGCACTTCTTCGAGGTCTACAAGGACCTGGAGCCGGGCAAGTCCGTCGAGGGCGCCGACTGGGTCGGCCGCGCCGAGGCCGAGGCCGAGATCGTCGCCTCCCGCAAGCGCCTTGAGGCGCAGGGCGGCGCGCACTGACGTTCCGCTTCCGGTAAGCGGGCCTGCGAACGGGCGGTACACCCACACGGGTGTGCCGCCCGTTCCGTGTGACCTCCCTTGGGCGTGGCCATACTGGGCAGGAGTGCGCCCGAGGACGCGCAGCCGAGGAGGAGCGAGGTCGAGTGGTGGCGGAACCGGGCGGGCCCGATGACGAGAAGCCCCAGTCCGACGAGGCGCACAGCGCCTTCTCGTGGCCTGCCGGGACCGAACCGGCGGCGCCGTCCGAGGAGGACCACCCGACGTCGGAGTTCGCCCTTCCGGAGGGCGTGACGCCCGAGCCGCCGGCCCCGGGTTCCGGTTCCGGTACGGGTTCCGCTTCCGGGTCCGAGACGACCGGTTCGGCGTTCGCCACGCCGAGCACGTACAGCTTCCGGGACTCCCCGCCGGCGTTCACCCCGGCGTACGGGGTGCCGATGGTCCGGCTGACCAAGGAGGCGCCCTGGCAGGACCGGATGCGCACGATGCTGCGGATGCCGGTGGCCGAGCGCCCCGCCCCGGAGCCGGTGCAGCGGCACGACGAGGAGGCGGGGCCCCCGGTTCCGCGCGTGCTCGACCTGACGCTGCGCATCGGGGAACTGCTGCTCGCGGGCGGCGAGGGCGCCGAGGACGTCGAGGCGGCGATGTTCGCGGTGATGCGGAGCTACGGGCTCGACCGCTGCGAGCCGACCGTGACGTTCACCCTGCTGTCCATCTCGCACCAGCCGTCGCTGGTGGACGACCCGGTGACGGCGAGCCGTACGGTGCGCCGCCGGGGCACCGACTACACGCGGCTCGCGGCGGTCTTCCGGCTGATCGACGACATCACCACGGCCGACGACGAGGTGTCCCTGGAGGAGGCGTACCGGCGGCTGGCGGAGATCCGGCGCAACCGGCACCCGTATCCCGGCTGGGTGCTCACGCTGGCCGCGGGCGGGCTGGCCGGGGCGGCGTCCGTGCTGGTCGGCGGTGGTCCGCTGGTGTTCGTGATCGCGGCGCTCGGGGCGATGCTCGGTGACCGGCTGGCCTGGCTGTGCGCGGGGCGCGGGCTGCCCGAGTTCTACCAGTTCGCGATCGCGGCGATGCCGCCCGCCGCGATGGGCGTGGCGCTGACGCTGACGCACTGGTCGGACGTACGGCCGTCGGCGGTGATCACCGGTGGGCTGTTCGCGCTGCTGCCGGGGCGGGCCCTCGTGGCAGGCGTGCAGGACGGCCTGACCGGCTACTACATCACGGCCTCGGCGCGGCTCCTGGAGGTCATGTACTTCTTCATCGCGATCGTCACCGGGGTGCTGCTGGCCCTGTACGGGGGGCTTCAGCTGGGTGCGGAGCTGGACCCGGAGGCGCGGTTCATCACGCACGACCGGCCGGTGATCCAGATCCTCGCGTCGATGCTGCTGACCCTGGCGTTCGCGATCCTGCTGCAGCAGGAGCGGGCGACGGTGCTCGCGGTGACCCTGAACGGCGGCGTGGCCTGGATCATCTACGGGGCGATGGCCCGGACGGGCAACCTGTCGGCGGTGGCGGCGACGGCCGCCGCGGCCGGGCTGGTCGGCCTGTTCGGGCAGTTGTTCTCGCGGTACCGCTACACGTCGTCGCTGCCGTACATCACGGCGGCGATCGGGCCGCTGCTGCCCGGCTCCGCGACGTACTTCGGGCTGCTGGGCGTCGCGCAGAACGAGCTGGACCGGGGCCTCGCCTCGCTGTCCACGGCGGTGGCGACGGCGCTGGCCATCGCCATCGGGGTGAACCTGGGGAGCGAGATCTCCCGGCTGTTCATGCGGGTGCCGGGCGCGGTGGGCGGGGCGAACCGCCGCGCGGCCAAGCGGACGCGCGGCTTCTGACCGGGTCGGGGCGGAAGCGGGGTCAGCGCTTGGCGTGGCGGCCGCGGCGGCCGGCGGACGGGTCCTGCGGGGGGACCTCGCCGCTCCCGGCGGCGGTGCCCTCCTTCTTGGCCTTGCTCCGGGCGCGCAGGAACTCGATGGCGATCGGGATCACCGAGATCAGCACGATCAGGACGAGCATCGCCTCGATGTTCTTGTGGACGAACTCGACGTTGCCGAGGGCGGCGCCGAGCAGGGTCACGCCGACGCCCCAGAGGACGCCGCCGATCACGTTGAACACGATGAACGAGCGGTAGTTCATCCGGCTGACGCCCGCGATGATCGGGGTGAACGTCCGCACGATCGGCACGAAGCGGGCCAGGATCAGCGATTTCGGGCCGTGCTTCTCGAAGAACTCGTGGGCCTTCTCGACGTTCTCCTGCTTGAAGAGGCGGGAGTCGGGCCGGCTGAAGAGCGAGGGGCCGACCTTGCGGCCGAAGAGGTAACCCACCTGGTCGCCGATGATCGCGGCCAGCGCGACCAGGACGCAGACCAGCCAGAGCGGGGTGTGCAGCTTGTCGGCCGTGACCAGCAGGCCCGTGGTGAACAACAGGGAGTCACCGGGCAGGAAGAAGCCGATGAGCAGCCCGGACTCGGCGAAGACGATGACCAGGACGCCGGCCAGGCCGAACTGTCCGATGAGGTGGTCCGGGTCCAGCCAGCTCGGTCCGAGCGCAAGCGTATTCAAGGGTCCGGGCTCCAGGATGAGGTCGATAAGCGGCTGCGTGGCCGCCCCAAGCTATCAACGCCTCGGGGCGGCCCCGGGTTCCACCCGCCTCCGTGACCGTTTACGCGGCCCGGCGGCGCGCGTTCGCCTCGATCGCGTCGCGCAGGTGCTCGGCGAGGCCCGGCCGCATGGCGTCGTAGAACGCCTTGAACTGCGGATCGGCGACGTACATCCCGCCGAGGTTCCGGTGCATCTCGTAGCCGCACTCGTAGAACCAGGTGGAGATGTGGAGCCGGTGCTCCTCCGCGAGGTCCGTGGCGCGCTCGCCGTCGGCGGGCTCACCGGCCTCCATCAGCGCGTCGTAGCGCTCGCTCCAGAAGTCGACCTCGGCCTTCATCCGCTGCCAGTCCTCCTTGGTGTAGCGGGCGGCCCGGCGCTGCGACTCGGCGTAGGCGTCGGTACCGCCCCAGCGGCGCTCGGCCTCCTCCGCGTGCGCCTCGGGGTCCTTGTCGCCGAAGACCTCGAACTTCTCCTCGGGGGTGAGGTTGATGCCCATCCTGCGTGCCTCCATCGCTGTCTCTACGGCGGCGGCCATCCGCTGGAGCTCCTCGATCCGGTGCGACAGCAGCGCGTGCTGGCGGCGCAGGTGCTCCTGCGGGTCCGCGTCCGGGTCGTCGAGCAGGGCCGCGATCTCGTCGAGCGGGAAGCCGAGCTCCCGGTAGAAGAGGATCTGCTGCAGCCGGTCCAGGTCGGCGTCGTCGTAGCGCCGGTGGCCCGCGTGGCTGCGCCCGCCCGGTGAGAGCAGGCCGATGGTGTCGTAGTGGTGCAGGGTGCGCACCGTGACCCCGGCGAAGCCGGCGACCTGTCCCACGGAGTGCTCCATGGCTCCCCGCTCCTTCCTGTGTGGGTACGCGTACGAGCCTGGGCCCTCACGCGGCGTGAGGTGCAAGTCCCGCCTGCCACCCGCACCTTTTGAGGCGTTTTACGGCTTTCACATCGCTATGGTGTGCCGATGCCGACCGATTCCGTCGTCGCCGCCGAGCCCACCCCCGCCCGCCGGCTGCTCGTGCTCATCGTGCCCGCCCTGGCCGTGGGCGTGGCCTCGGCCCTGGTCCTGCTCGGGGTCAGCCTGCTCGCGGAGCAGCTCCAGGACGTGCTGTGGGAGACGCTGCCCGACGCGCTCTCCGTGGGGCGCTTCTCCTCGCTCTGGATGATCGTGATGCTCACGGCCACGGGCCTGGTGACCGGCCTCGTGCTGCGCGCCGTCCCCGGCCGGGGCGGCCCGGACCCGGCGACCATGGGCCTGGTCGACCCTCCCCTGCCGCCCCACGTGGTGCCCGGTCTGCTCGTGGTCACCGTCCTGGCCCTGGCGGGCGGCGTCAGCCTCGGCCCGGAGAACCCGATCACCGCGGCCAACATCGCCCTGGCCGCCTGGGCCGGCCGCCGGATCGCCCCGGGCGCCCCCGGTGAGCTGTGGCTCGCGCTCGCCGCCGCCGGGACCATCGGCGCCCTCTTCGGCACCCCGGTCGCCGCCGCCCTGATCCTCACCGAGACGCTGACCTCGTCGCCCGGCGCCGGTGCGCTCTGGGACAAGCTGTTCGGGCCGCTCGCGGCCGGGGCCGCCGGATCGCTCACCATGTCGCTGGCCGAGCACCCCAGCTTCGACCTGTCGCTGCCCCCGTACACGCACACCGGCTGGGGCGATCTGCTCTCCGCCCTCGTGATCGCGTCGGCCGGAGCGGTCCTCGGCCTGGCGGCGGTGTACGCCTTCCCCCTCGTCCACCGCTTCTTCCGGGCCCTGCCGCATCCGGTGCTCGCCCTGACCCTGGGCGGCCTCGCGCTCGGCCTGCTCGGGGCGCTCGGCGGACACCTCACGCTGTTCAAGGGGCTGGACGAGGTGAAGACGCTCGCCGCCGATCCGGACGGCTGGTCGGCCGGCGGGTTCGGGGGGATGGCGGTGGTGAAGACGGCGGCCCTGGTGATCGCCGCGACCTGCGGCTTCCGGGGCGGCCGGATCTTCCCGGCGGTCTTCGTGGGCGTGGCGCTCGGCCTGTGCGCCCACGCTCTGGTGGACGCGGTTCCGGTGGCTCTCGCGGTGACCTGCGCGGTGCTGGGCGTCCTGCTGGCCGTCACCCGGCAGGGCTGGCTGAGCCTGTTCACGGCGGCGGTGCTGGGCTTCGACACGGCCCTGCTGCCGGTGCTGTGCGTGGCCTCGCTGCCCGCCTGGCTGCTGGTCACCGGCCGGCCGCTGATGCAGCTGCGCGAGGACGGTACGGCGATGCGCTGAGCCGGACGGCCCAGCACCGGGCGTCGGACGGGGAGACCATCCGTATCGTCGGATTCGTCCGGTCTCGCGGGCGCGAGCCGAGAAGGGCAGGTCCGTGATGCCGCTCCACCGGGGCTCCGCGCACGAGGGCGAACCGTCGGCCACGCAGCGCAAGCTGGCGCTCAACCCGTTCTACGGGGTCGCCGATCCGGTCGCCGGCATGGAGGCGGCGCCGCCCCGGCACCGGATGCCGGACGGGCCGCTGCCGCCCCACACCGCGTACGGGCTCGTCCACGACGAGCTGATGCTGGACGGCAACTCGCGGCTCAACCTCGCCACCTTCGTCACCACCTGGATGGAGCCCCAGGCCGGGGTGCTGATGGGCGAGTGCCGCGACAAGAACATGATCGACAAGGACGAGTACCCGCGCACCGCCGAGCTGGAGCGGCGCTGCGTGGCGATGCTCGCCGACCTGTGGCACGCGCCCGACCCCTCGGCGGCCGTCGGCTGTTCCACGACCGGGTCCAGCGAGGCGTGCATGCTCGCCGCGATGGCGCTCAAACGCCGCTGGACGGCCAAGAACGCCGACCGCTACCCGGCGAGCGCCAAGCCCAACCTCGTGATGGGGGTGAACGTGCAGGTGTGCTGGGAGAAGTTCTGCACGTTCTGGGAGGTCGAGCCGCGCCTCGTCCCCATGGAGGGCGACCGCTTCCACCTCGACCCGCAGGCCGCGGTCGAGCTGTGCGACGAGAACACCATCGGCGTCGTGGGCATCCTCGGCTCCACCTTCGACGGCAGCTACGAGCCGATCGCGGAGCTGTGCGCGGCCCTGGACGACCTCCAGGAGCGCACCGGCCTCGACATCCCCGTCCACGTGGACGGGGCCTCCGGCGCCATGGTCGCGCCGTTCCTCGACCCGGACCTGGTGTGGGACTTCCGGCTCCCCCGGGTCTCCTCCATCAACACCTCCGGCCACAAGTACGGCCTGGTCTACCCGGGGGTCGGCTGGGCGCTGTGGCGCTCGCCCGCCGAGCTGCCCGAGGAGCTGGTCTTCCGGGTGAACTACCTGGGGGGCGACATGCCCACCTTCGCCCTGAACTTCTCCCGGCCCGGCGCCCAGGTCGTCGCGCAGTACTACACCTTCCTGCGGCTGGGCCGGGACGGCTACCGGGCCGTGCAGCAGGCGGCCCGGGACGTGGCGACCGGCCTGGCCGCGAAGATCGAGGAGCTGGGCGACTTCCGGCTGCTCACCCGGGGCGACCAGCTGCCCGTCTTCGCGCTCACCACCAGGCCGGAGGTGAAGGCGTACGACGTCTTCGACGTGTCCCGGCGGCTGCGCGAACGCGGCTGGCTGGTGCCCGCGTACACCTTCCCCGCCCACCGGGAGGACCTGGCGGTGCTCCGCGTCGTGTGCCGCAACGGCTTCTCGTCGGACCTGGCGGAACTGCTCCTGGAGGACCTGCGCCTCCTGATGCCCGAGCTCCGCGCCCAGCCGCACCCGCTGACCAGGGACCAGAACGCGGCGACGTCCTTCCACCACTGACACGGCGGCGGCGCCTCAACGGCCGAGGGCGGCGAACCGGCGTACCGCCGACGGGAAGAACACCACGAGCAGCACCAGTGGCCCCACCACCGCGAGCAGTCCGGCGTGGCCGGCCGCCCAGGAGCCGCCGTCGGCGCCCGGGTTGCCGCACAGGTCGCGCACCGCCGTCGCGGTGGCCGAGAGCGGGTTCCACTCGACGGCGGCGCCCAGCCATCCGGGCATCGTCTCCGGCACCGCGAACACCGTGGAGAGGAAGCCCACGGGCCAGACCAGGATCTGTACCGCCTGCACCTGCTCCGGCCGCCCGGCCACCAGCGCCAGCAGGATGCCGAGCCACAGCATCGCGAACCGCAGCAGCAGAAGCAGCCCCACCGCCCCCAGCGCGGCGGCCACCCCCTCGTGCCACCGCCAGCCGACCGCGTAACCCGCGACCCCCATCACCAGCAGCGCGGCCGCCGACTGCAGCATGTCCGCGACGGCCCGGCCGACCAGCACCGCCCCCGACGCCATCGGCATCGAGCGGAACCGGTCCACGACCCCCTTCTCCAGGTCGCGGGTGAGCGCGAGCATGGTCGACTCCAGGCCGAAGGCCATGGTCAGCGCCAGCATGCCCGGCACCAGGTACTCGGCCGTCCCGCCCTCGACGCCGCGCCCGCCGCCGACCAGATAGGTGAACATCAGCAGCAGCATCACCGGGAACACCAGGCCCACCACCACCTGCGCCGGCTGCCGGGCCCAGCGGGCCAGTTCGCGCCGGGTCATCGTCCAGGAATCGGACACCGCCCACATCGCCGCGCTCATGCGGCCACCTCCTCGTCGTCACCGCTGCCCGTCAGGGCCAGGAAGACCTCGTCCAGCGTCGGCCGGCGCACCGCGATGTCCTCCGCCTCGATCCCCGCGTCCGCCAGCGTCCGCACGGCGCCGGTGAGCGCCGCCATCCGGTCCGCCGCGGGCGCTGCGACGGTCCGCCGGTCCGGGTCCGTCACCGTTCCGCCGTCGAGCAGGGCGGCCGCGCGTGCCAGCCGGCCGGCGTCGCGCACGACGATCTCGATGCGGTCGCCGCCCACCCGGGCCTTCAGCTCGTCGGCCGTGCCCTCGGCGGCGACCCGGCCGCGGTCGATCAGCGAGATCCGGTCCGCGAGCCGGTCGGCCTCCTCCAGGTACTGCGTGGTCAGCAGGACGGTCGTGCCGCCGCCGACCAGGGAGCGCACCGCCTCCCACACCTCCGTCCGGCCCCGCGGGTCGAGCCCGGTCGTCGGCTCGTCCAGGAAGAGCACCTCGGGTTCGGTGATCAGCGAGGCCGCCAGGTCCAGCCGCCGCCGCATGCCCCCGCTGTAGTCGCGGACCGCCTTGCGTCCGGTGTCCGCGAGGCCGAACCGGTCGAGCAGTGCGTCCGCCCGCGCCCCGGCCCGGCGCGCGCCCAGGTGGTACAGCCGGCCGAACATCTCCAGGTTCTGCCGGCCGCCCAGCTCCTCGTCGAGCGCCGGGTGCTGGCCGAGCAGCCCGATCCGGCGGCGGACCTCGGCCGGCCGCCGCCGTACGTCGTGTCCGGCGACCTCGGCCCGGCCCTCGTCGTACCGCAGCAGGGTCGACAGGACACGGACCGCCGTGGACTTGCCCGCCCCGTTGGGGCCGAGCACGGCGTGCACGGTGGAGCGGGCGACCGTCAGATCCAGCCCGTCCAGGGCGTACGCCCCTCCGTAGCGCTTGCGCATTCCCTCTACCACGATCGCGTCCCGCACGTCAGCACACCCCCAGTAGTCAAACTTGACTAGCAGGAGGAAGGTAAGGGACCCAGGGGGATTCGTCAAACTTGATTAGTGGGCGTCGCCCGGATCGGGGATCCCGGTCGCGTACGGGTTCTCCTCGCCCTCCGCGAGTACGCCCACGAAGGGGTCGCCCTCGCCCGCGAAGACGTACGCTCCTCCCTCGATGCGGGCGATCAGGCCGCGCGTCCACTCCGCGCCCGCGTCCGCCGAGTGGACCCAGAAGTTCATGACCTCGCCGATGTGGCCCAGCTGCTCCGGGCCGCCCTCGGGGAGATAGTGCTCGGTGACTGCGGCGCGCCAGGCCGCGAGGTTCCTCAGGCGCTCCCGGAGCAGGGCCACCGCCTCGGCGCGTTCCAGATCCACGATGAAGCCGATGCCCGCCGAGAGGACGTCCATCTTCTGGTCGTAGGAGGTGAGCGAGGCGCGCAGCAGGGTGAAGTACTCCTCGGTGCCGCGCTCCGTGATCTCGTACTCGATGCGCGGCGGTCCGCCCGCGGTGCTCGGGGCCACCTCATGGGCCAGGAGCAGGTCCTGCTTCGCGAGCTGTTTCAGCGCGTGGTAGACGGAGCCGGGCTTGGCGTTGGACCACTCGTGGGCCCCCCAGTACTCCAGGTCGTTGCGGACCTGGTAGCCGTGGGCCCGGCCGTGCTGGCGTACGGCGCCGAGGACCAGCAGCCGGATCGCGGACATGCCCTCCACCTCTCTGGTCAACCCGGCCAGCGTAGCGGGAAGGTGTCCGGCGAGGTCAGAAGGGGAAGACGCTGCGGCCGTGCTGGACGGAGATCCACTTCTGGGTGGTGAACGCGTCGACCGCCGCGTCCCCGTTCATCCGGCCCAGACCGGAGTCCTTCTCGCCGCCGAACGCGATGCCCGGGTCGTCGTGCACGGTGGAGTCGTTGACGTGGAACATCCCGCTGCGGATGCGCCGGGCGAACCGGACGCCCCGCCCGGTGCGCGCGGTGTGCACGGCGCCGCTGAGGCCGTACGGGCTGTCGTTGACGATCCGGACCGCCTCGTCCTCGCCGTCGAACGGCACCAGCAGCGCGACCGGGCCGAATATCTCCTGGCGCAGCAGCGGGGAGTCCTCGGGCAGCCCGGCGAGCACGGTCGGCTCGACCAGATTGCCGCGGACCCGCCCGTGCACCCGGGCCTCGGCGCCCTCGGCGATCGCCTGGTCGACCAGGGCGGCCAGCGAGTCGGCGTGGAAGGTGTTGATGACCGGGCCGATGTGGGTGTCGGGCTCGCGCGGGTCGCCGGTCTTCAGGGCTGCGACCCGGGCACAGAACTTCTCCGTGAACTCCGCGGCCACCGGGCGGTCCACCAGGATGCGGTTGGCGGCCATGCAGACCTGGCCGGAGTAGATGAACCGGCTGAAGACGGCGGCGTCGACCGCGTAGTCGATGTCCGCGTCGTCCAGCACCACCAGGGCGCTGTTGCCGCTGAGTTCGAGGATGGTCCGCTTGAAGAGGGCGCCCGCGGTGGCGGCCACGTGGCGGCCGACCCGGTCCGATCCGGCGAAGGAGATCACCTGGGGCACGGGGTGCTCGATGAACGCGTCACCGATCTCCGCTATGTCGGTGACGACCACGTTGAGCAGCCCGGCCGGCAGCCCGGCCTCCTCGAAGATCCTCGCGACGAGCCCGCCGCCGACGACGGGCGAGTTCTGGTTGGCCTTGACGACGACCGCGTTGCCGAGGGCGAGGGCCGGTGCGACCGACTTCATCGTCACCAGGAGCGGGAAGTTGAAGGGGCTGATGACCCCGACGACCCCGACGGGCAGCCGGTAGAGCAGATTCTCCCGGCCGTCCGCGGCGGAGGGCAGGACGCGCCCCTCCGGCGAGAGCGCCTGCCGGGCTGCCTCGCGAAGGAATTCCTGGGTGAGGCTCAGCTCGTACGCGGCCTTGGTGCGGGTGCCGCCCAGCTCGTCGATGATCGCTTCGGTGATCTCGTCGGCCAGCTTCTCGGTGACCCGCAGCGCGCGTTCCAGGACGTCCCGGCGGCGGTACGGACTGGCCGCCGCCCATTCGCCCTGGGCGCGCTCGGCGGCGCGGTAGGCGCTGTCCACCTCGGCGGCGGTGGCGATGGTGATCGCGGCGAGCTTCTCACCGTTGTAGGGATTGAAATCGATGATGTCCCAGGAGCCGGTGCCCGTCCGCCATTCACCGTCGATGTACTGGCCGGCCAGCTCTTGGAAGAAGGACATGCGATCCCTTAACTCAGGTGCAGACTCCTGTAGGAGCGCCATCGTACTGAAAATTCAGGAGAGTTGGAGAAGTCCTCGGAGCAGGTCACGACTCTCCTCCGGGCCCGGGCTCTCCTCGTGGAGGCGCGTCATCGCCTTTTCGTACTGGGCGACTTCCTCGTCCTTGTCCAGATAGAGCGCGCTTGTCAGCTGCTCCAAATACACAATGTCCGACAGATCGGATTCCGGGAATCGCAGCATGGTGAACGATCCGCTCTCACCGGCGTGTCCGCCGAAACTGAACGGCATCACCTGGAGCGTGATGTTCGGCTGTTCCGACATATCGATCAGATGCCGCAATTGCGCCCGCATCACTTCGCGTCCGCCGTACGGGCGGCGCAGCGCGGCCTCGTCCAGCACGGCGTGGAAGCGGGGCGCCCGCTCGGAGACGAGGACCTTCTGGCGTTCGAGGCGCAGGGCGACGCGGCGGTCGATCTCGGCCGGGGACGCACCGCGCATGCCCCGGGAGACGACCGCGTGGGCGTAGTCCTCGGTCTGCAACAGCCCGTGCACGAACTGGACTTCGTAGATCCTGATGAGCGAGGCCGCGCCCTCCAGGCCGACGTACGTCTGGAACCAGCCGGGCAGTACGTCCCCGAAACTGTGCCACCAGCCCGCCACGTTGGCCTCACGGGCCAGGGCGAGCAGGGAGTCGCGCTCCGCCTCGTCCGTGACGCCGTAGAGCGTGAGCAGATCCTCGACGTCCCTGGCCTTGAAGCTCACCCGTCCCAACTCCATGCGGCTGATCTTCGATTCGGAGGCCCGGATCGAGTAGCCGGCCGCCTCGCGCGTGATGCCTCGCGAGTCACGCAGTCTCCTGAGCTGAGAGCCCAGCAGGATGCGCCGCACCACGGACCCACTCGACTCGCCTGCCGCCACTGGTCCAACCCTCCCCATCGCTTCCTGGCATCGGGGCTCCCCCTGAACCCCAAGAGCCGGATTCTGCCATCAAAACGCTTCGCCCCGTACTCATTCGATTACGGAAATGGGAAGAGCTTGGGAAGACGGCGAAACCGGGACGAGGAAGAAATGACCAAGAACCGGACGGCGTCGGACAGGTCCGGCGCGTGCACGTGCATCTGCCCTTGCATCTGCTGTGCGCATTCGGAACCATGGAGCCCGCGCACCTGCGTTCTCGTTCGTGTTGTGCCGCTGTCACCGGTACGGAGTGCCGGTCCAGCCGCGATTCCCGGGAGTGCCTCGCATGGGGACGAATGGATCGACGATGCTCGAGCCGTTACGGCAGGGGCTTCCCCCCATCGATCCCTCGGACGTCTCCGGGTCGGCCACCTGCACCCTGCCGCCGCACTACGAAGCGGTCGGCGGCGCACGGCAGTTCACCCGGGTGACGCTGGGGGGATGGGGACTGAGCGAGCGTTTCGACGATGTCGCTCTCGTCGTCTCCGAACTGGTCACCAACGCCCTGCGGCACGCCCTGCCGGCCGACGCCCCGCGCGAGTCCCAGGAGCCGCCCGTACGGCTGCACCTGATGCGCTGGACCTCGCGGCTGGTGTGCGCGGTGCGCGACCCGAGCCAGGCGAGCCCGGTCGCCTCCGAGGCGGCGGACTCCGCCGAGTCGGGCCGGGGGCTGTTCCTGGTGGAGTCCTTCAGCGACTGCTGGGGCTGGCACCCCTCTCCCGTACTGACCGCCGAGAGCGCGCCGGGCACGGCGGCTCCCCGGGGCAAGGTCGTCTGGGCTCTGTTCAGGCTGACCGACCCGGTGTGACGGGGGGCGGTGCGACCGGCCGGCGCACCGCGTGGCACACCGCCCGAGGGCCGGACACCGCTGGTTTCCAGTGGAGTTCGGCCCTCTGTGGTGTACGGGGCCGTCAGCCCACCAGGTGGTCGAACTCGCCGTCCTTCACGCCGAGGAGCAGCGCCTCTATCTCGGCCGGCGTGTAGACCAGCGCCGGCCCGTCCGGGTGGCGCGAATTGCGCATCGCCACATCTCCGTCGGGCAGTTTCGCGAACTCCACGCAGGACCCCTGGGAGTTGCTGTGTCTGCTCTTCTGCCAGACGACTCCGCGAAGCTCTGTGGCCGCCATGCCGTTGTACACGTGGTGCACAGGACGCTCCCCGAGTTGCAAGGTGCAAGTGTCAACTGTCCCGGATCATAGCTGTGTTCAATTTCTGGTGCATGAGCGGATGCACGAGCGGATGCACGTGCACGCGGGGTGTCGCCGCGATTACAGCTCCCGCCGTCAGAGACGTATGCACGGCCTCTCCGGCTCCCGATTCCGGGAGTTGACTTCGCAACACCCCTTGCGACCCACTGGTAGCTTGGATGGCCATTCGTCTTGCAGGGGGAATTCCACATGCACAAAATCGCACGTACCGGCGCAGTCCTCGCGACCGGTCTGCTGACCGCGCTCGCGCTCACCGGTTGCGGAAGCGACGGCGACAAGGGCGACTCGGGCAAGGACTCCGGCTCCAGCGCGAGCCCCACGGCGGGCGGCGGCGGCGACGCGTCCACCGGCACGGACGGCGGCTCGGAGGGCGGCTCCGCGGGTGACGCCAAGGCGCTGGAGGGCGCGTGGGCGGGCCAGACCGACGGCCAGGCCGTCGTGCTGTCCGTGGCCGCCGGGGCGGCCGTCGTCGTCGCGGAGTCCCATGTCTGCTCGGGCACCGTCTCGGGCGAGGGCAAGCCGGCCCTGGAGCTGAAGTGCGCCGACGGCGACGCCACCCGGATCACGGGGGAGGTCGAGTCCAACGACGGCAAGACCGTCGTGATCACGTGGGGCAGCGGGACGAAGGACACGCTGAAGAAGACCGACTCGGACGCGCTGGAGGGCATCCCCGACCTCCCCGACCTCCCCAACGTGTCGGATCTGCCCACGCCGTGACGCATGACGGCGTGACGCCATGAGGCCGGGAGGCTACGAGGTCAGGCCCCGCGAGAAGTCCTCCAAGGCGTCGAGGAGCAGGGCGACGTTGTTGCGTACGAGTCCGGCTCCGGCGGAGGGCGGCGGACCGCCCTCCGCCGCCTCCTCCTCCCGCGCCCGGCACTCCGCGTCCCAGCGCTCCAGCGCCTCCCGCACCGGCGTCCAGTCCGGCACCCGCCGCTCCCGCACCGCCTTGGCGCCCCGGTCCGTGGCCCGGCGCAGCGCGTCCGCCAGTGCGGCGGCCCCCGGCACGGAGGTCGCCCCGCCGCGCGGGATGTGGGCCTCCAGGAGCATCGCGACCCGGCCGAGCTGGGCCAGGGAGTGCTGGGTGGCGTCGGCGGCGGCGTGCGAGAGGCCCCGGTGGCGCACCGGTTCGTGCCGGGCCGTCGCGACCGCCTCCTGCCAGGCGACCCGGGCCTCGCGGGTGGCGAGCAGGGCCTGGCGCACATCGCCCTGGCCGCGTTCGTCCGGGTCCGCGTACTGGTCCACGACCGCCGCCGCGTACCGGCCGTCCGCCTTCAGCCAGTCGCCGAGCCGGGTCCGCAGGCGCGGGGTCTCCCAGGCCGGGTAGACGGCGTACGAGATCATCGCCAGGAGGCCGCCGGCCAGGGTGAGGAGCACCCGCTCGAACACCGTCTGGGACAGGTCGTCGCCGGCCATGCCGAGCAGGAAGACGACATACGCGCCGACGCACGCCTGGGCGACCGCGTAGCCGGTCCGCATCAGCAGGTACATCAGCAGGGCGCAGACCACGGCGAGGGCGGCGAGCGGTCCGGTGCCCGGGTGCGCGGCCTCCACGATCGCGGAGGCGAGGAAGACGCCGACGAGGGTGCCGCCGAACCGGGCGACCGCGCGGGAGTAGGTCTGGGAGAACTCCGGCCGCATCACCATCACCGCCGCCAGCGGGGCCCAGTAGCCGTGCCCGAACGGCAGCAGGCGGCCCAGGAGGTAGCCGACCGCGGCGACGGCGGCCAGCCGGATCGCGTGCCGCAGGATCGGGGAGCCGTGGTGCGCCTCGCGGCGCATCGCCCCGACGACGACCGGTGCGAGGCGCAGCAGTCCGGGGCGCCGGTGGTGCTCGGCGGGCAGCCGGGCCTCCTTGATGGCGTCGGCGGCCTCCTCGGCCCCGGCCCGCTCGTCCTTGGTGCCGTCGCCCTCGGCGGCCTCGATGACGTCGGAGAGCAGGGCGGCGAGCCGGTCGGCGGCGCGCAGCGGCGGGCCGGTGAGCAGGGCCCCGGTGTCGGGGGTCTTCAGCGCGGCGACGGCCGGGGCGGGCAGCTTGACCGGGTCGCCGTTGCGGATCGCCCGGGCGGCCGCGTCGAGCAGCGCTCCGGCGGCGGCCAGCAGCTCGCGGACGCGGTCGCGCTCGGGGCCCTCGGCGGGCACGCCCATGGCCGGGTCGGCGAGCGAGGCCAGGACGGGGCGGATGCGTTCGGCGACCCCGCGCGAGCCGTGCAGTTCGGCCGGGCGGCGGCGGGCCTCGCGGGCGGTGACGGCGGCGGCCCGGCGCGCGACCATCAGCGGCTCCGGGTCGAAGTGGGCGACCGGGTCGTGGCGCAGCCGCCGGGCGTAGTCGGCCTCGGCGGCCAGCGCGTCGGCGAGCGCGTCGCGCTGGGCGCCCCATCTGCGGATCGGGAAGAGAACGATCAGCGCCGCCTGGACCACCCCGCCGAACATGATCATCGCGCCGTGCAGGGCCGCCTGGGCGACGGAGGTCGGCAGGGTGATGGTGACGAGCATGATCGCGACGTTGGACGCGGCGATGATCCCGCCGGTCGGGCCCGCTGCCCAGGCCAGCCCGGCGAGGAAGGTCCAGATCACCAGGAGGGCCACGAAGAGCAGGAGATGGGTGCCGGTCACATAGCCCACGAAGGTGGACAGGCCGAGGCTGACGCCGGAGACCAGGGCGAGGAAGGGGCGGGGGCGCCAGCTGCGCTGGAAGGTGGCGATGGCGGCCTGGAACGCGCCGAACGCGGAGCTGGCGGCGACCACCGGCCCGAACAGCGTGAGGCTCACCCCGATGACCAGGGCGAGCCCGGCCGCGCCGCGCACCGCGACCAGGGGTTCGAGGCGCCGCCGCTCGATCTTCAGGCCGGTGCGGGCGGTCTCCTTCAGCGCCCGGAGCCAGCTCATGTGCCGAGCCTAACCGGAATCGCCGTTTTGCCCGACTTATGCGGACTGGCGAGCTCAGCGCCCGATGCCCTTCGCGTCCCCGCCCATCCGGGCCCGGTCCGCCGCCCGCGTGCCGTGCGTCCAGCCGTCCAGGTCCGTCGCGCCCCTGACCCGGGTGGTCGTGGTGCGGGGGAACATCTGCTCGGCGGCCTCGGTGACCGCGAGGTCGCGGGCGGCGAGGACCGGGAGCAGCGCGGCGTCGGCGGTGTCGCCCTCCGCCTCGGCCGTGGCGCGGGCGGTGCCGTCGGCGAGGCGGCTGCCCAGGCGCTGGGCGTAGGCCATCAGGAAGGACTGCCGGAACGTCTTGGTCCGCTTGCGTCCGCCGGCGCGCTGGCCCGCCTCCGCGCGGGTCATCGCGGCCGTGCCCTGGACGAGCAGCGAGGTGTGGAGCAGTTCGACGGCCTCCAGGTCCGCCTCGAAGCCGATGACCGTGGCGAAGCCCAGGTCGCTGTTCCAGACGGCCTGGCAGCGGTTCGCCGAGGCCACCGCGTCGAGCAGGATCGCCTTGGCCGTCTCGTAGGGGGCGTCCACGCCGATCCGGCAGGCGCCGGGGGTGCGGTCGCCGTGGGTCCGGGCGGCGAGCAGGGCCTCGTCGATGCTGTGCCGGGCCATCAGCTCCTGCGCCTTGGCGGTCAGCGCCTCCGCTTCCTCCGGATAGCCCGTCGCCTCCGCCTTCGCGAGCAGGGCGCGGATGCGGGTGAGCATGCGTGGCTCCCCGGCGGCGGGCGGCCGGGTCAGGGCCTCGCGCGCCGCGCCCGGCGGGGGTCCGACGGGCTCGATGGCCGGGAGGGCGAGCAGCAGCCGGTAGAGGGCGAGGAGCGCCGAGGCGTACGAGAAGCGGTCGGGGCGGCCGGGGGGCGGTGCGGCAGGCAGCTCGTCCAGCTGGGTCCGCCAGCGCGGCGGCAGCTCGTCGTAGCGGCGGACCTCGGAGGCGATGAGCCCGGCGGCCAGGCCCGCCGCGTGCTCGTCCAGGTCGCGGCGGACGAGGCGGACGACGTCGGCGGGGAGCCAGCCGCGCTGCCAGGCCCGCCGGACGAACTCCTCGCCCCGGCGCACCAGCTCCGCGTCGGCCTGCGGGGCGGCGGCGAGCAGCGAGGCGCCGGTGTCGAGACCGGCGTCGCCCTCCGTGTAGAGGGCGGCCGCGAACGCCTGGTCGATCACCGATTCCATGAGGTCAGCGTAAGCAGGCCCCGTCCACAGCTGTCTCCACAGGCTGTGGATATCGAACGCGCGCACGAAACTCCGGCTCCGGGACGCTGTCAGTGCCCGGTGCCAGACTCGGCCGTATGACCGAACGCTGGGTGCTGGCCGCCACGGAGGGCGGGGGCGCGCGCCTCGCCCCGCTGGACCGCGCCGGCCGCCCGGCGGGCCCGGTCCTGACCGAGCCGGACCTCGCGGAGGCGGTCCGCTCCCGGCCGGACGTCACCCGCTGGGTGTGGCGCTCGACGGCCGAGGTCTATCCCCGGTTGCTGGCCGCCGGGGTGCGGGTCGAGCGGGCCTACGACGTGGAGGCCGCCGAGTCCCTGCTCCTCGGGCACGAGGGCCGGCTCGGCGAGCCCCGGTCGGCCGCCGCCGCGCTCGCCCGGCTGCGCGGCGGCCCGGTGCCGCCCGATCCGCCGCCCCGGTCGGCCGAGCCCGGCTCCCAGTCCTCCCTCTTCGAGCCGCCCTCGGGCCAGGAGCTGCCGTTCGACGCGCTGACCGAGGTGTACGCGGCGCAGCTCGCGCGCCACGACGCGACGGACCGGCCGGACCGGATGCGGCTGCTGACGGCCGCCGAGTCGGCGGGGATGCTGGTCGCCGCCGAGATGAACCGGGCGGGCCTGCCCTGGCGGGCCGACGTCCACCGCGAGGTGCTGCGCGAACTGCTGGGCGAGCGGTACGCGGGCGGCGGCGAGCCCCGCCGCCTCGCCGAGCTGGCCGACGAGGTGTCCGCCGCCTTCGGCCGCCGGGTGCGCCCGGATCTGCCGGCCGATGTGGTGCGGGCGTTCGCGCAGGCCGGGATCAAGGTCCGCTCGACGCGCCGCTGGGAGCTGGAGTCCCTGGACCATCCGGCGGTCGCGCCGCTCGTCCAGTACAAGAAGCTGTACCGGATCTGGACCGCGCACGGCTGGAGCTGGCTGCAGGACTGGGTGCGCGACGGCCGCTTCCGCCCCGAGTACCAGCCGGGCGGCACGGTCTCCGGGCGCTGGACGACCAACGGCGGCGGGGCGCTCCAGATCCCCAAGGTGATCCGGCGGGCCGTCGTCGCGGACGAGGGGTGGCGGCTGGTCGTCGCTGACGCCGCCCAGATGGAGCCCAGGGTGCTGGCCGCGATCTCCCGGGACCCGGGCCTGATGGAGGTCGCGGGCCACGAGGGCGACCTCTACACCGCGCTGTCCGACCGCGCCTTCCACGGCGACCGCGACCACGCCAAGATCGCGCTGCTCGGTGCCGTCTACGGGCAGACCTCCGGCGACGGCCTGAAGAATCTGGCGGCCCTGCGACGCAGGTTCCCGCGCGCGGTCGCGTATGTGGACGATGCCGCGAAGGCGGGCGAGGAGGGCCGTCTCGTACGCACCTGGCTCGGCCGGACCAGTCCCCCGGCGGCCGGGCACGGTGAGGACGGGGAGGCGGGCATCCCGCAGGAGGAGGACGGGGCACGCCCGGACTTCACGCCCGGTTACGCGTCGTCGGACGCGCGGGCGCGCGGCCGGTTCACGCGGAACTTCGTGGTCCAGGGCAGTGCGGCGGAGTGGGCGCTGCTGCTCCTGGCGGCCCTGCGCCGGGCGATCGCCGCCGCCGGGCTCCGGGCGGAGCTGGTCTTCTTCCAGCACGACGAGGTGATCGTGCACTGTCCGCTCGCGGAGGCGGAGGCGGTCGTGGCAGCGCTCCGGGAGGCCGCCGGGGTGGCCGGACGGACCGCCTTCGGGGAGACACCGGTGCGCTTCCCGTTCACCACGGCGGTGGTGGAGCGCTATTCGGACGCGAAGTGACGTGAAGTGACGGGGGAGCACCACTGGGACGCCGGGTGGGACGTGTCAGGTGAAACGGCCCGGGACCGAACCCCCTCCGGCCCGGGCCGTGCGCCGCACGCGCCCCGGGGAGAGAGCCCGGGGCGCGTGGGCGCGGCGGTCAGGTCGTGTCCGTGAAGTCGCGCCGTACGCCCGAAGGGCGTGGCCTGCGGCGTCTGGTGCTTCCCCGAGTTCTCGGCTTCGCTCGAACAGGGGAGACCCCACTTCTCGGCGTGCCGGCCGACATCCCTCGTACTGGACGTACTAGGGATTTCGGTCGGTGCGGTGAGAGTGCGTGCCGGGCGTCGTGGGCCAGGCGGGACTTCGCGGACACGGCCTGGGCCGCCTCCGCCGGTCTGCTGTCTACCCGCGTTCCCACAACGCGGGGACATTCGGCGGCTCCCAGCCGGTCAGGGCGGTGTGAGCCTGCAGACAGCGGTAGGCGACCCCGCCGTATGTGACGCGGTCTCCCGCGGAGTAGGCCGTCCCGACCTTCCAGGTGCCGCCCGGTTCGGTCGGCGGGTCGGTCGGGTCGGTGGGCGGATCGGTCGGGTCCTGGGCGACGTTCAGGACGAAGTCGAAGCTGCCCTCCTTGCCGGAGCCGACCGCCCGGACGTTCATCAGGAGCGCCGGGTCGTACAGCGAGTCGGTGCTGTTGCGCGGCTCGCCCGGGAAGTACAGCTGGGTGGTGAGGATGCCCGAGCCGGGGGCCTGGGCCTTCACATGGATGTGCCGGGTGCGGCCGGGGTAGAGGCCGGGCACGATCGTGGTGAGCGTGAACGCGCCGTTCTGGTCGGTGAACTGGTGACCGCGGAAGGCGTAACCGCTCATGTCGTACGCGCCGTTGGTGTCGGCCTGCCAGAAGTCGAGCAGCACGCCGGGGATGGGGCGACACTCGCGCCCGAAGACGTAACCGCTGACGGTGAGCGGGACGCCGGGCGTGGACGACGTCACCAGGCTGGTGCGGAGCGGGGAGTTGGGCTTGAAGTACGGGCCCTCGATCTGGTCGTGCGTCGGCTCGTCGCCGTCGTCGCAGTCCGGGGTCGGGGCGAGCGGCTCGCCGGTCTTCCCGGCGTCGCGCGCCAGCGCCACCCCGCCGCCTGCGAACAGCGGTACGGCGGTGGCCACGAGCGCCGCCTTGAGGAGGGACTTGCGGCTGATCGCGGGGCCGCCCGCGGCTTCGGCGGTGGGCTCGTTGCTCTCGGGGGATGCGGGGGGCATGGCTGTGGACTCCTCGGGATGGTGGGGAAGGGCACGTGCGCGGTGCGGGGCCCGGGGCGGTGTCGGTCGCCCCGGGCCGTTCCTCGATCGCCTGAGGGGCGGGGGTGTTCCGGTGTTACAGGGCCTGCCACAGGGCCGGGACGTTCGGCGGGGTCCAGCCGGGCTGCGCCAGGTGGGCCTGGAGGCAGCGGTAGCTCGCCGAGCCGTACGTGACGACGTCACCGGCCGCGTAGGTGGTGCCGGCCGCCCAGGTGCCGCCCGGGTTGGTCGGCGGGTCGGTCGGGTCCGGCGGGGTGGTGGAGCCGTTGGTGACCAGGGTGAGCCCGTACGCCTGGAGCGCCGGGTTCAGCGGCTGGAAGTAGGTCACACCGCCCTGCGAGCAGTTGCCGGTGCCGCCGGAGGTGACGCCCTGGGCCTGGCTGCCGGAGATGAAAGAGCCGCCGGAGTCGCCGGGTTCGGCACAGACGTTGGTCCGGGTCACCCCGGAGACGGTGCCCTCCTGGTAGGTGACGCTGCTGTTGCGCTGCTGGATGGTGCCGCAGTGCCAGCCGGTGGTGGAGCCGGAGCGGCAGACGGACTGGCCCTCGATCGCCTCGGTGGAGCCGGTGACCGTCACGTCGCCGTTGCCGTAGCCGTTGACCAGCGGGCGCGGGGTCCAGTTGGTGTTGGTGGCGACCCAGGAGTAGTCGCGGCCCGGGAAGGTGGAGCCCTGGAACGAGCCCTGGGCCTGCTGGTTGTAGCCGCTGGTGGAGACGCCCGGGGTCCCGCAGTGCCCGGCGCTGACGAAGCCGCTCTGGGTGCCGCGCTTGACGGGGAAGCCGATGGAGCAGCGGCCGGAGCCGTTCATGTAGTACGCGTCGCCGCCGCGCAGGTCCGCGAAGGTGCGGGGCTGCTCGGTGGAGTGCGCGATCTTCACCAGGCCGCGGGAGACGCCTGCCTCGGCGAGCAGGGCCTCGGCGGCGGACGCCTGCCCGGCCTGGACGACGACCCGGTTGGCGCTGACGTCCACGTACCAGGCGGGGACGTCCTTCGGAGCGGTGCGCAGTGCGACCCGGTCCAGCGCGGCCTTGGCGGCGTCCAGCTCGGCCAGGCTGTGGTCGACGACCTCGGCGCGGGCGCCGGCCTTCGCGATGCGGGCGGCGTCCGAGGCGTCGGTGGTGGAGACCGTCAGCGTGCCGACGTCACCGGAGACGCGGGCGCCGGCGAAGTCGTCGCCGAGCGAATACCGCAGTCCGGCGGTGACGGCGGTGGCCCGCGCCTCGTTGGCTATGCGGTCGCGGGCCTCGGAGGCGGTCAGCCCGAGGTCGCGCTGCATGGCCTTCAGCAGTCCGGGCGAGAGCTGCGCGGCGTCCGTCGTGACGGCGGGGGTGTGGGGGGCGGGGTCGGCGGACGCGGTGCCGGTCAGCCCGGCGAGTGCGAGCGCGCCGACGGCCGCGGTGGCGGTACACGCGGCGAGGGCCCGCCTGCGGAGCATGGATCTCTCCATGGAACTCTCCTTGTTCGGGGGATCGCTTCGGGGGAAGCGGTGCGGGGGAATTCGCCGCCAAGGTAGCCGCGTACACGTCAGCTCCAGGAGATCCCGTCCGCCCCATCGCACCGCGTTATGGGGCGCGTGACCCGGCCCCAACTCCCTTTGTATACGGGTCCCGAGTAGGTTCCCCTCATGCGAATAGGCCGACTGCTGGGCAGTGGACGCGACGCGGACGTGTACGAGCTGGACGAGGCGTGGGTGCTGCGGCGCTACCGCGACAGGATGGACGCCTCCCGGGAACTGCCCGTCATGTCCTACCTGTCCGCCTCCGGCTACCCGGTGCCCCGGCTGGGCCCGCAGCCCCCGTCGGCCGGTCCCGGCGATCTGGTCCTCCAGCGCCTGAACGGCCCCACGATGCTGGAGTCCCTGATGTCCGGGGAGATCGGTGCCGAGGAGGGCGCGGAGCTGCTGGCCGGGCTCCTCGCCGAGCTGCACACCATCCCGGCCAGGCTCTCGCCCGACCCCGAGGACCGGGTGCTCCACCTGGACCTGCACCCGGACAACGTGCTGATGACGGCGGACGGACCCGTGGTCATCGACTGGAGCAACGCCGAGGAGGGCCCGCCCGCCCTGGACCGGGCCATGTCGGCGCTGATCCTGGCGCAGGTGGCGGTGGATCCGGACCACCCGGCGGCGGAGGGGGCCCGGGAACTGGTGACCGCCCTGGTGCCGCGCCTCGCCGCCGACGACGGCATCCCCGCCCGCCACCTCGCCGACGCGGCCACACGGCGCACCCTCAACCCGACGATGAGCCCGGCCGAGACGGCCCTGATCGGCGACGCGGCGGCCCTGGTCACCGCGCTCGCGGGGCGGTAGCACGTCCTACTCCCGCGCCCCGGCGAGCTCCACCGGCCGGGTCCGCAGGGCGAGTCCGGCGGGCAGCACGGCGCAGGCCACCGCGAGCGCCGTACTCACCGCCACGACGAGCCCGACCGCCTCCCACGGCACGACGACCGCCGCCGGGACGTCGAGCCGGCCGAGCGCGGCCCGTACACCGAGCAGGTTCAGCGCGGCCACCACCCCGCCGAGCCCCGCGCCCACCGCGACGACGGCCAGCGCCTCCGCCCCGGCCAACCGCAGCACCTGCGCCTTCGTCGCTCCGGCAAGGCGCAGCACGGCGAAGTCGCGGACCCGGTCCGCGGTGGCCATGACCTGGGTGTTGGCGAGGGCGATCCCCGTGTAGACGAGGGCGATCGCGAGGATCATCAGCAGCCCGGTCCGGGTGGTGCCGCCGCCCTGGGCGAGGGACGCGGCCCACTGCTCACGGGTCAGCACCTCGGTGCCGGTGGCCCGCCCGGCCGCGCGCAGCCCGCGGTCGACGGCCTGCCGGTCGGCCCCGGCGCGCACGGCGATCCCGACGCGGTCGACGGGGGCGCCGGCCGCGTTGCGCGGGGTGAGGTAGACGCCGTTGTCGCCGGTGCCGACGGCGAGCACGGCCGCGATGCGCAGGGTGGCCTCGCGGCCGTCGCCGAGCCGGACCCGGACGCGGGCGCCGACCCGGTGGGTGGCCCACTCCTCGTTGACGACGATGGAGCGGTCGTCCAGGTCGGCGAGGCGTCCGGCGACCACGGGCAGCGCGGACACGGCGGCCTCGTCGGCCGGGTCCACCGCCCGGGCGTCGGAGCGGATGAGGGCGGTGCCCTCTTCGAGCACGGTGACGGAGGTGGTGCGCGAGGCGCTGACCCGGGCGCCCTCGACGCGTCGGGCCCGGTCCACGAACTCCTGCGGGATGCCCGCCCGTTCGCCCACGGCCAGGAAGTCCGCGGTGACCTGCCCGCGCGCCTCCGCCGCTTTCGCCTCGTCGATCGTCGCCTTGGTGCCCATCAGCGACGCGGCCAGGGCGACGGTGACGAGCACGGGCGCGGCGACGGCGGCCGTCCGGCGCAGCCCGGCCGAGGCGTTCTCCCGGACCAGGAGGCCGGTCGCGCCCGGCAGCCGGGCGGGCAGCCAGGCCAGGAGGCGGATCGCGGGGCGCACCAGGAGGGGCGCGAACAGGGCGCATCCGGTGATCAGAAGCATCGGCTGCGTGGTGTACGTCTTGCGCTTGAGGAGCCCCGCCGGGTCCTGGACGAGCCCGAGCACCACCAGCACCGCCCCGGTGAGCAGGACGGTCGCGCCCAGCACCACGCGTACCGGCGGCATCGTGCCGCTGTCCACGGCGGCGTCGCGCAGGGCCTCGGCCGGGCGGACCCGTCCGGCCCGGTGCGCGGCGGCGACCGCTCCGGCGAGGGCGACGGCGAGGCCGGTCCAGAAGGCGGTGTGCAGCGGCCAGTTCGGGTGTCCAATGGCGAACCAGGCCGGGGCAAGGCGCTGTTCGACCATCCAGGACGCGAGCCGGGGCGCACCGGAGAGCCCCATCCGGCAGCCCGCCGCCGAGGCGAGGACGCCGACGAGCGCGGCCTCCGCGTACACCAGGCGGCGCACCTGGCCGGGCGTCGCGCCCGCCATGCGCAGCAGACCGAACTCCCGGCGGCGTTGGGCCACCGCGAAGGAGAACGTCGAGGCGACGACGAACACGGAGACGAAGGCGGTGATGCCGGCGGCGGTGCCCAGCAGGGCGTTCACCGAGACGAGGGCCTCGGCGTCCCGGTCCGGGTCGGGGTCGGCCCTGCGCCGCTCGTCGCCCGTGAGGACGTCGAGGCCCGGGCCGACGGCGGCGCGCACGGCGGCCGGGTCGGCGTGCACCACGACGGCGCCGATGTCCGGCGAGAGCCGGGCGGCCTCCGCGTCGCCGAAGAACACGGCGCGCTCGAAGGAGGCGGGGTGGACGGTCCCGGTCACCGTCCAACGTCCCTTCCCCGCAGGCGTGGTGAGGGTGATCCGGTCCCCGGCGGCCCCCTCCCCCGCCGCGACCACGACCTCGCCGGGCGCGGCGGGCGGCCGCCCGGAGAGCAGCCGGTACGGGGTCGCGTCGGCGACGGCCCAGGGATGACCGACCGCCGCGCCGGACCCGTTCCCCGTCGACACCGGGAAGGTCCGGTCCACCGCCGTCCGCCCCAGCCCCGCGAGCCGTGCGGCGACCTCCGGCGGAACGGGCCGGGGATCGGTGAGCTTCTGCGTACGGATACCGATCGAGGTGCGCACGCGCGCCTGGTCCGCTCCCCGCACCACCACGGGCGCGGCGGCAAACCGTTCGGGGGCCTGCTCCGGACCGTCGAAGGTGGCCGCGAGGGCCAGGCCCGTCGTGGCGACGATCCCCACGCCCAGGGCCAGCGCGAGGAAGGAGCCGGCGAGGGTGACCCAGCGGGTCCGTATGCCCTGGAGCACGAGCTTCAGCACGGGACGGCCCCCAGTCGCGTCATCCGGGCCGCGATCTCCTCGGCCTCCGGGGCGTGCAGCTCGTCGCGCACCCTGCCGTCCCCGAGGAACAGCACCCGGTCCGCGTACGAGGCGGCGACCGGGTCGTGGGTCACCATGATCACGGTCTGGCCGTCGTCCGCCATGGTCCGGAGCAGTGCCAGCACCTCGCGGCCGGTCGCGGAGTCCAGCGCGCCGGTCGGCTCGTCGCCGAAGAGCACGTCGGGCCGGGTGACCAGGGCGCGGGCCAGCGCCACCCGCTGCTGCTGGCCGCCCGACAGCTCACCGGGGCGGTGCCCGGCGCGCCCGCCGAGGCCCACTCGGTCCAGGACCCCGAGGACGTCCGCGCGCTTCGGGCGGCGGCCCGCGAGCCTGAGCGGCAGGGCCACGTTCTGCTCGGCGGTGAGGGCGGGGAGCAGGTTGAACGACTGGAAGACGAAGCCGATGCGGCCGCGGCGGAGCAGGGTGAGGCGGCGCTCGCTCAGCCCGGTCAGCTCCGTGTCGCCGAGGAACACCTGCCCCGCGGTGGGCCGGTCGAGGCCGGCGGTGCACTGGAGCAGGGTGGACTTGCCGGAGCCGGAGGGGCCCATGACGGCGGTGAAGGAGCCCCGGGGGATGTCCAGGCTGACCGCGTCGAGTGCGGTGACGGCACCGGATTTTCCGGCGTAGGACCGGGTGACCGAGCGGAGTCGGACGGCTGCGTGATTCATGTCCCCCAGCCAACCGCCGCCGCCCGTCCGGCACATCGCAGCGGTTTCCACTCCTGAGGTGGAGCTGTCTCTACCTCAGGAGTGGAAACCGCTGGGTGGTCCGGGTCCGCGCGCGCCGCCTACCGTTTCCGCATGTCCTCCTCCCCCGGCCTCCACCAGGCCCTGCGGCAGCGGCGGTACGTGCGCGGTCCTTGGCCGTGGCGGGCGGCGCTCTACCTACTGACCGGCGCGCTCACCGGCGTCGTGACGCTCGCCGTCCTCCTGCTGCTCGCGGTCGCGGGCGGCGCGCTCGCCGTGCTCCTCGTCGGCCTTCCGCTCCTGCTCACCCTGGCCCTCTCCGGCATCCCGCTCGCCGCCCTGGAGCGCCGCAGACTGCGGCTCGTCGACCCCTGCCCGCTCGCCCCGGTCCATCGCGAGCCGGACGGCACCGGGCTCACCGCCTGGCTGCGGACCCGGCTGCGGGAGCGGGCGACGTGGCGGGAGCTGGCCTACGCGCTGCTGATGGCGGTCGTCCTGTGGCCGGTGGAAGCGGTGACCGTGGGGACGGCGCTCACGGTGTGCGGCGGGTTGACAGCGGCGCCCGCGGTGCTGGCCGTGAGCGGCGGCGAGGAGGTCCGGGTGCTGAAGCTGTGGCTCGTCCATTCCTATCCGGCCGCCTTCGGGGCGTTGCTCGCCGGGCTGGTGCTGCTCCCGGTGTTCGCGTATCCGCTGGGGGTGCTGGCGGCCTGGCGCGCGACACTGACCCGGGCGCTGCTCACGGACTCCGGTGCCGTGGCGCGGCTGCGGGAGCTGGACCGGTCGCGCAGCCGGCTGGTGGACGCCTTCGAGGCGGAGCGGCGGCGCATCGAGCGCGATCTGCACGACGGGGCGCAGCAGCGGCTGGTGGCCCTGTCGATGACGCTCGGGCTGGCCCGCCTGGAGGGCCCGTCGGAGCCGCTCGCCAGGCTCCTCGCGAAGGCGCACGGCGAGGCGGACACCGCGCTGGTGGAGATCCGGGAGCTGATCCGGGGCATCCACCCCCAGGTCCTCACCGACCGGGGGCTGGGCGCGGCCGTGGAGGACGTGGCGGACCGTTCGGTGGTGCCGGTCGATGTGGACCTGGACCTGCCGGAGCGGCTGCCGGGGGCCGTCGAGAGCGGGGTGTACTTCGCGGTGTGCGAGGCGCTGGCCAACGCGGCCAAGCACAGTGGGGCGGCGCGGATCGAGGTGTCCGGGCAGCTCGCGCGCGGCCGGCTGGTGGTGGAGGTGGCGGACGACGGGCGGGGCGGCGCTTCGGCCGGGGACGGGACGGGGCTGCAGGGGGTGGCCGACCGTCTCTCGGTGCTGGACGGCCGTTTGATACTGTCCAGTCCCCCCGGCGGGCCCACGGTGTTCCGCCTGGAAGTCCCCGTATCGGGCGCGAGCGAGAGGCGCTGAGCGTGCGGATCGTACTGGCCGAGGACAGCGTGCTCCTGCGCGAAGGGCTCGTCGGTCTCCTCGAACGGTTCGGCCACCAGGTGGTGGCGGGTGCGGGCACGGCGGAGGAACTGATCGCGGCCGTCGCCGAGCACGGCCCGGACATCGTGGTGACCGATGTCCGCATGCCGCCCGGCTTCTCCGACGAGGGTCTGCGCGCCGCGCTCGAACTGCGCGACAAGCAGCCCGGACTGCCGGTGCTCGTGCTCAGCCAGTATGTGCAGCGCACCTACGCGGAGGATCTGCTCGACTCGGCGGACGGGCGGGGCGTCGGCTATCTCCTCAAGGAACGCATCGGCCATGTCGAGGAGTTCGTGGACGCCCTCGCCCGGGTCGCCGCCGGGGACACCGTGGTCGATCCGGAGGTGGTCCGGCAGCTCATCCGGCACCGCCGGGACCCGCTGTCCCGGCTGACCGCGCGCGAGCTGGAGGTGCTGGCCCTGATGGCGGAGGGCAGGTCCAACGCCTCGGTCGCGGAGGCCCTTTCGGTGAGCGAGGGCACGGTGAGCAAGCACTTCGGCTCCATCCTCGGCAAGCTGGACCTGTCGATGGACGACACCACCAACCGCCGGGTGCTCGCCGTTCTCGCGTATCTCAGGGGCTGACGCCTCCCGGTCTGCGCGCCCAGCCGGCCTCGCTCCTGCCGCCGGGGCGGACGCGGCGGCCCGCGCGGGCCCAGGGGGCCGGGCGGACCACGTCGGCGGGCAGGGCCTCCGCGCGGTGGTGGGCCAGGGCGTGCAGGACGGTGAGGACGGCGGCCAGTTCCTCGGGCGTGGGATCTCCGGACAGGAGGCGGATGGTCATGCCGGCTGGTTCCCGTGCTTGCGGTGCGGCAGGGCCGCCGTCTTGGTCCGGAGCATGGCGAGACCGGCCGCGAGGACGGCCCGGGTGTGCGCAGGGTCGATGACGTCGTCCACGAGGCCGCGCTCGGCCGCGTAGTACGGGTGCATCAGCTCCGCCTTGTACTCCTTGACCAGCTGCTGCCGGGTGGCCTCCGGGTCGTCCGAGGCCGCGATCTGCCGACGGAAGACCACGTTGGCGGCGCCCTCCGCGCCCATGACGGCGATCTCGTTGGCGGGCCAGGCATAGGAGAGGTCGGCGCCGATGGACCGGGAGTCCATGACGATGTAGGCGCCGCCGTACGCCTTGCGCAGGATGACCTGGATGCGGGGCACGGTCGCGTTGCAGTACGCGTACAGCAGTTTCGCGCCGTGCCGGATGATGCCGCCGTGCTCCTGGTCGACGCCGGGCAGGAAGCCGGGTACGTCGACCAGGGTGACGAGCGGGATGTTGAAGGCGTCGCAGAGCTGGACGAAGCGGGCGGCCTTCTCGGAGGCGTGGATGTCGAGCACCCCGGCCAGCACCATGGGCTGGTTGGCGACGACGCCGACCGTGCGCCCGTCGATCCGGCCGAGTGCGCAGATGACGTTGCCCGCCCAGTGCTCGTGGACCTCCATCAGGTCCTCGTCGTCCAGCAGTTCACGGACCACCCGGCGCATGTCGTACGGGCGTTGCGGGTCGGCCGGGACCAGGTCGAGCAGGGTGTCGCCGGGGCGGTCGGCCGGGTCGTCGCAGGGCGTGGCGGGCGGTTCCTCGGCGCTGTTGGCCGGGAGCAGGGTGATCAGGTGGCGGACCTCCTCCAGGCAGGTCTCCTCGTCGTCGTACGCGAAGTGCGCGACGCCCGAGGTGCCCGCGTGGACGTCGGCTCCGCCGAGGCCGTTCTGCGTGACCTGCTCGCCGGTGACGGCCTGGATGACGTCGGGGCCGGTGATGAACATCTGGGAGGTCTCGCGGACCATGAACACGAAGTCGGTGAGCGCCGGTGAGTAGGCGGCCCCGCCCGCGCACGGGCCGAGCATGACGCTGATCTGCGGGATGACCCCGGAGGCGCGGGTGTTGCGCTGGAAGATGCCGCCGTAGCCGGCGAGCGCGGTGACGCCCTCCTGGATGCGGGCGCCCGCGCCGTCGTTGAGCGAGACGAGCGGGGCGCCGGCCGCGAGGGCCAGGTCCATCACCTTGTGGATCTTCGCGGCGTGCGCCTCGCCGAGCGCCCCGCCGAAGATCCGGAAGTCGTGGGCGTAGACGAAGACCGTGCGGCCCTCGACGGTGCCCCAGCCGCCGACGACGCCGTCGGTGTGCGGGCGCCGGTCCTCCAGGCCGAAGCCGGTCGCGCGGTGCCGACGCAGCTGCTCGACCTCCTGGAAGGTGCCCGGGTCGAGCAGCAGCCCGATGCGCTCGCGGGCGGTGAGCTTGCCCTTGGCGTGCTGGCGGCCGGTGGCGGCGGCGTCCCCGGCGGCCACGGTGGCGTGCAGGCCGTTCAGTTCGGCGGTGCGGGTGCGGAGCGAGAGCACCGCGGCGGGCGCCGCGAACTCCTCCTCCAGCTCGGCCAGTGTCTCGGTTTCCACGGTTCGACTCCCTTGTCCGTTCGGCCTGTTCAGAGGCCGAGGCCGCGGTAGCGGCGCGGCCAGATGCCGTGCTTGCCGGGGGCGAGAATGCCCTCCGTGTCGAGTGCGTCCTTGATGCGTTCGCCGAGCCTGCGCACGGCGTGGTCGTTGAAGCCGTAGGCCGCTGCGACCCGGTCCATCAGCGCGGGATGGGCGCGCTGCACGCCGTAACCGGCCTCCGCCGCGGCCCGGACCAGCGCCTCGCACAGCCGCAGGGCGCGCGCCCGGTCGTCCGCGTCCCGGGTGTCGAAGACGGCGGCGACCCGGTGGTGCAGGGCCCGCGCCCCGACCGCGAAGGCGCCCAGGTAGTCCTTGCCGTGCGCGTGCGCGAGGTCCCGGGCCAGCGCGTACTGCGCGAGGGCGTCCGCGCCGGTCACCGGCGACACGGGGGTGAGGTCGATCCGGCCCCCGTGCGGCAGCCAGCCGTCGGCCTCGTCCGCCGGGCGTGCGTGTGCCGCCCCGCCCCCGTCCGCCCCGGCGCCGCCCATCCCGGCGCCGCCCGCTCCGCCCCCGTCCGCTCCGGCTCGGGAGAACCGGGCGCCGGGGACGGCGGCGAGCGCGTCCCGGATGACGGACCACTGGGCGTCGATCACGGCGGGCGCCCCGGCCAGCTCCCCGTACAGGTTCCAGCGGCCGATGCCGTGGTCCGCCATGAGCGTGCGGACGACGCGGTCGGGGACGGGGCCGGTGCCCCGGTGGTACGTGTCGCGGCTCCCTGCCGCCGCCGCGTCGAGGAGCACGCTGCGGACGGTCGGCGTCCCGGTGACGGTGCGGTCCCGCAGCAGCGGGCGCAGCGCGTCGACCAGGGGCCCGAGGCCGTCCTCCGCCGGGACGGCGACCGCGTAGGCCCGCCGCGCCGCCGGTTCGGGGGCCAGCCGCACCCCGAGCTTGGTGACGATCCCGAACGCGGACCTGGCGAACATCGCGCCGAGGGCGGGCCCGCAGCCGTACGGCGCCCAGGGTCCGGGGCCGGTCAGGGCGGCCGTCCCGGTGCGCACCACCTCCCCGTCGGCGAGCACGACCTCCATGCCGTACGGGGCCGCGTCGGCGCCCTCGTAGCCGGGGCCGCCGGTGGAGCGGTCCAGGACCTCGCCGACGACGCTGCCCCAGCGCGGGCCCTCCAGTTCCACCCGCTGGTCCAGGCCGAGTCCGGCGATGCGCCCCGCCAGGTCGTGGAAGGTGACCCCGGGCTCCACGACCGCGTAACCGCCCGCCGGGTCCACCTCGACGACCCGGTTCATCCGGGCGAGGTCGACGGCGACCGCACCGGGGAGCCGGGGCGCCGGGCCGCCGAAGCCGGGATCACGGCCCGGCAGCACCGGCGAGAGCGGCACCCCGAACGCCCCGGCGATGCGCACCACCGCCCGGACGTCCTCGACGGTGGCGGGCAGCACGGCGGCGGATGCCGCGAAGTGGTCCTCGTCCAGGACGGGTTGGGGGTCGGTGTAGCCGGGGAGGCCGACCGCGCCCTCGGTCAGGACCCACCGCGGGCCCAGGGCCACCCGGAAGGCGGCCAGGGCCCGGGTGAAGTCCCGGCCGTCCACCCCGGGCGGGAGCCGGCGGACCTTCACGGCGCGCCTGCCCCGATCCGGACCGGGGACCGCTCCGAGGGCACGAACGCCTGGACGTCGACGCGTTCCCACACCCCGGAGACGGCGAACGGGTCACCGGTGGCGAACTCCTCCGCCTCCTCCCGGGTACCGGCCTCGACCACGATCAGGCTGCCGACCGCGGTGGTCCCGTCGGCGGCGGTCAGCGGCCCGTACAGCACGGGCCTTACGCGCGACTCCCGCAACCGCGCCGAGTGGGCCGGGCGCTGGGCGGCGCGCAGCTCCGCGGTGCCCGGCGCGTCCAGGCAGTGGATCGCCCACAGCATGGCGTTCTCCTTCCGTTCGTCGCGACGGACTCAGGCGGCGCGGTCGGCGCTGACCGCGGGGGCGGACTGCTCGCGGAGGCGGGTCAGTTCGCTGACGACGGCCTGGCGGGCGGCGAGCTTCTCCTGCTTGACGGAGAACCGCTCGGGGATGACCCGGTACTCGGCCTCGACCACGCTGGCGAGCTTCTCGCCGTGGTGGAAGCCGATGCGGCACCGGAAGACCGAGCCGACCGGGCCGCGGGTGTGTTCCAGCAGCTCGTACTGGGCGGTGGCGGGCAGCGGGAAGACGAAGCTGTGGAACTCGGAGTTGACCGAGCCGATCACGAAGCGGGTCTTCTCCGGGCCGGTGACGAAGAACTGCTCGGTGACCACCGTCCACATCTGGCGGGCCGCCTCCAGGAGGGTGATGGCCGGGATGTGCTGCCCGGTGAGGTGGTCCTCCAGGACCTCGACGCGCTCGTCGATGACGAGGTCGGCGACGAAGCGCTTCTCGCCCGTCTGGCCGACCGGGCCGATCAGGACGTTCTTCGCGTCGTGCTTGTGGGTGAGCCGCTGGTCGGCCGGTTCCGGGACGCCGCCCTTGCCCAGCGAGAGGGCCGGTCCGTGCGCCTCGGCCAGGGCGCGTATCTCGGCGAGCTGGCCGGCGCTGAGGCCCTGGCCGATGCTCACCGACAGGCTCTCGGTCAGCTCCCCGGCGCGCAGCCGGGCGAGCAGCTCGGAGACGGGGACGGTGCCCCGGTTGGCGAGGAAGTCCTCGAAACGGTCCCCGACGGCGATGAGTGCTTCGTGCGACATGTCGATCCCTCCAGGATGTGGGGCTGGTGCGGGCGGGTGCGGTGCGTCAGACGGCGGTGGCCGCCAGCTGCTCGACGGTGCGGACGTAGGCGTCGGACAGGGCGCCGACCGTACGGACGTCGGAGATGACGTACTCCTCCTCGAAGGGGTCGACGCCGAGCTCCATCTCCAGCTGGATGACGAGCCGGGCCAGCAGCAGGGAGTTGAGCCCCAGCTCGTGCAGGAACTCGGTGCCGGTGAGCGTGGGGTGCGTGGGCCGGCCGGCCTCGGCGAGCAGGGCGTTGATCTCCTGGTGGACCAGGGCGGTGATGTCGGCTGCGATCAGCATGTGATTCCTCCGTCTACGACGATCGACTGTCCGGTGATGAATGAAGAGGCGGGCGAGATGAGATAGAGAACGGCGTCGGCGATTTCGTTCATGGTGCCGAGTCGGCCGAGCGGGGTGCGGCGCTGAATGCGTTCCCGGTTCCTCTCGGTGACTTCCTCGGTCATGTCACTGTCGAAGAATCCGGGCACCAGCGAATTCACCCGGATGTTGAAGGCCCCGAGTTCCCGGGCCAGGCTGCGGCTGAATCCGTCGAGCCCGGCCTTGGTGGCGGCGTAGACCGCCACGCCCCGGTAGCCGCGGATGGCGTTGATGGACGAGATGTTGAGGATCTGGCCGCCGCCCTGGCGCGTCATCGCGCGGGCGCACGCCTGGGCGAGGGTGATCGGGGCGAGCAGATTGCTCGCGATCAGCGTCTCGGTCTGCTTGCGGGACGTGGTGAGGAAGAGTTCCTGGTGCAGCACGGCCGCGTTGTTGACGAGGAGGTCGACGCGGCCGAAGCGGCGGACCACCGTGCGGACGACCCCGCGCAGCGCGTCCGGGTCCCCGAGGTCGGCGGCCTCCCAGAGGAAGCGGTCGCCCCGCTCGGCCTGGAGGTCCTTGACGAAGTCGTTGGCGGACCGGCTGAAGGTCGCGACCCGCCAGCCCTCGGCGAGCAGCCGCTCGACCAGGAGCCGGCCGAGCCCGCGGCTGCCGCCGCTGACGAGGGCGACCCGGTCCTGCTCCGGGGCCCCGGCGGCGGCGCTCATGCCGCGCTCCGGATCTTCTTGTACCGCTCCGAGTGCTGCGGGGCGGCGGAGACCTCCACGAGCACCGGGACCTTGTACGCCTCCAGGCGCCGGCCGCAGTACTCGCGCACCCTGCGCGTGACGGAGCGCCGGTCCTCGTCCTCGACCAGCTGCACGGTGGCCTTGACGACCATGCCGGTGACCGGGCTCGGCCGGCCGCTGACGGTGGCCTCCGCGATGTTCTCGACCTCCAGCAGGACGCTCTCGACCTCGCTGGGGTAGACCTTCTCGCCGCCGACGTTGATGATCTCGGAGTTCCGGCCCAGGATGCGCACCCAGTCGCCGTCGACCTCGACCACGTCCTGGGTGTTGAAGAACCCCTCCTCGTCGAAGGGCGCGGGCGCGTTGAGGTAGCCGAGCATGGCCATCTCGGAGCGGATCCACAGGATGTTGTCGACGATCCGGTGCTCGAAGCCGGCCGAGCCGAGCTTCACCCACAGGGTGTCGTCGCCGCGCGACCGGGTCGGCAGGATGCCCAGCTCGGACAGTCCGTACGTCTGCTTGAGCCGTACGCCCGGCAGCGCCTCGCCGAGCCGGCGCAGCGTCTGGAGCGGCATGGGCTCGGTGCCGTACGTGACGAGCTTCAGCGAGTCGGTGGCGTACCGCTCGTGGGCGCCGGAGATCAGCACCATGTTCAGGAAGGTGGGCGTGGTCGGCAGGATCTGCACCCGGTGCTCGGCGATCGCCGCGAAGACGGCCTCCGGGGTGCGCTCCGCGACGGTCACCACGGTGCCGCCCTGGCTGAGCGTGTGCAGCAGGGTGTTGACGCCGCCGATGTGGTCCAGGCTGAGGAAGGACAGGATGCGCGAGGGGCGGGTCGGCTCCCCGTAGCGGGCCAGGACCTTGTCGAAGTCGAGCACGGACGCCTTGCTGCGGCCGGTCGTGCCCGAGCTGAACAGCACCAGGCCGGGGCGGCCGGCGGCGCGCAGCTCGCCGTAGAGGGCGTGGTCGGCGCGGCGGCCGGTGCGCTCACAGCGGTGCACGCCGCCCTCGTCCACCTGGACGACGACCTCGACCTCGGCCACGTCCAGGAACTCGGCGCGCTTGGCGGCGGGCAGGGCGGTGAGCGGGACGACGACGACCCCGCGCTCGATGAGCGCCAGCAGACCGGCGCACGCCTGCGGGGAGTACGCCCCCTCCAGCGTGACGACCTCGCCGGGGCGGACCCGGTGGCGGTCGAGGAAGCCGCGCCATTCGTCCACGAGCCTCAGCAGGTCCTCGTAGCGGTAACTGCGGCCCTCGAAGGCGACGGCCTCGGAATCGCGGAAGGATTCCAGTCGGGCCAGAAAGGGGTGGGGCATCGTTTTCTCCTGGGTTCGAGGTCTTTCGGATTTCGCGGTCTTTCGGATTTCGATGATTCGAAGCTAGTCCGCGTCAATTCGTCGCTCAATATGGCTTTTATGAGCCCTCGTACGGGGTGCCCATTCGGGGTGCCCATTCCGGGTCCCCGTTCCGGGCGCCCATTCGGGCAGGGGTACGGGGTGGCCGAAAGGGCATGTAGCGGAAGAGGCATCGACGGCGCATGCTCGGAGGCGTAACGCACGACTGCCGTGACCTGTCCTGGGATGGCAGCGGGCCGCCGAATCCGGCCGGCCCCGGTGCGCCGGTTCTCCGGCGCGTTCGCCCCCAGGAGCAGAAGTGATCCAGCAGATCCTGCCGTCCGCCGTCGCCTGCGCCGACACCACCGCCGACCTGCCGGGAGCCCGGGTCCTCCCGGAGGAGGAGCCGTTGCTCGCGAAGTGCGTGGAGCAGCGGCGCCGGGAGTTCACCACCACCCGGCACTGCGCCCGCCGTGCGATGTCGGCGCTGGGGGTCGCCCCCGCCCCGGTCCTCCCGGGCGCCAAGGGCGAACCGCGCTGGCCCGCCGGGGTGACCGGCAGCATGACCCACTGCGACGGCTACCGGGCGGCGGCGCTGACCCGCAGCGACCGCTTCCACAGCGTCGGGATCGACGCGGAGTGCCACGCGCCCCTGGAGGAGCGGATGGTGCGGCACATCTCCGTGCCCGCCGAGCGCAAGCACCTGGCCGAGCTGGCCCGGGCCAGGCCCGAAGTGCACTGGCCCACCGTGATGTTCAGCGCGAAGGAGGCCGTCTACAAGACGTGGTTCCCGCTCACCGGCCGCTGGCTCGGCTTCCGGGACGCCCGGCTCGCGTTCGACCCGGAGGCGGGCACCTTCCGGGCCCGGCTGATGGTGCCGGGGCCGGTGGTGGACGGCGCCCGCCTGGGCTGGTTCACCGGCCACTGGGCGGTGCGCGAGGGGCTGGTGCTCACCGCGATCGCGTTGCGGCGGGGGCGGTGAGGCCGGAGGCGGCGGGGGCGGTGAGGCCCGAGGCGTCGAGCGCGGGCCGGTCCGCGAGGCCCGTGAGCTCCGCCGCCGCCCAGGCTCCCGCCGTACGCAGCCGGCCCGGGGCCGACGGGAGGACCGGCCAGTCCAGCCGCTGGGCGTGCTCCATCAGGACCCGGTCGTTGCCGCCGACGACCACGGGGCGGCCGACCGCGAGGAGCATGTCGAGGTCGCTCGCGTGGTCCCCGTAGCAGCTCGACTCCCGCGCGTTCAGGCCGAGTCGGGCGATGGTCTCGCGGACCGCGTCGGCCTTCACCGAGCCGATCATCGGGCGCTCCACCTCACCGGTGAGCAGTCCGCCGGAACCCACGACGGGCTCCGAGCAGAGGATGAGGTCGGCGCCCAGGTCCTCGGCGAGCGGGTCCAGGCAGCCCCGGAACGAGCCGGAGACCAGCACCACCAGGTCCCCCGCCTCCCGGTGCCGGCTCGCGGCGGCCCAGGTGGCGACGGTGACGGCGGCGGGCCCGCGCCGGTACGCCTCGTACCACTCGCGCCCGGCGGTGCGCAGCTCGTCCATCGCGACCCCGGCGAACCGGCGGTAGTAGCGGCGGTTGATCTCCGAGCGGTGCACGCCGGACGCGGCGGCCTCGCGGACGCCGGCCATCACGGCGGCGTGGCCGGAGCCGTCGTCGCCGTGGCGGGCCATCCAGAACCGCAGGAAGTCGAACATGCTCTTGGTGTTGATCAGCGTCTCGTCGACGTCGAAGAAGGCGGCGCGGGTGGCCTTCGTCGTGATCGCTCGGTCCATGGAGTTCATCGCGGAGTTCACCAGCCGGTTCCGTAGGGGGAGGCCGGCGCGGGGGCGGCGGCCTGCGGGGCGGGGCCGCACAGGCCCTCGCGCAGGGCGCGGGCGGCGGCGAGCGTGCGGTTGGGGCAGTTGAGCTTGGCCAGGATGTTGGCGACCAGCCGCTTCGCGCCGTGCTCGGAGATCCGCAGCCGGCGCCCGATCTGCTTGTTGCTGAGCCCGTCCACGACGAGCGTCAGGGCCTCGCGCTCGCGCGGCGTGAGCCGGGGCGCGGCCGGGACCTCGCGGGCGCCGCGCCCGGCGAGTTCGAGGAGCGGCCGGGTCAGGGCGGCCGGTATGCGCGCCTCGCCGGCCCGCATCGCGCCGAGCACGTCGCCGAGGGCCGCCGCGTCGAGGCCGTCGGAGAACAGCAGCGAGGCACCAGCCACGGAGGCGACCCGGTCGAGGTCGAGGGACCGGGTGTCGGGCAGCAGCAGGAGCACGCGCACCCCGTACGCGGCGACGCGGTGCAGCACGGAGTCGCCGTCCAGGTCGGCCGGCTCCGGCACGATGAGCAGCACGTCGGTCGCCGGGTCGCCGACCGCGTCCACGGCTGCCGACAGCTCCGCGAAGGCCCGGCAGGTGCCGACCGTGTCCACGGCACCGAGCATGCGCTCCAGGCCGTAGCGCTGGAGGTCGTCGCGGACGGAGAGGATGACGTGGGTCGCCTGCTGCGGGATCAGCTGCGGCGAGTTGACGCTTACCGGCAAAGAGGCGGCGACTGCCGGTTCGTGTCCGTGAAGTCCCGTCGTACGCCCGGAGGGCGTGGCCTGCGGCGTCTGGTGCGTGCTCTCGACGTGCCGGCCGACATCCCTCGTGCTGGACGTACTTGGGATTTCGGCCGGTGCGGTGAGAGTGCGTGCCAGGCGTCGCGGGCCGGACGGGACTTCACGGACACGGCCCGGAGCCGCGCGGTTCTGCGACATGCCCTTACCCCCAGGGGTCCTTGTCGGTGGCCGCCGGGGCCACCCGTATGCAAGGAACGCTAGACGCGCGAAGGGCCGTGGAGGCCGTCACTGCCTCCTAGTCCGGGTGGCCGCGGACCGAAAGTGGTAGCCGGATGCCCCGGGGGTGCCCGGCCGGTGGGGGCCGTGCTCCTCAGGACGCCGGGGAGGCGAGCGGGACGTCGGAGAGGGCCTGGCGGGCGAAGGCCACGACGTGGGCGCGCAGGTCGAGGCCGCCGGCCGCCTCCGCGTCGGGGCCGATGATCAGGCGGGCCAGCTGCGGCACCGCGTTGGGCCAGGCGGCGAGCCCGATCAGGCTCAGCAGGCAGGCCGCCACCTGCGGCGACGCCTCGGTCCCGAAGCTCTCCGCGAGGGCGGCGATCTTCTCCTCGTAGTGGCCGCGGCGGCCCTCCTCGTTGGGAAGGACGCCGTCCCGGTAGTGCAGGCCCTCCCAGAAGAAGAGCCGGACGAGGACCGGATTGTCGCGGTGGAAGTCGTACACCCGGCCCACGTACTCGGCGGGGTCGTCGCCGCCCTTCAGCGGGACGGCCGCGGCGAGCTCGTCCAGCGCACGCCCCACGACGGCGTCGAACAGCTTCTGCTTGTTGCCGAAGTAGCCGTAGATCCGTTCCTTGTTCACGCCGGCCAGCTCCGCGATGCGGTCGACGCGCGCCCCGGCGATGCCGTGAGCAGCGAATTCCTCCTTCGCCGCAGCGAGGAGCCGTTCCTTGGTGTGGGTCGTGTCCGAGGTCATGCCACCAGCGTAGAGCGGCTTCCCACGGATGCCAACCAACTGGATGGTTGACATCCAACTAGTTGGTTGGCAGAGTGGAACACGTCGCCGAGGGCAGCACCACCGCCCAGGCCCCAGGACAGGACCAGCGACAGCACCGCCGCAACGCCTTCCGCATGCCGCGCACACCCACCCGAAGGGGACTCCTCATGACCACCGTCGCCCGCCCCGCCGCCGCTTCCGCCACCTCCGCCGCCGACCGGAATCAGCCCCGCTCCGCCGCCCCCGCGCAGCCGGCCGCGCTGCCCTCCGTCCACATGCGCGCCCTGCTCACCTGGATCGCGGTGTTCACCGCCCTGACCGTGGTGCAGCTGGTGGTCGGCCCGTACGTCAAGGGCTTCCCGATGCTCCTGCGCACCCTGGTGATCACCGGGATCGTCGTCCCCGCGGTCGTCTACACGCTGGTGCCGAACCTCCTGAAGGTCCGCGCCGCCGTACTGCGCCGCCGCGGCTGAGGCGCGCGGGGCAATGGCTGATTCCAGCCATCACCGCCACGCAGTCCACAAATCGGCTTATCCTGCACCGGTTCAGCGCTAGAGAAGCAGTTGAGCCCCGGGGGAGGAGAGCGTGATGAGAGAACCGGCGCAGAGCCGCCTCGGCAGCCGCCAGGGCGGCCCGCCCGTGAAACGCTTCAGGGCGTACGAGGACGAGGTCATCGCCCTCTACCACGCCCGGCTCCGCGGGATCAGCAGTCCGCTCGCCGCCGACGACGAGGTCTGGGCGCAGTGCGAGTTACAGGGCCGCCGGGTCTTCCGGGACTGCGCCGACAGCCTGGAGGCCGGCCTCACGGAGGTCTCCGACAGCCACATCGCCGAGGTCGTGGACCTCGGCAGCGCCCGGGTCCAGCAGGGCGTCCACCTCACGCACTCGGTGCGGGCCGGGGTGATCCTCTTCGACACCGTCCTGGAACGCCTGCTGGAGTGCACCGCGGGCGTCGAGGGCGCCGACCGGGCCTACGCGGCCGCCATCCGCGCCCTCCAGCAGGGCATCGGCAGGCGCCTGGAGGTCGGCTCGATCGCGTACGACTCGTTCATGCTCGCCCGGGTCCGCGAGGTGCACGACAAGGGCCACCGCAAGCTGGCCCGCGAGATCCACGACCAGATCGGCAACTCCCTCAGCCTCGCCATGCGCCAGCTGGAGCTGTACGAGCTCCAGGTGGCCCGGCAGAACGCCGACGTGCCCAAGGAGGTGCGGGCCGCCCAGGACGCCATCCTGGAGACCCTCGCCCACACCCGGGAACTGGTCACCGAACTGCGCCGCCCCGCCATCACCGGCTGTCTGGAGGCGGCGCTCGCCGACTTCGTCGCCTCCATGGGGGACGAGCGCGTCCCCGTGCAGCTCTGGGTACGGGGCCTGGACGAGTGGATTCCGGCGCCCGTGGCGGAGGAGGTCTTCGTCATGGTCCGCGAGTGCCTGCGCAACGCCTTCCGGCACGCGGAGGCGGGAAACATCGTCGTCCACATCGACATCGCGCCGCACGAGATCCAGAGCGAGATCATCGACGACGGCCTCGGCTTCGACGTGGAACAGGTACTCGCCGGGGGCCGCACCAACGGCCTCACCGGCCTCCAGGAACGCACCGACCTGCTCGGCGGCACCCTGCACATCGGCTCCCCGGCGGGCCGGGGCACGCACGTCACCATGTGGATACCGATCAAGGAGGACCGGGCCCTCCGATGAACGACACCTCCCCCGAATCCGTACGCATCCTCGTCGCCGACGACCACACGCTGCTGCGCGAGGCGCTGTGCGACCTGCTGCGCTCCGAGCCCGGCTTCGAGATCGTCGCCCAGGCCGGCAACGGCGAGGACGCGATCCGGCTGGCGGCCGCGCACCGCCCCGACGTCGTCCTGCTCGACATCGAGATGCCGCGCAACGACCCCCCGGCCACCGTCCGCAGACTGCTCCAGGGCGATCCGGGCCTCCGGATCATCGTGCTGAGCATGTACGACGGGCAGCAGCTGGTGCAGGAGCTGCTGCAGCTCGGCATCAGCGGCTATCTGCACAAGAGCACCGGCCGCGAGACGCTGATCTCCGCCGTACGCTCCCGCGAGGGCGGCGAGCTGCGCACCGTGACCGTCTCCGTCTCGCCGGACAGCCTGCGCGCCCCGCAGCCCGCACCCGACGGCGCGGGCACGCTCTCCGAGCGCGAGTCGGAGGTACTGGCCCTGGTCGCCCAGGCCATGAGCAACCGTCAGATCGCCGTGAAGCTCGGGATCGCCGAGGGGACCATCAAGCGGCACATGCGGAACATCTTCACCAAGCTCGACGCCGTCTCCCGGATCGACGCCGTGAACAAGGCGGTCGAACGCGGCCTGCTCCCCCAGCCGGAACCGCCCCGCCGCCGCTTCTGAGACGACTCGGCCCCGCACACGAGGGTGTGTGCGGGGCGGGTGCCGGACCGGTCAGGCGGTGACGAACAGACCGGCGAACAGGGCGAGATGGACCAGGTGCTGCGTCACCATGAAGGCGCGGTACGGGGTGCGGCCCCGGGCCGCGTCGCCCCGCGTCGACCAGCAGAGCACCGCCACCACCACGGACCCGCCCGCCAGGACCGCGGCCGCGGGGCCCAGCAGCGCCGGCCAGCCCGTCAGCGCGGCGGCCAGGAAACCGCCGCCGGTCAGGAGGGCACCGGCCGCGCCCACCAGCCGGGCGGTGGTGTCGCCCCAGGCGGTCACCGAGGTGCGGCGGCCGGCCGCGGCGTCGCCCCGGACGTGCGAGAAGTCCTTGGTCACGGCGCCCACCACGCACATCCACAGCGACATCGCGGCGGCCAGGACGAGCATCGCGCCCGGCGGCCGCCCCTCCCCCGCGGCCGTCCAGCCCGCCGCGTACGTCAGCAGGCCCATCAGCAGCACGGACCCCGAGGTGCCGGCCGCGCTGCGCTTGAGCTGGAAGGGCGCGGCTGAGTAGGCGTAACCGAGGAAGAGGAACGCCAGCACGAAGGTGATCAGCAGGACGTCGTTGCAGGCCAGTGCGGTGATGACCGATCCGGCGGCGGAGAGCCAGGTCAGCCGGGCGGCCGCCGTCGGTGAGAGGTCGCCCCGGGCGATCGGCCGCCCGGTCCGGTTCAGCCGGTCCTCCTGGACGTCCGACACCCCGTTGATGCCGTACGTGAAGAGCGTCGCCAGGACCCAGCAGGCCGCCGGGGCGGCCAGCCCGGGCCCCACCCCCGCGAGCCCGCCCCCGGCGCTGACCGCTGCCGCGGCCAGGAAACGCATCAGAAAGACGATCTGCACGCTGACGCGCGCCTCTTCGAGGAAGAGGACCGCGGCGCGTGCCGCACCTGCGATCCGCAGGGTGGAAGTCGGTGTCCCGGAATTGATCTGTGCGGTGTATGCCCCCATGGCCAGGGACATTAATGACGGGCCCCGGACACACACATGCCCCATCGGCGGGCGTTCCGATACCCCTTTTGGGGAAGGGTCCGTATCGGAAGGACCGCCGACGGGGCAGTGGGGCAAGCTGAGTTGACTGGGCGTCAGCGTTCCTGCTGGGCGCCCGTCACCGAGGGCAGGTTGACCAGCAGGGCGGCGAGCAGGCCGATGATGAGGCCGGTGAAGTGGACCTGCTGGGCGGCGCCGATGTAGATCCAGTAGCCGAAGAACATGCCGCCCGAGAGGAACAGCAGGAACAGCCCGGCGAAGGCGCCCAGGGCGATGTTGGCGCGCTGCGTCACGACGATCCCGGTCTCCAGGCCGCGCGCCCTGCGCCACAGCCCGTACGCCGCCCGGGCCAGCAGGGCCACGATCAGCAGCTCGTAGACGATGACGCCGATCAGCGCGGGCGTGGCCATGGACTCGGGCATCGCGCGCCACTCCAGGCCGTTGCCCCGTATCGGGTCCTTCACCAGGTCGCGCATGGTCAGCATCTGGCCGATGAGCGCCTTGTTGGTGCCGAAGTCGTTGAGGTTGTTGAGGGTGACGAGGCCCAGCCACAGGGTGAGCCCGCTCATCAGGAACGCGTTGAGCGCGGCGAGCCGGGAGCGGACGGCGAGGTCCGGCCGGCCGGTGGCGAGCGGGCCCGCCGTGTCCTTCGTCGCGGTGGGCCGGTCGGCGGTCAGTGCCATGGGAGGACTCCTCGGAGCAGAAGGGAAGGGGAGCGGTGCGATGCCCTCAGCCTGCCGATCCGGCCGCCGCCCCGGCAGCTCCCTCTTCGGGCTGCCCGGCCGGGCTGCCCCGGCGACCTGCCCGCCCGCCGTAGCCGTGCGGGCAGTGCGACGAGATCGGTAGATGCGTTGCAGTCGGAATCTCTGGCCGCACACGATCCAGCACAAATACTCAATCAACAGGGAGTTCATGAGCCAGGGAACCGTTTGCAATTGCTTATCGTCCGTGGAGGTGAATGATCCGCCATCCGTCCCGCCGACCGACGGACCGACCTCTTGGGAGCACCTTCGTGAATCCGACATCCTGGCGACGTCGCGCACTCACCGCCCTGCCCGTGTTACTGGCCGCCTCCCTCCTGACGACGGCGACGCAGGCGGGCGCGACTCCCGCCGCGTCTCCGGAGACGCCGGAGCCCGCCAGGATCGACCTGGTCCTGGACCTCTCCGGGTCGATGAACCAGGCGGACGCGGGCAAGGGCCGGACCCGGCTCTCCGCCGCCAAACAGGCGGTCACCCGGATCATCGACAAGGCACCCGCCCGGGCCGAGCTGGGACTGCGCGTGTACGGCGCCACCTACCCCGGCGAGGACCGGAAGAAGGGCTGCGCCGATACGCAACCGGTGCTGCCCGTCGCCACGATGGACCGGGCGGCGCGGGCCGACGCCAAGAGCCGGGTCGCCGGCTTCGAGGCCGTCGGGTTCACGCCCATCGGCGTCTCGCTGCGCGCGGCGGCCAAGGACCTCGGCGCGAGCGGCGAGCGCCGGGTCGTCCTGGTCTCGGACGGCGAGGACACCTGTGCCCCGCCGCCCCCGTGCGAGGTGGCCCGCGAGCTCAAGGACCGCGGCGTCGACCTGGCCGTGGACGTCATCGGGTTCCGCGCGCCCGCCTCGGCCCGCGCCCAGTTGAAGTGCATCGCCGACGTGACGGGCGGCGCTTACACGGACTCCGACGACGCGGACTCGCTGATCTCCGGTCTGGACACCCTGTTCCGCAAGGAGTGGCGGACCTACCAGGCCACCGGGAAGCCGGTCGACGGCTCGCTCGACGGCTGCCGGAACGCGCCGCTGGTCGAACCCGGCCAGTACCTGGACGAGTTCACCGGAGGGCGGGACCTCTACTACCGGGTCAAGAAGCGGCAGGACCAGCTGCTCCAGGTGAGCGCCACCGCCGTCGCCGAGAAGGGCTACCCGCGCGGGTCCCTCATCACCGTCGCCGCGGGCCCCGCCGACGAGCCCGAACCCCGTTCCTGGCTGCGGGAGTTCGACCAGTCCATGGGGTGGGCCAACGTCATCTCCACCGGAGGCCGCAGCGGGGCCGGCGGCAAGGCCGACAAGCCCGCCGCGGACGACCTGGGCTGCATCAGGGTGGAGAACCGGGTGACGCGGTCCGGGGACGCGGCCATGCCGGTCGAACTGCTCATCGGCATCGCCGACCGGACGGCCCGGGCGACCGCGCCCCGGCCCCCGGAGCCCCGCGTCGGAGCCGACGCCGAAGGGGGCTTCTCCTTCAACGGCGCCACCTCGATCGGCCCGGGCACCCACCGCCAGTCCATCACCGTCGGCGAGGCCCCCTTCTGGCGGGTCGAGCTGAAGGCGGGGCAGCGACTGACGGTCAAGGCGGGCGTGGACATCCCCGAGGACTTCCCGCAGTCCACCACCGCCGGACTGGCCGTCACCGTCTACGACGCGCGGCGGACGTCGACGCTGTGCAACGAGGACCACCGGCTGACGGAGCTCTTCGCGCGCCGGACCGGACACATCGAGCGGGTCTGCGGCCCCTGGGAGATCACCGAGCCGGGCACCACGACGAGCAGCGCCCCCGACGCCTACGACGTGCCGGGCACCTACTACATCCAGGCGCAGGTCGCCGAGCCCGGCGACCGGGCCAAGGGGATCGTGGTCCCCCTCTCGCTGGACGTGGACGTCTCCGGCACACCGCGCGCCGATGACGGCCCGGTCTTCCGCTTCGGCGGCGGGACCGCGCCCGAACGGGAGCCCACGGCGTCCGAGGGGGCGAAGAGCGCGAAGCCGGGCGCCGTCGCCGCCACCGCAAGCGCTTCGAAGGAGGACGACTCACGGCTGGGCCTGCTCGCCACACCGGCCGGCGCCGGGAGCGCCGGAGCCGTGCTGCTCGCCGTCTGCGCCCTCACCTGGTACGCGCTGAGGCGCCGCCGGGCGGGCTGAGACCACCCGGCGGCGGAAGCGTCCAGGAGGCCCGTCCGGCACAACGCCCGGACGGGCCTCCCCCATTCTCCGCCTTCTCCGCCCGAAGCCCTCTTGTCGCGCACGCCCCCGGTTACTAGGGTCACCTCGGTATCGAAGCGCTTCGACACAGACGCCTCGACGCCTTCTTCCGGCAGCACGCGCGACGTACAGGAACGGATGCCATGCCAGTCCGAGAGCAGACGGGCACGACCGTCAGAAACCCGGTGATTTCCGGGTTCCACCCCGACCCCAGCGTCTGCCGCGTGGGCGACGACTACTACCTGGTGTGCTCCAGCTTCGAGTACTTCCCGGGCATCCCGCTCTTCCACAGCCGCGACCTGGTCAACTGGACGCAGATCGGCAACGTCCTCGACCGGCCCGAGCAGCTTCACCTGACCCCGGAGACCCGGACCTCCGGCGGCATCTACGCGCCGACGCTCCGGCACCACGACGGCCGGTTCTGGCTCGTCGTCACCAACGTCGAGGTGGGCAACCTGCTGTTCACCACCACCGACCCGGCGGGCCCCTGGTCCGACCCGGTCCCGCTCCCCGGCGTGCCCGGGATCGACCCGGACCTGGCCTGGGACGAGGACGGCACCTGCTGGTGCACCATCGCCGGGGTCTCCCAGGTCCGCATCGACCCGCACACCGGCGAGACCTTCGGCGAACCGCGCCGCATCTGGTCGGGGGCCCCCGGGGCGAAGGCGCCGGAGGCCCCGCACCTCTACCGGATCGGCGACCACTGGTACCTGGTCATCGCCGAGGGCGGCACCGAGCGCGGGCACGCCGTCTCGGTGGCGCGCGGCCCCTCGCCCTCCGGGCCGTTCGAGCCGTGCCCGGACAACCCCGTGCTCACCCACCGGGGCCGTGAGCACCCCATCCAGAACACCGGCCACGGCGACCTGGTGCAGGGGCCCGACGGCTCCTGGTGGCTGGTGCTGCTCGGCGTACGGCCGGGCGGCGGCACCCCGGGCTGGCACGTGCTCGGCCGGGAGACCTTCCTCGCACCGGTGACCTGGGTGGACGGCTGGCCCGTCGTCGGCGAGGTGAGCACCGAACTCCCGGCGCCCCCGTGGCCGTTGACGCCCGCCCCCGCCGCCCCGGCCCGGGACGACTTCGACCTGGCCGAGCCGCGCCCGTACTGGATCTCGCCGCGCCGCTCCACCGCCGGGCGGGCCGGGACGAAGGAGCGCCCCGGCTGGCTGACCCTGCACGGGCGGGACGCGACGCTGGACGAACCGGACGCGGTGTTCACCGGCCGCCGCCAGCAGCACCTGGCGTGCCGGGCGCGCACACTGGCGGACGCGGCGGACGGCCGCGGCGGGCTCGCGGTCCGGCTCGACGAGGCGCACCACTACGCGGTCGAGGCGGACGGCGGCGAGATCAGGCTCGTCGCTCGGATCGGCCCGCTCCGCACGGTGGTCGCCTCCCGCCCGGCACCCGCCGGACCGGTGGTGCTCGGGATCGACATCGTCCCCACCCGGGCCCCGCTCGACCCGTGCACGGGCCCCGACACGGTCTCCCTGGGCGTCGAGGAGCCGGACGGCACGTTCACCGTGCTCGGCTCCCTCGACGGGCGCTACCTCTCCACGGAGGTGACCGGCGGCTTCACGGGCCGGGTGATCGGCCTGTACGCGGAGAGCGGCACGGTGCACTTCGACTGGTTCGCGTACGAGCCGCTGGAGGGCTAGGCCGCCGAGGTGGTGGCCGGTGCCGGGGCGTCGGGCAGGGCGTTGAGGATGTCCCGGAGCAGGTCGATGGTCTCGTCCTCCGCGTCGGTGCCCAGCTCCTCGTTGAGCCGGTTGAGCCGGTCCGCCGCCTCGATGACGGCGGACCGGTCGCCGCGTGCCGCGTGGGCCCGGAAGAGGTCCCGGGTGAGCAGTTCGCTCTCCGGGGACGCGACCAGGCCGCGCGTGGCCGCCGCGACCGCGCCGGTGAGGTCACCGGCGGCCAGGCACCGCTCCGCCAGCTCGTGGGCGACGTCCACGACCGACGACACGATGTCGTGGAACATGGTGTCCGCCCACAGGTAGTTGCGCGGGTTGGTCCCCGCGAACGGGGTACCCCGGACGAGCGAGAGCGCCCGCGCCAGCGCGGTGTCGGCGGCCGGGCCCCGGGCGTGCATGCCCTCCTGGTACAGCTCCTGGAAGTCCAGCCAGTCGCACCGCACGTACGGGGCGAAGGCGTACCGCCCGTCCGTCACGAACGGCAGATAGGACTGGCCGCCCGTCCAGGCGCGCAGCTTGCTCACGTTGGAGTTGCGCAGCGAGTGCCCGACCTCCCGGCCCGGCCAGATCGCCTCGTCCAGCGCGCGGTGCTCCAGGCCCGGGTGCAGGACGAGCCAGGCGGCCATCTCGGTCAGCCGGCCGCGGCGGTTGGACTCGACCGGCCCCTCCGCGGACTCCATCTCGACCGGCCCGAGCACCCGGATGTACGGGTGGGCGGGCACCGGCGCCGGAGCGGCGATCGTTTCCTCCACGGGGACGGCGTGCATCGGATTCCCGTCCTTCCCGGCGGCCTCCGGTTCCGGGGCCGCCATGACGGCGAGCGTGAGTCGTGGGTCCTGCGGCCGCGCCCAGTCGGGCGTCGGCTCGTCCATGGGCCGCTCGGAGACCGCCATCAGCTCCAACAGGGCCGCGTACTGGGCGGGTTCGAGGCGTTGCAGCATCACTTCGAGGTCCGTCTCCGGGATCGTCACGACGACGCCGGGTGCCGCGTCGACGCTCCAGGTCTCCGGCAGTCCGAGGGCGGCGTCGGCGCTCGTCACGGCCGCCAGCGAGGTGCGGGGCTGCGCCGCCGTCAGTTCGAGCAGGTCGAGCGCGCTCTGGTCGGTGCCGGTCAGCGGCAGGGCGCACAGCACGATCTGGGGCGCCCAGGCGTCCGCCCCGGTCCCCATCAGCCGCGCCTCGCGCAGGCTCTCCGCCCCGCTCTCCGCCAGCGCCCGTCGCTGCGCCTCGTCGTGGTCGCGGAGCCCGGCGACGGCGGAGTCCAGGGTCGCGTGGTGCACGACGCGGCCAGGGAACGCCGCCTTGAGCTCCTCGCCGAAGCCGACCAGCCGGACCGTGTGCTCGGCGTGCAGCGAGTCGGACGCCAGCTCCACGGCCAGCGCCAGCAGCACGGACCGTACGTCGTCCGCCTCGCCGTCGAGCCGGAGCATCCCGATCCGCTCCAGGTCGACCAGGACCGGGAACCCCTCGAAGCTGGTGCCCAGGCTGATCAGCGCCGGATACGGGAGCGCGGTCGCCGAGGCGCCCTCGGCCGGCAGCAGCGCCTCCGAGTCCTTCGGGCACCACCAGATCTCCTCGCCGCTCACCACGGGCACGAACGGCGTCACGGGGACGGCCGGTTCGCAGAGGTGGAGCGCGGCCCCGTCCGGCGTGACGACGACGGCGTCGAGCTGCGGCAGCGCGGTGCGCCCGCGCGCCAGCTCGGCGGAGAGGGTGCGCAGGGCGCGGTCCAGCAGATCGAGCCCCTCGGGCACGTCCGCGGACGCCGCCCGCATGTCCCTCTCCAGCACGGCCGCGTCGCCCTCGGGCAACGCGATGCGGCGCCGGGGGCGCCGACGACGCTGCTGCACGATGCGGCGGGTACCGAGGACGCCGAGGACCCCGGCGGCGAGCAATGCGCCGATTCCGGCGCCGGTACGGGCGGAGAAGCCGGGGTCCTCGTCGGCGGAGGCGGGGGCCGGCTCCGCCGACTCGGCGGGCGCGGGCTCGGCGCTCTCGGCCGGTTCCGGCTTGGCCGTCTCGGCGGGAGCGGGCTTCGCGGTCTCGGCGGGCTTCGGCTTGGCCGACTCCTGCGGCTTCGGCTTCGCGGTCTCCGCGGGCTTGGCCGGGGCCGGCTCGGCGCTCTCCGCCGGGTTCGGCTTCGCCGTCTCGGCGGGCTTCGGCTTGGCCGACTCCTGCGGCTTCGGCTTGGCCGACTCCTGCGGCTTCGGCTTGGCCGACTCCTGCGGCTTCGGCTTGGCCGTCTCCGCGGGCTTGGCCGGGGCCGGCTCGGCGCTCTCCGCCGGCTTCGGCTTCGCCGTCTCGGCGGGCTTCGCGGGGGCCGGGTCCGCCGGCTCGGGCTTCGCGGGGGCGGGGCGGGACGACTCGTCCGGCGCCGGGTCCGCGGGCTTCGGCTTCGCCGGACCGGGGTTGGCCGGGTCCGCCTCCTGCGGGCCCGACGCGGGCAGCTTCAGCTTCTGGCCCGGAATGATCAGGTCCGGGTTCGTGAACGTGCCGCCGCCCGGCAACTCCGCCCCCCGGTTGAGATCGAAGATCTCCCCGTAGCGCGCCGGGTCGCCGAGTTCGCGGTCCGCGATGGCGCCCAGCGAGTCGCCGGGGCGGACGGTCGCCGTCTCCCCGGAGGACGCCGCCGCCTCGTGGGCGGCCCCCGTGCCGGCCGGCATCCGCAGCTTCCAGCCGGGCTGGAGGAAGCCCTGGGAGTGGAAGACCGTGCCGTCCGCCATCACCCGGCCCTCGTTGAGCGTGGCGATCTCGTGCCAGCGGTTGCCGTCGCCCAGCCGGTCCTCCGCGATGCTCCACAGGCTCTCGGCCGGACGGACGTCCCGCACGGTGTACGAGTCGGCCGAGGCGGCCTCCCGCGTGGTGCGGGCGTCCGAGGCGTGCGCGGTGTCCTGGGCGCCGGTGTGGGCGTACGACTGGGTGACGGAGACCGGCGCGGTGGCCGGTGCGGCGAGGGCCGAACCGGCCGTCGGCAGGAGCACCAGGATGCCCCCGATCAGCGTCGCGGCGGCCCGCTGGCTCGCCCCGAGGCCGCTCAGCCGACGGGCCGTACGGCCACGCAGCTGTGCGGGGATCTCCAGCAGGACGGAGAAGGCGAAGCCCGCCCAGCCGACCCATCCGGCGGCGGCGAGCAGGAGCAGGAAGGCGCCCCCGGTGTCCTGCCGGGAGAACAGGTGGGTCAGGTCCTCGATGCCGTTGCCGAGGACGACGCCGGTCGCCCACCAGAGCAGCACCGGCAGCCCGACGAGCAGCCCCGCCAGGACGGCCAGGCTCAGCAGGGCCCGTATCAGATTGCCAACCGTACGCACCGCGATCACGACCCTTCGGGGGCGACGACACCGTGGATGAGCGTGGCGTGCCCCTCCCCGTGGACGGACATGGAGGAAATGCCGACGACCGTGAGGAAGCGCGTGTCGTACGTGTCGGTCACGGTGACCGTCACCCGCTTCCCGTCGGCCGACACCGTCGCGCTGCCGTGCGCCCCGGCCGCCGAGAGGTACGCCGCGGCGGCGGCCTGCGCGGCGGCGGGCTGGGCGACGACGGCCTTGCCCGGGATGGCCTGGGCGGGATCGATGGCCTGGCCGCCGGCCCGGGCGGCCTCCATGGCGATGGCGTCGGCCCGCTCCGTGGCGCGCAGCTTGCCGCCGCCGTCCACGGTGATCCCGATGACGGCGAGGAGCGCCACGGTGATGATGGCGCTGTAGACGGCGATGCCGCCCCGGTCGTCGTACGTACGCATCAGTCCCGCTCCCGGTACGCGTCGACCGCCGAGGTGAACGTCGACGTGAGGGTGTGGCTGCCGGGGGCGCCCGGCAGCATCAGGTCGGACAGCGGAACGGTGCACGCGACCGTCACGCGGACCGTTCCGACGGTGCCCAGGGGGGCGTTGAGCCCCGACGCGTCCACGCTGACGCGCGTGCCGGAGCAGGTGAGGCCCTGGTCGGCCAGGGTCTCCTGCGCCGCGGCCAGGGCGTTGCTCCGCGCGGCCCCGGCGGTGCGCGAGATGGACGCCTCGCGGGCCGCGTCCTCCGCGGCGGCGTCCACCTTGTTCCCGGCGGTCACCACCCGGCCGCCCGCGAGGGCCAGGCAGAGGAAAATGATCATCAACGGCGTGACGATCGCGGCCTGGATCGCCTCGCTCCCCCGGTCGTCCCAGTTCACTTCATCCCCCGGTCGTCCAGCGCTCCACGGGTCCGGACGCGCTCTGTGTGATCGTCAGCCCCGGCACCCCGGGGAGCAGCGACGGTGCGCGTCCGGTGACCTGGACGCGGATGCGCTCCGCCGTGCTGCCGCCCGTGGAGACGGACGGGCCGAGCAGCGTGTTGCCCGCGATCCGGCCGAGCACGTCCTGCGCGCGCTCCGCCCCGGCGCCCGGGCCCGACTCGTAGACCCGGGCGGCCGCGACGCCCTCGCGCGCGGCGGTCAGGGCCACGTTGCGCGCGTAGTACCAGAGCGACACCTGCACCACCGCGATCGTCAGCAGGATGATGAAGGGGAAGACGATCGCCATCTGGACCGAGGTGTCGCCGCGGTCGTCCAGCGGGCGGCGCGCGACGACCGCGGGCTTCATCAGATGCCCGCCAGCTTGCCGTTGTACCTGGAGATGACCGTCGCGATGGTGCCGGCGATGAGCAGGGCGCCCGTCACGGCGGCGACCCAGATGATCACCGTGGTGATGCTGACGTCGCCGCGGTCCGGGTCCTTGGCGCCCTGCTCGACGCGGTCGGCCAGCACCGCCAGGACCATGGTCAGGGATACAGCGGCCCGGTTCGTGAGCTTGTTGATCGCGTTCATGCTGCGAGCCTCCTCGTTCCTTCTCTTCGTGTGCGTCGACTCCCTTGTGAGGAGACGTCGTTGGGGGTGACGGCGGTTCGGCCCGTAGCCGGTTGTTACCGCTGTTACGTCGCCATGATGTTGATCACCGCGGGGAAGGCGACCATCAGCATCACGAGGACGGCGAGGAGCGCGCCGGGGGCGGTCATCTTCTCGCTGTTCTCGTTCGCCTCGGCGGCCTGCTTGGCGAGCAGTTCGGTCCGCAGGGACTTGGACCGGGCCCGCAGCGTCGTGTAGACGGCGGCGCCGTCGTGCGCCGACATCCGCATGATCTCGGCGACGTCCTCCAGGACCGGCAGGTCCAGCTCCTGGGTCAGCTGGACCAGCGCCTCCCACGGCGGCACCTTGTCCACGCGGGCCCGCATCATCGCCTCCTGGAGCCGGGTGAAGGCCCAGCCCCGGCCGACGGCGGCGGCCCGCTCCAGGGCCTCGGTGGGCCCGGAGTCGGCGGCCCGCTTGAGCGCGACGAGGTCCAGATAGGCGGCGATCGCGTGCGAGAACTCCTCGCGCGCCCGCGCCGCCTGGTCCCGTACGGACAGGTCCGGGATGAACCAGAGCAGCGTGCCGAGCACCAGGCCCACCACGACCGGCAGGTAGAACGGCACGCCGAGCCCCATCAGCGTCCAGGCGCCGACGACGACCGGCGGGATCAGCAGTCCACCGCCCGCCAGCGCCGCCTTGAGCAGCAGGAACCGCTCGGGGGTCTGGCCGACCAGCGCCAGGTCCTTGCGCGGGATGGTGACCCCGGGCAGACCCTGGAGGTGTTCCAGCAGCCAGGCGCCCCACTCGTCGTCCCGGCTGGCCGGGCCCGTCTCCTGGTCCGGCTCCGGCGCGGTGGCGTTCAGGCGGCGCAGGCCGGCCGCCAGGTCGGGCTGCGGGCCGACCAGTTCACGGATGAGCAGGGCGAGGCCGCCGCCCACGGCGAGGCCCGCGAAGATCGCGGCCGGGGGTATCACGACTGGGCCTCCTGGAGCGGTTCGGGCGGTTCCGGCAGCTTGACCCGGCTGCGCGGATCGGCGATCAGGAACCGGGCCACCGGACGGTGGTCGGCCAGCGAGCGCATCCAGATCAGCACCCCGGCGAACGCCGCCGTGAGCAGGGCCAGGACGAGCTGTCCGAGGAGCGTGCCGTAGGGCGCGGTGTAGCTGGGGACGAGGAATCCGGCCCCGACCACGCAGAGCGTGATGATGGTCATCCACCGCACCGTGGTGCGCGGCTTGGCCCGGTCGGCCTCGATCTGGCGGCGCTTGCCGACCTCTTCGCGTACCGCTTCGGACAGGTCCTCCAGCGCCTGCGCGAGGCCGGGCCCCCGGTCCGATGCGCAGAGCATCAGCGCGGCGAGCACCTTGTCGGCGGTGACGTCGTCCAGCGCGTCGGCGAAGGACTCCAGCGCGTCGGCGGGACGCCAGCCGACCTGGAGGCGGTCGGCGAGGTCGGCGATCTCGTGCTCCAGCTCGGTGGGCGCGCCGCGCCGGCTGGCGATCATCGCCTGTTCCAGGCCCATGCCGAGCCGCAGCACGTCGGACAGGCGCTGGGTCCACTCGCCGAGCGCCTCCAGCTTGTCGATGCGCACGGTGGCGTTCTTCGTGGGCGAGAGCAGCCAGGGCACCCCGACCACGGCGGCGCCGACGAGCAGCCCGCCGGTGAAGACACCGGTGATCACCCAGACGGCCAGGCCCAGGACGCCGCCCGCGGCCCAGCGGGTCCGGCGGCGCATGGCCGCGTCGTGCGCCACGCTGCCGCCGAGGCCCTTCCGGGAGCGGCGGACGGGGCGCGGGGCCGTCGTGCCGACCAGTCCCGCGACCAGGCCCACCAGGCCGCCCGCGACGGCGAGTCCGGCGAGCACCCACATCAGCATCAGGTTCATCCGGCCATCACCTGGAGATCCAGCGGGCGCGGCCAGGAGCCGCGCGGGTTGTCCAGCAGGTGGACGGGGAAGCCGACCCGGACCAGGTCCTCCAGGCAGGAGGGGTGCATGTGCGGGACGGCCCTCGGCTCGCCGGGGCGGGGCGCGAAGATCCGGTTGGTGGCGGGGCGGCCGTTCTCGCCCATGCCGGTGACCTCCAGGACGTGCGAGACGAACCGGTGGCGCCTGCCCTCGATGCGGGTCTCGTCGCGCATCGAGACGAACACGATGAAGTCGAGCCCGTTGGCCGCCTGACGGTAGGCCAGCTGCTCGGTCATGTTGTCCTGCGCCAGCAGGTACAGCTCCGCGATGCGGTCGAAGACGATCTCGGGGCGGCGGGCGTGGATGGTGCAGAGGTTGCCGCCCTTGCCGTTGGTCATCGCCTGCATCATGGCGACGATCTCCTGGCCGCGGACCTCGCCGACGACGACCCGGGACAGCGACATGCGCAGCGCGCGGTGGATGAGGTCGAGCAGGGTGATCTCGCCCGCGCCCCGGCCGTCGGCGCCGCGTTCGCCGTTGGATTCGCGGGACTCCATCGGCACGACCTGGCGGTGGAAGCCGTTGGTGTGGGCGAAGAGTTCGAACTCCGTCTCGATGGTGGCGAAGCGCTCGTCCGGGTCGATCTCCTTGAGCAGGGCGCGCAGCAGCGAGGTCTTCCCGACCGCCTGCTCGCCCGTGATCATGATGTTCTTCTCGGCGCGCACGGCGGCGGCGAGGAAGGCGGCCAGGGTCTCGTCGATGGCGCCGAGCCGGATCATGCCGTCGAGGTCGACGTCCTTGACGCGGTGCCTGCGGATGGTGACGAAGGTCTTCGGGGTGACCCCGGTGACGGCCTGGAGCCGGGAGCCGTCGGCGAGGCGCAGCGCGAGGAACGGGTCGGCGGTGGACAGGGTCCGCTCGCTCTGCCCGGTGCGGCGCGCCAGGTCGCGGAGCATCTCCTGGAGCTCCTCGTCGGAGTCGGCGACGGGCGCGACCCGGACCCGTCCGCTGTCCCCGTAGTCCAACCACACCTCGTCGTAGCCGTTGATGAGGATGTTCTCGACGCGTTCGTCGTCCAGGTAGGGCTGGAGGCGGCCGGCCCGGAAGAGCATGTCGTAGACGGCGGAGGCGAGGGCGGCGTCCTCGGCCTGGGTGGTGCTCGCCCCGCGCTCGACGGCGATGGCGTCGGACCAGACGGCGACGGCCTCGTTGATCAGCGCCCGGCCGCGCTGGGCCTGGGACTCCGGGCTCATCCGGGCCGACGCCTTGATCTCCTGGGCGAGCCGGTCCGCGACCCGCTTCTTGATCTCGCCGGCGACCCGGTAGTCCACGGTCGCCTGCGGGAGGCGCGTCTCGCCGAGCGCCCGGATCGAGGAGACCCCGGCGGCGGGACGCTGCCCGGCGCGCGGGTCGGTCCGGGGCGGGACGGGCGGGCCGAACTCGCCGCGCTTGAACGCGACGGTGTGCTCGGCGGCCGGGCTGGGGTGCATCACGGGGTCCGGGTGCAGGGGGTTAGCGCGCATGGGCCATGTCCCCTTCCCCGTGCGGTCCCTGCTGGTTGTACGGGCCCTGGTTGTACGGGCCCGGAGCGCGCGGTGCGAGGCGGTCGCGGCGCAGGGCGACCCGCTCGCGCAGCGGTCCGGTGGCCGCGCGGGCGGCGCGCATCAGGTCGGAGCGCTCGAAGCGGCTGCCGCCGTCCACCCCGTCGGACAGCACCTCGGCCTGCTTGGGCCGCCAGGGGACGGTGGCGAGCACCGGCACCCCGAGCGCCTTCTCGACCTCGCCGGACTTGTAGGGCCCGCCCTCGACCAGCAGGACGGCGAGCGCGTCGGCCCCCGTGCCGCCGGGCCCGGCGAGCGACTTGCGCAGCGCCTCGACGCGGACCTGGGCGCTCTGGACTCCGCGCAGGGTGTTGCGGACGACCATCACGACGACGTCCGCGCGCTTGGCGAGCACCGCCGACGCGCCGAACGCGCCGCGCCGGCCGAGGTCGACCAGGACGTCGTGCTGGTGGTCCTCGATCCGGGCGAAGAGCTCGGCGAGGCTCCCCCAGGCGGGGTCGAGACCGGCGGCCTGCGCGGGGTCGGTGATCCCGGGCAACAGGAGCCGGCTGCTGCTGTTGTCCTCGGAGATGTCGACCAGCTGCCGCCAGAACGCCTCGACCAGTTCGTCCTTCCGCTGGGCCACGGCGAGGTTGCGCAGCCCGTAGCGGGCGTCCATCCGGCCCTGGAGGGCGCCCGCGAGCACGGCCCCGCCGTCGGGGTCGCACTCGGCGAGGATCAGCCGGCGTCCGGGGTCCAGGGGCCAGGCGAGCAGCAGGGCGAGCGCCGTGCTGGTCACCCCCGGCGCCCCGGTCCCGCCGGCCAGCGCGATCACGGACATCAGGAACCGCTCCCGCTCTTCACGACGATCGCCACCCGGCCGGTGGCGGCCCGCGCCGCGAGGGCCGGTCCGTCGGTCGCCGGGACGGCCACGTCGATGGTGGCGACCCCGGTGGCGTCGGCGGGGTCGCCGACCGCGACGACGGTGGCCGCGATGGTCTGCGGCGGGGCGTCGGCCGTCTCGTCGTTCTCGCCCGGGGTGCTGACGATGAGGACCTTGCGCCCCGGGAACAGCCCGGAGGTGGGGCGCTGGGAGGGCTTGGTGGCGACGCCGACGAGGGTGTCGCCCTGCTTGAGGAGACTGGTGTTCGTGTACTGGTCGCGGGCGAGCAGGGCGCCCGGGGTGAGCGCGACCGCGGCCCGCTTGCCGACGACGCTGCCCCGGTCCACCGCCTTGACGGGCTTGAGGGCCGGGTCCAGGGATATGGAGACCTCGGTGAGGTCGCCGTCCTCGATGACCTCGCCGGCCGCCACCTCGTGGCTGACGGCGAGCACGTCGGTGCGCTCGCCGGTCGCCGTGAACAGCAGGGCGCCGGAGAGGCCGCCGACCGCGGTCAGCGCGAGGGACAGTGCGATGAGCGCCGGGCGGCGCCGTCGCTGCTTCAGTGCCCGCGGGGGCGCCACCGGGGTGGGTCCGGGGGTGCCCGGCGCGCCGCCCTGGTAGGGCGGGGCGGCGGTCTTGGTCCTGCTCAATGGGTGCCTCCAGCAGTGCTTTCGCTGCTCGTGCTCGTCATCGGGCGGTGCTGCGTCCCGGTCGTCAGCCGACGACCTGGAGTTCGCCGATGGCCACGGTGGTGGCGGACTCCCGGCTCTCGGTCAGGTCGCCGCTCTCACCGCCGCCCTCCCAGTGGATGGTCCACGTGGACGTGGCGGTGACCTTGAACTTGTTCCCGGCCTTGCCGCGCGAGGTGTGGCGGTAGACGTGCCCGCAGTCGGGCGACTCCCGCTTCCCGTACGACTCCTGGTAGGGCTCGCCGGGCTTGGTGCAGGTGACGGACGAGCCGTCGCCCATGTTCCACACGACCTTCGACACCTTGGCGGTGGCGGTGACCGTGACGGCCCCGGCGGTGACGGTCCTGGTCTGCGGTCCGGTGGTGTTCGGGTGCTGCTTGTTCCACATCCAGACCGGCAGCCCGACCAGGCCCGTGCGGCCCGGCTCCGGCGCGATGCCGATGTCGGCGCCCTTGAGGGTCATCTGGGCGACGGCGCGCTCGGCCAGCTCGGCCGGGGTGGGCCCGGCGTCCTTGCCGATCGTGCCGTTGGGGAAGAAGGTGTCGCGCGGGACGAAGGTCCCGGCGCCCTTGTACGGGAAGTCCGGGCAGTTGGTGGGGTGGTAGATGTCGCCCTCGTCCGGCTTGTGGTTGCCCCACATCATGTAGTCGTCGGCCGGGGGCTGCGGGTCGAGCAGAATCCAGTAGCAGGACTCGTTCCAGAAGCCGAGCCCCGGCACGTAGCAGGGGATCTCCTGGCCGTTCTCCCGGTGGCACTTGCGGCCGCCCCCGGAACCGCCGCCCGTGCCCCCGCCGGAGCCGCCGTCGTCCCCGGGCTCGCCCGGGTCCTCGGCGGTGATGTCGCAGACCTGCGCCCCGGGCGGGCACTTCACGCCGCCCTCGGCCACGGCGGCCTGCGTTCCGGCCAGCAGCAGCGCCCCGGCGGCCAGGGCGGTGAGCACTCCGCGCGCGTGGCGCCCCCGGGTCAGCACGTCCGGTCCTTGTCGATCGTGTAGTCGACGATCCGCCAGCCGCCCTTGCCGTCCTTGGCCGTGGTGGCCTTCGCGGTCCAGGGGCGACGGTCGTCCTCCTTCACACCCGCAATCGGTTTGCCCGTCGCCCGGCGCACCACGATCCCGGTCACGTCGACGCAGTCGCTGATCGTGGCGGTGTGCACCGAGGAGTCCACGTCGACGGCCGTGACCTTCGGCGCGATGGCCGGCGGGCCCGTGTAGGTGATGTCCGTCTTCTGGTAGTACGTGAAGGCGTCGATGATTTTCGCCGCGGCGTCGCCGGTCGTGTAGTCGCTCAGCTTGACGTCCTTCATGCTGCCCGTGGAGTACGCCTTGGTCTGCGCGTCCCACATCCCGCGGTACGCGGCCAGGGCGTCGCGCTCGGCCGCCGCGCGCTTCTTCTTCGCGCCGTCGTCCTTGGTGCTGCTCGCCGTCGGCTCGGCGGGCTTCTTCTCGTCCTCCGCGCCGCAGCCCGTGGCCAGTACGAGGAGGCAGACCGCCATCCCCGAACAGGCCATCAGGCCGGTCTTCCTCCCGCGTGCCATCGGACCCCCCTGGTCCTGCGCCCGAGTGCGCAGCGTCGTCTGTGTCCGGAAAGTGATGTGCCGTCATTCTGCATGACAAGTCCGCGCCGAACGGACGCCGTTCTGTCACAACTATGTCCGACTGCGGTGACAGAAGGGCTGGTTGTCGACCTGCGTGTGAGCAGAATCTGATCGCCTCACCCGCCACATCGATCACTTCTCTGCCGGCAGCTCGGCAGTCGCTTCGAGTCGGCCGGTCAAGACCTTGTCCGCGACGCCCACCACCCTTGCCCGGAGGGCTTCTTCACGCGGACAACCGGGCGGTCAAGGGGCGGGGCGCACCATCAGCCGTGTTCCACAGCACGTCCAGGGGGAGAAGATCCAATGCGTACCGACGCACCACCGCGTACCCGGAACGACGGGCTCGTGGGCCGCCTCAACGCCGAGTGGGCGGGCCTGAGCCAGGACGAGACGTTCCGGCTGCACCTGCGCCGCTGGTACGGCGACCCGGCGCTCACCGGCCCGCAGTCCGTGCTCGACGCCCTGCGCGCCTGCCGGACCTCCGGCGACCAGGACCGCATCCTGCTCCCGCTGCTCCGGGCCGCCGTCACGGGCGGTCCGGGCGGCCCGCTCGCCGCCCGGACCGTGGTGCAGACGATGCTCCCGAAGGCGATACGCATCGCCCGCAGCCAGCTGCGCCCGCAGTACGACTGGGAGGAGACGGTCTCCCTCACGGTCGGCGCGCTCTACGAGGTCGTCCGGACCTACCCCGTCCACCGCCGCCCCCGGCGCATCGCGGCCAACCTCGCCCTGGAGACCCTGCGCCTGACGCGCCGCCTGACCGCACCCGACCCGTCCGCCGTTCCCCTGGACCCGGACAGCGCGGCCGGGTTCCTTGCCGCGGACGCCTGTCCGGCCTCCCAGGCCGAACTGACCCTGCTCCTCGCGAGGGCCGCCGACTACCGGCTGCTCGCCGAGGACGACCCGGGGCGCGCGACCGGCTGGGACGCCCGGGCGGAACTGGTCGAACTCCTCGTCTGGGCCCTGGAGTCGGGCGCCCTGGGCGTGGAGGACGCCCGCCTCATCACCGGCTACTACCGGGACCGGCCGACCGGTCATCCCGCCACCCCGCGCCCCTCCGCGCGGGACGGCGCCCGGCAGCGGCAGCGGCGCAGCAGGGCCGTCCGCCGGCTCGCGGTCGCCGCCTCCGGCAGGCTCGCGGCCCCCGACAGGTCCGCCGCCCCGGACAGGCGCGCAGCCTCTGACAGGTTCGCGACGGCGAAGTGACGAAGCGGTGACACAAGTCACCCAGGATGGTGGCTTGTTGACGTCACACACGTACGGCCGGATCCACCTGCCCCAGGCACACCCGATGCTGCGGACCGCTCAGGGAGACATGCGATGAAGCGCGGCCTCAGGCTGGCGAACAAGAAGCAGAAGACCACCGAACAGGCACCGCCGGAGCCGAAGGCCACGCGCACCTCGCGCTATGCACCGGCTCCCCAGATGGTGCCCGCCGAAACACCCGGCGAGGAGGAGACCGACGAGCTGGACGAGGCGGCCACCGGCTGGCAGCAGACCACCGTCAAGATGGCGGGCCTCACCAAGGTGGTCACCGTCGGCGTCTGGATTCTGGTCCTGGCGGGGCCCCTCCTGGCGTTCTTCGCGGTGGCGGTCGCCAGTTCGTCGCGGGCGACGCCGGTCGCACGCGCCGGGCAGTCGCAGTCCCAGCCGTCCGCCACGGGCCCCGCGGGATTCGCGGAACTGTACGTGACGGCCTACCTGTCCGCCGGGGAGGGAACGGAAGAAGACCTCCTGCCGTACTACTCCGAGCCCGTGGGCCTGTCCAACAAGCCCAATTCCCGGCACGCCACCAGCGTGACCACCGTGGCCGCCGAGCAGGTCGACCCCGGCTACTGGGCCGTGACCGTGGCCGCCCGGATCTCGGCCAAGGACGAGAAGGGGAAGACCACCGATCAGGGGCTCCACTACTTCCGGGTCGGCGTCCAGGTCGCGGGGACGCCCGAGGCGGGCGGAACCGCCAAGCCCACCGCCTCCCCCACGACCACCGGAAGCACCGGCGCCGCCGAGAGCCCCAAGCCCTCGGGCAGCCCGAAGCCGTCGGGCAGCTCCGCTCCCGAGGCCGGCACGGGCCCGACGGCCCTGTACGCCGCCACCTCGCTGCCGGCCGAGGTCAACGCACCGGTCTCCTCCGCACACGGCGGGCTCGTCTACGGCCCCGACCGCAGCGCGCGCGGTGGGGCGGTCTCCGACACCGTCAGCCGCTTCTTCGCGGCCTATCTGACCGGCCAGGGCGAGCTGGACCGCTACGTCTCCCCCGGGCTCCAGGTCTCGGCGATCGTGCCCGCTCCCTACCGGTCCACGCTCGTCACCGGCCTCCGGGACGACGAGGAGAAGTCCGGCGAGGAGGCCGGGAAGGAGACGGTGCCGGCCGACGGCACGACCCGGCGCGTGCTGGTGTCCCTCAGCGCGACGGCAGGCGGGCAGGACTACATGCTCACCTACGCGCTCACCCTGAACACACGGGACGGACGCTGGGAGGTCTCGGCCCTGGAGACGGCTCCCGCGCTCGACCCCGACCGGACCGGACCCGTGCGCGGCAGCGCCGAACCCGCACCGCAACCGTCCACAGACTCCTCGTCGGGCTCCGCCGAGGACTGAAAGACCCACTAGCTCATCACACGAGGGGAAACAGACTGTGAGCTACGCCAACACCGACCAGGTACAACTGGCCGGAGACATCCTGGACTGGGCCGGCACCCTGAACGGCACCGTCAAGACCCTGGCCGTCTCGATCGCCGGCACCCTGGCCGTGGTCGCGACCGTCATGGCCTACTGGAAGACGAAGTCCTGGGCAGGCACCCTCGCGGCCGCCGTCCTGGGCGCCGTCCTGGTCTTCGCCGTGAGCAACATCGACAGCCTGAGCAACATGGTCGACAGCGAGGTCCCGGACGAGGACTCCGTCGGAGCCCTCTCCGTCACGGGGACCGAGCCGCTCGGCCAGACCATCGTGATCCCGGCCCACCTGCGGTGAGCGAGCAGCCGGCCGGCGGGAAGGTTCTGGTCGGGCATTCCTACACCCGTGCCCGCAAGCACCCGCTCGTCATCGGCAAGCTCCCCGGCGGAGGACGGATTCCGGGCGGGCCGTACACGATCACCCAGGTCATCACGATGGCGGGGGTCTTCGTACTGCTCCTGCTGGTCCGGGACCTGTGGGCGTTCTTCGGCATCGGAAACGCTCTTGTCATGGTCATCGTCCCGTGGGGACTCGCGTGGCTGATGCGGTACGCCCGGATGGACGGCCGCGACCCCGCACGGGCCCTGCTCGGGCTGCTGACCTACGGCACCTCTCCACCGGGGGGCCGGCTGGCCGGCCGCCCACAACGGGCCTTCAGGACCAAGCTGGTGACCGGGCGGGTGACGATCAACGTGCGGCCCCCCGAGGAGCCCGCGCCGTCACCCGCCCCCGCGACCCGCCCGGTACGGCTCGTCCCCACGACGGGCCGTACCGGGGGGAACCCGGACGACGTGGCCCCACCCGCAGCCGGCCCCGCGCCGGTCCGGCCCCGTACCCGCCTCCAGGAGCTGCTCGACGAAGCAGAGCGGCAGCACTGAACCGAAGGATGGATGAACTGCCATGCGTCTTCCCGTGCGCCACATCAGCGGCCATCTGATCTGGACCACCAACGCGACGGTGTGGGCTGTGTGGCGGGTCGAATCCGACAACTACAGTCACGCCTCGAAAGCGGCCAAGCACGAGCGGCTGAACGCTCTTGAGGCACTGTTCAAGTCGATCAAGGGCGAGGCTCTGCTGCTGAGCCTGTGCCCGCAGGTGGACGCCGCCAGTGTCGTCACGCGCATGACGGCCGGAGTCGACCTGGACGCTTCCCCGGAGTACGTGGACCTGTCCCTGCGCGTCCTGGACGAACTGGAGGAGATGGAGCTGTCGGGGCGGGTCGACTTCCTGGCCGTCCCGATGAAGCACACCGACTTCAAACAGGGCGCCCTGGCGGTCCTGTCGTCCGCCCACTACGAGGTCATGAACACCCTGGGGCTGCCCACCACCCCGGTGAACAAGGCCGAGGAGAAGCGCAGGCTCGAACAGGCCCGGCACCTCGCGGCGACCTGGCCGTCCGCCATCCGGCTCCGGCCCGCCACCGAGGGCGAGATCCTGTGGATCTACGGCCACTGCGCGCGCCGCGGCCTGGCCGAGCCGCTGCTCCCGGAGCACGACGAGCCGCGCTCGGTGGTGGGGCGCGGACGCCCCGTGGCCGCGTACAGCGAGGTCATCCTCGACGAGGGCGGGCGCAGCGACGGCATCGAGGAGCGGCGCGGCGTCCCGCTCAACCCCTTCCGGCACCGCTATGTGAAGTCGAGCACCGAGTTCGGCGACAGCTACCAGTCGTTCTCGATCCTGGCCGAGATGCCGGACTCCTTCGCGTTCCCCGGCAGCGAGTACCTGGCCGCCCTGGACGACTTCGGGTTCCCGGTGGACTGGGCGGTCCGGCTGCACATCGAACAGGGCGCCAAGGCCGAGCCCAAGTCCCGCCGGCAGGCCCGCGAACTGGCCCATCAGCGCGGGGAGTACGACGGGGAGACGGCGGGCGTCCCGGCCAGCCTGGACAAGGCGAGCACCGCGCTCAACGAGTACCGCTCCCGGCTCACCTCGTCCTCGACGGAGGTCGAGATCAGGGCGAGCGTGGTCACCTGTGTGTGGGGCCGGACCCCCGAGGAGACCGAGGAGAAGGCGTCCGCCCTCATCAACCACTTCGGCGGCAACGACTACACACTCGTCCGCCCGATCGGCGAGCAGACGTCCCTCTTCCACAGCATGCTCCCGGGCACCCCCACGCCCCGGGTGATGAACGACTACGCCCAGTTCCTGCTGGCCAAGGACTTCGCCATGTCCCTGCCGTTCTGCGGACAGGCGCTCGGCGACGACGGCGGCTCGCTCTTCGGACTCCAGCTCAACGGCGGCGGCGCCCGTCCGGTCCTGGTCGACTTCAGCCTCGGCCCGCGCATGAACGCCTCGGCGTCCGCCGTGTTCATCGGCGAGCTGGGCTCCGGCAAGTCGGTCGCCATGAAGACCGCGATGTACTCCATCCTGACGACCGGCCGCCGCGTCGGGCGCTCCCGCAGCCGCGGCCGGGCGCTGGCCATCGACCGTACGCCCCAGCAGGAATGGGCCCGGTTCGCCCGCGCCTGCCCGGGCGAGACCCAGGTGATCACCGTCGACGAGGACGCCTCGGTGTCGCTGGACCCGCTGCGCGTCTTCAAGGGCCCGCGTGCCGCCCGTTACACCGAGTCCTTCCTCACCCCGCTGCTGGACATCGCCTCGATGTCCACCGAGGGCGTGACGCTCGCGGACGCCATCGACGCCACGCACAAGGCGCCCGAACCCAGCATGCGCCTGCTCCTGGAGACCCTGACGGAGCGCGCGCACACCGCCGATCCGCAGGACCCGGACGACCACAACGTCCGTGCGGCGGCGAGCGAACTGGCCCGGAAGCTGCGGTCGCTGGCCAAGAAGGACCTGGGCCGGGTGATCTTCGACCCGACCCTGCCCATCGTGGAGATCACCGACGCCGACACGATCATCTTCTCCGCCGCCAACATCGGCCTGCCCAAGAAGACCGAGCTGGAGGGCCACCGGCTGTCCAGCCTGGAGGTCGAGAAGAAGTTCGGCTGGCGCCTGATGTATCTGGTGGCCGCCCTCTGCCGCGAGATCGCCTTCGCCGACCCTGAGGAGTTCGTCGGCGTGTTCCTGGACGAGTGCTGGTGGCTGACCTCGTCCGCCGAGGGTACGGAACTGCTCCTGGAGATCATCAACGACGGCCGTAAGCACGGTTGCGGCGCCTTCGCCGGCTCCCACGACCCGTACGACGTCGGACCGGCCAACTCCGAGTACGGCGAGAAGATCCGGGGCCTGGTCTCGCACCGGTTCCTCTTCCGCCACCGCAACCGCCAGCTGGCCGCGCGCGGGCTCGAGTTCCTGGGCCTGGACGGCACCGATCCGGAGCTGCTGAAGCTGGTCACCGAGAACCTGTCGCCGATCAACGTCTCCGACGACGAACGGCTGCTGCGGTCCGGCGAGTGCCTCTACTACGACCTGAAGAAGCGGATCGGCGGCATGAAGGTCCTGATACCGGCGGACGAGCACGCGGCCGAGGCCATCCACACGACCCCGGGCCGCGCCACCCTCGACGAGCCGGGCGAGGCCGCCGAGTCGATCGAGGCCACGGAAGCGGTGGAGGCGCAGCGCATATGACCGCACTCACGGGGGTGATCCAGCAACGTCGCCACTGGCTGCGGCTGCTGGTACTGATCGGCGTACCGATCGTGCTCATGCTGCTGTTCTCGCACCATGCCTGGGCCGCCCCGGCCGACGATCCCTGCAAGCCGAACCAGGAAGTCCCGAACCTCTACTGCATCCCGCCGGAAGAGGCGCACGCGGGCAAGGTCCTCGGCATCTTCGACGTGGTCGACCAGAACGGCGTACCGATCAGTGCGTACGGCATCAACGTCGACCAGGGCGGAACGCTCGACGTCATCAGCAAGATCAACGCCTTTCTGATCGGTGCCGGATTCAGCCTCATCAAGGTCGTCATCGGCTTCGCCTGCTGGCTGGTCGAGTGGTCGCTCGGCTTCGGCCTCGCCAAGGAGCTGCTCGAACCGGTATCCGGGATCGCGACCAGCATCAAGCACCATGTGATCGACAACCTGGCGCTCAAGTCCCTCTTTCTGACGATCGTCGCCCTGTGGGCCGCCTACTTGATCCTCTTCAAGCAGCGGTCCAAGGGGTGGATGGAGATCTGCACGTCGCTGGTGATCGCCTCCATAGCGACCGTCACACTGGCGAACCCCGGAAGCTTTCTGATCGGCAACGCCGACGACTCCGGAATTCTCGGCAAGACCAAGCAACTGGCCCTGGAAACCTCGACGCTGATCCTCTCGGACAACTGCGACGCGGACAAACAGGAGAACGACAAGCCGACCTCCTGCGCCGGCCAGGAGGAGAACAAGACGGCGACCTCCGTCAGCAGGCCCATCACGAACGGACTGGTCGACGCCTTCATCCAGCGCCCCACCTGGGTTCTCTACACCGGCAAACCCATCAGCAAGGACTGCAGCGAGGCCTACGGCAAGGCCACACTGGCCCGCTACAACTTCAACCGCCTCGTCATGCCCGGCATCATCGACGAGAAGCTCGGTGATTCCTGGTGGGACTCCTTCACCGCCGTGTTCTCCGCGAACTTCTCCTGGCACGGCATCAAGGAGAACCTGAAGCACGCCACCGGCAGCCCCTGGGGCCTGCTCACCATCACCGACCAGATGCAGAAGAACGTCATGGAGGACTTCCGGGACGCGGCCAAGGACGACGCGGCCTGGAAGAAGTACGTGGACCCGGCGGACGCGGAGGTCGCCTCGGCCTGCAAGGCCAAGGACGCCATGTCGGACGACCAGCAGGTCACCGCCTCGATGGAGAACGTGCTCAGCGTCTGGTTCATCGCGATCGCCGCGATCATCGTCGTCCTGCTCGTCGTCTCGGTCTCGATCACCTTCCTGATCTCCCAGGTGTGGATGGCCATGGAGGTCATCCGCGCACAACCCGCCCTGATCGCCGGAATCCTTCCCGGCGGTGGCCGCACGGCGATGTGGAACTGGGTCTCGGGGGTGTTCCGCGTCGTGCTCGCGATCTTCCTCTCGGTGATGTTCCTGACGTTCTTCCTGGTCATGGTCATCTCCCTGCTGGAGACAGAGACCAACGAAGCCATGACGATCAAGTTCCTCACGATCGACTTTGTGGCCATCGCGTTCCTGGCGTTCCGCAAGAAGGTCACGGCCGCCGCCAAGAACATCTCCACCAACTTCGGCCAGAAGATGGCCAGCAGAACGGGTGGCGGAGGCGGCGCCGGCACCTTCACCGGCGCGCCCACCGGTGGCGCCCAGCTCAAGAGCGACCGTGCCACCTTCAGCAAGGTGGCCGGCACGGCCGGCAAGATCTGGCGCGGCGGTGGCGGCGGAGCCGGGGGTGGCGGCGGCGGAGGGGCCGGTGAGGGCGGCAAGGAAGGCGGTGCTCCCGGCAAGCAGAAGAAGAGCCTGAAGGGCCGCGTCCAGGGCGCGGTCAGGCTGGGTACCACGGTGGCCGCGGCCATCGGGACGGGCGGAACGACCGCCGCGATGCAGGCGAGCGCCAAGGCCGCTCTGAAGGCCCGGCTCAAGAACTCGGCGAAGAAGCGCCTGGCCAAGAACCGCGTCGGCCGTGCCACGCTCACCGCGGCACGGACCGGCCGCTACGTGGCCAAGGAAGCGCCGGTCACCAAGAGCAGGTTCAAGAACGCGGTGGCCGCCGAGAAGAGGAACCTCCGCGACGCGCAGAGCGATCGCACCCGGAACGCCCAGCGGGACGCCTCCCGGCAGATGCGGCAGACGAGGAGCCAGCAGCGGAGCGACAGCCAGCGGTTGAACCGTACGGTCAACGGCAGGCGCAACCAGCAGCAGCACCGCCGTCGCTCCTCCAACGCCCGTACCGGGGGCCGCAACCCGCGCAGAGGGGGCACCAGGGGTAGCGGCAGGTGACCAAGGCCACCGAGAACGAGTCGAGCAGCGGCACCAAGAAGGTCCTCATCGGCTTGGCGATAGCCACGGTCCTTCCCTGGATCTGCTTCATCCTCGCCATCATGCTGGGTGCTTCCATGCTCCCGGGTGGTGGCGAGGACGACGAGGGGGGAGGCGGCGGAGCGCCGACCGTGGAGGACTGCGCCGAGGTGGAGGGCATCCCCAAGCCGACGTGCGAGGCGTATCTGCATGCCGCGGAAGCCATCCTGACGATCAGGCCGAAGTGCACGAACCTCAGCTGGACCCTGCTGGCGGGCATCGGCAAGATCGAGTCGCACCACGGCACCTTCATGGGCCGGAAGGTCGTCGACAAGACCGGTCCCCGGTACGGCAACGTGGAACCGCCCGTCATCGGTCCGGTCCTGGACGGCACGAACAACACCCAGCGCATCTACGACACCGACAACGGCAAGTACGACCACGACACCACGTACGACCGGGCGGTCGGACCCACCCAGTTCATCCCGCAGACCTGGGAGAGCGTTGCCCAGGACGGCGACGACGACGGCGACACCGACCCGCAGAACGTGTTCGACTCGGCGCTGAGCACCGCGGCCCTCCTGTGCGGGAAGGGGGCGTCCGACTTCTCCAAGTCCAAGACCGAACACGACGCGATCTTCCGCTACAACCACTCGGAGCAGTACGTCTCCGACGTGCTGGCCGCCAAGGCGCAGTACGACAAACTGGGCGACATCGGCGGACCGGTGGACGCCACCGGAAAGGCGAAGACGATCATCCAGGCAGCCAAGTCGCAGAAGGGCGTCGACTACTCCTGGGGCGGCGGTGGACCTGACGGGCCCTCGTACGGCATCGAACACGGCGCCCACATCTACGGTTTCGACTGCTCGGGCCTGACCGAGTACGCCTACGCGAAGGCGGGCATCATGATCGGTGGCGTCGCACAGACGCAGCACGACAGCGGAAAGGTCCGTGTCACCAGTTCCAGAAGCCTCGCCGGCGCGAAGCCCGGTGATCTCCTCTTCTTCTCCCACAACCCGGGCAGCGGCAAGGGCATCTTCCACGTCTCCATCTACCTGGGTAAGAACAGGCAGATCGAGGCACCGCGGACGGGAGACGTGGTCAAGGAATCCGACGTGCGGATGGCGAACCTCGACAGCATCGGACACCTGACGTGAGCGGCAGCGCGGAGCGATCGGGCATCATCATGCTCTCCATGTCCGCGATTCTCTCCGTCGTCGGGGTGGTGCTGCTCTGGCCCGATGTGAGCGGCGGCCACACGGCCCCCGCGGCCCGGCCGCCGGCCGTGTCCGCGTCGCCGACCACGGCGTCCTCCGCACCACCGGCCGCACCGGAGCCCCGGCCGGAGCCGACGACCGCCGCGCCGTCACCGTCCGCCTCCCACCCCCGGGACGGCGACGTGCTCGCGGGAGACATCAGCGACACCGTCCTGCAGCACGCCCTCGAGCAGAGCCGCCAGGCGAACGTTCCGCCCACCCTGGAGAAGCGCCTGGTGGCCCTCGGCGGCAAGGTGCTCCTCGCCGACCTCACCGGCCGGGACCGGAAGGCGTTCCCGGAGTATTTCAAGGGGCTGCCGCCCACCGACGTCTGGCGGAAGTGCCGCATCCGCGCCGGTGTCGGGGAGCGCTACGACAACCGCTCGGACGCGGTCCTCATCCACCTGGTGTGGGCCGGTACGAGCCCCGAGGGCGAACGCGACGACCGGCGCCCGGCGACGGTGCTGCTGGTGCGGGACATGGACGGCACCTGGGCGCCGCAGCCGTTGCGAGAGGAGGACTGAGGGCCGGCGGCCCCTTCCCCTTACCGCGAGAAGCGGCCCATGGCACGGCGGTACGTGGCCATGCCCACGAGCAGGGGCTTGGACCGGGCGGACGGGCGGTACGCGCTTTCGGCCGCAACGGCCGTGACCGACGACGAGCGCCTGGCCACGAAGACGGTGGCGGGATGGCCATTGACGAGGATTCCGTGCGTGGCGTCGACGACGAAGCCCGCCGCCCCGAGCCCGTCCCCGTAGGCGTCCGCTCCACGACGCGAGCAGAGCAGCACCAGCCGTCCGGTCGCCGGGGTCAGGACCCGCGCGAGCGACTTCGCGACGGCATGCGCGAACTCCTCGGGCGGCAGGGGAAGTTCTTCGTGCTCGCCCCAGGGCGGGTCGGTCACCACGACGTCGACCGTCCCGTCCGGAATGGACGGGAGAGTCAGAGCATCCTCGGAGAGAAACCGCACACGCTCGTCCCGTGCCGGCTCGCCCGGAAATCCGCCCCGGTGCGTGGCGATATCCGTATCGGAATAAATGATCTCGCGGGCCGGCATGTCGAGGCGGGCCCATACGAAGGACCCGCTGCCGGCGAATGGGTCGAGATAAACGTCCTGCGGTCCCGGCTGCGAAGCGAGGACGAGCATGGAGGACAATTCGTGCGAAACGGCCCCGGGGCTCTTCTTCGGCCGCGCCGTTTTCGGGAGCCGTGCGCAGAACAGCAGCTCTCGCATGTCGAGCCGGCCGACCACCCAGTATTCCTGGCACATGCCCCGGGGCTCGACCCGGAGCCCCGTGCGCGAGGAGACCATTCCCTCGATGTCCGCCCGTACGGCGGGCGCGATGGAGGAGAGCTCGCCGTCGATGTGCGCCATGAGCCGGAACCCGGGGGTGCGCGCGGGCAGAGCCGGGAAATCCTCCCTGCCCAGCAGGGAGGAGAGCCGGCGGGCGCTCTGATCGACGTCTTTTCGTGGTGTCGACGCAATGACGATGAACGCGTTCTTCGCGAACGGGATTTTCGCCACTTGTTCCGCGCTCGACGTGGAGTCGAAAATGGCTGAGCTGTCATCCTGATAATGCACGCTGAAGTCGTCGACGAAATTGGAGAGGGCGTCGACGACCAGTTCGCTGGTACCGGCCGGGTACTGAATGAAATAGCGCACCCAGTTACACTACCCGACCCGGGAGAGAGCCGCGCATCTCGCTGTCTCCCGGGCCGGCGGTGCTCAGGGGCGGGTACCGGCCCCGTCCTCGGAGAACAGACCACGGGCGGCCGCGACCGCCGCGGCGCCGAGCGCGGTGAAGGTCTGCTCGGCGGACAGGGTGTCGTCGGTAGCCACGAACAGCGCCGCCGCCCGCAGGGAGCGCACGGAGGCGAGTGCGAACAGCACCGCCGCTTCCATCTCCGTGGCCAGCACCCCGGCGGCGCGCAGCCCCGCCCATCGGCCGCGCCAGTACTCGGCCAGGGGGAAGCCGTCCGGCTTCTCCGCGTAGTACGCGTCCTTGCAGTGCGTACGGCCCACGAAGTGCTTGAAGCCGTCCTCCTCCGCGGCGCCCACGATCGCCCTCAGCAGACCGAAGTCGGGCACCGCGGGGTACTCCGCGGGGAGGTACTGGTGACTGGCGCCCTCGTCCCGGACGCACCCGGTGGAGATCACCACATGGCCGGCGTTGATGTGCCGCTGGATGGACCCGCACGTCCCCACGCGCACGAACCGGCTGACACCGAGCTGTGCCAGCTCCTCGACGGCGATGGCGGTGCTCGGTCCGCCGATGCCCGTCGAGCACACGAGGAGGGGGCGGCCCTCGAACTCCGTCTCCGCCACCACGTAACCGCGCCGCTGCCACTGCCCGGTGACCTTGCCCAGATGCGCGGCGAGCGGAGGAACCCGGTCGGGGTCGCCCGTGAGGATGGCGGAATCGGCGAGGGAGTCGATCTCTCCCAGGTGGTGCAGGTGCATCAGACGCTCCCGGACTTGCGAGGGGTGCCGTCTCCAGGAGAGGCGAAGGGGCTGACCATGGCCAGCGCGGCGTCTTCCAGGACGCTCCACGGATAGGCGGCCGCGTTGGCGACACCCGCCTCGCGGAGGGCGGAAGCCCGTGCCGGGTCGGCCAGCACCTCCGCCAGCGCCTCGCCGATGACCTGAGGGGCAACGTGGTGGAGCCGCTGGCCGAGGCGGCCGATGCCCACATCGGCGGCCGGCAGGAGGATGCCCCCCGTACCGACCGCGTCGCCCATGATGGCTTCGTCGTCGGTGTGCAGCAACGGCACCCCGCACGCCTGGCCCTCGATGATCACCTGCTCCACGTCACCGCTGTGCGGCACGTTGAGCAGGACATCGCAGACGTTGATCCGGTCCACGTACGAGAAGCTCGCGGGCAGGACCGGGAGTCCGCGCGGGGCCTCGCCCCGAGGGCCCGTCCCGCTGGTCCGGACCCCGCGCTGTTCGTCGTACCGGTCTTCCGAGGGGAACAGCAGCCGGTCACCGACGCCGTAGCGCCTGCCGAGCTCACGCAGGTCCCAGTGACCGTGCGGCAGGCAGTGCAGGTAGAGCCGCAGGTCCCGGCCGGGCAGCAGGCGGACCGCCTCGGCGAAGCCGGCCACCGCGCGCGCCACCTGCTTGCGTTCGGTGTTGGTGGCGAACACGCCCACCACCGAGGCGTCGGCCAGCCCCGCGTGCGCGCGCAGCGCCTCGCGGTCGGTGGCGGGCCGGAACTCTTCCGGATCCACGCCCGGAGGGGCGTAGCCGGCCACGGCGATGCCTTCGCTCTCCAGGTAGGCGGCGCCCGTGCGGGACGTGGCCCACACCGCGGCGCAGGAGCGCTGTGCGTCCAGGTAGGTGCTGCTCACCGGCAGACCGTCGAAGCACACATAGCTGACGGTGGGGCCGGTCCAGCCGGCCTGTTTGAACAGCTCGACGCATTCCAGCGCGTTGTAGGCGTCCATGTTGAGCAGCAGCACGTCCGGCTGGACCGTCCGGAAGAACTCGGGAAGTGTGTCGGTCCACCTCCCTCCCTGTTCGGCGGGCCAGACCGCGTAGGGCAGACCCGCCGGAATGTCGGTGGAGCGTGCCTTGATCCCGTAGCAGGCCACGTCGTGACCGCCGCGTACCAGGCCCGCCGCGATGTGCGACGTGGTGCGGCCGAAGCCGCTGGTCAGCGTGGGAGAGTCGGCGAAGATCGCAACAGTCATGCCGTCACCACCGGGGGAGGGAGTCGAGGCCCAGCTTGTTCAGGACGTACTGCTCGTTCTTCCGCGCGCCGGCGTCCTTCTGCTCGGCGTGATCAAGACCGCGCCCCCGGTCGTTGACCGGTGTGTGGTTCTGGTGGAAGACCCCGACCGCCGGGTCGTAGACCATGCGCGCGCCGGCCTGCGCGGCGCGGCCCGCGAACTCCACCTCGTGGTACCCCCACCCGGTCATCCGGGCGTCGAACGGCTGGTCGTACTCGTTCGTGCTGAGCGTCTTCACGAGCTCACGGCTGTAGCTCAGGCTGGCGCCCCAGAAGGCGGTCCAGAGCACGCCCTCCCTGGCTTCGCCGTCGGCACCGGCCAGGTGGGCACGGGGGCAGGTGTTCAGCTCCCAGGTCATCTCGTCGCCTTCGAACCTGGCACCCGCCACCACGGTCAACCCGGGCCCGATGTGCCAGGCGGCGTGCCGCCGCACGAAGTCGGGGCGCACCCGGACGTCGTCCACCTGGATGAACACGGCGGTCTCCGGGTCGGAGCCCGCGATGCACTCGTTCCAGCGCCGGGCGCTCAGGTAATCGGCCTCGTGCTCACGGCGCAGCACGCGTACGCGGTACGGCAGCTTTCCGGCCGCTTCCTCCAGCGCCTCCGCGGTGCCGTCCGTGCCGCCGTCGTCCAGGACGGTGAACTCCAGACGGTCCATGGGCCAGTCCTGGGCGCTCAGGTCGTCGGCCAGCGCGAGGATCTTCGCGCGCTGGTTGTAGGTCATCGTGAAGACGGTCACGAGGGGCTGCGTGGTCACAGGCATCAGAGCTTTCCTTGCGTGGTGCTGTCGTACAGCGCACGGACGAACCGGCGGGCCGCGTGCTCGGCATCGCGTCGCACCGGATGGACGAAGGGGACGTCGCCGCGCTGATGGGCCTTCGCCACGGACGAAGCGGCGTGGTACGGCCGGTAGCGGTTGAACGCGGTCATGTGGGCGGGGTAGTCGGAGCCGCGCAGCCCCAGCGCGTCCACGAGGGTGGGCAGCAGAACCTCCTGCAGGGTGAATGATCTGCCGGGCTCCTGGTTCCGCGCGACGAACTCCCGCAGACGCGGATACCAGGGGCTGTCGAGCAAGGTGTGGATGTACCGGGGCGTGAAGACCTGGCCGGGGCTGAACGCCTCGTTCGTGTAGTCCATGCCGAGGACGTCGAGGAGGTCGGGCAGCTCCGGCCGGAGGCTCCGGTAGGGGCGCCAGCGCGAGGTGTTCGGGGTCTTACGGGCGAAACGCGGGGCCAGGTAGTCGTTGTCCGCCATGGCCGAAGCCAGGAAGTCCTCGAAGCCCTCGTTGATGAAGGCCATGTCGGACTCGACGTTGACGACGTAGTCGTAGTCCCGGTCGGCCGCCCACTCGAGCATGTCGAAGAAGAACGGGGTCACCTTGGCGTACAGCAGTGGCCTGCTGCACTCCATCCGCTCGACGTCCACGGGGGCCCGCCGGCCGACGGCACCCGCGGGCCCCGAGTCGTACCAGTAGATGTCGGCGGCGGGGCAGAACCGCCTGATCCCGCGCACCAGATCGTCGACGTACTCGTCCGGAGCGTGGTCCAGGACCACGAAGCACAGTCGGCCGGCCACGTCAGCCCGCCTCGGGCGACGGCGCCATCAGGCGCGCCGCCGTGACGAGTTCGGCAAGACCGCTGTCGAGCGTGTGGCGGGTGGTGAAACCAAGACTGCGGATCTTCTCGTAGGACACGCCGTAGTCCCGCTGGTCCGCGTCCTTGCCGAACTCCTCGAAGCGGAGGTCGTAGGGCACCATGCGCTGGATGCGCCGGGCCAGTTCGGCCTTGGTGCAGTTCATGCTCTCGTGCCCGACGTTGAAGACCTCGTCCGCCATCGCCTTCCAGGAGTCCAGGGCGAACGCGATGGACAGGGCCATGTCGTGGACATGGATGAAAGTGCGCCGGAACCCGCCCTCGTAGACCGTGATGCCTCCACCGTGGACGGCCTGCTGGACGAAGTCGTTGGGCAGGAGGTCGAAGCGCATCCGAGGGCTGACACCGAACGCGGTGGCATACCGGTAGACCACGCAGTTCCCCGCGCCCAGCACCAGCTCCTCACCCTCCAGTTTGGTGCTGCCGTACAGACTCAGAGGGGCGGTGGGCGTCGTCTCCGTGCACATCTCGGACGGGATCGCCCCGTAGACGCTGCCGGTCGACGCGAAGACCAGCCGCTGGTCGGGCCGGCGCAGATCGAGCAGCAGCTTCGTGCCGTTGACGTTGGTGTTCACCGCGCGCTCCGGCTCGCGCAGGCAAGCCGGATACCCGACCACGGCGGCCAGGTGAACGATGGCGTCCACACCCTCCAGGGCAGACGCGAGAACGGTCGCGTCGCAGGCATCCCCGTGGACGAATTCGAAGCCGGGGCGCGGGACGCACGGCAGCAGACCCTGTCCGCCGACGTGCAGTTCGTCCAGTACGCGCACCTGGTGGCCCTGGTCGAGCAGAACCGGAACCAGTGCGGACCCGACGTACCCGGCTCCCCCCGTGACAAGTATGTGCATGATCTCCTCTTCGGATGAATCCCTACTGGGCCGACAACGGCGCTTCGGGGTGTTCCAGCAACACCGTCCTGATGAGCTCGCCGCTGGGAAGCCCGTACTCGTGCACCACTTCCAGGTCCACGTTGAAGGGCTCCAGTTCCAGGTAGAAGCCGTTGCCGTACAGATCGCGCGGGGTGTGCTTCCCCGTGGGCTTGTCGATGTTGCGCCGTTCCCCGGCGGGGATGTCCGCCTGCCCATCCGTGATCAGCACGTAGCGGTAGCGGGTGAGCTTGCCCAGGACGGCCGCGACGTGCTCGAAGGACATCAGGTAGAGCGCCATCGAGATCACGCACAGGTCGCCGTCCGGCAGCTCGTCCTCGACGAGGTCCCGGACCAGGAACTCGTGGCGCGCGTCCCCGTACCGTTCGCGGTTGTGCTCGATCAGACGGTCGTAGATGTCCACCCCGGTGTAGTGCGTGTCCCCCAGATCGGTCTCCGAGGCCAGCTTGTGGTCGCCGCAGGCCAGATCGACGATCCGCCGGACTTCGGGGTGACTGCGGATGAATGACGCCAGGAACTCCCGGTACGGCGCGGTGAGTTCGGACGGCGAGTCCGAGTAGTAGCGGTCACCCTCGGGTGACCGCCCCCACTGGTTGTTCTCGTACACCCAGCCGTAGAGCTGCTCCCGGTACGCACGGTCGTCGCCGGGCGGGGGAGGGGGAGGGGTCACCAGGTCAGCCACTGAGCACCTCACGCAGGCAGTCGGCCACGTAGGCCGCGTCGTTCACGGGCATGTCGGGGTAGATCGGCGGGCAGATGTGAGCGGGACAGATCCGGTCGGCACCGGGGAAGGGACCGGCCGCGTACGAGCGGAAGGCGTCCTGCAGATGGCAGGGCGTCTGATAGACGTAGCCGCCGAGAGCGATGCCGAACTTCTCGTCGAGACGGTGCTGGACGTCCTGCGGACGGTGCCGCTCCAGTTCGACTATGTACTTGTACCTGTTGTGGACCGCGCCGTCGGGCGGAGTGAGCAGCCGGACCCCTTCGATCCCGGCCAGCCGCTCGTCGTACACCGCGGCCACCGCGTTGCGTCCGGCGATCATCTCGTCCAGCCGGCGCAGCTGGACGCGGCCGACGATGGCCTGCATCTCGGTCAGCCGCCAGTTGTAGCCCGTCGTGGACATCGTTCCGTCGGGGTTCTTGGCGTGATCGCGGAGCAGCATGGCCGTATCGCGTATCCGCTCGTCGTCGGTGGCGACGAGGCCGCCCTCGCCACTCGTCATGACCTTGGTGCTGAACAGCGAGAAGGCGGCGGCGACGCCGAAGGTACCGGCGCGGCGGCCCTGGTAGGAGGCCCCGGCGGCATGCGCCGCGTCCTCGATCAGGGGCACGCCCCGCTCCTCGCAGAGGCGGGCCAGGTCGACGGTCCGCGGTGAGACGAGGCCGCCGATGTGCACCGTGACGACGGCACGCGTGCGTGGCCCGATTCTCGCCTCCACGTCCTCCACGCTCACGGACATGTCGTCCGACGTGTCCGCGAAGACGGGCACGGCGCCCGCGCGCAGCACGGACACGACGGTGGCCCCGAACGTATTGGTCGGCACCACCACTTCCCCGTCCTCCACCCCGACAGCGCGCAGCGCGATCTCCAGAGCGGCGGTACCGCTGGCGACCGAGACCGCGTGGCGGGTCCCCGTATAGGCGGCGAACTCCGCCTCCAGGGCCTCGCCGTGGGCCGACATGGTCAGGTGCCGCTGATCACGGAACAGCCGGCCGACCTCATCGGTGATGTACTGGATGTCAGCTTCGTGGAAGCTGTAACTGAAGGACGGTATGCAGATTTCCGACACAGCTGACCGGCCCTCCGGGAACCATGGGTTGATGATTTCTGTTACGTGTGAATCCTGAGTGGTCACGGAATATCGAGCATCGCCCCGACGGTGGGGTTCACTTGTTCCTGGAGTGACAGGTATCGGTAGAAGACTTCTTCGTCGATACCCCACTCCTTCAGACGCAACGGCGAGAACTGGGTGTCGTACCGGTAATCCCCGGACAGGTCGTAGGCCCAGATGGCCACAGGTACGAATTCCGGTTGCAGCTGTGCGATGTAGTCCCGCGTGGCCTCGTAGTCCGCCAACTCGGTCACACCTCCGATGAGAAGGTAGGTGACCACCTTGATACCGCGGTCGCGGAGCAGGCGGACCGCCTTTTCGATGCGTTGCAGATCGGTGCGCTTGTTGAAGGACTTGAGCAGATCCCGGGTGATGCCCTCGACACCGATCTTCACCCGTTCGACGCCCAGTTCAACGAGCTGGTCGGCGATCTGCGGGTTGATCATGTCGACCCGTGTGTCGATGGTGTAGGACTTGCGCACGCCGGCCTCGCGCAACGCGTCCGAGAGCGCGACGAGCCGCTTCCGGGGGGCGTAGGTGAAGGTCAGGTCCGTCAGGTAGACGCCCTGCTCGGGGCGGCGCGCGATGTCCGCGACCACGGTGTCGAGGTCGACGAACCTCACCCGTTCGTCGAGCTCGCTGTACAGCTGCTGCACGAGGCAGAAGGAGCACGGGAACCGGCAGCCGAACGAGGTCATGACGAAGTCCGTCTGCTGCTCGGCCGGGTAGAGCCGGCTGAGGTTCGGCACGACGTTCAACGGGATGGGCCGCGGCGGCACGTAGCCGGTGGGACGCGTCCGGACGATGTCGACGATCTGCTCGGAGGGTTCGCCCCCGAGCACGCAGTCGAAGTCGTCCTGGAACCGCTGCCTGTCCAAGGTGAAGAAGTGGCCCACCCCGACCGTGTAGACGCCCAGCTTCCTGAAGAGCTTGGAGTAGTGGGCTGCGATGAAGGGATTACCCCAGTCCTTGGTGGCGATCAGTGGCTCGCCTCCGAGAATGACCACCGCCTTCGGGTTGAAGGACATGACGATTTCGGCGACCTCGCCGTAGAGGCTTCCCTTTCCGTCCACGGCGTCCACGAACGGCTGGTAGTTCTGGAACATCCACTTCATGGACCAGTACCGCTTGCCGGGTGTGTGGTCGGCGTTGTAGACCACGTGTGAGACACCGGCCTCTTCGAGAAAGGCCGAAAGGTAGGTCAGCGACGGCGCCGCACGATTGTTGTGGCTTCCGCAGAAGCGGTAGTACGGCGGGGCGAGAAGGACAACATCGACCTCGTCCATGCAGGTTCCCTTCGGCCTGGATGGGTGGGATCTAATCGACGAGCTGATTTTCGACGCGCAGCCACTCGGTCATCTCCGCGATGCCGTCACGAGGCGCTCGCTCGGGCTGCCACCCCAGCAGCTTCCGCGCCTTGCGAATGTCGCTGATGTACACGTCCTGGTCACCGGTGCGCCGCGGTTCGTACGTGGCCGGCACGCCCCGGCCCGCCAGTTCGGAGAGCAGCGGGCCGAACTCCCCCCACACCGAAACGGAGAACTCGGGGCCCCCGCCGATGTTGAACACCTCGCCGAGGCCCTGCCCGTCCGCCAGCACCCGGCGCATGGCGGCGGCCAGGTCGTCGATGTGCAGCAGGTCGCGCACCTGGAGACCGTCGCCGTAGATGGTGACCGGGTTGCCCAGCAGCGTGGACTTGACCAGCCAGCTGACCCAGCCCTGGTCCACCGTGCCGTTCTGCCACTTGCCGTAGATGCAGGACATGCGGAACACGGTGGTGGCCAGGCCGTAGGTGTACGCGTAGTCCTGTACGTACAGGTCCGCCGCCAGTTTGGACACGCCGTAGGGGGTCGTGGCCAGGGTCGGGAAGTCCTCGGCGATGCCGTCCGGGTGCTCGGGGAGGACGTGGCGGGTCTCGGTCCGCTCCGTACGAAGCCGCTCAAGGCTCCCGTACACCTTGTTGGTGGAGGTGAAGAGGACCCGTGCGTCGGCCGCGTGCTTGCGTACGGCTTCCAGGACGTTGAGGGTGCCCCGGGCATTGATCTCGAAGTCGACGGCCGGGTGGGCCACCGAGTCGGTGACGGCCACCTGCGCGGCCAGATGGGCCACGGCCTGCGGACGGCAGTCGGCCACCACAGCGGCCAGCCCCTCCGCGTCGCGGACGTCCACCGGGCGGAAGTCGACCCGTTCGGCCGCGACGGGGTCCTCCAGCAGCGCCTGGAGGTTACGGAGGCTGCCGCGACGGGAGAGGTTGTCGACCACCGTCACCTCGTGGCCCGCTCGGACCAGCGCCGCCGTCAGGTTGCAGCCGATGAAGCCGGCGCCGCCCGTGACAAGTGCCCTCATGACTGCTTCCCCTTCTTCTGGTGGGTCGCGAGGATCAGCTCGCGCTCGAAGAGCACGCCGAAGTCGTTGTCATCGGTGTGCTGGGCCGCCGCCTCGACGCATGTCTCGGCACCGCCCTCCGCGGCCGCCAGTCGCAGGCTCTGGATGGCCGCGTACCGCACGCGTCCCGCGCCGTCGGTGCGCAGGGAGCGGGCGACCTCGCTCAGCGCGGAGGTACCGCGCCGCTTGCGTGCCTGAGCACCCAGGGCCGCCACGGCCTCGGCGCGCACGACATCCTGCGGGTGCTGGCGTGAGACGGCGACGATGTCCGCGGTCGCCGCGTCGACCCGCTCGCTGTCGTCCCCGTTCTCCGCGAGCATGCCCCAGCACCAGACGGCGGCACGCGCCGTTCGGTAGTCCTCGTGGGCCAGCCGGTCCGTGACGGCGCGCAGCAGCGCGGGGCGCCCTTCGGCGCTGCCGATCTCGCCGAGGAAGTACACCGCGTCGCGTGCCACCGCCTCGTCCGCGTCGGCCACGCACTGCTCCAGCAGGTCGAGAGCCCTCTCCCGGCCTTCCCGGGTGCCGGACAGGCCGAGGGCCAGCGCGGCGAAGGGAAGCGACTCGTCCGGGATCGCGCCCGGCCGGGCGAGCGTCCGGATCAGCTCCGGAACGGCCGTCCCCCCGAGCCTGGCGAGCGACCAGGCGCACTCGTCCCGCGCGTAGAAGGACGGGTCGGCGAGACCCCGCACCAGGTACGGGACCGACTCCGGGTAGTCCAGGCGGCCCAGGGCCCCGGCCATGCGCCACCGCACGTCGAAGTCCCAGTACTCCAGCAGGTAGCGCCCGAGCAGGGGCACCGTCGCCCGCACCTGCGGCTCACGCCACAGGCTGCCCAGCGTCATGCCGGCCGACATGGCCTCCGGCCATGCGACGAAGTCACCTTCCAGGGCCCGCACGGCCTCGCGCACCCGATCCTCGGTGCTCCGCCCGTCCGGAGCGAGGAACTGCCGGTCGTTGCGCAGTTCGTGGCCGTAGTGGTAGACCCGCGCTCCCGGCTCGAACCGGATCCAGCGGCTTCCCTCCGGCAGGATCTGCTTGGTCCAGTGATGGTCCTCGAGCTCGATGACGCTCTCGTCGAACGGCTGCTTCTCCCACGACGCGATGCTGAAGGCGGAGTTCGCGTTCCAGAAGTCGGAGTCCCTCGTCTCGGAACGCGGCTGGATGTCCGAGAAGATGTCCAGGTCGCGCTTGTCGAGGAACTTGGCGTTCACCGGGTAGATCTGTCCGCCGTACACCCCGAGGACGTCCGGGCTCCGCAGCGGCCGGATCAGGTTCTCCAGCCACCGCTCGTCGGACGGAATGGCGTGGGCGCTCACCACCACCACGTGATCCCCGGTGCACGCCTCGATCGACCGGTTGAGCGCCGCACCGGGCTTGTAGTCCGTGATGTCGACCAGGGTGTCGGCGTACGGCGCCGCGATGGCGCGGGAGTCGTCGGTGGAGCTGTTGTCCACGGCGACGATCTCCACGGGCACCGAGCACCGCTGGGCCCGGATCGCGCGCAGCACGGCGTCAAGGTGGGTCGCCTCGTTCCGGAACCGGACGATGACGCTCAGCTTCTGCATGGTGGTGCTCACTTCCTGTCCGCCGCTTCGGCGAGAGCGTCAGCCACAAGGTCGATGTCGGTGTCGGGCATCCCGGCGTACGTGGGCAGCCAGAAGGCGCGGAGGGCGATGTCCCGTGCGACGGGGCAGTCGGTGGCGTACGGGGCGAGCACCGGTTGCTCGTGCAGTGGGGGCCAGACGGCGCGGGCGTCGATGCCGCGTGAGCGCAGGTGGTCCAGGACGGCGGGCCGCCGCTCCACCGTGGTCGTGACGGTGTGCAGCCAGCAGGAGTAGTCCGCCCAGGACGCGGCCGGACGCGGCGCGTACACCGACGCGTCGACGCGCTCCGTATAGCGGCGCGCGACGTCCCTCCGGGCTTCGATGAGCTCGTCCCACCGGTCGAGCTGCCCCAGCCCCAGCGAGGCGGTGAGGCTGGTCATCCGGTAGTTGCGGCCCACGACCTCATGGACATACGGGTTCTTCGGCGTCATGCCGTGGTTCGCCACCAGGCGCATCATGGAAGCGAGTTCGTCTGAGTCGGTGCCGACGCTGCCCCCCTCGCCGGTCGTGATCGCCTTGTTCGCGTGGAAGCTGAAGACGGAGGCATCGCCCTGCCCGCCGACGGGGCCGCCCCGGTAACGGGCACCGTGCGCCTCGGCGGCGTCCTGGATCACCGGCACACCGAGACCACGCAGCGCGTCGTAATCCGCCGGGTGCCCCAGCACGTCCACGGCGATGACCGCCTTGGTGCGCCGGGTGAGGGCGGCCCGGACCGCCTGCGGCGAGATGGTCCAGGTCTCGGGATCGATATCCACCAGGACCGGCACGGCCCCCACGGCGAGCACGGTGGTCGCCGGGGCCGCGAAGGTGAAGGCCGGCACGATGACCTCGTCACCCGGTCCGACGCCGAGGGCGCGCAGAGCCAGTTCGAGAGCCAGGGTCCCGTTGGCGACGGCGATCGTGTGTCGGCGCCCGACCCGGCTGGACAGGCCGTCCTCGAAGCGGCTGACGACGCCACCCGTCCCCGAGATCCATCCGTCCTCGAGTGCTTGCTGTACGTAGGAGCGCTCGAGTGCGCTGAGGTTCGGCCGCGCCAGCGGCACCTTGACGGGCGGGAGAGCTACGGGGCGCACTGTCATCCGAACCGCTCGATTCGCTCGGAGCCCTGCCCAAGCCGCTCACCGAACCAGGCAACCGTGTCCTTCAGGCCCACTTCCGCGGATATCTCAGGTGCCCAGTCGAGAAGTTCGCCGGCGAGCGAGATGTCGGGCCGGCGCTGCTCGGGATCGTCCTCGGGCCGCGCCACGAAGGTGATCTCCACGTCGCAACCGCAGATCTGGCGCACCAGTTCGGCGAGTTCCAGAACCGTCATCTCCTGTGGATTGCCCAGATTGACGGGACCGGTACTGCCCGAATCGAGCAGCCTGACCAGCCCCTCCACCAGGTCGGACACATAGCAGACGGACCGCGACTGCGCGCCCGTTCCGGCCACGGTGATCGGCTCGTTCGCGAGCGCCTGCCGGATGAACGTGGGGATGGCGCGGCCGTCGTGGGCGCGCATGTGAGGGCCGTACGTGTTGAAGATGCGGGCGATCGCGGTGTCCACACCCCGTGTCCGGTGATAGGCCATCACCGACGCCTCGGCGAACCGCTTCGCCTCGTCGTACACCGAGCGCGGCCCGATGGGGTTGACGTTGCCCCAGTAGCCCTCGTGCTGCGGATGGATCAGCGGGTCCCCGTACACCTCACTGGTCGAGGCCAGAAGGTAACGCGCTCCCTTCCGGTGGGCCAGTTCCAGTGTGTTGAACGTGCCCAGCGACCCGGAACGCAGTGTTTCCAGAGGGAGCTGAAGATAATCGACCGGACTCGCCGGCGAGGCGAAGTGCAGCACCGCGTGCAGGTCACCGTCGATATCGAAGGGCTCGCTCACGTCCTGCCTGAGAAGGGTGAACTCCGGCAGGGCGGAAAGGTCGGCGACGTTCTCTTCGTTGCCTGTGGAAAAATTGTCCAGACAGATGACTTCACATCCGTCCGCCAGAAGCCGGCGGCATATATGAGAGCCAAGAAAGCCGGCTCCGCCGGCCACGACGATACGTCTCCGCACCTATCCCCCTAAGTACAGACGCTGAACAGACGACAGGTGACGCGGGAGTCGACCGTCCCGGGCTGGAACCCGTCCGTCTCCCCCGGCGTCACCGCCTATGCCTCCGGACTATCGCACTGGCTCTCGAAGGGTGTCAACGATGTATGTCTCAGCTCGCGTTGAGCCGTCGCTGACGCAACCTCCGTATGAGACAGGCCTCCTGACTACCCGTGCAAGGGGGAACCCCGCGCCGTCCGTACACTCTTGGACGTGCGGAGCAGTCAACACCCCTCCCCCCAAGGGGAGATGTGCGCCCCCTCTTGATGTCATTGCAAACGCAATTTTTCTCATCAACCCGGCGGCAGTGCGCCGGACCGAAGCAGCACGCCGTGCAGTCGGCCGCTCCGTCGGCCGCCAGGTGACACCCTGCCCATCCGCGGCCGGAGCCGCGTCCACGAGCAAGCGAACGAGCCGGAGGAAGCATGTCTGGTATATGGGGATTCACACATAAGAAACACAGGGACTACTCATCCCGGAACGAGAGGATGCGACAGGCTCTGAAGCACCGAGGCCCAGATCATTACGCCACCTTCCAGGCGCCCGGCGTGGTGATGGGAGTGAACGGCCTCGGAATCGAGCAACCAGAGCCGCGTCTACACCAGGGGAGCCCGGACGAGCGCTTTGCGGTGGTTCTGGACGGCCAGATTTACAACATCGACGACATTCGGTCCCGGTTCCCGGAGCACGGGCAGCATCTCAAGCGCGCCACCACTTCACAGACCATCGCCCAGCTGTACGGCAAGATGGGTAGCGACCTCATAGGCGAACTACGTGGAATGTTCGCCCTGGCCGTCCTGGACCGGACGGAAAGGCGGCTGACACTCGCACGGGACCGCATGGGCGAGAAACCTCTCTACTACAGCGACGGCCCAGAAGGTTTCACCTTCTCTTCCGAACTGAAGGGTCTCCTGGCGTCAGGAGCTGTCGATTTCCGTCTCGATCCCGAGTCGATCTACTCCTACTTCCTTTTCCAGTACATACCGGAACCACGCACCGCAGTCGCCGGCGTGCGGAAGGTGCCTGCCGGACAGGTACTGGAAATTGACCTCGACACTTCCAGGACAAAACTCCACCGTTACTGGGACTTCTCCGACGTGCGCGCGGTGGTTTCCGACCCGGTGGACGCCGTGGCGGCAGCGCTCGAAGAAGCCGCATCCCTGACGACCGCATCTGACGGGCCCGTGGGAATCTCTCTGAGCAGTGGCATCGACTCGATCCTGCTGGCGGCCCTACTGGCCCGCAAACGCACACCGGTCCATGCGTTCACCGTCGGCTACCCGGGCCACCCCGGCAACGACGAACGCCCTGCGGCACGCAGGATCGCCTCGCATCTGGGGCTGGATTTTCACGAGATCGAAATCTCTGCCGATGACGTGATCGAAACCTTCCCAGTCGTGGTCCTTGCGTGCGACGACCCCATTGCGGACACTGCGGCCCCCTGTTACTGGGCGATCAGCAGGGAGGCGCGCCGCCAAGGAGTTCCCAGTATTTTCCAGGGATACGGGACCGATGAGATGATGTGGGGAGTCAAGTGGGCCCGGAAGGCGGCAGAGCTCGGCTCATGCACGACCTCCGGGGATGACGGCCCCGTGCCGTTCTACGCCACTCACGACGGATATCTCGAAGCGCACGCACGCATGCCGCTCATCATGCCTGCGCAAACCCTGCAGTCGATCGGCGACCTGAGCCCGCTGCGGGAACTCCATCGCCGACCAGGGGAATCGGCGGAGGGCAGGATATCCACGGCTGTCGTCGAAACCTATATGCGTGAAAACAGCCTCACGCAGGGAGACCGGCTCACCATGTGCCACGGGGTCGAACGGCGCCTGATGTTCACCGATTCGAGCGTGGTGGACACCGTATTCGGCCTCCGGGCACATCGCTCCGATCTGGCCCTCGCACCGAAGGAGTACGTGCGAAAGGCCGCGTTGAACTGGGTTCCGTCCTGGATGGCCGAACGACCGAAGATGCCCTTCGAAACGCCCGTCGGCCAATGGTCCGGACGGCTGTTCCACACGTACGGCCCCCTGGTCGACGGCGGCGCTCTGGTCGACCTGGGCATCCTGCGCGCCGACGTCGCTCGCGATCTGCTCGACGACGTGTACGAGGCGACCCGACCGACGCCTGTCTCCTACAAGGCCCTGGTGCTGGAGCTGTGGGTTCGCGAGATGCTCAAGCTGCCGGGAGTACGGACGGCGTAGCCGGCACCGCGCTTGCGCCGCTCAGACCGAAGCAGCCGTCCGCCACGCGCGCCGCCAGGTGGCGCCCGCCCCGTCCGCGATCGAAGCCGCATCCACGAGCCAGCGGACGGGCCGGAGGAACTATGTCTGGTTTACGGCGATCCGCACATAAAATGCACAGGGCCTACTCATCCGGGAACGAGCAGATAGGAGAGAACCCGAAACATCCGGGACCGAACCGTTGCACCACATTGCAGACCCCGGTGCGACCACGGGAGCGAACGGCCTCGGAATCGATGGGCCGGAAACGCGTCAATAGCACGTGCCGGGCCACCTCCAGATGCGGGTGCAGCACTGAGGGCTACCCCACGATTCCCGGCGGGCCGCCCTCAGGGCCACGAAAGAGGAGCTCTTCCATCGGCCGCGACACCCCCGTAAACCCGGTAGTACAGATCTCCCACGGTGATATTGGCGGTAATGGTACGTGCCTCCAGCCAACGCTCCGATGTGGATGTCCCCTGGGTTATGGCGGCCATTCCGCCCAATCGCGATGCCGCGTCGGCGACCTGGTTGGCGACGTGGGCCGCATGAGTGGCGGCCAGCCGCTGTCTGGCATTCGGTTCCAGTTCGGAGGCCTGCCCGCGACTCGCGCGACGCCATACGTCGGCGGTGGCCTCATGCAGAAAACTGCGCGCAGCGAGCAGCTGGGCGTAGGAGTGGCCCAGAAGTTGGTGCTTCATCTGTTCAGCGTCGGGCCGCACTTGCCGGGAGGCCAAGGAGTCCAGACAGGCGAATCCGATGCCAAGACTCACTGCACCCATCGCACTCGGGATCAGGAAGCGGTAACGCCGCCGAGTGTGACTGTTCTGTTCATCGGTGACGTCGAATGTAATCCGCTGTCGCGGTACTGGAACGGCGTCTATCGATACGGGGGCGGTACTGGCTCCGGCCAGACCCACGGGAACCCATGGCGGGCCGAGGCGACATTCCGAGCGGTGCACGAGCGCGACGGCGGTCGCGGCGGGGTGACCGCCTTCCACCGTGCAGCCCAGTGCCACCCAGCTGGCATGAGTCACTCCGCTTGCCATGTCCCAGGAACCGGAAAGGGTGAACCCATCCCCTGAGGGTGTGAGAGTTCCGCTGTTGGCGCCCGCGTAGGAAATCAGCGGATTCGAGTCAGACCATATCTCGTGCGCACCAGCGGGCGGCAGTTCGAAGCTGAACAGTCCTCCGGCCACCCCGACGCACGCAGTCCAGCCCAGAGTGCCATTGATGTAGGCGAGGTCCTCGATCACGGCAAGGGCAGCAGGTCCCTCCATCTCGAAACCCCCGTACTCCTCGGGGACGAGTGCGGTGAATACACCGGCCTTTTCGAGAAGGTTCAGCTGTTCCTCGAATATCGCACTGCCGCTACCGAATTCGCCCGCAGCGAGCAGCTGTGGCCATATTTCGGACCATACGGAGCCAGTAGCAGAAAAAGTGTTTGACCACGGGCGCGCTCGGGTCATCGGAAGTCTCCTGACTCAGTAGCTTTCTGTGGAAGATCAGCAGAGTAGCCGATGCGGGCGGGAGAAGACGTCCCGTTTCGATTGCGCCGGCTCCGGGCGTACGGGAGCACAGTGCGCCCGCCGCAGGCAATACGGAGTCGCCCACTGCCGCTGCGGCCCGGAGGAATGGATTCCGGTCGTCCGGACTTGACCCACAGAATGCACTTACATTCCCGCTCGCCCCGCCTGTCCAATTAATTCAGGACCCTTCGGTGCAGCCCGGCCCACACTTCCGGGCCCTGCACGGGCGGCGGGCTGGCGGCAGGCTGCATGACCGCTCAGTGGATGCCGATGGCCCCGGCCCGATAGCGGGCCCCCAGCACCGGTCCTGGTGCCGAGCCGGCCATGCGGCGCGGGGCAGAGAAAAGGAAAAAGCCCCAGGTCACGGCGAGTGAGTCCTGGGGCTGATCCGAGCCGCCTTCGGGATTCGAACCCGAGACCTACGCATTACGAGTGCGTTGCTCTGGCCAACTGAGCTAAGGCGGCGCGCCCTGTTCGCACCATCATGCGATCAGCAGCGACGCCAAGTCTACACAGTTTCCGGGGGTGCTCCGAACCAGCCCGCTTCGGCACCGTTCACGCAGGTCAGCGGCACTTCTTGCCCGAGGCGGGCGGGGTCCCCTCCAGGAGGTACGTATTGATCGCCGTGTCGACGCAGTCGCTGCCACGCCCGTACGCGGTGTGGCCGTCGCCCTGGTAGGTGAGGAGGGTGCCCGAGGAGAGCTGGCCGGCCAGGGACTCGGCCCAGGCGTACGGGGTGGCCGGGTCGCGGGTGGTGCCGACGACGACGATGGGGGCGGCGCCCTTCGCCTCGATGCGGTGGGCGGTGCCGGTGGCGGGGACGGGCCAGTGGGCGCAGTTCAGGGCGGCCCAGGCGAAGCCCCTGCCGAAGACCGGGGACGCCTTCTCGAAGGAGGGGAGGGCCTTCTCGACGGCCTCGGGGCCGGTGAAGGCGGGCGGGAGGTCGAGGCAGTTCACCGCGGCGTTGGCGAACATCAGATTGGTGTACTTGCCGCTCGGCTCCCGCTCGTAGTAGCTGTCGGCCAGGGCCAGCAGCCCGGCGCCGTCGCCCGACTCCGCACCGGCCAGCGCCTCGCGCAGCTGGGGCCAGGCCGACTCGTCGTACATCGCGGCGATGACGCCCGTCGTGGCGAGCGACTCGCCCAGCTCGCGGGACTCGCCCGTGGGGACCGGGTCCGCGTCCAGATCGGCGAAGAGCTTCTTCAGCCGGTCCGCCGCGTCGGAGGCGGACGTGCTCCCGAGCGGGCACTCCGTCTGCTTCACGCAGTCCTTCGCGAACGACTGGAACGCCGTCTCGAACCCCGCCGTCTGCGCCCGGTTCATCTCCACCGACGAGAGCGAGGGGTCCATCGCCCCGTCAAGGACCAGGCGGCCGGTGCGGCCGGGGAACAGCCCGGCGTACGTCGCCCCCAGGAATGTCCCGTACGACGCCCCCACGTAGTTCAGCCGCTCGTCGCCGAGCAGGGCGCGCAGCATGTCCATGTCGCGCGCGGTCTCCACGGTGGAGACATGCGGCAGCACCTCACCCGAGCGCTTCTCGCAGCCCGAGGCGAACTTCTCGAAGGCGTCACTCAGCTTCGTGGCCTCGGCGTCGTCGTCCGGGGTCTGGTCCACCTGCGTGTACGCGTCCATCTGCGGCCCGGTCAGGCACGTGACGGGCTCGCTGCGGGCCACCCCGCGCGGGTCGATGGCCACCATGTCGTAGCGGGCCCGCACCTGGGCGGGGTAACCGATGCCGGCGTAGCCCTGGAGGTAGCCGATGGCCGATCCGCCGGGGCCGCCGGGGTTGACCAGCAGGGAGCCGATGCGCTTGCCGGGGCCGGTCGCCTTCTTGCGCGAGACGGCCAGCTCGATCTCGCCGCCGTCCGGCTTCGCGTAGTCCAGTGGCGCCTTCATCGTCGCGCACTGGAAGCCGCTGGCACCGCAGTCCCGCCAGCTGATGTGCTGCGCGTAGTACGACTTCAGGGCGGCCGGAACCGCCGAGGGCGACGCGGAGCCCGCGTCGGCGGAGGACGTGGCTCCCGACGAGTCTCCGCCGCTGCACCCGGAGACGAGCAGGCCGGCAGTGCCGAGCACGAGGGCAAGAGTGCGGAACGGGCGCCTGGTGTCCATGCCCGGAGCGTAGCCGCCCCCTCACCGCACACCCGATTCCCACCTCTTTCGGGTGATGCGCCGCGCCCTGCCCCTCAGCCCGCGCGCAGCGCCATCGTCATCGCCTCCACCGCGAGCAGCGGCGCCACATTGCGGTCCAGGGCACGGCGGCAGGCCGACACCGCCTCGATCCGGCGCAGCGTGCGCTCCGGCGTGGACGCACGGGCGACGCGGTCCAGGGCGTCCTCGGCGTCGGCGTTGGCTATCGCGATCCGCGAGCCGAACTGCAGGGCGAGCACATCGCGGTAGAAGCCGGTCAGCTCGGTGAGCGCCAGATCGAGGCTGTCGCGCTGGGTGCGGGTCTTGCGGCGCTTCTGCTTGTCCTCCAGCTCCTTCATCACCCCGGCCGTCCCCCGTGGCATGCGGCCTCCGGCGGCGGCCCCGAGCGCCGCCTTCATGTCCTCCGTCTCCTTCGCGTCCACCTCCTCGGACGCCTGCTTCGCGTCCTCGGTCGCGGTGTCGATCAGCTCCTGCGCCGCCTTGAGGCACCCCCCGATGTCCTCGACGCGGAGCGGCAGCTTCAGCACCGCGGCCCGGCGCGCCCGGGCCCGCTCGTCCGTGGCAAGGCGGCGCGCCCGCCCGATGTGCCCCTGGGTCGCCCGGGCGGCGGCGGCGGCCCGCTCCGGGTCGATGCCGTCCCGGCGCACCAGGACGTCGGCGACGGCGTCGACCGGCGGCGTACGCAGGGTGAGGTGGCGGCACCGCGACCGGATCGTCGGCAGCACGTCCTCCAGCGAGGGCGCACACAGCAGCCACACCGTGCGCGGGGCGGGCTCCTCGACCGCCTTCAGCAGGACGTTGCCCGCGCCCTCGGTGAGGCGGTCGGCGTCCTCCATGACGATGACCTGCCAGCGCCCGACGGCCGGCGAGAGCTGGGCGCGGCGCACCAGCTCACGGGTCTCCTTCACACCGATGGAGAGCAGGTCGGTGCGGATCACGTCGACGTCCGCGTGCGTACCGATGAGGCTGGTGTGGCAGCCGTCGCAGAAGCCGCAGCCCGGCGCACCGCCCAGCGCGCGGTCCGGGCTCGTGCACTGGAGCGCGGCGGCGAAGGCCCGGGCGGCGGTGGAGCGCCCGGAGCCCGGCGGGCCGGTGAACAGCCAGGCGTGCGTCATCTTCGAGCCGGGCGGCACCGGCTCCCCCGCCGCGTCGGCGGTGACCAGCACGTCGGCGTCCCGGGCGGCGGCGCCCAGCTGCTCCTGCACCCGGTCCTGGCCGACCAGGTCGTCCCACACGGACATGGGGCACCGCCTTTCCGCTTCGCTCGACGCGTGGCTCGCGTCGATCCGGTCTCCCATTGTGAGGGACGGGACTGACAACGCGGACGCCGATGGCCCCGCACCCATGGAGGGCGCGGGGCCATCGGCGGACTTCCGGCAGCGCCGGACGGTCAGCGGCGCGGCCGTCGTCCCCGGCCGCCCGAGGACTCCGGGCCCTCGTCGTCGTAACCGCCCAGCAGCTCGTCGGCCAGGCTGGGCAGGTCGTCCAGCGGGGTCTCCTCCGCCCAGTCGGGCCGGGGGCGCCGGGGCCGCTGCTGCTCCGCGTGCGGGTCGGTGATCTGCGGCAGCTCACGGGTGCGCTCGTTGTCGCCCTCCGCCGGCCGCTCGTCCCGGAAGATGCCGCGCGGCACGCGGTCGGCCGGGTCGGACTCCCGTGCACCGCCACCGCGCCCGGCGTCCGGGACGGCGGGCAGCACGGTCGTCTCCTCGGAGTCGTCGGAGAACTTCGGGATCACGGTCGTCTCGTCCTGGTCGGACGGCCAGGGTCCGCGCCCGCGGCCGGAACCGGACTCCGGATCCACCGGCGCGGGAACGGGCTGCGTGATCTCGTTCGGGTCCACGATCGGCGTGGGCACGGTCAGCTCGTTGTCGGGCCCGGCGGGCTCGTCGCCGCTGCCGGCACCCTTGCCTCCCGAAGGCCCGGGGTCCTGCCGCAGCCGGGACTCCTCCTCCCGTGCGGCCCGGGCGCGGGCCTCCTGCCGCTCGACCAGGGCGCGGGCCTCCTCCTCGCGGGCGGCCCGCTCACGGGCACGCTCCTCGGCGGCAGCCGCTTCGGCCTCGGCCTTCGCCTGAGCCTCCGCTTCCGCCTGGCGGCGGGCGGCCTCGGCCCGGAGCAGGGCCTCCTCGGCCTTGCGCTGCTTCTCCAGCCGCGCGGCCTCGGCCTCCTTGCGGAGCCGGGCCTCCTCTTCCGCCTGCCGGCGCAGCCGCGCCTGCTCCGCTTCGTAGGCCGCCTCCTCGGCCTCGCGGCGCGCGCGCTCGGCCTCGGCGACCCGGCGGGCCTCCTCGGCCCGCTGCCGTTCCTCCTCGGCCTTGCGGGCGGCCTCCTCCTCGGCGCGGCGCCTGGCCTCCTCCGCCTGGCGCTCGGCCTCGCGGCGGCGGGCTTCCTCCTCCTCGCGGCGCTTGCGCTCCTCCTCCTCGGCGCGGAGCTTGGCGAGCTGTTCCTGCCGCTCGCGCTCCAGGCGCTCCTCCTCGGCCTTGCGGGCGGCCTCTTCCTCGGCGCGGCGCCTGGCCTCTTCCTCGGCGGCCCTGCGGGCCTCCTCGCGGGCCTTGATCTCGGCCTCGGAGAGCGGCAGGACCTGGTCGAGACGGTGGCGCACGACGGTGGTGATGGCCTCCGGTTCCTGCCCGGCGTCCACCACGAGGTAGCGCGTCGGGTCGGCGGCGGCCAGGGTCAGGAAGCCGGAGCGCACCCGGGCGTGGAACTCGGGCGGCTCGGACTCCAGCCGGTCGGGCGCCTCGGTGAACCGTTCCCTCGCGGTCTCGGGCGCGACGTCCAGGAGGACGGTCAGGTGCGGTACGAGGCCACTCGTCGCCCAGCGCGAGATGCGGGCGATCTCGGTGGGGGCCAGATCGCGGCCCGCGCCCTGGTAGGCGACGGACGAGTCGATGTAGCGGTCGGAGATGACGACGGCGCCGCGCTCCAGGGCCGGGCGGACGACCGAGTCGACGTGCTCGGCGCGGTCGGCGGCGTACAGCAGGGCCTCGGCCCGATTGGAGAGCCCGGCCGAGGACACGTCGAGCAGGATGGACCGCAGCCGCTTCCCGATCGGGGTCGCGCCCGGCTCACGGGTGACGACGACCTCGTGGCCCTTGGCCCGGATCCACTCGGCGAGCGCCTCGACCTGGGTGGACTTGCCGGCTCCGTCGCCGCCCTCCAAGGCGATGAAGAACCCGTTCGCGGCGGGCGCGACGGCCGGGTCGCCGCCGCGCAGCGCCTCGCGCAGATCGCGCCGCAGAGGTACGCCGGAGCGGTCGTCGGTCTTCGCGAGGACGATGACCGCGACGGGCAGCAGCAGGGCGCCGACCAGCATCAGGGTGAACGCGGCGCCACCGTGCGCGAAGACGAAGTCGCCGATGGTCAGCCGGTGGGTGCCGATGGCCGCGGCGACCAGGGGACCGCCGACCGCGCCGAGGGCGATGAGGACCCGGACGACGGCCTGGAGGTGTTCGCCGATCCTGGTCCGGCGGGCCTCCTCGGTCTCCTGGTCGACGAGAACATGACCGGTGTTCGCGGCGACGCCCGCCGCGTATCCGGCGAGTACGGCGAGCAGGACGACGGTCGCGGTGTCCGGGACGAGGCCCATCGCCAGGAGGGCGATGCCCGTGACGGCGGTGGCGAACGAGAGCATCCGGCGCCGCGACAGTGTGGGCAGCACCTTCCCCGCCGTACGGATGCCCGCAGCCGTGCCGCCGGTGAGGGCGAGGACCAGCAGGGCGAGGGTGACGGGCCCGCCGCCGAGGTCGCTGGCGTGCAGCACGGCGACGGCGGCCGCGGCCGCGATGGCTCCGGCGACCGCGGCGCAGGTGGCGACGATCAGCGGAATGGAGCCGGTGCGGCCCTTGTCGGGGCCGTTCCCCGCGGACGGCCGGCGCAACCCCTCCAGGGGCGAGCGCGGGCGGGGCGTCTGCGTACCGGGCAGTTCCAGGAAGTACAGGGTGGAGATGGAGGCGGAGAACAGCCCGGCCGCGACGTACGAGCCGAGGGCCGCCTGGTGGAAGGAGAACCAGTCCAGGCCGGAGCCCAGCAGGCTACCGATCACCGTGGCGACCAGCAGAACGGCCGCGGCGAGGGGAACGGCCGCGAAGTCCGTACGCAGGGACAGCCGGCGCAGTGCGTCGCGGTGGTCCGGCAGCGGGCGCACGGCGGCGCCCTCGATCGGCGGGGCGGGCAGCAGCGCGGGCGCCGCGCTCTCCTTGGAGACGCTCCAGAGCCGTTCGGCCGCCCCGGCCACGAAGACGGTGACGAGGATCATCGTGAGCGCGTTGGAGGGCGTCCAGTCGATCCACAGGGGCGCGACGACGAGCAGCAGGAGCCGCAGCCCGTCGGTGCCGATCATCAGCCACCGCCGGTCGACCGGCCCGCCCGGCGCCGTGAGCGACGTCAACGGCCCGAGGAGTACGGCTCCGAAGAGCAGGGTGGAAATGATCCGGGCCCCGAACACGGCGGCGACGGCAAAGGCCGCCCCCCGGTATCCGGTCCCGAATGAGCCCTCGAGAACCGCCGCTTGCAGCGACAGCAGCACCAGCACGAGAAGGGCGAGTGCATCGCCGGTACTGCCGACGAGCTGGGCACTCCACAACCGCTTCAGCGGGGGAACACGCAACAGGGCTCGTACGGCGCGCTCGCGTGAGTCTGCGGCAAGTGCGTCGGAGGTGGGGCTCACGACCGTAGGCTGCTCGGCTCGCGTCATCCGCCCAGCCTAACGGGACACCCACATCCTCCGTGCCCCCACCCGAACAAACACCCCGTAGCCCCCGCCCGCACCCCCCGGACCCAGCCGCACCCCGGGGCCCAGCCGCACCCCCCAGTCCCGCCGCACCCCCAGCCTCGCCGGCGTTTGAGGCGCGGGGCCCGACAATCAAGCCCCGCCGGCGTTTGAGGCGCGGGGTCCGGGGCGGAGCCCCGGTTCCGGGAAGGGGCGGGTAGGGGAAAGGGCCCGCCGCAGGCGCCCGCCACGCCCCGCCTACTCCTCGGTCGCGGCCTTCTTGGCGACAGCCTTCTTCGCCGTCGTCTTCTTGGCAGCCGTCGCCTTCTTGGCAGCCGTCGCCTTCTTGGCAGCCGTCGTCTTCTTCGCCGCAGCCTTCTTCGCCGGCGCCTTCTTGGCCGCGGCCTTCTTGGTCGTCTTCTTCTTCGCCGGCCCCTTGGCCCGCTTCTCGGCAAGCAGCTCGAACCCGCGCTCCGGCGTGATCTCCTCGACGCTGTCCCCGGTACGCAGCGTCGCGTTCGTCTCCCCGTCGGTGACGTAAGGACCGAACCGCCCGTCCTTGACGACGACCGGAGCCCCGCTCACCGGGTCCGTGCCCAGCTCCTTCAGCGGCGGCTTGGCCGCGGCCCGCCCGCGCTGCTTCGGCTGCGCGTAGATCGCGAGCGCCTCTTCGAGCGTGATGTCGAAGATCTGGTCCTCGGAGGTCAGCGACCGCGAGTCCGTGCCCTTCTTCAGGTACGGCCCGTAGCGCCCGTTCTGCGCGGTGATCTCGACGCCTTCGGCGTCCACGCCGACCACCCGCGGCAGCGACATCAGCTTGAGCGCGTCGGCCAGCGTCACCGTGTCGATCGACATCGACTTGAAGAGCGAGGCCGTCCGCGGCTTCACCGCGTTCTTGCCGGTCTTCGGCGTGCCCTCGGGCAGCACTTCGGTGACGTACGGCCCGTAGCGGCCGTCCTTGGCGATGATCTGGTTCCCGCTGACCGGATCCGTCCCGAGTTCGAAGTCGCCGCTCGGCTTGGCCAGCAGCTCCTCCGCGTACTCGACGGAAAGCTCGTCGGGCGCCAGGTCCTCGGGGACGTCCGCGCGCTGGTGGCCCTCGGAGTCCTTCTCGCCGCGCTCGATGTACGGGCCGTAGCGGCCGACGCGCAGCTTGATGTCGTTGCCGACGGGGAAGGACGAGATCTCCCGCGCGTCGATGGCGCCGAGATCGGTGACGAGCTCCTTCAGCCCGCCGAGGTGGTCACCGTCGCCGTTGCCCGCGTCGGAGGCCACCCCCGCACCGGCCGCGTCGTCGCCCTCCTGCGTACCGAAGTAGAACCGCTTCAGCCACGGCACGGACTGGGCCTCACCGCGGGCGATGCGGTCGAGGTCGTCCTCCATGCGGGCCGTGAAGTCGTAGTCCACGAGCCGGCCGAAGTGCTTCTCCAGCAGGTTGACCACGGCGAACGAGAGGAACGACGGCACCAGGGCCGTGCCCTTCTTGAACACATAGCCGCGGTCCAGGATCGTCCCGATGATCGAGGCGTACGTCGACGGCCGGCCGATCTCGCGCTCTTCGAGCTCCTTGACCAGCGACGCCTCGGTGTAGCGGGCGGGCGGCTTCGTCGCGTGGCCGTCGACCGAGATCTCGTCGGCGGACAGCGCGTCGCCCTCGGTGACCTGCGGCAGCCGCCGCTCGCGGTCGTCCAGCTCGGCGTTCGGGTCGTCGGCGCCTTCGACGTACGCCTTCATGAAGCCGTGGAAGGTGATCGTCTTGCCGGACGCGGAGAACTCGGCGTCCCGCCCGTCGCTCGCCCGGCCACCGATCTTGACCGTGACCGAGTTACCGGTCGCGTCCTTCATCTGGGAGGCGACGGTCCGCTTCCAGATCAGCTCGTACAGCCGGAACTGGTCACCGGTGAGGCCGGTCTCGGCGGGAGTGCGGAAGCGGTCGCCGGAGGGGCGGATCGCCTCGTGCGCCTCCTGCGCGTTCTTGACCTTGCCGGCGTACGTACGCGGCTTCTCGGGCAGGTAGTCGGCACCGTACAGCTGCGTGACCTGCGCCCGGGCCGCGGAGACCGCGGTGTCCGAGAGGGTCGTGGAGTCGGTACGCATATAGGTGATGAAGCCGTTCTCGTACAGCTTCTGCGCGACCTGCATCGTGGCCTTCGCCCCGAAGCCCAGCTTCCGGCTCGCCTCCTGCTGGAGGGTCGTCGTACGGAAGGGCGCGTACGGGGAGCGGCGGTACGGCTTCGACTCGACGGACCGCACGGCGAACGCGGAGTCCGCGAGCGCGGCGGCCAGGGCCCGGGCGTTCGCCTCGTCCAGGTGCAGCGTCTGGCCGGAGGCGGACTTCAGCTGCCCGTCCGCGCCGAAGTCGCGGCCCTGGGCGATGCGGCGCCCGTCGACCGCGCTGAGCCGGGCCGTGAACGTCGACGGGTCGGAGGCGTCGCCGCCCCGCCCGGTGGCGAAGGTTCCGGTCAGGTCCCAGTACTCGGCGGAGCGGAAGGCGATGCGCTCGCGCTCCCGCTCGACGACGAGCCGGGTGGCGACGGACTGGACGCGGCCCGCCGAGAGCTTCGGCATGACCTTCTTCCACAGGACCGGCGAGACCTCGTAGCCGTAGAGCCGGTCGAGGATGCGGCGGGTCTCCTGGGCGTCGACCATGCGCTGGTTCAGCTCGCGCGGGTTGGCGACGGCGGCGCGGATCGCGTCCTTGGTGATCTCGTGGAAGACCATCCGGTGGACCGGGACCTTGGGCCGCAGGACTTCCTGGAGGTGCCACGCGATGGCTTCGCCCTCGCGGTCCTCATCGGTGGCGAGGAAGAGTTCGTCGGACTCGGCCAGCAGCTGCTTGAGCTTCCTGACCTGGGCCTTCTTGTCGGCGTTGACGACGTAGATCGGCTCGAAGTCGTTCTCGACGTCGACGCCGAGGCGGCGCACTTCGCCGGTGTACTCGTCGGGCACCTCGGCGGCGCCGTTCGGGAGGTCGCGGATGTGCCCGACGCTCGCCTCGACGACGTATCCGGGGCCGAGATAGCCCTTGATCGTCTTCGCCTTGGCAGGCGACTCGACGATGACGAGTCGGCGGCCGCCCTGTGCGGTCTCGCTGGTCGGGGACAACTTCGCTCTTCTCTCCGGTCGACGCTCGGTGGGGCATCCGGGGCAGCGCGAGGGCGCTGCCGACAGTGCTGTCGCTGCGGAGTGTGACGGTACAACCCGCCCCCGTGTCAAACGGCAAAAGCCCGCAACGGCCACTCGAACGGTAACCCGACTTCCGGCATTCCTGCCGCCCGGCCCGCTCGGTCCGCCGCGCGCACGGCCACGGCCTGCGGGTTTCGGCACGGTCCGGACCGCCCTGCGGGTGCGGGGGGCGACGGGCACGCGGCCCGGGCGTGTTTCCGGCCTCACGACCGGGTCCCGCAGGGCCCCGGCCTCGTACGCCCGGCGGGACGGGCGCACTCACACGCGGCCGAAGCACCACACCCCGAGGACGAGGAAAAGTACGCCGAACACGGTGGCGAGTGCGGTGGAGACGAGGGGGCGCACCCCGTAGGCCACCGGCGCGCGATTCAGCACGCGCGCCCCCGTCCACAGCAGCAGCGCCGCACCGAACAGTGCGAATGTCGTTCCGGCGAGTACGGCGGGCCCGCTCTCCATTCCGTACGCCTCCCTCTTCCCCTGCCACGTCGCGGATACGCGGGGAGGCTCCCACCGCGGAACGTCGCGGACGCCAACGCGGGGTGAACAGCAGGGCCCGTCACATGACGTCGAGCGTGGCGCGCCGCCTGCTCCCCCGTTCGAACAGGGTCAGCAGCGCGACGGCGAGCAGGGCGTACCCGGCGCCCGTCAGCAGTTCCGCGACGATCCCCCGGCCGTCGAGCCCGGCCCCGGCCGACAACTGACGCGCCGCGTCGGCGGCGTGGGTCAGCGGCAGCACGTCCCCGACGGTCCGCATCCAGCCCGGCAGGGTCTCCCGGGGCACGTTCGCACCGGTCAGGAGCAGGAGTACGGAAGCGGCCACGTTCGATACGAGGAAGACGTCACGGAAGCGCAGCCCCAGGGCCCCCAGCGCCAGGCCGAACGCGGAGCATCCGGCGGCGGCGGCGAGCAGGACCGCCGCGAGCCCCGGAAGAGACCCAAGCGGAATCCGCAGACCGAGCAGGAGGCAGGCAGCGGAGAGCGTGAAGACGCTGATGACGAGACCGTTCAGCACATACGGGAGCGCCCGGCCGAACCAGAGCGGAGCCCGGTGGCGGGGGCTGAGCAGGACCGCGCCGAGCGTCCCGTAGCGCCGCTCGTTGGCGACGGCCATCGTGCCGCCGTACACACAGGCTGTGGACGAGGAGATGACGGCGTTGCCGAGCAGGTAGAAGCGGTCGTCGGCGACGCCCAGCTGCCGTCCCAGGAAGACGAAGAAGAGGAGTTGCAGCAGCGGCCCGACGAGCAGGGTGCCGATGAACATGGGCGGCGTCGTCCAGTTGAAGAGCGCCCGGTAAGAGAGGGCGCCGCCGATCACCACGAGCCGGGCCGCGGAAACGATCCGGTGGCGGAGGCCGGGTGCGGAACCGGAATCCGGGTGGGGCATACGGGCGGGCATGGGGCGACTCCTGGGGTGGGCGGAAGGGGAAGCGGGGCGCGGCAACGGGGCGGGCGGCGCGCCGGGTCAGGCCAGGGCGAGGGTCGCGGCGGCCCGCGCACGCCGTTCGACGCGTCCCAGCACGAGGACGGCGAGCAGCGCGTAGAGCAGCCCGAGTCCGAGGGCGGCGCCCATCGGGACCAGCACCTCGGCCGCTCCCGCGCCGCCGGAGGTGGCCGCGTGCACCGCGCGGGAGCCCCAGGTGGTGGGGAGCGCCCAGGAGACCGGACGCGTCCAGTCCGGCAGCACGGTGATGGGCATGAGCATTCCGGAGAGCAGCCACACGGGGGCGTCCAACGGGTTGGCCAGCGCGTTCGCGTTGCGCAGCAGGACGAAGGTGGCGGCGAGCAGCAGCCCCATCATCCCGAGCGAGAGCACACAGACCGGGACGGCGACCAGGAAGAGCACCGGATGCGCGAAGTCCAGCGGCACGCCGAAGAGCACGGCGCCCCACAGCACCGTGGCGCCCATGGCGTAGGTGCCCATGACGGCGGTGGCCAGGGTGATGGGCAGCAGGACGAGGGAGAGCGGCGTGGGCGAGGCGACGAGCGTCTCCAGCGTGCCCAGCCAGCGCTGGTTCTGCACGGCCCCGCCGGAGCCGAAGAGGACCGAGGACCAGATGCCCATCAGCCCGGCTCCGACGGCCGCGGTCAGCAGCCGGTCGGGATCGTCGGCGGCGCGGAAGAGGTAGACGGAGAGCGTCGCGTAGACCAGGGGCACGAGGACGGCGAAGGTGATCTCCAGCGGCGAACGGCTCATGTACGACACGTGTGTCCGCACTCCGACGGCGGTCAGGCGCAGGGCCCGGGCGGGCGTCACGCGGCGACCTCGCTGCCCGAGCGGCGGTCCGTCCCGGCGCCGGGGGCCGGTGGTGCGTGTTCCTCGCCGGACGACCCGTCCGCCTCCTCCACGATCGCGATGTAGGCGTCCTCCAGCGTGGGTTCCCGGGTGACGACCCGTCCGACGCGGACCCCGTCGAGCGCGGCCAGGACCTGTCCGTGCAGGTCGGCGCCGCGCTCCGTCTGCACGATGACGGCCTGTCGGCTGCCCCGGTCCTCGGCGGCCACGCCCTGCACACCGGGCACGGCGCGGATACGTTCGAGGTGGTCCTCGCCCGCCCCGTACGCCTCGACCTCCAGGATGCCGCGTTCCTGGACGCGGGACTTGAGCCGGTCCGGTGTGCCGAGCGCCCGGATCGTGCCGCCCGCGATGACGGCGATCCGGTCGCACAGCTCGTCGGCCTCCGCCATGTAATGCGTGGTCAGCAACACCGTGGTGCCTTCGGCGCGCAGGTCGGCGACGGTGCGGCGGAGGTCGCGTGCCGCAACGGGGTCCACGCCGATGGACGGTTCGTCCAGGAACAGCACGTCGGGACTGTGCAGCAGGCCGCGCGCGATGTGCAGCCGCTGCCGCATGCCCCGCGAGTACCCCTCGACGCGCTCCTTCTCGCGCCCGGCAAGGCCGGTCAGGTCGAGGAGCCCGGCGATCCGCCGCTTCTGGTCCCGGGGCTCGACCCCGTACAACTCGGCGAAATAGCGCAGGTTGTCGAGGGCGGAGAGCCGGTCGTACAGGCCCCGGTCGCCGCCGAAGACGTAACCGATCCGTCGGCGGACGGCCACCGGGTCGGACGCCACGTCGTACCCCAGCACCCGGGCCGTGCCGGAGGTCGGCAGCAGCAGGGTGTTGAGCATCTTGATGGTGGTGGTCTTGCCCGCGCCGTTCGGCCCGAGGAGCCCGAAGAGCTCGCCGCGCGCCACCTCGAAGGTGATCCCCCGCACGGCTTCCGTCTCGGTGCGGCGCGGACGCAGAAAGCCGGTCCGGCTGGTGTAGGTGCGGCGCAGGTTCTTCGCCTCGATCGCAAGCATGGGCCGGACGCTAGGCCCCCCGCTGCCGCCCTGCCATCGATTCGGAACCCCCCGAATCGTCCGCTCTCCCGGCCTCCTCCGCTACGAGGCCGCGCGCAGCACGTCCTCCCCCGAGAGCAGCGCGAGGAGGGCGCGGCCGGTGTCGGTGAGCTGGTAGTAGACGCTGCGGCCTATGCGGTGCCGGGTGACGACACCGGCCTCGGCGAGGGCCGACAGATGCTCGGAGACCGTGCTCGGCGCGAGCCCGAGCCGGTCGGCTATCCCGGCGGTGGTGAGCGGTCCGCCGAGCTGACGCAGGACGGATGCCCGGCCCCGGCCCAGCAGCAGCCCGAGCCGGTCGCCGCTGTCGGCGCGCTCCACCGGCCGTTCGCGCAGGGCGCCCGCGCCGCGCGCCTGGAAGGACACGGTCAGGACCTCGGGGTCGTCGGTGGAATAGAGACGGCAGCCCTCGGCGAAGACGAGGGGCACGAGCAGGAGCCGCCGCTCGCCCGCCCGGTACTCCGCGTCGATGTGCTTCGTCAGCTCCAAGACCGGCGGCTGCCACTTGGCCCGGCTCTCCAGGCCGGTGAAGAGCGCGTCGATGCCCTCGGTGGCGAAGGTCCGCGCCCGGATGAGCACTTCGTCCTCGACGAGACGGCGCATGACGGGCCAGTGGACGGACATCGCGCCCTCCCAGTACGCCGCGTACGCATCGGCGAGCGCCGCGCACGCGCCTTCGGGATCGGCGAGATAGGGGCGTACGTACGGATGGTCCTCCAGCCCCGCGTAGTGCTCGGCGATCCCCGCGCGTACGACATCGGCCGGGGTGGCCCGTACGGCGTCGAGCTCCGTCCCGACGGAGGTGGCCCCGACCGGCCGGGGCAGCATGAAGTCGGGGAACTCGTGGGGGCCGTCGATCAGCAGCCGGAGCGCATGCGTCCGGTCGTCCTCGCGCAGCACCTCGCGGGCCCGCACCACCCACTCCTCGTACGGGCGGGAGGGGTGGCGGTGCGGCATCGCGAGGTGGAGGCTGCAAAAGGCGTCCCACAAAGGACTGATCGCGATGCGGGTCGCGCCGAGCGACGCCTCGTCCAGCTCGATCCGGATCACCCGGTCACCGCCCGCCCGGGGGCAGCGGCTCCAGGAAGCCCTCCTCGACCAGCAGCCGGATGGCCTGCGGGGTGCGGTCCCGGAGCAGCACCGGGTCCTCGTTCATCAGCTGGGCGATGGCGTCGAGGATGCGCCCGGCGGGCAGCGAGCCGTCGCACACCCCGGCGAACCCGGCGCCGACCGCGTCGACCTTGGTGGCCCGGCGCATGCCGCGGTTCTGACGGAGCACCACATGCTCCGGGTCCTCCGCCCCGGGGAGCCCCACCTGCTCCTGGACGACCTCGGCGGCCAGGGTGAAGTGGGCGGCGAGGAGAGCCGCGTCGTCCTGCTCGCGCAGATAGTCCTGGCGGGCGAAGTGCGCCTCGACGGCGGGGCCGAGCGGCTGCTCCACCGCGTGCGGCCACTCCTCGATCACCACGGAGGGCTTCCCGGCGGCGGCCGCGGCGGACTTGCGCAGCGTGATCCAGCCGAAGCCGACGCCCTTCGTCCGCCGCGCCTCGAACTCGTCCAGCCAGGCGTCGTACCGCCCCTCGTACTCCGCCGGGTCCGTGCGGTGGTCGCCGCTGTCGCGCAGCCACAGCTCGGCGTACTGCGTGACGTCCTGCACCTCGCGCTGCACGATCCAGGCGTCGCACCCCGCAGGGACCCAGGTGCGCAGCCGGTCCTGCCACTCCTCGTCCTCGGTGTGCTCCCAGTTGGCCAGGAAGTGCGCGAAACCGCCCTCGTTGAGCCGGTCGCCGGTCTGCCGCACCAGGGTCCGGCACAGGTCGTCCCCGGCCATGCCGCCGTCGCGGTAGGTGAGCCGGGCGCCCGGGGAGATGACGAACGGCGGGTTGGACACGATCAGGTCGAAGGTCTCGGCGCCGACCGGCTCGTACAGCGAGCCCTCGCGCAGGTCGGCGGGGGCGGCGCCGGAGAGGGCGAGGGTGAGCCGGGTGAAGGCGAGGGCGCGCGGATTGAGGTCGGTCGCCGTGACCCTGGTGGCGTGCTGTGCGGCGTGCAGGGCCTGGATGCCGGAGCCCGTACCGACGTCGAGTGCGGAGCCGACGGGCCTGCGGACGGTGATCCCGGCCAGGGTGGTGGAGGCCCCGCCGATACCGAGGACGACGCCCTTCTCGCGGGAGCCGATCCCACCGGCGCCGCCCACCGCACAGCCCAGGTCGGAGACGATGAACCAGTCCTCGCCGTCCGGCCCTGCGTACGGCCGCACATCGACGGTCGCCCGCACCTCGCCGGCCGTCTCGGTCAGCCAGCCGTCCGCCACGCACTCCTTCAGCGGGAGCACGGCCGCCACCCGCTCGACGGGCACGGGCCGCTGGAGGAGGAAGAGGCGCACCAGCGTGTCGAGCGGCGCGTCACCACGCGTGGCCCGCAACGCCGGGACCGTCTCGCTGCGCGCCAGCGCGGCGTAGGCGGAAGCGCCGAGCAGGTCGAGGAGCCCGTCGGCCGTGAACGCGGCCGCGAGCAGGGCCTCGCGGAGCCGCTGCGCGTGGTCCGCCGCGGGAAGGTCTGCTGCGAAATGGCTGGTCTTACTCACGTGCTCCATTGTGACGGCTCCCACTGACAACGGCAGCGGCCCGGCCACCGCACCGGGGCATCCCCGGGGTGGCCGGGCCGCTCGCCCGGATTCCGTTCGCTCTCCGCGGGCCGTGCTCCGCCGGACAGGCCCTACGCCTTCTTGCTGGGGGACGCGGAGGGAGACGCTTCCTTCGACGGCTCGGTCGAAGGCTTGGCGGAGGGCTCGGAGTCGTCCGAAGCACCGGCCGAGGGAGATTCCGAGGCGGTCGGCTTCTGGCAGCCCTCCTGCTTGGCCATCGCGGTGCCGACCTCGCCGGACTGGAGCTTCTGCAGCGCCTGGTCACCGCTGGTGCTGATCTTGTTCAGCTCCTCCGCGATGCCCTTGAGGCCGTCGGCGAACTTGCCCTGGTCCTTCGTCTCCAGGTCATCGACCTTCTCCTGCAGCTTCGCGTAGGCCGCGGAGGAGGCGTTGAGCTCCTTCACGGCCTCCTTCTGCGTGGTCTCACCGTCGTCCACCGGCGGCGGACCCGCCGAATCGACGGCCGAGCCCAGTGCCTTGTACGCCTGCGAGATCTGCTGGAAGGCTTCGGAGTCGGTCTTCTGGACGTCCGCGGGCTTGCTGTTGTCGGAGGTCTGCTGCTGGATGGACGCGTTGGCGTTCGCGATCTTCTGCAGCTGCGGCTGAACCTGGTCGCAGACCTTCTTCGCCCAGTCGTTCACCTTGTCGTCGCTGTCGTCGCTGCAGCCCGACAGTGCCAGTACGAGTACCGCACCGCCGGACAGCGCGGCTGCAAGCTTCTTGTTCACCGGTTTGGTCCCTTCCAAGGCTCTCGGCCCCGGAACTTACACGGCGAACGGCCTCCATCCGGGTGCCGGGCGTCCGATAGGCAGGCTTTTGCAGCCATTTGCACCAAGGGAAATGAGGGATACGCAACTCACCCGGACAGCCCTCACCGAGGGGAACACGCGAACGATTCTTCACTCTCTCGGAGGGCCGTCAGGCCAACGCGGCGTCAGAAAGCCACACGGGGAGCGGAACTGACCGCACGCCGTCGACGCGGTCCGGCACCGCTCAGGGAAGGACGGCGATCGGCGTCTTCGGCCAGCTCATACGAATGACTCCGCCATCCGCACCGGACCTGACCTCCACGTCGTCGACGAGGCCGCTGATGACCGCGAGGCCCATCTCGTCCTCGTCGTCGGCCTCGGACTCATCGAGACCTCCGGCGGTGCCGCGTTGCCCGGAGACGCCGCCGGGCACGGAGCCGTGGGCGCCGGGGCCCGGCACCTCGTCCCCGACCTCGATGGCGAAGGTCTTCTCCTCCTCGATCAGGCGGACCGTGACGGGAGCCGTGATGCCGTGGCTGCGGTGCAGGCCGACGGCACGGCTGCACGCCTCACCCACGGCAAGGCGGACCTCGTCGAGCACGGCCTCGTCCACTCCGGCCCTGCGCGCCACGGCCGCCGCCACGAGACGGGCGGTCCTGACGTGTTCGGGCTGGGCACTGAAGCGGAGTTCAACGGTGGCCATGCGATCCCCCTCGAACGTACGTATGTGCATGCCGGGGACAGGCCGCGCGGCCCGAAGCCCCGGCCCTCTCTGCGGACCATGGCTCCCGGCGTCGAGCGGACTCTCCCGGACGTCGGGCGGCTGACGAACAACAGCTGACAAATAAACCGGCCACGGGCCGCCGGCCGGGTGATCCCGGCAGCCCGGACACGCCCCACCGACCACGGCGGGGCAGGGCCCACCGCCCCGGAAGGGCTCTCCGTAGCCGTCACGGGCCGTCCCGGCACCGGACCGGCACGAACCGGCCCGGCGCCGGACCGGACGTCAGTCGGTGGCCGCGACGGCCTCGTCGACCGTGGTGTGGATCGGGAACACCTTGGTCAGACCGGTGATCCGGAAAATCTTGAGAATGCGCTCCTGGTTGCACACCAGACGCAGCGAGCCCTCATGGGCCCGCACCCGCTTCAGGCCGCCCACGAGCACGCCGAGGCCGGTGGAGTCGAGGAAGTCGACGCCTTCCATGTCGACAACCAGGTGGTAGCTGCCGTCATTCACCAACTCGACCAACTGCTCGCGCAGCTTGGGCGCGGTATACACATCAATCTCGCCACCGACCTCGACGACCGTACGGTCGCCACCAGGGCCGGACACATTGCGAGTCGACAAGGACAGGTCCACGGATCCTCCAGCACCTTGCTATCGAGCGGTCGCCCCTCGGTCTCCCCGACGGAGCCGGGGGACGGATCGCCAGCCGCGATGGCATTCAATCACTTACCGGCAGCCATGCACGACGCCTTCGGACCATTGTCCGCCTCGCCAGTGACACACTCGGTGCCGATGGCCAAGAATCAACGCCCCAGACGACCCCAGGGGAGTGGGGGCTCCCGTCCCTCTCCCGACATGGTCCTCGACCGGCTCGCCGCAGGGGCGGGCCGGTCCGCGCGCATCACTCATACGGAGCACTTGCCCCCGCGCGCGGGAACCCATGCAGTCTGGCCCGACCGCATCCGTCCGGAAGTGATCGCCGCCATCCAGAAGGCCGGCATCGACCACCCCTGGGCCCACCAGGCGGCCGCCGCGGAGCACGCGCTGGACGGCACGTCCGTGGTGATCGCCACCGGAACGGCGTCCGGCAAGTCCCTGGCCTATCTCGCCCCGGTCCTGAGCGCCCTCCTGGACGGCTCAGAAGCCCCGAACGGGCGCGGCGCCACGGCTCTCTACCTCTCCCCCACCAAAGCCCTGGCCGCCGACCAGCGACGATCGGTCAAGGCACTCGCGGCCCCGCTGGGCAACGGCATCCGGCCCGCCGTCTTCGACGGCGACACGCCGGTCGAGGAACGCGAATGGGTGCGCCAGTACGCCAACTACGTCCTCACCAACCCCGACATGCTGCACCGGGGCATCCTCCCGTCACACCCTCGCTGGTCCTCCTTCCTGCGCTCACTGCGCTACGTCGTCATCGACGAGTGCCACACCTACCGGGGCGTCTTCGGCTCGCACGTCGCCCAGGTGGTCCGTCGGCTCCGCCGCCTCTGCGCCCGCTACGGCTCCGATCCCGTCTTCCTCCTCGCCTCGGCCACCTCCGCCGAGCCCGCCCTCGCGGCCGGGCGCCTCACCGGCCTCCCCGTCACGGAGGTGGCCGACGACGCCTCCCCGCGCGGCGAACTGGTCTTCGCCCTGTGGGAACCCCCGCTGACCGAGCTGCACGGCGAGAAGGGTGCTCCCGTACGCCGCACCGCCACGGCCGAGACCGCCGACCTGCTCACCGACCTCACCGTCCAGGGCGTCCGCTCGGTCGCCTTCGTGCGGTCCCGGCGCGGCGCCGAGCTGATCTCCGTCATCGCCAAGGAGCGCCTCGCCGAGGTGGACCGCACCCTGCCGTCCCGGGTCGCCGCCTACCGCGGGGGGTACCTCCCCGAGGAACGCCGCGCCCTGGAACGCGCCCTGCACTCCGGCAGCCTGCTGGGCCTCGCCGCCACCACCGCCCTCGAACTCGGCATCGACGTCTCCGGGCTGGACGCCGTCGTCATATCCGGCTACCCGGGGACGAGGGCGTCCCTCTGGCAGCAGGCGGGCCGGGCCGGGCGGGCGGGGCAGGGCGCCCTCGCCATCCTGGTGGCCCGCGACGATCCGCTGGACACCTTCCTGGTGCACCACCCCGAGGCCCTGTTCGAGCAGCCCGTGGAGTCGACCGTCCTGGACCCGGACAACCCGTACGTACTCGCCCCCCATCTCTGCGCCGCGGCGGCGGAGCTGCCGCTCACCGAGAACGACCTCCAGCTCTTCGGTCCGGCCTCGCCCGGGCTCCTCCCTCAGCTGGAGGCCGCCAGGCTGCTCCGCAAACGACCGTCGGGCTGGCACTGGACCCGGCGCGAGCGGGCCGCCGACCTCACCGACATCCGGGGCGAGGGCGGGCGCCCCGTCCAGATCGTGGAGGAGGGCACCGGCCGGCTGCTGGGCACCGTGGACGAGTCCGCCGCCCACAGCGCCGTGCACGAGGGCGCCGTCCACCTCCACCAGGGCCGCTCCTACCTGGTCCGCAAACTGGATCTGGAGGACTCCGTGGCCCTGGTGGAACAAGCCGAGCCGCCGTACTCGACCACCGCCCGCGACACCACCTCCATCGCCGTCCTGGACACCGACACCGAGATCCCCTGGGGGGACGGCCGCCTCTGCTACGGGTCCGTCGAGGTCACCAACCAGGTCGTCTCCTTCCTCCGCCGCAAGCTGATCACCGGCGAGGTGCTCGGCGAGACCAAGCTGGACCTGCCGCCCCGCACACTGCGCACCCGGGCCGTCTGGTGGACGGTGACCGAGGACCAGCTCGACGCCGCCCGGATCAACCCCGAGATCCTCGGCGGCGCGCTCCACGCCGCCGAGCACGCCTCGATCGGCATGCTCCCGCTCTTCGCCACCTGCGACCGCTGGGACATCGGCGGGGTGTCCGTCCCGCTGCACCCCGACACCCTGCTGCCCACGGTCTTCGTGTACGACGGCCACCCGGGCGGCGCCGGATTCGCCGAGCGCGCCTTCCACACCGCCCGCGAGTGGCTGTCCGCCACGCGGCTGGCCATCGCGTCCTGCGAGTGCGACGCGGGCTGCCCCTCGTGCATCCAGTCCCCCAAGTGCGGCAACGGCAACGACCCCTTGCACAAACGAGGCGCCGTCCGCCTCCTCACGGAACTCCTCCGCTCCGCCCCGGGCGGGGCCGACGGGCCGGGCGGGGCAGCGGGGCGCGGGAGCCTTGCGCCGGAGGGCCGAGGCGCTACGGCGGACGGTCCGGACGCGGCTCCCGGGAACCCAGACGCCACTGCGGAGGGGCCCTGAGTGATGCCGGAGGGCCGGGGCCCTGCGGCAGAAGACCGGGGCGCTACGGCAGAAGGCCGGGGCGCTACGGCGCAGGTTCCGGCCCGCTCCGCTGATCCGGGCTCGCACGCTGATCCGGCCCGCTCCGCTGATACGGGCTCGCACGGGGCGACGGTCCGCCCGCCGGAGGAGCACTCTCCGCCGGCCCCGCCCGGGCCCGGACCTCCGGCGCGTACGGTCCGAACCGCACCAAGGCCGTCACATCGGCGACTTCCCCCAGCACCGCGCACCGCACCACCTCCGCCCCCTGCGCCCTGGCCACCTCCTCGGCCGACGCGCAGGCCGGCTCCTTGCCTTCCAGCGCCCGATCCGCCGCAGCCAGCGCCGCCAGATCGGCCGCGCCTCCCGCCCGGTGCCGGGCAACCACCACCTGCCCCAGTGCCAGAACCACCGCGAACACCGTGCACAGCGTCGTCGTGGTCACCGCCGCCCAAATGGTCGCCAGCCCCTGATCCCCCACCGGCAACCGACGCCGCCCCCGCCACCGAATCGGGCCGCCACCCCACCGGGCCCAGCCCCGCGCCCTCACCGGCCCCGTCCTTCCGCCGCCGGGCTCGGCGCGCCCACGGCGGTCGCGGGGGCAGGCACCAGCGCTTCCTCAGCTGCGGCCGCTGCCTCCGCGCTCAGCGTCACGGCGAGGCGTCCGGGCCCGGGCGTCGGAGCGGTCACCGTCACCCGCCACAGCGCCCCGGACCGCTCCACCTCGACCGAGGCCCCGCCGGGCGCGGCGGAGAGTGCGGCTTCCCGCACCTGGGGCTCCGGCTCCGAACGAGCGGCGGCACGGGCCCCGGCGCGGGCCGCGTCCACACACCGAATCTGGGCCGACGCGGCCATCAACGCCCACAGCAAGGCCAGAGCGAACACCGCCAGCACCGGGATCACCATGGCGGCCTCCGCCGTCACGGCTCCCCGATCGCCGAACCCCCTGCCGCCCGGCACGACGCCCTCGCGCCGTCCCTTCTCTCTTCGTGCCGGCCGGCCTACGGCCCCGTCGTATGCCGCCCCCGCACCGGCTTCAGAACTTCGCATCGAGCGCGCCCTTCAGCAGCGACTGCAGCTGGGACATCACCGCCGCACTGGTGACGACCTTGTAGAGCACCGCGGCAAACGCACAGGCCGCGATCGTGCCCACCGCGTACTCGGACGTCGTCATTCCGCTGTCGGTCCGGGACCGTGCGAGACGGACGACGGACCGCGCCCAGTTCTTGATCTTGCGCATCACTTCAAACCCCCGACACATTGGTTGCGTACAACACAGCTGAACTGCTCTCATGCCTTCGCCGTCCGGACTACGCCGGCTGCAGCAGGCCGCCGGCCAGCCCGATCACCACGGGCGCCACCCCCACCGCCAGGAACGCGGGAAGGAAGCAGAGCCCCACCGGCGCGGTGACCATCACGGCGGCCCTCTGCGCCCGCGCCACCGCCGCCCGCGCCCGCTCGGCCCGCAGCGCCTCGGCGATCCGGGCCACAGGCTCCGCCGCCGGGGCCCCTGTCGAGCCCGCGCGGTCCAGGCAGCTCGCCAGGGCGGCGGCCCCCGGTATCCCGCCGAACCTTCCCCAGGCGGCAGTCGGGTCTCCGCCGAGCCGGATCTCCGCGGCCGTCCGGGCGAGCTGGTCGCCCACCGGGCCACCCAGGGAATCCCCCGCCGCCTCGGCCGCTTCCACCGGACCAGCACCGGCGGAAAGGCAGGCCGCCAGCAGGTCCGCCGCCATGGGCAGTTGGCGTACGGCCTCCGCTGTTCGGGCCCTGGCCTCGGCGGCGAGTCGCGAGGCATGCCCGAGCCTGTGCCGCTGCCACCTCCGCGCGCCGCAGGCCGAGGCCAGGCCGACCGCCCAGCCGGTCAGGCCGCCCACGAGGAACCACCCGGTCAGCACGACCGCCGACAGCACCACCCACGGTCCGACCGGCCCGACGAGGACCGTCGGGCCCACCCGAGGCCCAAGCGACCGGAACAGTGCCGTCCGCTCCCCGGGGGCCATCGGCCCGACCTCCAGAAGGCGCTCGCCCCGACGCCGCACCCGCCGGCCTGCCTGCCGCCGCGCCAGAGGCAGAACCACTCGCACATGAAGGCACAGCGCCACCGCAACGGCTTCCGTCGCCCTGACGATCCCTCCGGCCGCAGCGCTCATCCCGCTTCCCCCGCCCGGACGATCCGGGCAGCCCAGAAGAGACCGCATACCTCCAGCAGGACGCCGGTCACCAGGCAGACGAGGCCGACGGTGCTGTGCAGCAACACCCTCAGCGGGTCCGCCCCCAGCGCGGCGCCGAGCCCCAGGCCGAGTACGGGAAGCAGGGCGAGCACCGCGACCGTTGACCACGCCCCCGCGAGTTGCGCCCGCAGTTCGTCCCGCTGACGCCGTTCGGCGCGCAGAGCACTTTCGAGCCGCCCCAGACCCGCCGCGAGCCCGGCACCGCTGCCCACTGCCACCCGCCAGCAGGCAGCCACTCCGGTCAGCCCGTCCAGCCCCGGTTCACCCGCCGCCTGGACGAGAGCCCGCGGCACATCGCCCCCGAACCGAGCGGCGGCCGACACCCGGAATCCGGCTTCGCCCATGACGTCCGTGCCGCGCACCGCGACAAGCAGCGCCTCGCCCGGCTCGCGACCGGCCCTGAGTTCGCCCACCAGCGCACCGCACAGGTCCACCAACCCGTTCGCCCGAGCTTCCCGTTCTTGGCGCGACTGCCTTCTCAGCAGCAATCTCCGTGCCAGAGGAACGGCGGCGGCCCCCGCGATCAGCGGCAGTACGGACTGCCCGAGCACCGCCGGAACCGAGGCCACCGGGAGACACAGCCACTCCCACCGCCCGCGCAGCCGCTTCTCGATCCGGCTGCGGGCCGTTCGCCACCGCTCCCGGGCCGGCGATCGCTCGCCCTCTGCCAGCAGCGCTCGCGCCCGTCGCAACGGCCGGCTATGTCCGATCACCACCAACCACGCCGCCATCACCGCACACAGCGCCGCGGCGTGCACCACGTCCGGCACCCCGACGTGCGTCGTCTCGCCGGTCACAACGCACCCCCGATGAGCTCGTACAACCGCTCCCAGCCCCGCTCCCGCTCAAAGCCCGTGACGCCCCACCGCAGTGCCGGCACGGTCAGCACCAGTCCCGCCGCATCCCGCTCCAGCACATGGATGTCCGCGATCCGCCTGCGCCCGGTCCGGTCCCGTACGAGGTGGACGACGACCGACAGAGCCGCCGCCAGCTGGCTGTGCAGCGCCAGCCGGTCCAGCCCCGCCGCGGTTCCCAGCGCCTCCAACCGTGCCGGGACGTGCCCGGCGGCATTGGCGTGAACAGTGCCTGAGCCACCCTCATGTCCCGTATTGAGGGCGGCCAGGAGCTCAGTCACCTCGCCGCCGCGCACCTCGCCGACCACCAGCCGGTCGGGGCGCATGCGCAGGGCCTGTCGCACCAGGTCCCGAAGGGTCACCCGTCCGGCACCCTCTTGATTCGCAGGGCGCGACTCCAGCCTTACGACGTGCGGGTGGTCCGGTCTAAGCTCTGCCGAGTCCTCGGCGAGCACGATCCGCTCGCGCTCCCCCACCGCCCCCAGCAGGCTCGACAGCAGAGTCGTCTTCCCCGCCCCTGTCCCACCGCTGATCAGGTAGGAGACCCTCGCATCCACCAGGGCCCTCAGCACCCGGTCGCCTCCGGGTGGCACGGTCCCGGCCTCGACCAGCTCGGCCAGTGAGAAGGCCCGGGGCCTGACCACCCTCAGCGAAAGGCACGTCGACCCGACCGATACCGGAGGAAGGACGGCGTGCATACGGGTGCCGTCCGGCAGCCTCGCGTCCACCCAGGGCCTGGCATCGTCCAGCCGGCGCCCCGCCACGGCCGCGAGCCTCTGGGCCAGCCTGCGGACCGCAGCCGAGTCGGGGAAGGCCACCTCGGTGAGTTCGAGTCCGCCGCCCCGGTCCACCCAGACCCGGTCGGGCGCGGACACCAGGACGTCCGTGACATCGGGGTCGGCGAGGAGCGGCTCCAGCACCCCGGCCCCGATCAACTCCCCTCTCAGTTCATCAGCGCGTCCGAGCACTTCAGCCGTGCCGAGCAGACGCCCCTGTGCCCGCAGAGCGGCGGCGACCCCGGCCGGGGTCGGAGCGGTGCCGCTGGAGGCGAGCCGCTGCCTCACCGCGTCGAGCAGCGCCTCGGTCATGGGGTGCCTCCGGCGACCGGCGCGCTGACGTTCTCCCCCACGAGCGCTTGTTCCCAGAAGGAGGCGCAGAATCTGGCCAGCGGTCCGCGCGCGTTGCCGCCGGGCGGCTCGCCGGCGTCCTGCTCGGCGGACAGACCTCTTTCCAGCGGGACCTCACCCACCAATGGCAGCTTCATGGCTCGGGCCACCCACTGCGCGTCGAGCCCCGGCGCGTACGGCCCCCGCGCCACCACCCGCAGATCGTCGAGCACCACCCCGGCCATCGACGCCACGCGCCTGGCCGCCGCGACCGCGCGCAGCTCCCCGGGAACGACCACAAGCCCCAGGTCCAGCTGGGCAAGGGCCTCGGCCACTGCCTCGTCCACCCGGCGCGGCAGGTCGACCACCACCACCCCGCCGAGCCGGCGCGCGGCGGCCAGCACCGCCCGCATGGCGGGGGGCGGGATCACCACCCAATCGTCACGGCCCCAGCTGAGTGCGCGAAGACCGTGCAGCGCGGGCAGCGACTCCTCCAACGCGCCCCCGCCGACCCGGCCCTTGGAATGGGCGAAATCCGGCCACCTCATGCCGTCCGCCCGCTCGCCGCCGAGCAGCACGTCGATGCCGCCCCCCAGCGGGTCTCCGTCGATGAGCATGGTCCGCTGCCCCGCCCTGGCCGCAGTCACAGCGAGGGCGCAGGCCAGAGTGGAGGCACCCGCACCGCCCCGGCCCCCGATGACCCCAACCGTGACAGCGGGCCGGCCGACGCCTTCCGACGCGTTGGCGATCTGGTCGACAAGCCAGGTCTCGGAGTCGGGCAACCGGATCACGCACTCGGCGCCGATCTCAACGGCTCGACGCCACACGTCCGGCACGTCCTCGCCCCGTCCCACCACCATGACGCCGCGCCTGCGCGCCGCGCCGCGGCACCGTGCGGCCGCGTCGTCACCGACGAGGACCATGGGCGCCTGCTCCCACCCCTCTCGGAGGTCCGGCAGCGTGTGATGCACCTCTGGTTCCGCTCCAGCGGCGGCGCACAGCCGCAGTAGATCGTCGAGCAGGTCCACGTCCTCGGTGACGATCAACGGCCCACCTCGCCGCGCGGCGACGGCCGCCCATCGGTCCTGCGCATTGGATTCGGCCACGCTCTCCCCCTCCATCACTCACCTTCGCCGCGGTTCGCGACGCTCTCGGAGCACGTCCGAGAGCGGTGATTCCGGTACCCGTGGAGTTCACGGGTGGAATCACCGTGCAGCGCTTCCGGAAATCATGTGGATCTTGCTCAAAAACCGTGGACAACTCAGTGGTTGTGAATAACTTCGTCGCTCGTACCGGTGACTTCCCGGCGCGACTCTTCAACTACCGACCGTGACAGTGCACGCTGAAGAGAGTCGGCCGCGAATGCGGCTCGACAGGGAGCAGAAGGAGGAGAAATGGTCGAATCCGCGCGAGAAACCGCGTCCGGACATGCGACGACCCCCGCCGGGGGGGAGAGCGGGGGTCGTCCCCACGGCCGACTCGGGGGGGGAGGAGCCGGACCGGGTTAGCACGGTCGCGAACGATCCGTGACTTCCATGGTGTACCCGAGGCCCTTCTCAGGCAAACCCACGCGCTGGGGTTTACGCCGAATGGCGGCCCCCTATGCTCTGCCGTGTGGAAAACCGCTTCTTGCCGCGCACAGCCGCCTTCTTTGACCTGGACAAGACGGTCATTGCGAAGTCCTCGACACTGACCTTCAGCAAGTCCTTCTACCATGGCGGGCTGATCAACCGCCGCGCGGTGCTGCGTACCGCGTACACACAGTTCGTGTTCCTTGTCGGGGGCGCGGATCACGATCAGATGGAGCGGATGCGCCAATATCTCTCGGCGCTCTGCAAGGGCTGGAACGTGCAGCAGGTCAAGGAACTCGTTGCCGAGACCCTGCACGAACTGATCGACCCGATCATCTACGACGAGGCGGCGACCCTCATCGAGGAGCATCACACCGCCGGTCGCGACGTCGTGATCGTCTCGACTTCGGGGGCCGAGGTCGTCGAACCGATCGGCGAAATGCTCGGCGCCGACCGCGTCGTCGCCACCCGCATGGTCGTCGGTGACGACGGCTGCTACACGGGCGAGGTGGAGTACTACGCGTACGGCCCCACCAAGGCCGAAGCCATCAAGGCACTCGCGGAATCCGAGGGATACGACCTGGCCCGCTGCTACGCGTACAGCGACTCGGCCACCGATGTTCCGATGCTGGAATCCGTCGGCCACCCCCACGCGGTCAATCCGGACCGCGCGCTGCGACGGGAGGCCGCGCTCCGCGAGTGGCCGATTCTCGTCTTCGACCGGCCGGTCCGCCTCAAGCAGCGCCTCTCGGCGTTCACCCTGCCGCCGCGACCGGCGCTCATGGCCGCGGCCGCTGTGAGTGCGGCCGCACTCACAGCGGGAGCCGTCTGGTACGCCGCACGCCGACGGGCCGGCGCGGCTACCGCCTGACCCGACCGATTGAACCAACTCGTCCGTAATTGAACCCAAAAGTAAAGAAGTGCGGCCACCACTACCGCTCCACCGGCCCCTGGAGTACAAAGGACTCAACGGCCCGCGAGACCAAGGACGTCCGTGAGGATGACCTGAATTACGCAGCAACGGCCCCACGGACCGCGCACGAAAACCCGGCACCCACGCGACGTCGACCCGTCGATTACGGGCCAGCCACACCAGGAGCGGGCAAAGACTCCGCCCTGATGGGCACATATCGAGGACGCTTGGTAACTGGGCGGACGTGCCAGCGGCGGTACCGAGACCGGTACCGCCGCAACCATGTTGAGCCCGCATGACACGCCACCCGTGCGAAAGCGACCGGCCGAGACCGGCGGCCGGGAGCCGTCTGCGTTACGCGGCGCCTCGTTGCAGCGCCTCGCACACTGCCGTCGACTCCCTCGCGCCGAGTTCAGCCGAGCGACCGCAATGACCGATCCAGGCCGCCATGCCGTCCGGCGTGCCGGACAGATACCCGTCGAAGGCTGTTGCGTAGGCCGCCCGCCCCTGCTCGGCGTGCCCGACCTCGGCCGGGCAGATCGATTTGGGATCGAGCCCGCTCCCGATCAGCACGATCCGTTCCGCGGTTCGCGCCACCAGGCCGTTGTGCGAACCGAAGGGGCGCAGTGCCAGCAGCTCTCCGTGGACGACGGCGGCGGTCACCAGAGCGGGCGCCTCACTCCCCGAAAGAATGATCCTGCTGAGGCCGTCCAGGCGACCCGCGACCTCGTCCGCGACCGGCAGCGGCGCCTCGATCAGGGGCTCGTCCACCGGTTCGCCCGCCAGCCGGGGCCGACCGACCGCGTCCTCCTGAGCGGCGCTGCCGGCCGCCACCAGATGGAGCCGGGCCAGCACCCGCAAGGGCGACTGCCGCCAAATGGAAAGCAGCTGCCCCGCCTCCGCCGTCAGGCGCAGTGCGGCTCCGACGACACGCGCCTCGTCGTCACCACTGAAATCGGTGCGCCGACGCACCTCTTCGAGGTTCCAGTCGGCACCGGACAGGGCAGCCGATCCACGCGCACCTCGCAGAGCGGCCTCCGCCGTGACTTCGTTGCTGCGGCGCCGCATCACGCGGTGGCCGTAGACGCGGTCCACCGCCTTACGTACGGAGTCCACCGCGTCGGTCACGCCCGGCAGAGCGCCCAGAGAGACGAGCGGGTCCGAGGAAGTCGTACTCATAAGTAGCGAGGCTACGCGCCTCCTGCCCGCCTACCAGCCGGGAGTGGCCTTCTTCACGAACCCAGACCACTCGTTGCGATCAATCGACTACCCTAGGTGAACATGAAGATCGCTTTCGTAGGGAAGGGCGGCAGCGGAAAGACCACGCTGTCCTCGCTCTTCATCCGCCACCTCGCAGCCAATGAAGCCCACGTCGTCGCGGTGGACGCCGACATCAACCAGCACCTCGGAGCCGCGCTCGGCCTCGACGAGGACGAATCCGCAGCGCTGCCCGCCATGGGCGCCCAGCTGCCCCTGATCAAGGAGTACCTGCGCGGCAGCAATCCGCGCATCGCCTCGGCCGAGACGATGATCAAGACGACGCCGCCGGGCGAGGGCTCCCGCCTCCTGCGCGTACGCGAGGACAACCCGATCTTCGACGCCTGCGCCCGTGCGGTCCGGCTCGACGACGGAGACATCCGGCTGATGGCCACGGGGCCTTTCACCGAATCGGACCTGGGCGTGGCGTGCTACCACTCGAAGGTCGGCGCGGTGGAGCTCTGCCTCAACCACCTCGTGGACGGCCCGGACGAGTACGTGGTGGTCGATATGACCGCCGGTTCGGACTCCTTCGCCTCGGGGATGTTCACCCGCTTCGACATGACCTTCCTCATCGCCGAACCGACTCGCAAGGGTGTCTCCGTCTATCGCCAGTACAAGGAGTACACACGGGACTTCGGCGTGGACCTGAAGGTCGTCGGGAACAAGGTGCAGGGCGAGGACGACTTGGACTTCCTGCTCTCCGAGGTGGGGGACGACCTGCTGGTGACCGTCGGCCATTCCGACTGGGTGCGGGCCATGGAGAAGGGCCGCCCCGCTCGCTTCGAGCTGCTTGAGGCGGACAACCGGATGGCACTGCAAGCCTTGCAGAACGCGGCGGAGGACTCGTACGAGCGCCGGGACTGGGCTCGTTACACGCGCCAGATGGTGCACTTCCACCTGAAGAACGCGGAGAGCTGGGGCAACGAGAAGACCGGTGCCGACCTCGCCGCACAGGTCGACCCCGGCTTCGTACTGGACGAGCGCTTCATCCGCGCCGAAGCCGCCCAGCCCGCGTGATCGGCTGAGCTCCCGGGCGGACCTTCCACAGCGTCCCCCGTGGCACGGTTGGGCACACCGGACGGCGCCGGGCACGTCTTCTGCCCGGCGCCCGGGACCACTGGATCTAACGACCGGCCGGGTTCCCCGCGGCCGCGGCCGGCCGCTCCCGGTCCGCACCTGCCTTGAGGAACGCGGGCCACCCGGCTTCGGGCGCCTGACCGACCTTCAGCGTCCGGAGCTTCGCCAGGGTGGCCGGATCCTGGGCGTCGAGCCAGTCCGCCAGTTGCCGGAACGAGACACAGCGCACCTCCTTTTTGGTGCAGACAGCCGCGATCGTCTCCTCGATGGCGCGCATGTACGCACCACCGTTCCAGGACTCGAAGTGGTTGCCGATGATCAGCGGCGCGCGGTTGCCGTCATACGCGCGACCGAAGGCCTGCAGCAGGCCGTCGCGCATCTGATTTCCCCAGTACTCGTGCTTGTCCGGGTCGCCCTGCGTCGTTCCGGACTGGTTGAACATGAAGTTGTAGTCCATCGACAGGGTCTCGAAGTCGCGCCCGGGAACCGGCACCAGTTGCATGGAGAGGTCCCACACACCGTTCTTCTTCCGGGGCCACACCTGGTCGTTGACACCGCTTGAGTCGTAGCGGAACCCCATGGTGCGCGCCGCCGCCACCATGTTCTCCCGACCCTCCAGGCACGGGGTGCGGCCGCCGACGAGCTCCTTGTCGTAGTCGAAGGGCAGCGCCTCCTCGCCCTTCAGGACCGGGTCATTCGTCTTCCAGCCCTTCACGAACGACTTGGCCTGGCTGATCTCGCTCTTCCAATCCTCGACGGACCAGGTGCCGACGCCACCGTCCTTGCCGCAGAAGTGCCCATTGAAGTGGGTGCCGATCTCGTTGCCGTCCTGCCAGGCGCCGCGGAGCTGGGTCAGGGTGTCGCGGATGCCCGTGGTGTCGTTGAAACCGATGTCCGAGGCACCGGCCTTGTGCTTGGGCGGGTCGTACTGCGTCCGCTTCCCCTCCGGCAGCAGATATACGCCGCTGAGGAAGTACGTCATCGCGGCGTTGTACTTCTTGCCCACCTCGCGGAAGTGCGAGAAGAGTCGCTGGCTGTCCTCGCCCGCCCCGTCCCACGAGAACACCACGAACTGTGGCGGTTTCTGGCTAGGCGTCAGACGACTCACTGCCGGCTGCTTGGGCTGTACACCCGTGAAGGCGGTGGAACCATCGCCAATGGCCCGGAACACGCGCTTGGGCGCGGCTTCGGCGCCCTTCTTCTTCTCTCCCGCGGCGCCGTTCACGGCCCCGAGGCCGGAGCCCTCGGCGCCGGAGCCACCGCCCGAGCACCCGGCCGCCCCCATGACCAGTGCGACAGCCATGACCCCCAGGCCGATCCTTCTCGTGGCGCCCTTCGACTTCTTCGCGGCGGCCATCATCCGCCCACCTCTTTCTCGCAGGTAGCTTGCGCCGGGTGCCGACACGGCGCCGCCAAAGTCGCACGCACTTCCCAAGAACCAGCACGACAGGCCGAATGAAAAGATGACTATTCACCGTAATGAGTGATCGAGCGGCCCATTTGCCCTTAATCCTGGACACACTTCTTTACCCTCCATTACGATCCGTTTACCGAGAGTTGAGAAATCCCGCCGCTGCATGCCGTGACCAACGGCCGCGTCATCGAGTTCCACGACCGCGTTGCCCAGGAAGAGACGGGAAATATGTCTGCCTGCGTACCCACTCGCCACGACCACTCGTCCCGCAGTTCCCGCCCCTCCCGGTCCTCGGGAGTCAAGCGACCCCACAGCCCGCCCCCGCCGCCGCGCGGCGGACGGTTCCGCATCCCGGGCGCCGATGTGTCCGCGTCCATCACTGTCTTTCTGCTCGCCATCCCCATGTCACTCGGCCTGGCTGTCGCCATGGGAGCCCCCCTGGAGGCGGGCCTCATCTCTGCCGCGGTCGGCGGCATCGTCGCCGGACTCCTCGGGGGCACCCCCCTCCAGGTCTCCGGACCGTCCGCCGGACTGACCGTGGTCACCGCCGAGACGATCCAGATCTACGGCTGGCGCACCACCTGCGCCATCACGATCGGAGCGGGCCTGCTTCAGCTCGCGCTCGGCTCGCTGCGCGCGGCCCGCAGCGCGCTCGCCGTCAGTCCCGCCATCGTCCACGGCACGCTCGCCGGCATCGGCGTGGCCATCGCGCTCGCGCAACTGCACATCGTGCTGGGCGGTTCGCCGCAGAGCTCGGCGATCTCCAACGTGCTGCATCTCCCCGACCAACTTGCACGTGTCAGTCCCGCTGCTCCGTTGATCGGCGCGCTCACCGTAGCCGTCCTCGTCCTGTGGCCGCTGCTGCCCGGACGGACCGGGCGGTTCCTGCGCCGCGTTCCGGCGGCCCTTGCCTCCGTGGGTCTGGCCACAGCCGTGGCCGCGTGGGCGGCACCTTCGATCGCCCGGGTCGACCTGCCCTCCTGGCGCTCGCACGCCCTGCCCGAGATGCCGCAAGGACCGGTGCTCGGCCTGGCCACAGCCGTATTCACGATGATGCTGGTGGCCAGCCTGGAGTCACTGCTCGCCGCCGTCGCCGTGGACAAGCTGGCCGCCGACCGCAACCGCGCCCGCTCGACAGAGTCTCCCGCGCTGTCCGGTGAGGTGCGGGACGACGAGACGGACGAATCGCGCGAGAGCGGGGGCCGCCCCGACACTTCCGGGACGCCCGCCGCGTCCGCCGCACACGCAGGCCCGGACGGCGCCGAGCGACCCGCGCCACCCCTGCACAAGCGCTCCGACCTCGACCGGGAGCTACGCGCGCAAGGCGTCGCCAACGCGGTATCCGGCCTGCTGGGAGGCCTCGCGGTCTCAGGGGGAGCCGTGCGCAGTTCGGCGAATGTGAGAGCCGGGGCGACCAGCCGCGCGTCCACCGTGCTGCACGGCGTATGGATCCTGGTCGCGTCCGCCCTGCTGGTCACGTTGCTGGAGCGCATCCCGCTCGCCGCCCTGGGGGCGCTGGTGATGATGGTCGGCCTCAAGATGGTGAGCCTGGCGCACATCCGAAACGTCCATAGGCACCGGGAGTTCCTGGTGTACGGCGCGACCATCGCCGGAGTGCTGGTCGTCGGCGTGCTCAAGGGCGTGGTCATCGGTATCGCCGTAGCAGTGGCCGTCGCCCTGCACCGGCTGAGCCAAACCCGGATCTCGGTTTCCGAACGGAACGGGCAGCATCTCGTTGTCGTGCGGGGCCAGTTGACCTTTCTGGCGGTCCCCCGCCTCAGCCGGGTCCTGGGGCGGCTTCCTCAGGATTCGGATGTGGTCCTGGAGTTGGACGGTTCGTTCATGGACCACGCCGCGTACGAGACGATCCAGGACTGGAGCAACGCCCACGCGGCCCACGGTGGTCAGGTGGCGTTCGCCGGGAGGTCGGGCGGCAGGATCGCCGAACCCGCCGCTGCGGCGCACTCCTGCTGCCGGCCATGGACCCCTTGGCGCAACCACCACTGCCACGACCAGCCCGAGCACGCCCCTCCCGCAGAGGCCGGTAGTGGCACGGATGCCACCGCGGCCGAGGCCCCGCAGCCCACGGCGAGCGACCTGAACGCCATGCACCAGCCCAGCCCCGCAGACACCGTCGGCACCGCGACAGCCCCCGCCGAGACCGAGACCACCTCCACTCCCGCCCCGGGCGACCCCACCCCCGCCCCATCTGAGCCCAGCGGCACCACCGCCTCCACCCGGGCGCCCGTCGCCCCGCACGCGGAGCGCCCCGCCCGAACCGCCTCCACCCCGCGGCCCGCATCCGCCGGCCGCCCCCCGCGCGCAGCTCGCGATCACCGCCTGCTCAGAGGTCTCAGCTCGTTTCAGCGGGATACGGCACCCCTGGTCCGAGGTGAGCTGGCGCGCCTCGCCAGGGAGGGGCAACGTCCCTCGCAGCTCTTCATCACCTGCGCGGACTCCCGCCTCGTGACGAGCATGATCACGGCCAGCGGGCCGGGCGACCTGTTCACCGTGCGGAACATCGGCAACCTGGTACCACCCCCTGAGGCCGAGGAGGGGGACCACTCGGTGGGGGCCGCGATCGAGTACGCGGTGGACGTGCTCGGCGTGGAGTCCATCACTGTCTGCGGCCACTCCGACTGCGGCGCGATGAATGCGCTGCTGGGGGCCGCCCCCGAAACCCCGGACACATCGCTGTGGCGCTGGCTCCGGCACGGACTGCCCAGCCTGGCGCGGGTGGCCTCGGCCGGCGACGACCATCCGGTCCGGCTTACCGGGCGGCTGCCAGCGGACCCGGTGGAGCAGCTCTGCCTGACCAACGTGGTCCAACAGCTCGACCACCTGAGGGCCCATCCATCGGTGGCACGCCGGAGCGCAGACGGCACCCTTCAGCTCCACGGCATGTACTTCCACGTGGCCGAGGCCCAGTCATATCTGCTGGACGAGGCCACGAGTGCGGGGAGCGGCTCTGCCGGAGTGTTCGACCCGATCGCACCGGCGCACCCCATCTCGCCGACGCACCCGATCACGCCGGAGCGCCCGTCCGAGCTGACCCCTACGGGCGGCTGAACCGCAGGCATCTCGGATCCGTAAGACCTGATGAACCCGCTTCCGAGTCGGAGGCGACCACACCGACGGTGTGCCCCACCGCGCCACCCCGGCGCGGAGGCGGGATCATGCCTCTATACACGAGACACAGGTCTAAACCAATTCCCGGCAGACACTTGTCACCCGGCCTTGGGACTGATGAGCTATGCCCCGGGACACAACGGACACCCTGGGACTGGGAGAAGTCGTGAGCAACGAGAGCCTGGCCAACCTGCTTCGGGAAGAGCGGAAATTCGCTCCGCCTGCCGAGCTGGCCGCCAACGCCAACGTCACCGCAGAGGCGTACGAGCAGGCCGAAGCGGACCGGCTGGGCTTCTGGGCCGAGCAAGCCCGCCGCCTGACCTGGGCCACCGAGCCGACCGAGACCCTCGACTGGAGCAACCCGCCCTTCGCGAAGTGGTTCGCGGACGGCGAGCTCAACGTCGCGTACAACTGCGTGGACCGGCACGTCGAGGCGGGCAACGGCGACCGGGTCGCCATCCACTTCGAGGGCGAGCCGGGCGACAGCCGCGCCATCACCTACGCGGAGCTGAAGGACGAGGTCTCCCGCGCCGCCAACGCCCTCACCGAGCTCGGTGTCGGCAAGGGCGACCGGGTCGCCGTCTACCTTCCGATGATCCCCGAGGCCGCCGTCGCGATGCTGGCCTGCGCCCGCATCGGCGCCGCGCACTCGGTGGTCTTCGGCGGCTTCTCCGCCGACGCGATCGCCGCCCGCATCCAGGACGCGGACGCAAAGGTCGTCATCACGGCCGACGGCGGGTACCGCCGCGGCAAGCCCTCCGCGCTCAAGCCCGCGGTCGACGACGCCGTCTCCCGTATCGACAGCGTCGAGCACGTTCTGGTGGTCCGCCGTACCGGCCAGGACACCGCGTGGAACGAGGGCCGCGACGTCTGGTGGCACGAGATCACGGGCCGCCAGTCCGCCGAGCACACGCCCGAGGCGTTCGAGGCGGAGCAGCCGCTCTTCATCCTGTACACGTCGGGCACGACCGGGAAGCCCAAGGGCATCCTGCACACCTCCGGCGGCTACCTCACCCAGGCGGCGTACACCCACCACGCGGTCTTCGACCTCAAGCCTGAGACCGACGTCTACTGGTGCACCGCCGACATCGGCTGGGTGACCGGGCACTCCTACATCGTCTACGGACCGCTGGCCAACGGCGCCACGCAGGTGATGTACGAGGGCACCCCCGACACCCCGCACCAGGGGCGCTTCTGGGAGATCGTCCAGAAGTACGGGGTCACGATCCTCTACACCGCGCCCACCGCGATCCGTACGTTCATGAAGTGGGGGGACGACATCCCCGCCAAGTTCGACCTGTCGTCCCTGCGCGTCCTCGGCTCGGTCGGTGAGCCGATCAACCCCGAGGCGTGGGTCTGGTACCGCAAGCACATCGGTGCCGACAAGTGCCCGATCGTGGACACCTGGTGGCAGACCGAGACCGGCACGATGATGATCTCGCCGCTGCCCGGCGTCACCGAGACCAAGCCGGGAAGCGCCCAGCGCGCCCTGCCGGGCATCTCTGCGACCGTCGTGGACGACGAGGCCAACGAGGTCCCGAACGGCGGAGGCGGCTACCTGGTCCTCACCGAGCCGTGGCCGTCGATGCTCCGCACCATCTGGCGCGACGACCAGCGGTTCCTCGACACCTACTGGTCGCGTTTCGAGGGCAAGTACTTCGCCGGCGACGGCGCCAAGAAGGACGAGGACGGCGACATCTGGCTGCTCGGCCGGGTGGACGACGTCATGCTGGTGTCCGGGCACAACATCTCGACCACCGAGGTCGAGTCGGCGCTCGTCTCGCACCCGTCGGTCGCCGAGGCCGCCGTGGTCGGCGCCGCCGACGAGACGACCGGCCAGGCCATCGTCGCCTTCGTCATCCTGCGGGGCACGGCGACCGCCTCCGACGAGCTGGTGGCGGAGCTGCGCAACCACGTCGGGGCGACCCTCGGCCCGATCGCCAAGCCGAAGCGCATCATGCCGGTGGCCGAGCTCCCGAAGACCCGCTCCGGCAAGATCATGCGCCGCCTGCTGCGCGACGTGGCGGAGAACCGGGCCCTGGGCGACGTCACGACCCTGACCGACTCCTCGGTCATGGACCTGATCCAGAGCCAGCTGCCGTCGGCCCCCTCCGAGGACTGACACCGACGCACAACCCGAAGGGCACCCGGCAGCGCGCCGGGTGCCCTTCGGGCACTTACGGTGAGATCACCGTTCCCAAGCATCCTTACCGCCACGCCCCGCGAGTACAGTGGCAGCTGATCGACAACAAGATAAGAAAATCTTCACAGGGGTGCCGGGAAGTCTGGTCGGCAAGTGCATCAGCCATGCCATCGCTGCCGTACCGACCCGGAGGTCTCCCCCCGTGGCCACTCCCGCCCCGACGCCCACCGGCCCGCGCCGTACCTTCTTGGGACGGCTGCCGCTCCCCGAGCGCAACTACGTCGCCGACGCCCTGCGTACGGAGACCGTCGGGGGCATCATCCTGCTGGTCGCCGCCGTGGCAGCGCTGGTCTGGGCGAACACAGCGGGTGCGAGCTACTCGGCCGTCAGCCACTTCCACATCGGGCCCGGAACCCTCGGTCTGCACCTCTCCGTGGAGCACTGGGCCGCCGACGGGCTGCTCGCGATCTTCTTCTTCGTCGCGGGCGTCGAACTCAAACGCGAACTCGTGGCGGGAGAACTGCGCGATCCGAAGGCCGCGGCGCTCCCCGTGGCCGCCGCGCTCTGCGGAATGGCGGTCCCAGCCGTCGTCTACACCCTGGTGAACGTCTTCGGCGACGGCTCGAAGGACGGCTGGGCCGTGCCCACCGCCACGGACATCGCCTTCGCTCTGGCCGTACTCGCCGTCATCGGCGCCTCGCTCCCCGCCGCGCTCCGGGCATTCCTGCTGACGCTCGCCGTCGTGGACGACCTCTTCGCGATCCTCATCATCGCCATCTTCTTCACCGAGGACATCAACTTCCTGGCGCTCGGCGGGGCCTTCCTCGGCCTGGGCCTCTTCTACCTGCTGCTCCGCCTCGGTGTGCGCGGCTGGTACGTCTACGTGCCGCTCGCCCTGGTCATCTGGGGGCTGATGTACAACAGCGGCGTCCACGCCACCATCGCCGGTGTCGCCATGGGCCTGATGCTGCGCTGCACGCGCCGCGAGGGTGAGGAGCACTCACCCGGTGAGCGCATCGAGCACCTGGTGCACCCGCTGTCGGCGGGCTTCGCCGTTCCGGTCTTCGCGCTCTTCTCCGCAGGGGTCTCCCTCTCCGGCGGTGCGGTGGCCTCCGTGTTCGACCGGCCGGAAACCCTCGGGGTCGTCCTGGGCCTCGTCGCCGGCAAGACCATCGGCGTCTTCGGCGGTACGTGGCTGACCACCCGGCTCACCAGGGCAGAGCTGAACAAGGACCTGGCCTGGGCGGACGTCTTCGCGATCGCCACCCTCGCCGGCATCGGCTTCACCGTGTCGCTGCTGATCGGGGAGCTCGCGTTCGCCGGTGACGACGACATGATCAATGAGATCAAGGCGTCGGTTCTGCTCGGCTCCCTCATTGCCGCCGTACTCTCCGGTGTACTGCTCAAACTCCGGGTACGCAGATACAGGGCGCTGTCCGACGCCGAGGAACTCGACGCGGACGGTTCCGGAGTGCCGGACGTCTACGAACAGGACGATCCGGCCTACCACCTGAGGATGGCCGCGATCTACGAGGAGAAGGCGGCCGAGCACCGCCGCCTGGCCCGACTGGCGGGGGCAGCGAGCGACAGGCCGGACAGTCCGGCATGATCTGACATCGGACGTGTTGAACAGGAGAGGGAGTCAGGGATGAGCGACCCCGGCAATTACGCGGGCGGCGCCGACCGCAGTCTCGGCCAGCTGGTCGCGTCGGCGACGGCCGAACTGTCGGCGCTGGTGCACGACGAAATCGCCCTGGCCAAGGCCGAGGTGCGGCAGGACGTCAAGCGCGGCGTCATCGGCAGTGTGGCGTTCATCGTCACGGGCGTGCTGATCCTGTTCGCGATCCCGGTGCTGAGCTTCGCGGCCGCGTACGGCATCCACAACCTGGGGCTGGGCCTCGCCTGGTCGTTCCTGATCGTGGGCGGCGCGTTCATCCTGCTGGGCATTCTGCTCGCGCTCTTCGGATACGCGAAGATCAAGAAGGTCAAGCCGCCGGAGAAGTCCATCGCCTCCGCCAAGCAGACCGCCGCCGTCCTTCAGGGCGTCAAGCCGCACCCGCGCCCCCAGACCGCCACCGACGCGATCCTCCCGGTGGGCGGAAGCACCCGCTCCGACCACGCCATCGAAAGCGCACCGGTCCAGGACAAGGCGTCGGCTGTGGCACGCTCGTCCGCATGACCGTTCCCGCACCGTCCGCCCCGGCCGGCGGCCCCGTCCGCCTCGACGGCCCCTGGACCCACCGGGACGTCGCGGCGAACGGCGCCCGCTTCCACATCGCCGAAATGGGTGAAGGGCCGCTGGTCCTCCTCCTGCACGGCTTCCCTCAGTTCTGGTGGACCTGGCGCCATCAGCTGCCCGCCCTCGCGGAGGCCGGCTACCGGGCCGTGGCGATGGATCTGCGCGGCGTCGGCGGCAGCGACCGTACGCCCCGGGGCTACGATCCCGCCAACCTGGCGCTCGACATCACGGGCGTGATCAGGTCCCTGGGCGAGCCGGACGCCGCCCTCGTCGGCCACGACATGGGCGGATACCTGGCCTGGACCGCCGCCGTAATGCGCCCGAAGCTGGTGCGCCGGCTGGTCGTCTCCTCGATGCCCCACCCACGGCGGTGGCGCTCCTCGATGCTCTCCGACTTCGGACAGACCCGGGCCGGCTCGTACATCTGGGGCTTCCAGCGCCCCTGGGTGCCGGAGCGTCAGCTCGTCGCCGACGACGGCGCCCTGGTGGGCCGGCTGATCAGCGACTGGGCGGGGCCGGGCAAGGCGGAGTTCCCCGACGAGTCGACGCTCGGCGTCTACCGGCGGGCCATGACGATTCCGTCGACAGCGCACTGCTCGATCGAGCCGTACCGCTGGATGGTGCGCTCGCTGGCGCGCCCGGACGGCATCCAGTTCAACCGGCGCATGAAGCGGCCCGTTCGGGTGCCGACGCTGCACCTTCACGGTTCACTCGATCCGGCGGTCCGCACCCGCAGCGCGGCCGGATCCGGCGAGTACGTCGAGGCGCCCTACCGTTGGCGACTTTTCGACGGTCTGGGGCACTTCCCCCACGAGGAGGATCCGGCGGGGTTCTCGGCCGAACTCATCAACTGGCTCAAGGATTCCGAGCCGGATCGCTAGCCGCTCCGGCACACGTGTCCGAGGAACGGCCACGTGCCTGGCGCATAAGCCAATTGGCTGACGGATGGGCGGTTACGGACCATGAGGCACGGGCAGACGTCCGGGTATGGGCTGGACGCACGACTTCGGTGACGCAGCACGCAACCGTCGCTCGACCGCCACGGCGGACCCGGGCATTCACGAGGGGGACGGCCTTCAGGGCCGGGTGCACGCTTTGCACGTCATGCATGATCCTCGGCTCGGCATCTCACGCATCCTGCGCCGCAGGGCCCGCTGGGTCTCGGCACGGCTGCGCCATCCCCGTAACTGACGCACCGACGGTCCCGCAGGGGCCTCCCGGAGCCTTCAGAGCGCGCATCCCTGACTGTCGACCTGCTGGTTGGCGGCACGGCCCCGCGTGATGTCGTCGCGGATCTCGTCCGCCGTCAGCGCGTAGCCCGTGTCCGGGTCGTCGAGCGACTTCGCGAACACGACTCCGTACACCTTGCCTTCGGGGGTCAGCAGCGGGCCGCCGGAATTGCCCTGGCGGACCGTGGTGTAGAGCGAGTACACATCGCGGCGGACCGTGCCCCGGTGGTAGATGTCGGGGCCGTTGGCGTCGATGCGGGCCCTGACGCGCGCGGAGCGTACGTCGTACGCCCCGTTCTCCGGGAAGCCGGCGACGATGGCGCTGTCACCCGTCTCCGCGTCGCTGTCGGGGCCGGTGAACCGCAGGGGTTTCACGTCGAGATCCGGGACGTCGAGGACGGCGATGTCACGCTGCCAGTCGTAGAGGACGACCTTCGCGTCGTACAGGCGGCCCTGGCCGCCGATCTGGACGGTCGGTTCGTCGACGCCGCCGACCACGTGCGCGTTGGTCATCACCCGGCGCTCGGAGAACACGAACCCGGTGCCTTCGAGGACCTTGCCGCAGCTCGGGGCCGTACCCACGACCTTCACGATGGACTGCTTGGCGCGCGCGGCGACGGGGCTGCCGACCAGCGCCGGGTCGGGGGCCCTGACCTCGGTGATGGGTTCGTTGGCGAACGGGCTGAAGACCTGCGGGAAGCCGTTCTGTGCGAGGACCGAGGAGAAGTCCGTGAACCAGGTGGACGCCTGGGGCGGCATCACCCGGGAGACGCCCAGCAGGACCGAGGAGCTGCGGACCTCCTTGCCCAGCGTCGGCAGCGAGGTGCCCGCCAGGGCTGAGCCGATCAGCCAGGCGACGAGCAGCATCGCCACCACGTTGACCAGGGCGCCGCCGGTCGCGTCCAGGGCGCGCGCCGGAGACCACGTGATGTGGCGGCGGAGCTTGTTTCCCAGATGAGTGGTGAAGGCCTGGCCGATCGACGCGCACACGATCACGATGACGACCGCGACGACGGCCGCGGTGGAGGACACCTCCGAACCGTCCGTCATCTGGTCCCACAGGACCGGCAGGAGGTAAACGGCGACGAGACCGCCGCCCAGGAACCCGATCACCGACAGAATGCCGACGACGAACCCCTGGCGGTAGCCGATGACCGCGAACCACACGGCTCCGGCCAGCAGCAGGATGTCCAGCACGTTCACCGTCTATAGCCTCGCAGATTCGTCACCGGGCCCGTACGTCTCCGTGGTCCGGGCGGTCCCGGATCGGCGGAGCACGGAAGTCAGCCTGTCATGCGTGCCAGTCGAGCGGCACCTGCCTGGCTCTGTCCCACGGGCGCTCCCAGCCCGCGAAGTGCAGAATCCGGTCGATCACGCCCGCCGTGAACCCCCAGACGAGTGCGGATTCGACCAGAAATGCCGGGCCCCGGTGACCGCTGGGGTGGACCGCCGTCGCCCGGTTGGCCGGGTCCGTGAGATCCGCCACGGGGACCGTGAACACCCGCGCCGTCTCGCCCGGGTCGACCACACCGACCGGGCTGGGCGTCCGCCACCAGCCGAGGACCGGCGTCACCACGAAGCTGCTCACGGGGATGTAGAGACGGGGCAGCACACCGAAGACCTGCACCCCCCGCGGATCGAGCCCGGTCTCCTCCTCGGCCTCGCGCAGAGCGGCCCTGAGCGGTCCGGTCGTCGCCTGGTCGCCGTCCTCCGGGTCGAGCGAGCCGCCGGGGAACGACGGCTGGCCCGGATGGGAGCGCAGGCTTCCGGCGCGCTCCATCAGAAGCAGCTCGGGGCCGCGCGCACCCTCGCCGAAGAGGACGAGCACGGCCGACTGGCGCCCCGCCCCGTTCTCCGGCGGCAGGAAGCGACTGAGCTGCTGCGGCCGCACCGTGCGCGCGGCTCGGGCGACGGGATCGAGCCACTCGGGCAGCCCCTCCTCCGAAACCATGACCGCGGGGCCGTCCGCCCCGCCGCGCTCCGTGCCGGTCTCATGTGTCTTCATAGGCACCCCTCCGTCTCACAACGCCCGTCGTCCCGCGATTCGTTCCGCAGCGGCGGTACGCGTCAGTCGGCGCCCAGGGGAGGTGCCGGGCTTCCCGGATAGTCCGGCGGCGGGTTCAGCCGCTGGCCCGGCCGGCCGCCCATCTCGTACTTCAGGAGCTTGCGGGCCTTCTCCGGGTCCGTCTCGCCCTCACCGTACGAAGGGCACAGCGGGGCGATCGGGCAGGCACCGCAGGCGGGCTTACGGGCGTGGCAGACGCGGCGGCCGTGAAAAATGACGCGGTGCGAGAGCATGGTCCACTCGCTCTTGGGGAAGATCGCCGCGACCTCGGCCTCGACCTTCTCCGGGTCCTCCTGCTCGGTCCACTTCCACCGCCGGACCAATCGCCCGAAATGGGTGTCTACGGTAATTCCCGGCACTCCGAAGGCGTTGCCCAGTACGACGTTGGCCGTCTTGCGCCCGACTCCGGGCAGCTTGACGAGATCCGCGAGCCTTCCCGGCACCTCACCGCCGAAGTCGTCGCGGAGCGCGGCGGACAGACCGAGGAGCGACTTCGCCTTGGCCCGGAAGAAGCCGGTGGGCCGGATGAGCTCTTCCAGCTCCTCCGGAGCGGCGGCGGCCATGTCCTCGGGGGTGGGGTAGGCGGCGAAGAGGGCGGGCGTGGTCTGGTTGACCCTCAGGTCGGTGGTCTGGGCGGAGAGCACCGTGGCGACGAGCAGTTCGAACGGGTTCCGGAAGTCCAGCTCCGGGTGGGCGTACGGGTAGACGTCGGCGAGCTCGCGGTTGATCCGGCGGGCGCGGCGGACCATGGCCAGATGCGATTCCGGCCGCCCAGGCTTCTTCTTCGGGGCGGCGGCTCCGGACGCCCCGGCCTCAGCAGGCTTCGCCCGCCTGGCCGAGCCGGGGCCGGTGGTTCCGCCGGACCGGCCCTTCGCCGCTCCGGAGCCGCTTTCGGCCGATTTCTTCAGGTTTTTCCCCTTGCCAGCACCCTGTTCGCCCACAGCGGAATCACGGCCCTTCGACACCCCATCAGCCCCCTTGGCCTGCGCTCTCACCGGCGATACGGACACCCGGCCAGCCTAGAGCCCGGCACTGACATCCGCCCCGGTCACGGGTGATCCGCCCCCAATCGGCCCCCTGCCGTCCCCCTCGGCACGCACGTGCGTCAAACTGGTTTGTGATTGATCGCACTGTTTTACCGTCCGGCATGATGGGGACCACGGTTCCCTGGACAGGCCGACAAGGAGAGAACTCGTGGACGACGTTCTGCGGCGCGCCCCGCTTTTCGCGGCGCTCGATGACGAGCAGGCCGCGGAGCTCCGCGCCTCGATGAGTGAGGTGACCCTCGCGCGCGGTGACGCGCTGTTCCACGAGGGTGACCCGGGCGACCGCCTCTACGTGGTCACCGAGGGCAAGGTGAAGCTCCACCGCACCTCCCCCGACGGTCGCGAGAACATGCTGGCGGTCCTCGGCCCCGGCGAGCTGATCGGTGAGCTCTCGCTCTTCGACCCGGGCCCGCGTACCGCCACCGCCACCGCACTGACCGAGGTCAAGCTCCTCGGCCTCGGCCACGGCGACCTCCAGCCCTGGCTGAACGCCCGCCCCGAGGTGGCCACTGCCCTCCTGCGTGCCGTCGCCCGACGCCTGCGCAAGACCAACGACCAGATGTCCGACCTGGTCTTCTCCGATGTGCCCGGCCGCGTCGCCCGCGCGCTCCTGGACCTGTCGCGCCGCTTCGGCGTCCAGTCCGAGGAAGGCATCCACGTGGTGCACGACCTGACGCAGGAGGAACTGGCCCAGCTGGTCGGCGCCTCCCGCGAGACGGTCAACAAGGCCCTCGCCGACTTCGCTGGCCGAGGCTGGCTGCGTCTTGAGGCCCGCGCGGTGATCCTTCTGGACGTGGAGCGGCTGGCCAAGCGGTCGCGCTGACCCGTTGGCCTGTGGGGCCCCGCCGGCATCGGCGGGGCCCCACACGCATGTCAGATCAGCCCATGCTCGGTCAGGTAGTCCAGCTGCGCCCGCACCGACAGCTCCGCGGCCGGCCACAGCGAACGGTCCACGTCCGCGTAGACATGGGCCACCACCTCGGACGAGGTCCGATAGCCCGCTTCCACCGCGGTCTCCACCTGGGCCAGCCGGTGTGCGCGATGGGCGAGATAGAACTCGACCGCCCCCTGCGCGTCGTCCAGCACGGGTCCGTGGCCGGGCAGCACCGTGTGGACCCCGTCGTCCACCGTCAGCGAGCGCAGCCGCCGCAGCGAGTCGAGGTAGTCCCCGAGCCGCCCGTCCGGGTGCGCCACCAGCGTCGTCCCGCGTCCGAGAATCGTGTCCCCGGTCAGCACCGCCTGATCGGCCGGCAGATGGAACGACAGCGAGTCCGCCGTGTGGCCCGGCGTCGGCACCACGTACATCTCCAGGCCGCCGATCGTGATCACGTCGCCCGTGCCCAGGCCCTCGTCGCCGAGCCGCAGCTCCGGGTCGAGCGCGCGCACCTTGGTTCGGGTCAGCTCCGCGAACCGCGCCGCGCCCTCCGCGTGGTCGGGGTGGCCATGGGTGAGGAGGGTCAGCGCGATCCGGCGGCCCGCCCGCTCCGCGGTGTCGATGACGGCCCGCAGATGGGCGTCGTCCAGCGGCCCCGGATCGATGACCACCGCCAGGTCCGAGTCGGGCTCGGCGACGATCCACGTATTGGTCCCGTCCAGCGTCATCGGCGAAGGATTGGGCGCCAGGACGTTGACCGCACGGGCCGTGGCCGGGCCGGACAGCACACTGCCGCGCGGCTGTCCGGGCAGCGCCGCCGCGTCACTCATTCCGCACCACCTTTCGCGCCGCCCTCTTCCTCTCCGCCGTGCGTTTCGTTAGGACCGGCCGTGGAGACGTGCTTGGTGAATTCCTCGTGCCCCGGCCAGCTCAGCACCAGCTCGTCACCGTCCAGACGCGCCTGCGCGAGCACGGGGGTGAGGTCCTGGTCCGACGCGGCCTCCAGCGCCTGCCCCGCGGTGGCGTACGGCCGCAGGGTCCGCAGCGTCGCCACGGTCGGCGGCATCATCAGCAGCTCGCCCCGGTCGTATCCGTCGGCCGCGTCCCCCGGGGTGATCCACACCGTGCGGTCGGCCTCCGTCGAAGCGTTCCGGGTGCGCTGGCCCGCGGGGAGCGCGGCAACGAAGAACCACGTGTCGTAGCGGCGCGGCTCGAACTCCGGCGTGATCCAGCGCGCCCACGCGCCGAGCAGGTCCGAGCGCAGCACCAGCCCGCGCCGCTCCAGGAATTCCGCGAAGGACAGCTCCCGCGCGACCAGCGCCGCGCGATCGGCCTCCCAGTCCTCGCCGGTGGTGTCGGTGACCACGGTCTCCGGCGTCGGACCGGCCAGCAGGACCCCGGCCTCCTCGTACGTCTCGCGGACCGCCGCGCAGACGATCGCCTGCGCCTCGGTTGGCGAGCCGACGCCCAGCCGGTGCGCCCAGGTCTCCAGCGTGGGCCCGGCCCAGCGGACGAGCCGGTCGTCGTCGCGCGGATCGACGCCGCCCCCCGGATAGGCGTACGCCCCTCCGGCGAAGGCCATCGAGGTGCGCCGGCGCAGCATGTGGACGGCGGGTGCGCCCCCCAAGCCGGTGGTGTCGTCCCGGAGCAGCATCACGGTGGCAGCCCGCCGGGGCTCGGCGGCCGTCAGCTCGCCTGCGGCGAGGGCCCTGATCCGGCCGGGCCATTCCGGGGGGTACCACTGACCATTGGACATGGCCGGAGGCTATCCGGAACCGCGTCGATGTTCGAGGGGCACCCGTATCCGTACATGGCGCGTACACACAAGATCCCGCCCGGCCCTCACGGCCGGACGGGATCAGGGGCGGCGACGTACGGATCAGGCTTCGGTCAGCTCGACCTGGATCTCGACCTCGACCGGCGCGTCCAACGGCAGCACGGCGACGCCCACGGCGCTGCGGGCGTGCACACCCTTGTCCCCGAGGACCTCGCCCAGCAGCTCGCTCGCACCGTTGATCACACCGGGCTGGCCGGTGAAGTCGGTGGCCGAGGCGACGAAGCCGACGACCTTCACGACCCGTGCGATCCGGTCCAGGTCGCCCGCGACCGACTTCACCGCGGCAAGGGCGTTCAGCGCGCAGGTCTTCGCGAGCTCCTTGGCCTCGTCGGGCGTGACCTCGGCGCCGACCTTGCCGGTCACGGCCAGCTTGCCGTCGACCATGGGCAGCTGGCCGGACGTGTACACGTACACCCCGGACTGCACGGCCGGCTGGTACGAGGCCAGCGGAGGTACGACGGCCGGCAGCGGCAGTCCGAGCTCGGCGAGCTTCGCCTCGACGGTGCCCGCCACTACTGCTTCTCCCGCTTCAGGTAGGCCACGAGCTGCTCGGGGTTGTTCGGGCCGGGAACGACCTGGACCAGCTCCCAGCCGTCCTCGCCCCAGGTGTCCAGAATCTGCTTGGTCGCGTGCACGAGAAGGGGCACGGTCGCGTATTCCCACTTGGTCATGGCCCGACTGTAATGCCTGCACAATCCGGGGCACGCGCAGCCTCGTGCGTAGCCTGCGGCGCGACTGGTTAGGCTCGAATACGTGAGCAGGTTCCAGGTCGTCAGCGGCAAGGGCGGTACCGGTAAGACCACGGTCGCCGCCGCCCTCGCGCTCGCCCTCGCGGCCGAGGGCAGGCGCACCCTCCTCGTGGAGGTCGAGGGCAGACAGGGCATCGCCCAGCTCTTCGAGGCGGACTCCCTCCCCTACGAGGAGCGCAGGATCGCCGTCGCCCCGGGCGGCGGCGAGGTCTACGCGCTCGCGATCGACGCGGAGCTGGCGCTCCTCGACTACCTCCAGATGTTCTACAAGCTCGGCAGCGCGGGCCGGGCGCTCAAGAAGCTCGGCGCGATCGACTTCGCCACCACCATCGCGCCCGGCGTGCGGGACGTCCTGCTGACGGGCAAGGCGTGCGAGGCGGTCCGCCGCAAGGACCGGCAGAACCGGTTCGTCTACGACTACGTGATCATGGACGCCCCGCCGACCGGCCGCATCACCCGCTTCCTCAACGTCAACGACGAGGTGGCCGGGCTCGCCCGGATCGGCCCGATACACAATCAGGCGCAGGCCGTGATGCGGGTGCTGAAGTCCCCGGAGACCGCGGTGCACCTGGTGACGCTGCTGGAGGAGATGCCGGTCCAGGAGACCGCGGACGGCATCGCGGAGCTGCGCGCCGCCGAACTGCCGGTGGGCCGGGTCATCGTGAACATGGTGCGCCCGCAGCTCCTGGACGGGGACGCACTGCGCGCCACGGCGGGCGGGCGGCGCAAGGAGATCGCCAAGACGTTGACGCGGGCGGGCGTGACCGGCGCGGCGGGGCTCGTACGCCCCCTGATCGAGCAGGCCGCCGAGCACACCCAGCGGGTCGCGCTGGAGCGTGAGCAGCGCAGCGTTCTGGCCGGGCTCGGTCTGCCGGGGTACGAGCTGCCGCTGATCGGCGAGGGAGTGGACCGGGCCGGGCTCGACCACCTGGCGGCGGCGCTCCGCGAACAGGGTGCGGGCCAGGCGGGGGCCGGACGAGGGGCGGGTTCATGACAGCGCGCACGAAGGCGGGGAGCGGCGCCGACATCGACGCGGCGGCTCCCGTGCCGGCACTGGACACCGACGCCCTGATCGATGATCCGGGCATCCGGATCATCGTCTGCTGCGGTTCCGGCGGCGTCGGCAAGACGACCACCGCGGCGGCGCTCGGGGTGCGGGCGGCGGAGCGCGGCCGCAAGGTCGTCGTCCTCACCATCGACCCGGCCCGCAGGCTCGCCCAGTCCATGGGCATCGACTCGCTGGACAACGTGCCGCGCCGCGTGAAGGGCATCGAGGGCTCCGGCGAGCTGCACGCCATGATGCTCGACATGAAGCGGACGTTCGACGAGATCGTCGAGGCGCACGCGGACGGCGAGCGGGCCCGCGCGATCCTGGAGAACCCCTTCTACCAGTCCCTGTCGGCCGGCTTCGCGGGCACGCAGGAGTACATGGCGATGGAGAAGCTGGGGCAGCTCCGGGCGCGGGACGAGTGGGACCTGATCGTCGTGGACACGCCGCCCTCGCGGTCCGCGCTGGACTTCCTGGACGCCCCGAAGCGGTTGGGGTCGTTCCTGGACGGGAAGTTCATCAAGCTGCTGATGGCGCCCGCGAAGATGGGCGGCCGCGCGGGGATGAAGTTCCTCAACGTGGGCATGTCGATGATGACCGGGACGCTGGGCAAGCTGCTGGGCGGTCAGTTCCTGCGTGACGTACAGACGTTCGTCGCCGCGATGGACACCATGTTCGGCGGCTTCCGTACCAGGGCGGATGCCACGTACAAACTCCTCCAGGCGCCCGGTACGGCGTTTCTCGTCGTCGCGACTCCGGAGCGGGACGCCCTGCGCGAAGCGGCGTATTTCGTGGAGCGCCTGGCCGCGGAGGACATGCCGCTCGCGGGGCTGGTGCTCAACCGGGTCCATGGCAGTGACGCCGCGCGGCTCTCCGCCGAGCGGGCGCTCGACGGCGCGGAGAGACTTGACGCAGAAAATCTTGAAACCGACGGCATTGTGGATCAGGCGGCCGGGAAGGCTGGACTTCGTGAGCCCGCCGACTCCCCCGCGGCCGGGCGTGCACCCGCCACGGACTCCGAACCCCGCCCCGTCAGCGCGGCGGCCGTCACAACCGAAGAACTGACCGCGGGCCTGCTCCGTCTGCATGCCGAAAGGATGCAAGTGGTCGCGCGCGAACAGGACACACGCGACCGCTTCACCGCGCTGCACCCGGAGGTGGCCGTGACCACCGTGGCCGCACTGCCCGGAGACGTCCATGACCTCTCCGGCCTGCGCGCCATCGGGGAGCGCCTCGCGACCGGCTCCACACCGGCCGGAGCTGTCTAGCCCCTCGTTCCACGTAAGCCGTACAACGTACGGACCGCCGGGGACTAACCGACGGCGGCGAACGTCTCGTGCAGTTCCTCGCTGCCCTCCAGCCCGATCGCCACGGGCAGGATGCCCGAGGAGCGCTCGTACTCGCTGCGGGCGGTCTCCAGCAGCCGGCGCCAGGACGTCACCGTCGGCCGTCTGCGCAGCAGCGCGCGGCGCTCCCGCTCGGTCATCCCGCCCCACACGCCGAATTCGACGCGGTTGTCCAGCGCGTCGGCCAGGCACTCCGTCCGCACCGGGCATCCGGTGCACACCGCCTTGGCCCTGTTCTGCGCTGCCCCTTGTACGAACAGTTCATCCGGATCAGTAGTGCGGCAGGCTGCCTGCGCACTCCAGTCGGTTACCCAGCCCATCCCGGCGCCGTCCTCTCCCGAATCGAGGCTCCCCCACGGCGGCAGCGGCATATTCACCGCTGCCAGTTGAGGACGTTACGGAAGGTGGCGACAGCACAACACCCCCTTCGGGCCCAATCTTGAATGGCCCGAACGGACTATGCGTATACGGCAGATCACCCAGGGGAGTGAGGTGAGGACATGCGGGACCATCCCGTCGGAATCGGGACAGTCTGCCAGAACCACATCGGACATTCCGTGACACGCTGGGCGAATTCGGGAGCGCCGAGCGTGTGGCCGGATCGCGCATGGGGGTTGATATGGAACCGGACTGCTGTGACAGTTGAGAGCAGCTTAGGCCAAGGCATATCCGTGTGTCCGGCGAATGGAAACGTAGCCGCCTCGCGTCGCCATGCCACCAGGTCCAGCAGCCGCAGCGCGGCACCCACGCCGGAGCCGAATGTCACGGTCCGGTACGCGAACGCTCCGAGAGACCCCCGGTCCTACGGAACGCTCATATCTACGGATTAGGCTGCCCCCATGCCAAAGAAGCGCTCGGGCGGGGGTCTCACCACGACCCAGCAGGCCGCCAAGTTCCTCGGTGTCGCCGCACTCTCCGGAGTCGTCCTGGCGGGCATCGCGCTGCCGGCGGCCGGAGCACTGGGCCTCGCGGCCAAGGGGACGGTCGACGGGTTCGACGAGATCCCGGCCAACCTGAAGACCCCGCCACTGAGCCAGCGCACCAAGATCCTCGACAGCAAGGGCGGCCTGATCGCCACGGTCTACTCGCGCGACCGCACGGTGGTGCCGCTCACGAGCATCTCCCCTTACATGCAGAACGCGATCATCGCGATCGAGGACGCCCGGTTCTACGAGCACGGCGCGGTCGACCTCAAGGGCATCCTGCGCGCGCTGAACCGCAACGTTCAGGCGGGCGGTACGGCGGAGGGCGCGTCGACCCTCACCCAGCAGTACGTGAAGAACGTCTTCGTGGAGGAGGCCGGCGACGACCCGGCCAAGGTCGCCGAGGCCACCCAGCAGACACTGGGCCGCAAGGTCCAGGAACTGAAGTACGCGATCCAGGTCGAGGAAGAGCTCGGCAAGCGGAAGATCCTGGAGAACTACCTCAACATCACCTTCTTCGGGCAGCAGGCCTACGGCGTCGAGGCGGCTTCCCAGCGCTACTTCTCCAAGTCGGCGAAGGACCTGAAGCTGGAGGAGGCGGCGCTGCTGGCCGGGATCGTGCAGTCGCCCAGCCGCTACGACCCCATCAACGACACGGAGGAAGCGACCAAGCGCCGCAACACCGTGCTCCAGCGGATGGCGGACATCGGCAAGGTCTCGCAGGAGCAGGCGGACAAGGCCAAGAACACCCCGATCAAGCTGAAGGTCAAGCGACCGCAGAACGGCTGCATCACCGCCGTGAGCGGCGCCGGGTTCTTCTGCGACTACGTCTCGAAGATCGTCAAGAGCGACCCGGCCTTCGGCAAGACCGAGAAGGACCGAGCGAAGCTCTGGGCGACCGGCGGTCTGACCATCAAGACGACCCTGGACCCGAGGTCCCAGGCCGCGTCCAACGAGGCCGCCGTCTCCCGGGTCAACAAGGACGACAAGGTCGCCGACGCGGTCGTCCAGGTCCAGCCCGGCACCGGGCGCATCCTGGCGATGGCCCAGTCCCGGCCGTACGGCCTCGACCCCTCCAAGCACCAGACCATGCTGAACCTCTCCGTCGACCACGCGATGGGCGGCAGCTACGCCGGCTTCCAGGTCGGGTCGACGTTCAAGCCGATCACCGCGGCGGCGGCACTGGAGAAGGGCATCAGCCCGGCGCAGAGCTTCGACACCCCGCGCAAGATCAGCCTGCCGGCCGACGCGTTCCGCACCTGCGCGGGCGCGCCCACGGACGACAAGCCGTGGGAGGTGCAGAACGAAACGGAGACGGAGAAGGGCATGTTCGACATGACCAGCGCGCTGGGCAAGTCGATCAACACCTACTTCGCGAAACTGGAAGAGAAGACCGGCCTCTGCGAGACGCTCGCGATGGCGAAGAAGGTCGGCTACGAACGCGGCGACAACAAGCCGCTGCTGGAGGTCGCCAACACCACGCTGGGCGGGCAGGAGTCGACCCCGCTGGCGATGGCGTCCGTGTACGCGACCTTCGCCAACCGCGGCACGTACTGCACGCCGGTCGCGATCCTCTCGGTCACCAAGCCGGACGGCAAGGCGATCGACGTGCCGAAGTCGCAGTGCAACCGCGCGATGAGCGAGCACACGGCCGACACCATAAACCAGATGCTCAAGGGCGTCGTCGAGGACGGCACCGGCACGCAGGCCGGCCTCAGCGACCGGGACAACGCGGGCAAGACCGGTACGACCGACGAACGCAAGAACGCCTGGTTCGTCGGCTACACGCCGAACCTGTCCACGGCGGTGTGGGTCGGCAGCGACGGCGCCCACCAGAACAAGATGATCGACATCGTCATCGGCGGCCAGTACTACGACAAGGTCTGCGGTGGCTGTCTGCCCGGCCCGATCTGGAGGACGGCGATGACCGGCGCCCTCAGCTCGTCCGAGACCCCTTCCTTCAACCCGGTCGACGTACCGCGGGCGAAGGAGAAGGAGGACAAGGACAGGGACAAGGGCGGGGACAAGAAGAAGCCGGGCGACAACAAGCCCGGCGACGACAACAACCCGTTCCCCGGCATCAGCATCCCGCCGGACATTCTCGGCGGGAACAACGGTCACGGCCGCGGTCAGAACGGCGGCGGTACGAACGGCCCCTGACCGGCCGTTACGCGCACGAGGGCGGGGCGTCCCGGATGATCCGGGGCGCCCCGCCCTCGTATGTACGCGGCCTGCTCCGCTTTCGCTCAGCCGGCGAGGAGCCTCTTCACCGTGGCGGCCACCCGGCCGCCTTCGGCGCGACCCGCGACCTTCGGGTTGACGATCTTCATGACGGCGCCCATCGCGCGCGGCCCCTCGGCTCCGGCGGCCTTCGCCTCGTCGACGGCGGAGGCCACGATCGCGGACAGCTCCTCGTCGCTCAGCTGCTGCGGAAGGTACGCCTCAAGGATCGCGCCCTCCTGCTTCTCCCGCTCGGCCTGCTCGGCCCGGCCGCCCTTGGCGAAGGCGTCGGCGGCCTCACGGCGCTTCTTGGCCTCCTTGGCGATCACCTTCTGCACCTCGTCGTCGGAGAGTTCGCGGGCGGTCTTGCCGCCGACCTCTTCCTTCGTGATCGCGGTGAGGGTCAGCCGGAGCGTGGACGAGGTCAGCTCGTCACGCGCCTTCATGGCCGTGGTGAGGTCTTCCTTGAGCTTGGACTTGAGCGTGGTCATGAGGTGATTGTGGCAGGTGCGGGGTGCCCGGCGCCCGCCTGTTTTCCTGCGGACGCCGGGCGTCTGCGACGATGGGCGCATGCGCGCACGCTACGGAGTACCCCTGAAAATCACGGCGGTCACCGCCGCGGCCGGCGCCGCCGGCCTCGCCTACGCGGCAGGATTCGAGGTCCGCTCGTTCCGCCTGCGCAGGGTCACCGTCCCGGTGCTTCCGCGAAGGGCACGCCCGCTGCGCGTCCTCCAGGTCTCCGACGTGCACATGGTCAGCGGACAGCGCAAGAAGCGCGCCTGGTTGCAGTCCCTGGCCGGTTTGCGCCCGGACTTCGTGGTGAACACCGGCGACAACCTCTCCGACCCCGAGGCCGTGCCGGAGCTGCTGGACGCGCTCGGTCCGCTGATGGAGCTCCCGGGCGTGTACGTGTTCGGCTCCAACGACTACTACGGTCCCAAGCTGCGCAACCCGGTCCGCTACCTCCTCGAGAAGGCGTCGGGCAAGCACGGCCTCAACGGGAACGCCCCGGCGACCGGCGTCGTCCACAACCCGTGGGAGCCGATGCGCGACGCCTTCGACGAGGCCGGCTGGCTGAACCTGTCCAACACTCGCGGCCGGCTGAAGCTGGACGGCCTGGAGCTCGCCTTCACCGGCCTGGACGACCCGCACATCAAGCGCGACCGCTACGCCGAGGTGGCCGGCGGGCCCGAGACGGGCGCCGACCTCTCGATCGGCGTGGTCCACGCCCCGTACCTGCGCTCCCTGGACGCGTTCACGACGGACGGTTACCCCCTGATTCTCGCCGGTCACACCCATGGCGGCCAGGTCTGCATCCCCTTCTACGGCGCCCTGGTCACCAACTGCGACCTGGACACGGACCGCGTGAAGGGCCTCTCCACCCACTACTCGGGCGGCAACCGCGCCTACCTCCACGTCTCGGCGGGCTGCGGTACGAGCCGCTACGCCCCGGTCCGCGTGGCCTGCCCCCCGGAGGCGACCCTGCTCACCCTGACACCCCGGGACGCCTGACCGGCCCGCCGCCGCCGATCACGACAAAAACCGGATTTCGTCTCCGGGCGCCGGTGGGCTAGAGTTGTCGATGTCGCCGGGAGACCGGCGGCGATCGGGGTGTAGCGCAGCTTGGCAGCGCGCTTCGTTCGGGACGAAGAGGTCGTGGGTTCAAATCCCGCCACCCCGACAGCTGAAACACCAGGTCAGGGGCCTGATCCGCATCGCGGGTCAGGCCCCTGACTCGTTTCTGGAGATCGTTTGGGAGAAATCTGGGAGAAGATCTTGGTCGGGGTCTCCCAGCACGTACCCACCAGGCGGGATCATCCGTCTCTGCGACACCTGACTCGCACCTGCGCAGTCGCGAACTTGGGTCACCAACTCCGCTGCGCCTCGACGATGGCGACACCGCCCCACGATGGGGTGGGCTCGGTGAAGTCGACGTGCCTGTCAGCGCTGAGCCATATCGTCGATTCCCAGGATCCGAACGCGCCGAGACAGACCACCGAGGATGGACACCGCCATGCGGGCTGAGGAAACACACTTCGCCGACCTGGTGCAGGGGCGAGCCCAGCAGTTTCAGGTTCCGCTCTACCAGCGGACGTATTCCTGGACCGAGAAGCAGCTGGCGAAGCTGTGGATCGACATCCTGGAACAGGCCGAGCTGGTGGGCACCGACTCGACGGTGAGCACGCATTTCCTCGGCTCTGTCGTGCTGGCCCCTTCTCCGCTGAACGAGGCCACGTTCCCCCGCTGGCTCGTCGTCGACGGCCAGCAGCGGCTGACCACGCTCTCCCTCGCCCTGGCCGCTATCCGTGACCACATCTCCGAGACGCAGCCGGACGAGGCGGAGCGCATCGATGAGGAGTACCTCATCAACAAGCGCAAGAAAGGCGGGGATCATCTCCGTCTCCTGCCGACTCAGGCAGACCGGCCGCAGTACGCCGCGCATGTTCACGGTGTGCAGTCCGAGCAGGTGTCAGGGGACCGGGTCGCCGCGGCCTACCGCTTCTTCCGTCGCAAGCTCGTGGAGTTCGTAGAGGCAGACGACGCCACAGCCCCGCAGGATGTACTGCGGGTCGAGCAGGCGATCACCTCCAGGCTCACGCTGGTCTCCGTGACCGCAGAGCGCGGCGACAACGTGCACCGCATCTTCGAGTCCCTCAACAACACCGGACTGAAGCTCAGCCAGGCGGACCTGCTGCGCAACTATCTGTTCATGCGCCTGCCGACCTGCGGCGAGAAGGTCTACGAGACCCACTGGTTGCCGCTGCAGAACAGCCTGAGCAACGACGAGCTCGAGCAACTGATGTGGCTGCAGCTCGTCCTCGACGGCGACGACCGGGTCCGCCGCCAGGACCTGTACACCGCACAGCAGCACCGCTTTGAGAGCCAGGCGGCCAGCGGAGCACAGGCTGAGGCGGAAATCGAGGCATACATCAAGGAGTTGCACCGCCGCAGCGCCCACTTCCGGAAGGTGATCCGTCCGGACGAGGAGACGGATCCGCACGTCCGCGGCTGCCTGAAGCGGCTGCAGGACTGGCAGGCCGTGGTGACCTACCCTGCGCTGATGCTTGTGCTCGACCGGCGGGAGCACGGTGAGGCCGACGCCGCAGAGACGGCCCGTGCCCTGTCGTACGTCGAGAGTTACCTGGTGCGGCGGACGATCTGCCGCATCCCAACGAACAACCTCAACCGGATCTTCCAGGCCGTGCCCGCGCAGCTTCCGCAGGGGGTCGGCGTGGCCGCGGGGCTTCACCAACTCCTCTCCGCTGAGAACCGCTCCTGGCCGGACGACGGCGAGCTGCGCGAGAAGATCCGTACCGCGCCGTTCTACCAGTACGGACGACCGAACCAACGCAGGTTGGTGCTCCAGCGGTTGGAGGAGAGCTACGACCATCCCGAACCGGTCGACTTCGCATCGGCGCAGCTGACCATCGAGCACGTGATGCCCCAGTCGCCCGGCGACGAATGGATGCGCATGCTGGACGACGACACCACGCAGGGCGAAACGGCGGAGGACCTGCATTCCCGGATGCAGCACACGCTCGGCAACCTGACGCTGACCGGGGTGAATTCGGAACTGTCGAACCATCCCTTCCAGCGCAAGCAAGGACTTCTCGAAGGCAGCCATCTGGAGATGAACCGCCGCATCGCCGCCACCGAACGATGGGGTGCCAAGGAGATTCTCGCGCGAGCTGACGACCTCGCCGACCGGGCCATCCGCATGTGGCCAGCTCCTCTGAGCGGTGTCGGGCGCGCCGAACGGAGCCGGGACTGGCGCCTCGCCCACCAGGTGCTCGCCGCGCTTCCGCACGGCACCTGGACGTCGTACGGAGATCTCGCCGCGTTCATCGGATCCGGGGCGCAGGCGGTGGGCGTCCATCTCGCCAACAGCGAGGGCGTGGTCAACGCCTACCGGGTTCTGAACGCCGACGGCAAGATCGCAGAGGGTTTCCGTTGGGCCGGGGCAGACGGCGGTGACGTGCGTGTCCGGCTGAGCGCCGACGGCATCCACTTCACGGCCACCGGCGCAGCGGATCCGGCCCAGCGCCTCACTGTGGACGACCTCGGCCTGCTCCTCGACAGCGCCGACGGCCAGGCAGCGGAGTCGGACTCGCCGACCGGTCCGGAGCGACAGGGTGAAGAAACCCGCGCCGCGCGCTTCCTCCACCAACTCGCAGCCGACGAAGCCCCCGAGACCGTCACCGCCGTCCGCGAGCTCCTCGCTCACTGGGAGAAGCTCGGGGGATGGATCGGATACGGCGCCGGCGAGGTCACGACCAGCGCGTTCCTCATGCTGGGCAAGGCAGGAGCGCCGGGTCAGGGCATCTGGCCGCTGACGCTCTACCCGGGAAGCGGGCGCGGCGGCACGGCAGAGGTCGTGTTCGCCCACATGGCGAACCGTGAACCGTTCACGGATCGCGCTCTCCGCGCCGACCTGCTGGGCCGACTGAACGAGATGGACGACGTCTCGATCCCCGAAGGCAAGCTGGAACTGCGGCCCAGCTTCCGCCTTTCCGTGCTCGACGACGAGGAAAGCAGGGAGTGCCTGCACGCGACGCTCGTCTGGTTCCGGGACTGCTGGGAGAAGAGGGACCTGACCTGACGTTCCCGCTTGTTCCGGTGAGTCGTCTGGGCCTGCTCGAAACGGACTCGTACCAGTGCTTCCTCGACCGGGTCCTTGCGCATACGAACGACCACAGTGACTCGACGATCGCCCATGCGCCGAGCGGTGACGGCCCCGGATGACCGAACAAGGAGCGAATCCGGCCCCGTGCCACCCGTATCGGCGGACACCAAGTCGTCCACTCCCTGTGGGTGTGAAAGCCGGGGCCCGACAATCCTGTTCAATAAGCTCACTACGGTCCTCCGCTGCAACCTGACGGGCGTGGAAAGCTTGTCCAGCCGTGGATGTCGCATGCATCGCGTGGAACGGGTTCGCCTAGCCCCTTTTTGAGCTGCTGGTTCGCGTCCGCCGACCGATCAGATGTGCGAGCGACGCGAGGACGTCCATCACCCGAGGCTTGAGCCGCTCGTCAGTAGCCCCGGTAGACGCTCCTGGGGTGGAGGGCCCCACTCCGCTCACACGCTTGAAGTCGAAGGTCCCGTTCAGGGGGCCTGGCACACGTCCGTGGCATTTTCAGCCACCCACCGGCGGCGCCCGGCTGCTCCGCGTAATCTCACGGCCATGGGGGCATCAACATCCGGTGCAGGCCAGAACGCCGACGAGGAGGCACGGCGGCGGCTGAACGCGTACACGTACCTCAGCGCGCCCGAGCGGCTGGAGCACGTCTCGATCATGCGGGTCTTCTGCGGAACGCTGCTGGCGGATCTAGCCGTTCCGGACATCATGGCGAAACTTCACCAGGCCGGCGCTTCTGCCGCATCGCTCGATGCCGACGCTCTCACGGTCCGCCTGGAACAGCTGGTCCAGTGGGGCAACCTGCTCCGCAGCAGCCACACGGTGAACGCGTCCAGCATCAGCGAGTACCAGCGATCCCGCTCGCGCTACCAGCTGTCGAAACTGGGCGAACGCATCCAGCGGGACGCCGACGGAGTCTTGGCCGAAGCTGACGCCGCCCGCGAGGTGAGCAACGAACTGCTGGCACTGGTCGAGCGCGGGCTACGGGAGCTGGCCGGCCTCGTGACCGCGCCGGGCGGCATCGAGCCGCAGGACGGGCTGGAGCGGATCAGCACGCTGTTCGTGCAGTTCGCCGAGTTCGCGGACTCCATACGCGACTTCTACGCCTACCTCGGCCAGGTGCTGTCCCGATACGACCTGGACAGCGCCGAGTACCAGGGCTTCAAGGAACTGCTCCTGGACTACGTCGAGGCGATCACGGAGGACGTGGCGTTCCGAGCGCCCCGGATCTCGGCGGCGTTGGACACCCTGTGGCCGCACATCCCGGCTCTGCTGGACCGGCTGGACTCCCACGCCCGGGGACTCAACGGGATCTCGACGCAGGCTCAGAGCGAAAGCCGCCCGGACGTCCGGATCCAGCGCAGCCGCGGCCGCGAATTCGCGGACTGGGAGGGCCTGCGCGGCTGGTTCTGCAACACCGACGGCCAGGGCAGCCAGGTCGACCAGCTACGCGACGCCACCCTGCGCGCGTTGCAGTCGCTGCTCGCCAACGCCAAGCGAATGCTGCGGTCAGCCACCGGGGAGATGTCCCGGCGCAAGGATCTGCTGCGGCTGGCCCGCTGGTTCGACGAAGCGGCTCCGCAGGACGCACACGACATCGCCGTCGCCGCATTCGGGCTGTACGGCGCCCGCCATCTGGGCATACCTCCGGCCACCGACGAGGTGGTGCCCGCCTACACGAGCTGGTGGACCGGGCCGGTGGTCGAGGTACCGGTGGCCCTGCGCGAGCGAGGCAGCCGGGCCCAGCGGGGCCGGGCCTCAGCGGTGGAGGACCACTCCGCGCAGAAGCGGCTGCTGAGGGAGGCAGCCCGTCAGCGGGCAGCGGCCAGAGCAGCGGCAGCCGACGAACTGCGCAGTGCGTCCGGCCGGTTCGCCGACGTACGACTCACCTCGGCGGCGCTCGGGCTGCTCCTGGAGCTGCTGGCCACAGCGCTCGGAAACGCACAGCTGAGCAGGTCCGTCAGCACGGGCGGGGAGAGGACGGCGGGGTTCGACCTCGACTCGGCCAGCAGTGAAGACGCCGAACTGCGTATCCGCCTCACCGTGCGCCGGACGGCAGGCACGCGAACGATGCTGTACTCGGCCGACGGCGACCTGCTGCTCGACGACCTGGAGCTGGACATCGACCGCACCTCCGCCGCGGTCGACGGCGAAGCGGAGGCGAGCGTGTCATGACCCTCCCCTCGACTCACGACGTAGCCCTGGCAGCCGAGCGCCGCACCGCCGCCCGCTTGCTGCTCGCTCACCCGCTGGTCGCGTCGGACGGCCCCCACGCCGACCTCTTCCCGCTGATCCGCCGGCACGCCGACTGGCTGGGCAAACGGTTCCAGCAGGTGCTTGGCTACCGCCTGCTGGTCGACAGCTCCTACGCCCGGCTGTTCAAGGCGGGGCTGGGGGCGGGTTCGGGTCATCGGCTGGAGCGCTCCACCGGCACCCCGTTCACCCCACACACGTACGCCTGCCTCGCGCTGGCCCTGTCCGTGCTGGTGACCGCGCCCGAGCAGATGCTGCTGTCCCACTTGGTCGCCGACATCAGGGCCGCCTCGGCCGACGCCGGGATCGAGCTGGAGGGAACGGGCCGGGCGGCTGGGAAACGGACCCTGGTCGCGGCACTGCGCCAGCTCGTCGACTGGGGCGTGCTCATCGAGACCGAGGGCCAGGTGGCCGCACTCGCGCAGGAGACGAGCGGAGAAGCCCTGATCACGATAGACCGGGAGCTGGCGCGCGTGGTCGTCGCCGGCCCGCTCTCCCAGGCACGGGACGGCGCCGACCTGGTCCGGCGGGCAGCGGACCCGGGCTTCGGCGGACCACGCACCTACGTGCGCCGGATGCTCGTCGAGACGCCTGTCGTTCACCTCGACGAGCTGACCGACTCCGAGCGTGACTGGCTGCGCACCCGGCAGCGCCGAGAAGCCCAGGCTTTCTCCGAACTCCTGGGCCTGGAGATGGAGATCCGTGCGGAGGGCGTGGCGCTGGTAGACCCCGAGGAAGAGCTCACTGATCTGCACCTGCCGGGCACCGGGACCATCGCACAGGCCGCGCTGCTGCTGGCGGAACGGCTCGTGGAGCGGCTTCGGCCGCAGGAACCGGGGCATCCGGCTACCGGCGGGACGCTCGTCATCGGAGTGGCTGCCCCGGACGGCTTGGTGGACGAGGTGCTCGCCGGGCTGGTCGCCGAGTACGGGCAGCGCAGCAACTGGCAGCGCGGCTACCTGGAGGACCTCCCCTCCTTGCGAGAGGCCGTACTGGACCTGTTGGTCCGCATGCGGCTGATGGCCCGCGCGGGCCGGCTGCGCGCCGAGGGCGAAGGGCTGCCGGAGGGATACGTCGACGAGGCTCTCGAAGGACGCACGGTGACCGATGTCCATGGCACGCGGCCCAGCGGCGAAGGCTGGGTGCTGCTGGCAGCGGCAGCCCGCTACGCCACCCAAATCACCGTGCGCCCGGCCACCTCAGTCGGCAAGGACACAGACGTTCAGGAGGAGTTGCCGCTATGACCACCGACGCGCCCGGCCTCGTTCCGCTGCCGCGTTCCGGAGCTGCGACAACCGTCGGCCCCACAAGAGACGGCGGCACCCGCTTCCGGCTGCACCGGGCGGGCATCCAGAACGTCTGGCAGTACGACGAGCAGGAGTTCTCCTTCGGCGACGGACGGCTGCTGCTGCGTGGCAAGAACGGTGCGGGCAAGTCCAAGGCCCTGGAGATGCTGCTTCCGTACCTTCTGGACGGCGACTCCCGGGCACTGGACGCGACAGGCACCGGTCGCACCACGCTCGCGTGGCTGATGCTGGACGGGTTCGAGCAGACCAACCGTCTCGGGTATCTGTGGGTGGAGTTCCGGGGCACAGCCGAGGACGGCGGTCACCACCACCTGACGCTCGGCGCCGCCATCCGCGCCTCGAAGTCGACGCAGAAGGCGCTGCCGACATTCTTCGTCACCCCGCTGCGGATCGGTGAGGACCTGCATCTGGTCGAGGCGGGCAAACCGCTACCGGTCGACAGGCTCAAGGAGATCGTCGGCTCCGACAACGCGACCGACCGTGCGGTCCAGCACCGCTCACGAGTGGCCCGGGAACTGTTCGGCATCACCGACGCGACGCGCTACCGCAACCTCACACAGCTCCTCCATCGGCTGCGGCGCCCGACGGTCGGCGACCGGATCGAACACGGGGGCCTGGTCTCCCTGCTGAGCGAGACCCTGCCAGGGCTCGACGAGGACGTGGTCGAGAAGGTAGCGCGCAACCTCCACGACCTCGACGCCGTACGGGACGAACTCGGCCGCCTGGAACGCACCGACGCGGCCTTGCGCACATTTCTCACCAGTTACCGTGGCTACCTGGCCGGGGTCCTGCGCACTTCCGCCCAGAGCGTGAGCCACGAGCTGGGCGTCCTCGCACAGCGGCGCCGGGCGGCCGGAGACGCCGCTCAGCGGACGAGCGACCTGAGGATGCAGGAGGAGGAGTCGGAGGGCCGACTGGAGACCCTGCGCGACGAAGAGCAGAACGCCCGGACCGACCTGGCCGCCCTGCACGCCAGTCACGCCTACCGCAGCCTGCGCGAACTATCGGAGCGCCGCAGCACGGTGGAGGCGCTGCACACCGCCGCCGCGGCTGCGTTCACGACCTTGAGCAACGCGCACGATACGGAGGAGGGCTCGGCCGAGCGACTGGCCGAAGGCGTCGAACACCTCGGAAGCCGGCTGGCCGAGCTGGGAAGCGAACATCGGGAGCTGCTGGCGCAGGCGGAAAAAGCCGGGCTTCCCACCGGCCATCTCGGCGAGGCGGTGGCCCTGCCGCGAACGGTTCTCGCCCAGGCCACCGAAACCGCGTTGACGACTCCGGACGGGGAGACGCGCGCCGTGCGGCACCGGTCGGCGGCGCGCGTGGACACGGTCACGGCTCAGGAAGGGCTGCGGTCCTGGCAGAACCAGTTGCAGGCCGCCGAGACGGTCGCGAGAAATCGGGCCCGGATGGTTCAGGAGGTGACCCGCCTCATCGCACGGGCGGACGAGGCCCGGGGCGCGGCAGCTCAGGCCGATGCCGAGCGGGAACGGCTGGAGGACGAGGCGGAAGAGGCCGCCGGCCACCTCGACGGCAGCCGTCAGAAGGTCGCCGAGGAGAGCGGGGCCTACTCCCGTCAAGTCGCCGAGTGGGCGGTGCGCACTCGGACTGCACTGGGTCCCGACCTGCCGTCGCTGGACGCCGTCCACGGCACTGTCGGCCACGAGACCTCTACTGGCGCGCCGTTCGTAGACCGCACACTGCCGCCCGACATCGACAGCCAGGCGTGGCGGACCGCTCAGGCCGCGTTGGAGCCGTACGGCGAGGAACTCACCGGACGCCGGGACACATTGGCGCTCGACGTCGGCCGACTCGGCGAGGAACTCGACCGTCTGGCGGAGCAGAAGCGGGACTGGGAGCGACGTACCGACCCCGAGCCGCCGGCCCCACACCATCGTGCCGCCGCGAGGAAGCCGGGCAGTGGAGCCCCTTTCTACCGGCTCGTGGACTTCGTGGACGAGCTGGCGCCTGCCGACCGAGCTGGTCTGGAAGGGGCGCTGGAGGCGAGTGGCATCCTGGACGCGTGGGTGAGTGCGGACGGCGTCCTGCTCGATTCACGCATCCGGGACACCCTTCTCCAGCAGGGTCCCGTGCTGTCCGACGGACCGACTCTCGCCTCGGCCTTGCGCCCAGCCCCTGAACCGGGTTGCGGCATCACAACCGAGCAGGTTGAGGGTCTGCTGGCCAGCATTGCACTCGCATCGACACAAGAGACTTCCGCACACAATGCGGTTTTTTTCGACGGCAGTTGGCGTCTGGGCGTACTCAACGGTCGCTACGACAAGGGCGACACCGAGTACGTGGGGGCCGCCGTACGGGCCGAGACTCGGCGTCGCATCCTCGCCGAGTTGGAGGAGCGAACCACGCAGACGGAACAGCGGCTGGCCGACGTTCGCGGAGCGCTCGCCGTAGCCGATGCCACGCGTCGGGCTCTCACGCTCGCAGAACGGGATTTCCCCAGGGCACGGAACCTCGCGGACGCATGGAGCAGAACCGAGTCAGCAGAACGGACCCTGCGCGGCCTGACCGCCAAGGCGACCCGCGCGGCGCGGCTGGCCGAGGAGACACGCGCTCTCGCGGTATCGGCGCGGACCGAGGCGGATTCCACTGCGACCGCCCACGACCTGCCCCGCGACCCGGCCGCCCTAGACAGTGTGCGCACCGCACTCACCGGCCTGCTCGGCGGTATCGGGCATCTGCGCAGGGCCGTCAGCGGCACTGGTGGGCGGCTCGGTACCAACCAGGCCGATGCCGACCGGTACGGACGAGCCCAAGGGGATCGCCTGGCCGCGGACGAGAGCTACCGGCTCCACCTCGCCGGACTGCGCACCGCTGAGCAGGACCTGCGTACCCGCGAAGAGGCCATCGGATCGTCCGAGGAAGAGATCCTCACCCGCGAGCAGGAGGCCAAACAGCGCATCGCGAACGCCGACCGCGCCCTGCCCGGGGCGCAGAAAGCCCGTGACGACCTCCACGACCAGCGCGTGCGCGCGGAAGAGGACGAGAAGCGCCTGCGCGGAACCCTGGCGGACCAGGAAACGACGGTCATCGACACCGGCAGCGCTCTTCGCACTGCTCTCGGCCGACCGGAGGTGGTGCTCGGCGCCGGCCTCGACCGGTCCTCGCTGCCCGAGTACGTGTCGGACGATCCCGGCGCGGACGTGCGCAGCCGTCTGCGAGCGCTGCGGGCCCTCGCCGACGCCGTGGAGCAAGCCCTCGGCCGCCCGAAGGGCGAGGTGTCGGACAGCACCCTGCTCAACCGTCACACCGATCTTCGCGATCAACTGGCCGGTGGGTTCGACGCGCAGCTGGAGGAGCGCGACGGGATCAAAGTGTGCCGGCTGGTCGACGACCACGGGTCTCATGACGTCGCGGCTGTGGGCGAGCGGATCGCGGTTCAGGCCACGGAGGCCCGAGGGCGGCTCACCGAGCGCGAACGTGAGGTCTTCCAGCGGTTCCTGACCGGCGAGCTAGGCGACCACCTCTCGGCGCAGGTCATCACCGCTGCGAACCTGGTCGCGGCTCTCAACGACACCTTGCGGACCGTGCGCACCTCCCACGGCCTCGGCGTCGAGCTGCTGTGGAAGCTGGACGAGGATGTGGACGCGGATGTACGCGCGGCCGTCGAGCTGCTGCGCAGTCCGTCGAGCCTCAGGACACGCGAGCAGACCGAGCAGCTGCGCGAGGTGCTGCAACGCCGGATCGAGGACGCCCGCCGTGCCGACCCATCGGCCGGTTACGCCGCCCATCTGCGGACCGCGCTGGACTACCGCGACTGGTTCCGCTTCCACACTTTCGTGGTCGAGGACGCGGCCCCGGGCCGCCGTAGGAAACTGACCGGCCGGACGGGGCTCAGCCAGGGCGAACAACGCGTGCTTTCCTACCTCGTGCTCTTCGCCGCAGCAGCCGCCCACTTCAGCAGCCTCGCCGAATCGGCATCTCACGCACCACGCCTGATCCTCCTGGACGACGCCTTCGCCAAGGTCGATGAACCCACCCACGGCCGACTGGGCCGTATCCTCGTCGACCTCGATCTCGACTTCGTCCTCACCAGCGAGCGGCTCATGGGCAACTGGCCCGAGGTTCCGTCCCTGCACATCTACGAGTGCCTTCGTGATCCCCACGTACGCGGGGTGGCCACCCTGCACTACACCTGGAACGGTCGGCACCGGCGTCTGGTGTCCGTATGAGCGGGCTGCCCGCCGCAACGCGCGACTGGCTGAAGGGACCCGGACTCGCCCGGCTCTGGCAGGGGGCACGTAAACGCCTGGAGAGCAACGGCGTACAGGCCACGGGTTCGCTCCGGCTGACCGCGATGAACGCCCAGGAACGCAACGATCTGTCCCTCCTACTGGGCAAACCCCTCACAGGTGCCGCTGCGACCATACGGCTCGACGTGCTCGACGCACGGCTACGCGCTTCAGCCGCCGGACTCGGACTCAGACGGACTCTGGAAGAACTCGGACCGCCGCTCACCGACCGCCGTGCCGCCCGCGCGGACGTGGCGGCGCGGCGGGAGCGGGTGTGGTCGTCCCTTTCTTCGTCACTGGACGCCTCCCCGCTCGCTGACCAGGAATGGCCTCAGCAGTGGTACGACCTGCTGCGCCGTACCGGTGTTCCGAAAGGAGTGACACCTGAAGCGGCGATATGGACACTCCAGCAGGCGGTCCAAGTCCTCACCGCTCTCCTCGGCCCCGAAGGCACTGAACGCAACGGCACACGCGGCCGAGGAGAACTCGCAGCCATGACGACCGGCTCCGCCCACGGCCTTGACGACGGCACCTGGCTCGCACGCGTCGTCCAACGCGGCGTCGCCCTCGCCCATGGCACCGAGTTCCCCGACGACGCCGCCGGCCGACGCGCTCTGTGGCGGCTGGTGTCCGTCACGCCGGACGAGGTCTCCAGCACGGTCCTCACCTACGGGCTGCGCCCCGTCGGCGAGGGCTGGCGGGCGCGTGCTCTGCGGGAGCGTGCCGACCATCACTGCGAAGTTCATGTCACACCACGCGACCTCCGAGACTTCCGGCTGCAGCTCCCCGCCGCAACGCTCATCCACATCTGTGAGAATCCGCGTGTTGTGGAAGCCGCGGCGGACGCCGCCTGCGTCCGGCCCATCGTGTGCACCTCCGGCAGTGCCGCCACCGTGGTCTTCACGCTTCTCGACGCCCTCGCCGCCACGGGTTGCCGCTTCGCGTACCACGGCGACTTCGACTGGCCGGGGATCGCGCTGGCCAACCGGGTGATCCGCCGCTACGAAGCCCTGCCGTGGCGCATGGACACTGCGGACTACGAGCGCCTGGCCGCTCGCAGTCAATCCGAGGCCATCCCTCAACTGGCTCTCGACGGTGGGCCGGTCGACGCAGACTGGGACCCAGACCTCGCCCCCGCCATGACCGCCCTCGGCGTCGCACTCCACGAGGAGGCCACCCTCGATCTGTTGGTGGCAGACCTGTCATGCCAGGTGTAGAGCGACGTCAGCATCATGCCGAACTCAACTGGATTGTCAGTCCCTTTCGGCATCATTGACGCTCACACCTGATACGACACCGTGCCCGGGTGGCGCTGACCAGAGGATCACGTCGCGGGGCGGTGCCGACGATTGGAGTCCGATGGCCGCGGCGGAACCACGCCTGTCTCTTCCTCACGACTTCCTGCGTACGGTCATCGCGCGGGCGTCCGACGATTCCCCGCCTACCCGCATGGCTGTCGAGGCGATTCGCGCGGCGCCCCCGGGCACGGATCGGGACGGCCTGGCCATGTCCCTGCTTACAGGACCGCTCGCAAAGTCCGCGCCCGAGTGGCTGTTGGCCATGGCAGTGGAGAGCGATCTCAGTCGCGAACCGCGCCCGCACATGACGACCGAGCGCATGGACCTGTCCCGCGTCGCTCTGTCGCACCAAGCCTGCCCGGAGGCATACAGGGCGCAGGTCCTGCAGAAGTGCCCTGAGGCGCGACTCGGTGCCCTCGGCCGGAGAGAGGGTGGCGCAGCGCTCATCCACGCCGTCGTCACTGAGCTCCGCCGACGGTCGACATCGCGCCTGCCCATCGCCCCCGAGCTGCTAAAGGATCCGACGCCCGCCCAGGTCGTTCTTGGTGAACACGGCCTGCACGAGGTTGTGTTCGTCGCAGCCCTCGACTGCCTCCCGCTCGGGCCGGACAGGCATGACGGCGAAGAAGACGTCGATACGTGGATGGATCGCCACCGTGCCGCAACCGACGCATGGGAAAGCATGTGGGACGGCGTCCTCCGGGCCCAGACCGAGCATCACCGCCGCCTGCTGGAATGGTCCGCAACGCACCCCGCCGCCGATCGCGTGGTGCGTGAGCACCTGCTCGGATCCATACCGTGGCACGTAGAACCAGCCTTGTTGGAGGAAGTCGCGGCACACGACCTGGAGTCCTTCGAGCGTGCGGTTCTCGTCACCCGGGTTTCCCGGTCCTGCAGGGACGGGCTGACGCCCACGCAGGCTCGGGAGCGCTACGCCGACGCGTTGGCGGCCGCGTCCCAGGAGGAGCGCGACTACGTGGAACGATTCCTCGACGAGGAGATGCAGTCCGAGTCCATCCAGACCGTTCTCTGCCGCCTCGCCGTCGGCTGGGTGGAGCGGGCAGGAAGCCAGACCTGGCGGTTCCTCCTCAACCCCGGCGAGGCCCGGCGTTACGGCCGACCCCGAGAATGGCTGGCGTCCCAGGAGCTCGTCGCCGCCCTCGCCACGCGGTTCGCATCGATCTGCCTTTCCGCTCTGACCCTCTGGGAACCGGAACCCGCCTCGCGCTATCGGGTCGTGCGCGACCTCGGCTGGTTGCACGCCCTCCTCGTCCATCTCCCCGAAGTCACGGAGGAGACGCGGCAGAGGGCGCGTCTTGTAGTTGAGGACACCAGGCGGTCCCTGGCTACCCGATCCAGCACATACGGCCACCCCTCCAGCCATTCCGCGTGGGAAGAGAACCAACGGGCCGAGAAACTGATGGCCACCATCCTGCCGCTCGTCACGGATCCCGTCCCTGCCCTGCCGGGCCGACGCACGGCCTCCCTCGGCGACCCTCAAAGCATCCGGTTCAGACAGCTCGCCGACGCCGACGAGGCTGTTCTCGTCGCGTACCTGGACCGGCACGCGGGGAACGACGCGCTCGTCGAGGAGGCCCTCCTCTCCTTCGCCGCCCGCCCCTACCGAAAGTCCCTCACCTTCGACGACGTACTGGCCCGCCACTCCGCCCCGGAGCAGACTCTGCTCGACCTCACCCTGCACCTGCGCAGGCGCCTGGGCGGCGGACCCGAACTGCGCGGAAGCTGGGCCGAGATCATGCTGGCCCGGCCCGAGTGCCCTCCAGAGCTGCTCCGCCTCCTGCCTGCCTGGTCAGCAGTCAAAGCACGCGGCCCGCGCTACGACACCACTCATCCTGCAGTCGCGGCCTACGTCTCCGAGGTGCTCGGCGACAGTGACGCGGCTTGGCAGCGGTTCGCAGCAAGCCCCATGTCGCACGCCGGCCCGGGCGCCTGGCATCGGCTGGGCGACCTCCTCGGCGCGGCGGTCGACGGAGTAGCGTGGCCGGCACCTCCGCCGGGTCGCTGACGGTCGCCGTGTCGAGAGCCACGAGCGCGGTCAACTCCCTTGTCATAGCGGTCTTCGCACTGTCGGTGCTCGCATCACCGGCAGGAGCCCCGCCCGCTCGTACGTCACCCTGGGGCCTCGTTTCCCTCCAGACCCTCGGGATGGGCCGACGAAGGACTCTCAACTCGGAAAGAGTTGGAGGGCCACGGGAGCGTCAGCAGCTGCGCTCTCTGTGGAGGCGTCGAGCGACAGCCTTGGACGCGTCATCGTTGCCGTGGCGTAGACCTCGTTGGCGAGCTCGAAGGGCAACCCTGAGCGGGCTACCAGTTCGTCGAACGAGACGCCGGTCTGCTCGCACAAGCGGACTGCCTTCTCAAGCAGCAGCGGTGCTTCACGAGGGCCCAGATCGCACGGCTCTGGATCGCCATTCTGGGCGAGCAACATCATCGCCCGCTTGTAGGTCGACTCCCGGAACGCGCCGAGTGCATGGGCGCGATAGACGATGGACTTGAGCGATGTCCCCCACCGTCGCTTGAGCGCGTAGAGGACTTCCCAGTCCAATCGCTGCGGAAGTTCGTCAGCGATCTCAGCGCCAGGCATCAGGAACTCGGCCGCGAAGTCGTGTGCTTGGTTCTCGACGATGCGGCTCCCCGGCTCGGCATCTAGATGCATGATCAGATGTCCAGCCTCATGGGCAGCGTCGAACCGCGATCGAGGGCGGTCGTTCTTCGCCGGATTACGGAACACCAGCGGGCGGCTTCCATACCAATGAGAAAAGGCATCCACCCGCTCGGACATGGGCGGCAGCTCCATGATCACTGCTCCGTGAGCTTCGAGCAGACGGGTCATGTGCGGGACGGGCCCAGTGGCGACACCCATGGCCTCGCGAGCTTCCCGGGCTACGGCAGCCACATCCGCCCGTGTGGGTTCTGACGGCAGCGCGAGCCGGGGCAACGAGACCGCCGGCAGCTCTACGTAGTGCTCCACAGTAGTGACCAGCCGCCACGCAATCTTTCCAAATGCGACAGCTTGATCCCTCTGTAGTTGGGTCGTCGCGCGCAAGCTGCGGAAGTGGGCTGCACTCGGCATCGTGGGCTGGGGATGCCCAGCGGCGAAGAACGTCGCAGGCACCCCGAGCGCCATCGCGAGCTGGGCCACCACCGTAGTGGAGGGACGACTCTGCCCGAGTTCGTACTGACTGACCGCCGCCGGTGTCAGCCCGACCTGCTTCGCAAGCTCGTTCTTCCGGATCCCTCGAAGCTGACGAGCAGTCGTCAGTGCCTCGGGTTCGAAGGAGCGAGAGGCGAGCTCCGCGCTCCCTCTTCCTCGCAGCGGTGTCGGCATCAGTTTCTCAGTCTGTCGTGTCGCGCTTCTCGCGCGGTTCGTCTGTACGGCGCCGCAGCGGCAGATCATGCTCACCGAGATCGCTGTAGTCCGGAGACTTCGGCAGGGTGCCACTGCCCTGCGCCGTCTCGTCTTCTTCAGCTGGCGTCTCTTGGTCGGCCTGCCCCTCCAGCGGGGGCACGTCAGTGGAAACACGCGGCGCAGGCAGTGCTGCCTGGAGATCATTATGAAGCTCGATGGTTCCATCGAGCCAAGGGGATCCGCCTTCACGGTTGTCGCGCGGAAGTCCGATCTCGACAGCGCAGTTGCCCGTCTCAAAGTCGCCGGTGTGCACGATCCGCACGTGGCCCTGCTGAACTGCGACGGCGAAACTGTCTGCCCATTCGGGATCACCGTCGAACGACAGCTGGTCGCTCACAACGCTGTTGGCAACGGCGCCCCGAAGCCGTGCAGCGCTACCGTCCCACCGGAACTGTTCGATCTTCTCCTGCACCTTGCTCGGTGCGGGCAACGGAAACTTGTAGATCCTCACGACCCATGGCCCTGAGATCACTTCAATAGCTCCGCCCGCCACCTTGCGGACCGGCACCCCTGCCTGACGGAGGCGCTCAAAGCACAGGTTCGCAATGTTCCGCCAGACCAGCTGGGCGAAGGTGCCGTTGTCATCACCGCGGGCCGGGTCATGACGATCAGCGTTGGTCGCGTACACCTCGCACGCAACATCCTCGACGATCTCCAGCACGCCAGCCTGCCGAAGATCACTGACTGCCTGCTGCAGAGTGATTTCCACGGAGGGAACATAGCAGAGGCCCACCATTTCTGCGCGAAAATCAAGCATGAACGTTCCTGGCGTACCGCACCTCAAGTAAGGAGCAGCGCGGTAGAGGGCCCGACGCGTTACCGCTTGGCCTGTCCAATGAGGTCAGGCAGCAACCGTGCCGGCTCAGGAGCGATCAGTCGCGAACGCGCAGCAACCCGTCGAGCACAATCACTGGCGACATAGGACTCATCGCACGGCGAGCGTCGAGAGCGGTCTCCCACTGCTCGGTCAGGCCGAGCATGAGGCGGCGGCGCATGCCGGGCGTGACGTGGGCGTAGCGCGCGGAGACCGAGCCGTCGATGTGGCCCATGCGTTCGTCCATGAGGACCTTCTCGGTACCGAGGTCGTCCATCATCGTACGGTGGGTGTGGCGCAGGCCGTGAGGTGTGAGGCCCTTGGCGATCGGGAGCCAGCAGGCGTCGGCCCGAGCAGCAGCGCCTCGGCCTCGGGCCGGGATGCCGGGCCACGGCTCGCCGAGGATCGGTACCGGGCGGGCCTCCTGCGGGGCCTTCTTCGGGTACCAGCCGGAGACCGCTGGGGTGAACAGCCAGGTTGCGAAGCCATTTCGGCGCCAGTGAGCCGCGTACTCCGACGTGGTGCCGCCTCGTATGAACCCGAGCTCTGCGATGGCGAGTTCGACGCGCACGCGGGTGCCCTCGCGTACGCGGTCGGGGTGGTTGAGGACGTTTGAGACCGTGCCCGTGGAGACTTCAGCACGACGTGCGACGTCGACGAGCTTCGCGCCCTGGTGGCCGCCGGTGCGGGCCGTGCCCTGGCCACGGAAGACGTACGTCCTGCCGTGGCAGGGACACGGCGTCGGCTTCGTACGGGCGATGTGGTTGAAGACGAGGGCAGACAGCCAGTCCGTCGAGTCGATGGTGCGGTAGCTGTCGTCCTTGGGTGGGCAGCGGATCAGCTCGCCGGTGTCCAGCTCGTACAGCTGCCATTCGACGCGGAAGGCGCCGGGGCGCACGAACTCCGTTTCCAGGCCGACGATTTCGCCCCATCGCTTGCCGGTGTAGCCCTTGAGGACCGTGGCGACGAACTCGTCGTCTCGCCCCGAGAGGAGGGCTGCCCGCTCAGCGGTGAGCAGGATGCCGAGCGCGTCGGTGACGACCTTCTCCGGGCCGCGGTCGCGGGAGCGGCCGGCGCGCTTGCCGCGTCCGCGCCGCCTTGCGGCCGGATTCGACGTGAGCAGGCCCTCGTCGATCGCGTCCTCGAAGATCAGGTGGAGTGTGGAGCGCCAGGTCTTGACGCTGGAGGCCGCGTAGGCCGCGCGCTCCTTCTTCTCCCACAGCTCGACGTCCGTGCGCAGGATGCCGGCGAGCGCCTTGTCCTCGAAGTCGGGGAGCAGGTGCTCCTCGATGTGGCGCTTGTAGTTCTGATCGTCGAGGCGGCGAGGTCCTGCGCCGCGTACCAGCGGCTCGCGTACTCGCTGAAGGTCTCCTGGCCGAGGCCCGGGTCACGCCACTGGCCGCGGCGTACGGTCACCTCCTCCGCGTCTGCCGCCTGCTTTGCCTCGCGCTTGGTGGCGAACTTGACCACGACGCCGGTGGCATCGGCGACCGTGCCGTACTTACCGTCCTCGATCTTGTACCGGCCACGCCAGTAGCCCGTGCGCTTCTCCGCGTACCCCACCGGGTCGCTCCCTTCTCCGTGTGAGGGTGCTAAGCAGCAGTTCCGAACTGGTCCGGGCGCGTTCGGCGCGGGGGCCTTGCTCGGAGGCGGGCCGTGGGCGTTGCTTCGTCGGCTTGTTGCCGCGGTTGGTGCTTTGCGGCGGGCGCGGGCGTGCTGCGACTGTGCTGTGAACTTCGGTCCGGTCCCTCTTCGTTCATGAGGATGATCTCGGCCAAGTGCTCGCCGGAGAAGCGATAGGCCCGACCGACGCGCACGAAGGGGATCAGCCGCCGCCGGGCGCGGTCCTTGACCCACCAGGCGGAACAGCCCAGCACGGTGGCAACGTCCTCAGGGCGGTAGAGGCGCGGCAGAGGTACGTCGGCAGGAGTGGAATTAGTGCGGGTATGGCTGGAGGCCATGCGGTGCAAGCCGGATCCTTTCAGTGGCTCGGCCGATGCGGCATCAATGACAACGGAGTCAGGTCTGTTGAGGGCGGGATAGGCGGGTCGCCACTCAGGCAGTGGTCCCGGCAACAGCACGGGATGCCAGGGGGAAAGTGGGCGCGCAGCCTGAAAACATCTCTGCCCCCATAGCGACCGTCGAGGTGACGGCACTTAATGAAGCCACTGAAGGGACACCTCACATTGAATAGCAGCTTGATATCTGGGCGGCCACGTCCAGCGCGGCGGGAACAACAATGATCCGGAGAATCGCCGGTTTGGGTAACCGGCGATCGTCGGCTATGTTGCGCCTGCTTTCGTCGACTCCGGGCGTGCCGGAGGGTTCACGAGGAGGGCGCGGGGCGGGATTCCAAGCGCTGCTGCGATGGCGACGAGGTCGTCGATGTCGCAGCGCCGGACCAGGCGTTCGATGCGTGAGACCGCGGTGAAGGTCATGGGCCTGCCGAGGGCGGTGACACGTGCGGCGAGCTGGCGCTGGGAGTAGCCGCGTGCAGTGCGGGTGTGCTCAATGGCGTGGGCGGCGGCCTGTCCGGCGGGTCCGATTCCGAGGGGGCGTGGCGGCATTGGTGTGTTGTAGCTTGCGCCCTGGCGCCCTGGGAAGGGTTTTTGCGTCTGCTGTGAGCGATGGCGACCTCAAAGAATCAGTGACGATTTCGCTAACCGCGCTTTCGGGGCTACCTTCTTGGAACTCGGTGGCCCGGCTAAGAAGCTGTGGGCAATTTCAGAACCAACACTGGACTTTCGCGCACCGGGTGTGGCTGTGTTGTCCACGCATCCGGTACCGCCGGACTACCCCGCCAATTCCGATATGCAGTCGCCGCTGCCTGCGATCGTCAATGAAGGAGCCGCCCCTTGGAAGCCGCTACACCGACGCCCTCCCCCGACGCCCAGCCCACGTGGCCTGAGGTCGCGGTCCCCGGCAAGCCGCCCGTACCCCCTTCCGACCCCGCGCCGCCCTCCGAGGGTGAGCGGGTGCTGTCCGAGCTGCGGGACCAGTTCCGCCGGTACGTCGTGCTGCCGAGGGATGAAGCCCTCACAGCGGTAACGCTGTGGGTGGCGGCCACGCACCTGCAGACGGCATGGCAGCACGCTCCACGTCTCGCGATCGTCGGCCCAGCCAAACGGTGCGGCAAGTCCCGCCTGCTGGACGTGACCACGGAGACTGTCCACGACCCGCTGATCACGGTCAACGCATCGGCCGCCGCGGTGTTCCGGTCTATTACCGACACCCCGCCGACCCTGTTGGTCGATGAGGCCGACACCCTCTTTGGTTCGGTGAAGGTCGCGGAGAAGAACGAGGAGATGCGCGGTCTGCTCAACGCAGGTCATCCGCGCAACCGGCCCACTCTGCGAGTCTCCGGGCCCAACCACGAAGTGTCGAAGTTCCCCACCTTCGCCATGGCAGCTCTCGCCGGGATCGGTGATCTGCCCGACACGATCATGGACCGGTCGGTCGTGATCCGGATGCGCCGCCGCAGGCCGGGCGAGAAGGTCGCGGAGTTCCGCACCGTACGGGACACCCCTGCGCTGCACGCCCTGCGCGACAGGCTCGTGGCCTGGCTGGCCCCGCTTCACGCCACCGCGATGGACCTGACGCCTCCCATGCCCGTCGAAGACCGTGCAGCCGACACTTGGCAGCCGTTGATCGCCATCGCTGATCTCGCGGGCGGCCGCTGGCCTGCGGCAGCGCGATCCGCTTGCCTGGCGATGACAACACACGAGGCGGAGCAGGACCAGGACAACAGCAGCCTGAGCATCCGCCTCCTGGGCGACATCCGACGTGCCTTCGCCATCGAGGGCAACCCGTCCGCGCTCCGCACCAGCCGTCTCCTGGACATCCTGAACCAGGACGAGGAGTCACCCTGGCCGGGCTACACCGAGAAGGGCCTCACCCCGCGCCATCTGCAGATCCTGCTGAAGGGCTACACCATCAGCGCGGCCAACCGCCGCTTCCCCGGCAACGTCCAGGCGCGGGGGTTCACCCGCCTGCAGTTCGCCGACGCCTGGGAGCGGTACTGCCCCGAGTCCGGGCCCGATTCCACGCCTGCCGCCTGACCTGCCTCCACCCGTCGCGACCCGTCGCCACGCAGGTCAGACCAGCGACGGGTCATCTGCCCGCAACAGGTCGACTCGACATCAGCGCCACTCCCGTATCTGCTCTGACCAGGTACGCGACGAGTCGCAACGAGTCTTGCCGATCACGGCCCACCGCCGCCCCCGCTTTTCTCTGGAGCCTCTTCGCCCTTGTTCGCACCAGCCCACACCTCATCCCCTGCCCTCGTACCGGCGACACTGCCCACCGCGATCCGCACCGGTGTGGCACTGCTGGCTGTGGCTGCCTTCGCACTCTCCTATGACGCGCTGCGTCAGATGGCCGCCGCCAGCCACATCCACCCGGCCCTCACCTATGCCTTCCCCCTCGTGATCGACGGGTTCATCGCCATCGGCATCGGCGCACTCCTCGTCCTGCGCACCGCGCCCATAGGTCCCCGGCTCTACGTCGCGGCGCTGGTCGGCACCGCCACCGCCACAAGCATCTGGGCCAACGTGCTGCACGCCGTCCGCCTCAACCAGCAGGCCCCCCGAACCGGACTGGCACTCGACGACATCACCGTCGGCATCATCTCCGCCATCGCCCCGCTCGCCCTGGCCGGCGCGGTCCACCTCTACCTCCTCGTCCAACGCCGCCCCACGCACATGGGGTCAAGGGAAGGTGGCCGTCCCTCCACAATGCACGTCGCCTCGGAACGTGGCTCCGCAACCACATCGGGCTCAGCGTCCGAAGCCGATGTGGCTCAGGTCCAGGCAGAGCAAGTGGCTCGTCCCGCGAAGCCACAGAGCACGCAACGTGACCGGGGACCGAGCGCCACGTTCGAGCAGGCCATCGAGATCGGTCGAACCGCCCCGCTCGGACGTGGCGGCCGAGTCTCCCGCCGCCACATCGAACAGGCCATCCGCAACAAAGGACTCGGCGTGGGCCGCAAACGACTCGACGAGGTCAAGGAATCCCTCCAGACCGAACTCGACCAGGCTCAGACGGTCACCGCGTAGGCCCGTCCTGTCCGGGAACCGGCTGTCCGTCACCAGGACCGTCCCAGGCGCGTAAGCCGACTCCCTCCCCGCTTCAGCCCCCTCACCAGAGAGCCGCCCATGCACGACAAGCACCGAGACGTTCCCTTCGCGCAGGAGGAGATGACCACCAGCGGCGACAGCGCAGCAAGTTGTCGGGTAAGGAATCCTTACCCGGCCCCCGCCCCTCAGCGGGCAGGAACATCCGGCGCCGAGGCGGCACCGGAGTCGGCCGGCCCGGGGGAGCCAGCCGAAAGGAGGACCAGCAAGCCCTCGCCGAACACGCCGCAGAAGCCCCTCCAGCGCCGCCGTCTGCGCGACAAGCAGCTCCGCGAGCACCGCTTCCATCCGCGTTACAACGACAACGAGTTCGCCCTCGTGAAGCACGCTGCTGCCCTGAGCGGCATGGCATCTGGTGGCTATGTGGCCAAGTGCTCGCTCGCCGCTGCCCGCTCCGATGACCCCACCGCAGCCGTCGCCGACTACCGCGCCATGATCAAGGCACTCATGGCTGCCAACGGCAAGCTCGGCCAGATCGGCAACAACCTCAACCAGCTCACCTGGCACCTCCACAAGGACGGCGCCTGGCCTCACCCGGCAACCGTCCAGCAACTCCTGGACCGCGTCGATGCGTCGGTCGCCGAGCTGGACACCGTCATCGCTCAGGTCGCTGAGGGGCGGTGATCAGGTGATACCCAAGATCATCCTCAGCTCGGGCCCAGCAGCCACGCGCCGCACGATCGGCTACCTCTTCGGCAAAGGCCGGGCGAACGAGCACACCGACCCGCACCTCGTGGCCTCCTGGAACAGCTTCGCTCCCGACCCCGGCCGCAGCCCCCATCGCGACCCCAAGGAAGTAATGGCCCAGCTCGTCGCGCAACTCGACCAACCCGTGAAGATGCTGGGCGACAAGGCTCCCAAGGACACCGTGTGGCACTGCCCCGTCCGAGCGGCACCCGAGGACCCGATCCTCACCGACGCCCAATGGGCCGACATCGCCCGGCGGATCGTGGCCGCCGCCGGCATCGCCCCCGACGGAGACACGGAAGCCTGCCGCTGGGTCGCCGTCCGTCACGCCGACGATCACATCCACATCGCCGCCACCCTCGTACGCCAAGACGGCCGACGCCCCGAACGCGGCTACGACCAACGCGCCGTCCAACGCGCGGCCCGCCAGATCGAAGTCGACTACCGGCTCAGGCGGCTGAAGCAGGGCGACGGCACCGGCGCCAAGCGCCCCACCAGCAAGGAGCACTTCAAGGCCAAGCGCCTGGGACAGGACGCCGCTACTCGTGATGTCCTCCGTCTGCGAGTGCGCCGCGCGGTTGCCGCCGCAGCTGACGAGGCCGAGTTCTTCGCTCTGCTGGAGGCGACGGGCGTGACCGTGCGCCTCAAGCTCGGCCCCTCCGGCGACGCACTCGGCTGCAACTTCGCCCTGCCCGCCGACACGAACGACAAGGGCGAGCCGGTCTTCTACTCGGGGTCCGCGCTCGCCCCCGACCTGTCCCTGCCCAAGATCCGCAAGAGCCTCGCCACCATCAGTCCCGAGCCCGTGATGGCCCCACCGGCCGATCCGTGGCGTCAGGCGACAGCAGCCACCGGACGAGTTCCCCACCACCTCATCCACAGCGACGACCCGACCGCCCAGGGCCAGCTGGTCGCGCTCGGCGCAACACTGGACATCCTGTCGTTCACCGCACCGGCCACAGTCAAGGCTGAGCTGGAACAGGCCGCATCCGCCTTCGAGCGCGCCACACGCTCCCGCATCGCGGCCGACCTGGACAGCTCCCGCGTCCTGCGCCGCAGCGTTCAAGCAATCTGGCGCGAGAAACCCGAGGACGGTGGCGGAACCGGATTCACGATGCTCCTGGACGCCGTGCTCACAGCGGTGGCGTTCGCGATGCACTGGCACCGCACGCACAACAGGAAGCAGCAGCCGAGCAAGCCCTTGTCCATCTGCAGATCGCGTACGCGCAGGCAGCTGAGCCGGTCGTGGCGGGCCTCGCGCAACGCGCTCCCAGCCTCCAGATGAAGCAGCGCTTCGCCCGCCACCTCCAGCAGGCGGTCCCCGATCGCGCCGAGCGCATCCTGGGCGACCCCGCCTGGGACGCGCTCACAGCCGTGCTCGCCGAAGCAGAGGCCGCAGGGCACAACGCAGACGCGCTTCTCGACCAAGCGCTCGACCAGCGCACCTTGGATGACGCCCGCAGCCCCGCACGTGCACTGACCTGGCGCGTCCGGCGTCTGGGCGAGCGTCACGCCCCCAGCCCCCGGGCCCAGGCGGCAAGGGCTCGCAGTGCCGCACACGGCAACGTCGGCTCGACCCGCTCAATCCGCGCGGCGCCCGCCGCTCCCCTACAACCGCGGTCGCCATCGCGCTGGCGCTGACCACGGAGCGCGCAACATAGCCGACGATCGCCGGTTACCCAAACCGGCGATTGTCCGGAGTATTTGGGCCTCAACCCCGAACTCCGAAAGGAACCCCTGCATGCCCTCGCCCGAAATCCGACCGCACATCGTCGCCCTTCTGTGCCGCGCTGACTTCAAGCTCCGGTCAGACACCAAGACCTGGAGCGACCGCTCCGGACGCCCGTTCACCAAGGCAGAGCAGGCAACAGCTCTCTCCGCCACCAAGGGCGAATTCGAGGAGTTCGGCGCACAGCACCAGCGCTACATGGAGTACCTGCGCACGAAGGAGGACAGCCCCGACACCCTCCAGAGCTTCCTCGCCCCGTTCATGGAACAGCTCACTGAGAAGACCCTCGGCAATGCGGTCGAGCTGATGACCAGCGAGGATAGGGCCGAACTCGACCGCATCCTCAGCCTCGTGATCGAACCGGCTCTCCCGTTCACCTCGTACACCTTCTGAAAGGCGTAACGGACACGGCGATCAGGCCCGTGGGGACAGCTCGGGAGTGATCGGGAGTGAGCAGTTCCAGCGCTTCCTCCCAGCGGTAGCGGTCGGCCCCTCCGCCGGCCTTCGGCTGGTGGGGCTCGTACGAGCCGATCAGGACGCCCATCTCGCGCAGCACGTCGAGGCTGCGTGCGTACGCGGGATGGGCGGCCTGGGCTCGGTTGAGGTAGGGCATGACCGCGATGGGAATGCCCATGCCGTGCGCCTCGCACAGAATGCCCAGCGCCAAGGTGTCCGAGATCCCTGCCGCCCATTTGTTGATCGTGTTGAAGGTGGCCGGCGCCACCGCGATGGCATCGGAAGGAGGCAGCGGGCGCGGGTCACCGGGCATCCGCCAGGCTGAGCGGATCGGGTAGCCGGTCTGTGCCTCGACCGCCTCGGCGTCTATGAAGCCGAGGCCCTGCGGGGTGGCGACGACGCCGACGTCCCAGTTCGCCTCCTGAGCCGCGGTGATCAGCTTGCCCACGTCGCCAGCGATCCCGGACGCGCACACGACCACGTACAAGAAGGGCTTCTTCTGATTCGGCTCGGTCTGCTGGTCTGGCTGATCACTCACGCGGGGACTCCCAGTTGGCGACTGAAGCGGTGCAGTTCAGGCAGCGTACGGCGGCGGTCGCGAGCGGCCATGTCGGCCACCGACTCGCGGATGGCCGGGCGGCGGATGTCCTCAAATGCCCAGTGCGGCCACCGGGGCATGTACGACTACGTGGCTCGCGCCAACGGTCACGCTGTCAGGGGCGACAAGGTGACGCAGGTCGAATCCCGGCGGAAGTCAGTTGCCTCGACTCGACCGGTCGGACATCAGCGTCGTCGCCAGTCGCTCGGGATCCCCGTCGTAGACGACGACGTCTTCGTCTTCAGCGGGCGGATCGAATCGGGCGAAGAAGTCGTCGAGGGCTTCAGGGGTGACCGTGAGGGCGTTAGCGTCCTCACGCTGGTTGCGTTCGGCCAGGCGCTGGAGCAGCACGTCGCGGTCGGCGGGAAGGTAGACGACCCGCGGATGACCTCCGGCTCGGCGGGCGGAGTCTCGCCAGGCATCGCGCTCGTCGCGGCGCCAGAGCCCGTGATCGAGGACGATGTCGTTACCGGCCTGCAGTTCCTTGGTGAAGCGGGCCCGGATCGCCTCGACGACGGGGCGTTCGCGCTCGAAGTAGGTGTGCTCGGGGTAATCCACGCCGTAGCGGCCATGCAGGCGGTGGACCTCCTCGTCGACGGAGAGCCGGGTGAAGCCGTGCGCCGCGAGAGCTTGAGCGACGGTGGTCTTCCCGGAGCCGGTCAGCCCGGTCAGGAGAACGGCGAGGGGCACAAGGCTTCCCTTCTGTGGCGAGTGTGTGTCAGCAGGCATTGTTCCTAACCGCGGTGGGGGGTCGCGTGTGGCGGTCGCCAGGAGGTGAAGATGCCGTGGGCCTCCGTGGTCCAGCTCGACGGCATCCTGTTCAAGGTCACCTGCCGGAAAGCGAACCGGGGGTCACTCACGTTGATGGCACCGCCGTGGCGTCCGACGTGGGCCAGGAGGTGGCCGGCCTCGTCGCGGACAGCCGGAGTGTGTTCCTGCCAGACGCCGGACGAGAAGTGCTGGACCCGACGGCGAAGATCATCCAGGACACCGGCGCGCCATTTGAAGTGGTGGACAGCGCAGAGGTGCTCGGGGTCGGGCCGGTGATCCGGAGCTCGGTGGTTGCCTGATGCCACGGCGACGTCGTGGCGGGCGAGAACGACCTTGCGGGGGTCTCCACGCAGGAGGCGGTGGGTGAGATGGCCGCCGAGGGGATACGCGCGGTCGAGGCCGCCTTCGGGGCGCCAGCCAGTAAGGCGTCCGCTGGCCGCGACTCGGTCGAGCATGAGGCCGCCGACGGCGCGGTGTCCGGCGGCGTCGGCTCGGGCCATGACGTCGGTGAGATCCGCTGGGTACTGCTGGAATTCGTCAGCGTCGGCGAGCAGGTGCCAGCCGGGCCCGGCGCGATGCCGTAGTGCGTTTCTGAGCCGGGTGTTGGTGTGCTCGTGCCACGGACCGACGCTGGTCCCGATGGGAACGATGCCGCATCCACGGGCGGTGGCCTGGAGGTCACGTCGCAGTACGGGAGAGACGTGCTCGGGGAAGTGGAAGGCGAGCAGGAACCGCTCGACGCCCAGTTGTTGGTAGTGCCGCACCCAGGCGGTAAGGAGCGGCGGCTCGATGGGGCCGATGACGGCGATCAGGGCGGGCGGTGCGGTCAGCATTCGACGCTCCTCGGACGGGGCTCCGCGTTTTCCAAGGAGGCGAAGGTGTGGGTGAGGAAGTCGGCCTGCTCCGCGGCGGAGCGCATCCCGACCTGCTCCGGTGCCTCGGGGCCCGGCCGGGCGGGCGGCATGCGGATGATCGTGTGCAGCGCGTCCGTGAGGGCGGGAGGTTCGCCGGCGGGGTAGGTCCGGGCCCAGGGCAGTCCGTCCAGGCGGGTGGTGAGCGCGGGGTCGTGGTTCGAGACGAGCAGGGGGACCCCGAGGCGTGCGGCATCCATGACCAGGCCCGATTCCTTGCCCGTGCCGGGAAGGCGGGTGACGAGGGCTACGTCGGCGGCCGCATACACAAGACGCAGAACGGCCTCACTGACAGGGCCGGGCACCGTGTGAACGCGCAGACCCGGCAAGCTGCGCCAGCGCCCCAGAACCGTCTCGTCGAGCGGGGTGCCGACAACCACCAGATGCAAGGGCTCCTTGAGCCGGGGCAGAGCCTTGTCGACCGTGTCGATGTCCTTGTACGGCCACCAGCCGCCGACCAGGCACACCACCGCCTCCGCTGCCGGGATGCCAAAGGCCACTCGGCCGCCGTCGCGCTCCACGTCGGTGAGGCCCTGGCCGTCATCCACGGCGAACGGACTGATGACCGCAGGCAGGTCAGGGAACGATGTAGAGAGCTGACGGCCCACGGCCTGTGTCGGGCACACCGCGATCGTCCGTTGCTCACCTCGGCGAGCGAGCCGGCCGAGCACTCGCACGAGCAGGTCCTCGGTGGTGACCTGCTCGTGCACGAACCGCAGGTGCGGCTGGCCGCCCAAGAGCGTCGCCAGCCCGTGCAGAGCCTCGCTCGCCGTGAGGATCACGACCGCGTCAGCACCGGGCGCCTGCTGTCGGGCGATGCGCAGGGCGGACGCTTCGGCGAGACAGCGGGCGAGGAGCGTGATCTGGTGCGGTAGTCGCCGAAGCCGGCGAGGCCACCTGCGGGGTCGGAAGGCCCACTGGCCGACAGCGGAAACGCGAGTCGCCAGCCTGGACAAGGCCAGGAGCATACCCGCCGTGGCCCCGTGCGGACCCGCGAACGTGCGGGCTCCCGTCTCCCGCAAGGCCGTCTCCCCATCGGCCGCGATCCCGTTCGGAGCGATCACCACGCTCCCGGGGCGGGCCCGGGCGAGAGCGATCAGGGTGCGCTGGTGGTGCCCGCCCATGCGATGGGCGTACGGCTCGATGAGTACGAGTGGCTCACTCATCCCGAGATCACCTGGTCCCCGTGCGCAGCGGTGAAGCGCTCTCGCAGCCACGCGGGGTCGTTGAGGTGATCGAACTGTTGCGAGTCGCGGGCCGCCTCCCGAGCGAACTCGATCCCCTCGCTCGCCCCGACGGCGGCAAAGTCGGCGAACTCGCCGGTGCGGCTGCCCGTCCACGCCTTCATTCGCCGACGGGCATCGTCGTCGGCCATCCCGTACTCGCTGCCACGGGCGAGCATGGCGCACTCACGGAAGCCCGCCTTCCAGGCGTGCAGAGGGCTTTGGTTGAACCGTGTGATCCCAGCGTTCTGACGGGCGAACTCGATGCGGCCGGGCAGAGCTGCGAGGACGTCCACGGCCGCGCCCATGTCGCGCAGTGCACTGCGGCGGATCAGCTTCAGTCCGCCGTAGCCGTAGATCAGGCCATTGACGGGATTGACCGCCTGCCAGACACGCATGGAGACGCCCTCATCCAGCGGTTCGACCGCGGACGGATCGAAGTCGGTGTTGATGGCGAAGTCACCGTCGGCGAGGAAGAACTGCTCGTGGTCGACGACCTCAGCGCACAGCCGGTAGGCCCTGCGCATGCCGTGCACCCCGTGCAGGCGTTTGACCGTGCCGCCGAGTGTCCGCTGGAGTCGGGAGTGCAGGGAGTCGGCCATCGGCTCGTCGTAGGACAGCAAGACCGCGTCGAAGCCGGTCACGAGATCGCCTCCAGGTACCGGGTGGCGATGAGCGCGGGCGTGAAGTCGTGAGTGGAGGCGTACGCACGCTTGGCGTGCAGGGCGTGGAACTCGTCATCCGTGACGAGGCGTTCGGCCAGGGCTACTGCCTCTTCGGGCGCGGTGAAGCACAGCTCGGGATCGATGTGTTCGGCCAGCCAGCCCAGCCTGGGTGCGATGACCGGCAGGCCCATGCCCTGGCAGTCGATCACGCTCATCGACCAGGGGCAGCCGTGCCGGAACGGGGCGATGCCGAAGCGGGCGCCGGCCAACAGGTGCTTGTAGCGGGTGCGGTCGCCGCGATCGGAAACGACCTGGACGTGCGGGAGAGCGGCCAGTTGGTCTCGCATCCGCTCCGGGCTGTCGTCGAGTCCTTTGCGCTCGGCCCGGCGGTCTCCGAAGAGGTCCATCACCCTCAGTCGCACCTTGCCGGACTCTGTCAGGTCGCGCGCCATACGGACGAACTTGTCGGTGCCGTAGTGCGCGTAGAGCCTGTGGTTGTAGATACCGATCTTGCTGTCCGGCCTGAGGTCGGAGCTGGTAGCGGCGGGATCGCGCACCAGCCGCTCGTCCCGTGGGGCCGGAACCACGCGGAGCCGGTCGCCCAGATCTACGGTCATACGGGTGGCGGCAGCCGACACCCAGGAGGCGGCCGTGGAGGAGTGCACCATCACGCGGTCGCAGGCGGCCAGACCGGCGGCGAACGCCAGCTGCACCGGCCGGCCGAGCCCCGCGTCGTTCAGGGACGGGTCGAGCAGCAGCTGGCCACCGCTGTTGAAGGAGAAGGGGAGGTAGTGACAGTACCCGGCGAGTAGTGCGTCAACTCCGGCCTCCAGCAGCGCGGTACGGATCGCGGGCGCCTCCTCGATCTGGTTGGCCACCACCACGTCCGGCCGCTCCGACCGGATCAACGTGACGAGCTCGTCGACATCGTTCGAGAAACGGGCCCGGTACTTCGTCCCGGGCGTCTTCGTCTGCCGGAAGCCGCAGCGGGAGTCACCGGCGGCGGCCGGGGCCGCGACGGTCACCTCGGCGCCGGCGTCCACCAAGGCCGGCGCGAGCAAGTCGGCGAAGATCCACCCCGAATCCGCCGACAGTCGGTCAGGGTTTGAGATGTTCAGCAGGTACAGCACACGCATGAGATGTCGCCTCCCTCATCTGCCCGGACGGGTCGATCCGGGCCGCTGAGGGAAGGAAAGCGGTGACGGGCACCGTGACGGGATGATGAACTTGGATCACTCACGGTTCATTCATGCTCACCAACAAGTGACGCGGGGCGGGGCTTCGATGGACGCGCACAGCGAGGAGATCACCGTCGAGCAGGCGGCCGAGGGCTTCGCAGCCGAAGTAGCCAGGTGGCGGGAAGTACGCGGCATGTCCAAGCGCGCCCTCGCACGGGCCATGGGCTTCGACCCGTCCTACGTCAGTCACGTGGAATCAGGCCGCCACAAGCCCAGCGAGGAGTTCGCCCGCCTCGCCGACGAGGCGCTTAACGCCGGAAAGGCGATCTGGCGGCGGTGGGGCGACTACGAGCAAGCCCGCGTTCGCGCAACCAACCGTCCGGCTGTGCCGACTCAAGCCTCCTCCAGGACGGAGCAGCCGTACGCCACCGGTTCCGCTCTTGTCGTCGAGCACGACGCCGCCCTGCTCCAGTACGACGGCAGCGCCTACCGCCTCACCATGCGCAGACTGCTGCGCAACACCGGCACCGAACCGATCACCCGCTACCTGATCCGTATCTCCGTCGACCGCTACCCCGGCGATCCGGAGCGCTCCAACATCCACTACCGGGCTCATCCGCTGACCTGGAACGAACTCGACCTCACGGCGACGTGTCGCGGCGAGACGATGCGCTGGCAGGCCAAGCACGACCGCGACGCCTTCAAAGAGGTCTGGCTGCTGTTCGACAACGAGCGTGGGCGCTTCCCGCTCTACCCCGGCGAATCCGTGTGGATCGAGTACGCGTACACCGTCGGAGACGACAAGTGGGGCAACTGGTTCCAGCGCGCCGTCCGCCTTCCCACCGAACAGCTCGAAGTCCAACTCGCCTTCCCCGCGCACCTGGATCCGGTCGTCTGGGGAACCGAGACCTCCATGACCGCCGAAGCGTCCCCGCTGCGCACCCCGCCCATCCGCAGCGACGCGGGCGAACTGAGGCAGTTCACCTGGATCACGGCGACACCCGCCCTGCACGCTCGGTACCGTCTGGAGTGGCGATTTCGGGCCAGGCCCGAACAGGACATGAATCAAGGGGAGTTCAGGTGACCGACGTACGGCCCAGCCAGCGCATGCGCGATCTCGGAGTCGTCCAGCGCGGCGCCGGCATCCTGGACGAAACGGCCCGCGCCTTCAGCCTGCCCGCCGAACGCGACGAAGCCGAGCGCATCACCGACGAACTGTTCGCCGCCCTGGACCGCATCGGCCAGGTCCACCCCTTCGCCAAGGGCATGGGCATCGCCGCCCCGCAGATCGGCATCGGCCGAGCCGCAGCCGTCGTACAACCCCCTGCGAACGCCCCCGCCGTCATCCTCCTCAACCCGAAGATCACCGCCCGCTCCGAGGAGACCGACGAACACTACGAAGGCTGCCTCAGCTTCTTCGACGTACGCGGTCTCGTGCCGCGACCGCTGACGATCACCGTCGAGACCACGACCCTCACCGGCGAGACCGTCACCACCGTCTACGAGCGCGGCCTCGCCCGCCTCATCCACCACGAGATCGACCACCTCGACGGCCTCGTCTACACGGCCCGCATGAAGGACGGGGTCGTCCCGATCCCGGTCGAGGAGTACCGCCAGACCGGTCAGGCGTGGGCCTACGAGCGGTCCTGACCTCGGGCTGATCGGCGATCCATCCTCCGGAACACCCTGTTCCGGTGCCAGGCAGAGCCCGGCCGTCGGCCGGCTGGTTCTCCAGCGACAGCGTCACCAGACTTTTAGAGCCTCCTGACGCTGTCGGATGGGTAGGCAATACTGCGGAGGTTCGACAGAAGGATCATGCACTGACCTGGGGGCGCAGTGGCAGGCAGAAATGGGGCGGGCGGGAACGATCCCTATGCCAGGGAACGCGCGCGGCAGGCCAGGGAGGCCGAAAAGGCGCGTAGGGCCGCCGAGGCCGAGGCCAAACGCAAGGCGCGCGAGGAGAAGCTCGCGCACGAGACGGCCCGCGCGCAGGAGGCTGTTGACCGCACTTACGTGGTCGAGAACGACACCGAGCAGTTGGCGAATCTTCTGCGAACAGCTGTGCTGGGCGGCAGCCCTTTGACCTTCAACCGGCTCAAGCAGGAGTTCACGCCGACAGTTTTCAGCCCTCCCAAGGGTCGGACCAAGGCTGCCCCGCAGCCCCGCTGGGAGGAGTACGAACCGGAACCGCCACGCGGATTCCTCAGCGCGCTCGGCTTCGGGCGCAAGGGATACGACGCCGAAGTCGAATCGGCTCGCGTGCGGTTCGACAAGGCACTGCGCGACCATGCGCGGGACGAGACGAAGCGCGTCGAGAAGCTGGACAAGCTCCGCACCAGGCACGCGGAGCAGAACCAGCAGAAGGCCACCCGAGTCGAGGAGTGGAACGCCCGCGTCGAGGAACGCCGGGCTGCTTACCGCGAGCGGGACGTCGAGGCCGTGGAGTGGTTCATCGACCAGGCACTCGCCGCCTCCACGTACCCACATGGCTTCCCCAAGGCACACCGGGTTTCGTATCAGGCAGACACCGGTGACCTGCTCGTCGAAATCGACCTCCCGCTGGAGGACGTCGTTCCCGCGGCCCGCGCATATCGCTACGTGAAGTCTCGCGACGAGATCAATCCCGTGCCCCGTCCCGACAAGGAGCGCAAGGAGCTCTACGCTTCTGTCCTTGCCCAGACCGCGCTGCGCACAGTGCACGAGCTGTTCGCCGCTGACACTGAGGGCACCGTCAAATCGATCGCCCTCAACGGGCATGTGGCCACCATCGACCGGGCCACCGGGCGCGAAGTACATCCCTGTCTGATCACCCTCCAGACGGACCGAGAGGAATTCGCGCAGCTGGTCCTGACACAGGTGGACCCACGGGCCTGCCTGAAGCGGCTGCGCTCACTGATCTCGCCGAACCCGTACGAATTGGAACCCGTGCGACCTCTGGTCACGTTCGACCTCAGCAAGTTCCGGCTCATGGACAGCTTGGACGTCGTGGCAGGGCTGGACAGCCGCCCGGTGCTCATGGACCTGACGCCCACGGAGTTCGAGCACCTGATCCGGCAGCTGTTCGAAGCCATCGGTCTGGACAGCGTGAACACCCAACCTTCCAAGGACGAGGGCGTCGACGCCATCGCGATGAACACCGACCCGGTGATGAAGGGCCTGTGCATCATCCAGGCGAAACGCACCAAGAACGTGGTGCCGTTCGAGACCGTCTCTGCCCTGGCCGGCGTCGTGGAACACAAACGCGCTGCCAAGGGCATCCTGGTAACGACCTCATGGTTCGGTCGGGCCAGCGAGGCGTTCGCCAACGAGCACGGACGTCTTGAACTGCTCGACGGCGCCAACCTGGTCCACCTGTTCAAGGAGCACTTGAGCCTTGACGTGATCCCAGGGCCGGTCCCGCCGAAGCGCCGGCCGACGTGAAGCAAGCACCCCGGCCCGGCACCAACCGTCACCGAGTGAAGTGACGCTTGGTGCCGGGCCTGGTCAGCGCCATGGCTACGAGATGTTGGCCAATTGCCCTAGCAGATCGCAGTCTGCCGGTTTCCGCTGCGGCTTGTGCCACGGGGCACCGTGACCCACCCAGCGCGCAGCTCGCGAACTTGCGTCACGGTGTCATCACCGATGCCGGACTCGTTGTAGCAGCACTCGCAGACGACATGCCGAGGGAACCCGTGCTCGTAGAGCATTCCCGTCATCCAGCCCACAGATGCGGCAAGCGGTCTCAACCGCGCTCTCCATTCGCACAGGATATCGATCCCGCCAAATGCAACGACCTCTTAACTGGCCAGCGCCATCACGTTCTCCAGAAGCGAGTACAGGAGCTTCGGCTCCCCGCTAGCAGTACGAGCGGCCTCGGCGTACGCCGGAGCGTGCTTGCAGTCGGGCACGTAGCCATCGCCCTGCTTCGCCAACTCCTTTCGACGCTCAGTCCACGCCGGCCAGTGCTCAGCGAGATACGTCTCCAGGTCATCCTCGAACACCGTATGAGTCGCCTCGCATGCGGTAGCTGGCCGAGCGTTCGCTGAAGCGCCGAGATAGCCAAGGATGTTCATGTTCTTCTCGCCCGCCGCGCGGACTGCCTCTGCCTTTCCGACCAACGCCTTGGGCCCCGCGTCGCCATCGAAGACGACGTAGCAGTTGACGCCGAACCCCATCAGGATGGCGTGGGCGAGGATGAGATTGTCCTTGCCTTCCACGTTGATCACGCTAATGCCGTTCGCGCCCAAACTGAGGCCCTGCTGCTCGGCAAACCCGAGGATGACCGCCTCGTCTGCCTCCCCTTCGACGAGCACAGCAGCCGCGACGAAAAGCCCCTCCGCTAGGTCCTTGACGTAACGCGTGGTCGCATGACGCCGGATGGACCTGTCTGATACTCGGCCGATGAGGGACTGAATCAGATCCTGTTCGGAGAGCTGTCGCACGCTGACATCGGGGTGTTGCCCACTGCCCACCCTGACCAGTCGACGGATCTGCTTATAGTTGCGCGGGTCGATGAACACCGGGCTGTGAGTCGCGTACATCACCTGAGTTCGGTCCGCTGCCGAAGAGACGAGGCCGCGCAGAACCTGGGCGAAGACCCTTGTCTGCGCGGGATGCTGAAAAAGCTCCGGCTCTTCGATCGCCAGACACAGCGACCGGGTCCCGTCCTCAGGCCGACGAGTTTCCGCAAGGTACTTCAACGCGGCGATGATCAGGGCTCGCTGGAAGCCGTGCCCCTGGCGACGCACCGAGGTCATAGCCGCGCCGTCCCTGATGCTGACCGCAAAAGTCGTCTTGGCCGGCTTCGGAGTCTGTGCAACGGGCTTCACGACGATGTGCCGCCCCGTGCTGAATTTGGCAACTTCGTCGGACAGCGAACCCGACAGCCTCTTCAGCATCGGCCCGTACACCTCCTCGTGCACCTTCTCGCGAGCCGTCTGCGCGGCGTCCTCGATCGATGTGAACCGAGCGTCGGCCTCGGATCGGTCCACCGCGTGCTCAAGGATCCGACCCACCGCCGTGGCCTTGCCGTCGTCCGCCTCCTCGTATGCGCGGAGGTCGGCGGAGATGAACACGAAGTCGATCAGCTTGGCAAGCAGCCCCTGGCCGGCGAACCCGAAGAACTGTGTGCCCTCGACGTCCGTTTCAGCGAGCCGATCGCGGTTCTTCGACTCCCAGACGCGCATCGCGGCGTCTGCATCGTCCCAGCTCTTTGTGGCGGGCAGGTCAAGTCCGGCGTCGCTCTCCCGCAGAGCCTTGTACGCGTTGTGCTTCTCCCGTTTCCCCTCATGCCGCCTGATCTCGTCGAACGGCTGGTAGGCCAGGGCCTTCCCAGTGATCCGATCGTCCCCGTCCTCCCAGGTACGCCAGATCCGTACCGTCTCAACGTCGTCGGGCGCGTAGTAGCCCAACGCGGCGCGGTCGAAAGCCGTCAGCCCGTCGAACTCCACTTCCACACGGATCCGCTTGCCCTCCGCCGCCGAGTGAACGTCCTCTTCCGCAATCCCTCCGCCCTTGTCTCCGTTAAAGAACCAGTCAAGAGCGCGCAGCACAGTCGACTTACCAACGCCCGTGGGGCCAATGAGAGAGGTGATGCCATCGAAGGAGACGTCCAGCGTGCGCAGGCAGCAGAAGTTCTCGATACATATGCGCTTGATCTTCACGAGCGTCCTGGGATGCAAGGGTACGGGGCCGCTAGGCCCGCAGGGACATCTGTGACGCTAGCGCCAGATGTGATGTGTGGTCAGTTTCTTTTCATAATTGGATACACGAGACATCTGCTATACGGCCCGTATCAGGGCAGGCGCCCGTACAGACGTGCAGGCATCATCCGCATCTGGCCCCCCCCCCCCAGTTGGTCGCGCAACCGAACCCGGCACGCACCGGGGATGGCCGGGCGGCGGCGCACATGCCTATGCCCTGCGCGTCTTCGCCGCAGCACGAGCCGACTCCGCATTTGCAGTGGCGTTGAGACGGGCCAGATGCGCGCGTTGCGATACTTCGCCCCCGATAGAGGACCAGCCGTACAAGGACGCGAGCAGTTCGGCTGCGACAGCTGCCGCTGCCGTCAAGCCAGCTGTAGCCCTGGACATGGACGCAGGGGGCCTGGCAACCAACCGACCTCGGCTTTGAGCAGCCGTGATGGCACATTGTTCCGACCAGAGCTCGAAGACCTGAGCGAGACGGGCGAAGAAGGCAGCCGCCGCGGCCAAGCAGATGTAGAAGGCGACGAGCCCTCCTCCAATCCGCGCAGCGACGCCCGGATCCGGATCGTGGTCGGTCCAAGGCCAGCCCATGACCGCATAGACGACGGCCAGACCAGCCGAAGCGGCAATCCATGCAGCCCCGATCAGAGACTCCAGAACGCCCTCATAGTCATCCCCACCGTCGCCGTCCTGCTCTGACTGTCGCTTCGTCGGCGTGGCATCGTCGGACGCCTTCTTCCCGTACGGCGGGAGAAAGACCTGCCAAAGGCCACCGTGGACGTCGCCGCCTACAAACGTGCCAGACCCATGGTTGTGCTGATCCCGGTGCTCAGCGTCCGCCATCTGACGCCCCGCCGTAGTTGAAGGTCAGGCCACCGTGGACGTCACCACCGATGAACGTTCCAGTGCCGGTGTTGTGCTGGTTCCAGACCTTCGAGGCCGGCGGGGTGGGCCCCGCGAGTTCGTCCACCTCGCTCAGGGCATCTCGGTGCTCGGCAAGGTACTGGGCGATGAGATGCGCCCAGGCGGTCGCTGCGAGCGCCTGGGTCTCTGGAGAGGGCGAAGTGAGCTGCGTAGCGGTGTTATCCACTGCCTGAGCAGCCGATCTCTGTTGTTCCGTGGTGGCACGGCGGAAGAAGTAGGCCACCTTCAGGCGCATCTTCTCGGCGCCCGACGCGGCTATGGCCGCAACGAGCGTGCTGGCCGCACCCGTGGCCACGGCCATTAATTCGGCGTCGTACATGATCGATACATCTCCCCGTTCGTGGTGACGTGCACCAGCAGAACCTACCGGGCACCACTGACACTCCGAGGGGACAATGCGCATACACGATCTGGGGCAACCGAGGCCACGAATCTGGGGCGCTCCTCAGTCAGCGAGGCGCCGACCGTCTGGTCGCAGTTCTGGCTGCATTCACCGACGTCCGGCGCAGTTCGCCCCACCCCGATCCACGTGCTCCACTGCAGTTCAGGACGCCCCCGGGTGTCGCCGAACCCCCGTACGAACATTCGGAAAGCGTGCTGGGCCGCCCCGAGGCACCGGCGCATGCCGGACGTCACGTGCGCGAGAACAGGGCGGCGGGGCGCGAGTCCCGGTGGAACGGGACGACGACGTACACCCGGCGCGCCCGCAAGAGGCTCACCTGACACGCAAACTTGCTGCGGCAACCACACAGGTCCGCGCCGATCCCGCAGGTAGCCGCTCCCCATTGGGAGAAATCTGGGAGATGATCTTCCAACGGAGGCCCACCGAGGCCACGCGGGGCCACTTCACACCAAGCCGCTGACCAGCACAGATACCCATCACTGCCGGTCTCGATCTTGCCCGAACCTCATTCGGGACGAAGAGGTCGTGGGTTCAAATCCCGCCACCCCGACAGCTGAAACACCAGGTCAGGGGCCTGATCCGAGAAATCGGATCAGGCCCCTGAGTGGTTTTCGGAGCGGTGAAGGGCGGCCCCCGGCGGCCGCCGCAGAGAGGCAGCCCACGGCGGGCAGCTTCCCACCGCCGAGGTGGAGGCCGCGGGGAGCGCCGAGGGAGGAAGCGCGACAGGCCGGCCCGGCCGGCCCCACGGAGGGGACTGATCCCGATCAGCAGGCTGATCGCGGGACGCGTCTTCACGCCACTGCCTGCCTGGTCAGGGCCCCATCGGCCATGGTGTACCGGGTGTCGGCGCGGACGGCCACGGATGCATCGCGCGTCACCATGATCACGGCGGTGCCCTGAGAGCGCGCCAGCTTGGGAACTCCTCCAGCACCGCATCGGCGTTGGCGCTGTCGAGCGCGCCTGTCGGCTCATCCGCGAAGACCACGGCGGGGCGGTGGGCAAGCGCCCATGCCACCGCGACCCGTTGGCTTTGGCCTCCCGAATCTGCGAGGTCCTGCGCTGCCGCAGCTCCGCGAGGCCCAGTCGGCCGAGAACCCCCCGCCATCTCGTGCGCAGCCGCTTTGCGCCGTCCCGCCAGCCGCAGCGGAAGGGCGGCGTTCCCCTCAACGGTCAGCTCAGGGAGCAGTTCCCCGTACTGGAAGACGAACCCGAACCGCTCGCGGCGTACCGTGCTCAGCTCGTCGTCGCCGAGGGCTTGGAACCTCACTCCACCGAAGTAGACGTCACCACGCTGGCGCCACGACTCCGGCCAGGCAGCGGAGAAGCAAGGACTTCCCGGACCCGCTGGTTCCGGTGATCGCACAGACCTCACCGGCCATCAACGTGAAGTCCGCTGCGCGCACGGCGGGTTGTGAGCCGTAGCGCGGCTCCAGGTCAACGGCGCGGAGAATGACATCCATGACAAGCGGTACTCCCTTCGCGTGCTTCCTCCGCACAGGACATCCGAGCTCCAGTAACGCAGAGTAGTCGAGAGAAAGCTCAGTGCACGCCGAGTGGAGCCCGCTTCCCTCGATCTGATGAACGGTGGGGAGTCGGTGACGCCGGACCCCGCCCCCTTCCCGCCGACCCCGCACCCCGATAGCACCCCCTGCGAAGTGCCGGAGCGATCGCTCTAGAGCCTTTATTTCAGGGGGAGTTGTGCGTTTATCTACGCGCGGAGCTACGACCGCCGACCGATCATTCGGGCAATTCAGGCGGGTTCTCGCAGAGCTATTACCGACTGGTACCGCGAGCTGCTACAACAGGGACCGCTCACTCAACCCCCCACCCACCCCCCACACTTCGGAGGGCTGACAACCATGTCAGTACGGAGATTCTGGGCGTCCGCATCCACTCTGCTCCTCGCCGCCGCTGCCGCTCTGGGGATCGCCCAGCCGGCTTCGGCATCCTCCTCGGCCGCCGTCGGCGGGTACGTCGCCCTGGGCGATTCGTACTCGTCCGGTGTCGGCGCGGGAAGCTATCTCTCCGACAGCGGTGACTGCCGGCGCAGCACCAAGGCGTACCCGTACCTCTGGGCGGCGGCGAACGCGCCGTCCTCGTTCACCTTCGTCGCCTGTTCGGGCGCCACCACGAGCACCGTGGCCAGCGGTCAGCTCGGGGCGCTCAGCTCGTCCACCTCGCTGGTGAGCGTCACCGCTGGCGGCAATGACGTCGGGTTCGCCGATGTCATGCAGGACTGCGTGCTGTCCGGCGAGTCCGCCTGCATCTCGGCCGTGAACGCGGCCGTCGGGAAGATGAACAACACCCTTCCGTCAGGACTGAGTTCTCTGTACGCCTCCATCCACTCCAGGGCCCCGCAGGCCCATGTCGTGGTGCTGGGTTACCCGCGCTTCTACAAGATCGGCGGAAGCTGCGTCGTCGGCCTGTCCGACAAGGCGCGTACGGCCATCAACAACGCGTCCGACGTGCTGAATGGGGTCATCGCCAAGCAGGCGGCGAACGCCGGGTTCACCTTCTCCGGGGTCGCCGACGAGTTCACCGGACACGAGCTGTGCTCCGGAGACCCGTGGCTGCACAGCGTCTCGATCCCCGTCTACAACTCGTATCATCCCAAGCCCGAGGGCCAGTCCGGCGGCTACCTGCCGGCGTTCCGCTCGGCGGCGTAGCACGGAAGCGGAGCCCCGGCGGACAGGCCGGGGCTCCGCTCCGCCGTCAGGCCCCCGGGCGGGTCGCCTTGACGGAGTACATCAGCGGGATGCGCGGGCGGTCCGACGGAAAGCGGAAGAAGTCGTCGCCGCCGCGTTTCAGGTCCGGGAAGCGCGCGAAGAGCGAGACGTCGTGCTCGTGGAGGAACTCGATCCGCAGACCGGCGGCGGCCAGCGCCGACACCACATTGCCCACCGGGTGCTGCCACTCGACGCTCCGGTTGTGGACGGTCGGGGCATCGAAGTCCGCGTACGTACCCGGCGTCTCGTCCACCCACGCCTCGCGGCTGAAGTAGTCGTGCACGATCCGCGAACCCGTCTCGTCGTCCAGGCAGTCCGTGAGCGGATGGAACTCCGCGAGGTAGAGGAAGCCACCGGGCGCCACCAGCGACGCCGCGATCTCGGCCCAGCGGTCGATGTCGGGCAGCCAGTTCAGCGCGCCGACGCCCGTGTAGACGATGTCGTACGAGGAGTCCGGTACGGCCTGCGCCGCGTCGTACACGTCGGCCGCGACGAAAGCCGCGCGCTCGGGGCCGAACCCCAGGTCCTCGGCGAGGGCCCGGGCTGTCTCGACGGCCGGTTCGGAGAAGTCGAGGCCGACGACCTGCGCCGCGCCGTGCCGCGCCCAGGAGAGCGTGTCGAGTCCGATGTGGCACTGCAGGTGCAGCAGCGACCGGCCGGTCACATCACCTACCTCGGCCAGCTCGAAGGGCCGCAAGGCGTCCTTCCCCGCGCGGAAGGAGCCCAGGTCGTAGAAGTCACTGCCTGCGTGGATGGGCACACGTTCATCCCACATCCTGCGGTTGGCCTCGCGCCAGTCGGGCGGTATCGGAGCGGTGGACATGTGCGCGAGGTTATCCACAGGCTGCGGACGAAGCGAACGGATTGTCGGGGGTTCTGCGCAGAATGGGGTCATGACTGAGGCCACTGGTTCGCCGACGACCGCATCCGTCCCGCTGTGGGAGCAGCGCTTCCGCGCTCCCCGGGTGTCGCTGCCCGACTGGGCCGAGGACGCGCCGGACCGCGCGTTGTTCGTCTCCAACGCGACGGGAACCTATGAGCTGTACGCGTGGGACCGGGCGTCCGGCGAGCAGCGCCAGGTGACCGACCGGCCGAACGGTACGACGGACGGCGTGCTGACGCCGGACGGCGAGGCCGTGTGGTGGTTCGACGACACCGACGGGGACGAGTTCGGGGTGTGGATGAGCCGCCCGTTCCACGGCGGAGTGGACACCGGATCCGCACCGGCCGCCCCCGGTCTCGGGCCGTCCCATCCGGCCGGGCTCGCGATCGGCCGGGACAACACGGCGGTGATCGGCCGTTCGACGGACGAGGACGGCACGACGGTCCACGTCGTACGGCCCGGCACGGCCCCCGTCGAGATCTACCGGCACCGCGAGTCGGCCGGGGTCGGCGACCTGAGCCACGACGGGACACTGATCGCGCTGGAGCACACCGAGCACGGGGACGCGATGCACTCCGCGCTGCGCGTGGTCCGGCCGGACGGGACGACGGTCGCGGAGCTGGACGACACCGAGGGGGGTACGAAGGAGCTGGGACTCGCGGTCCTCGGCTTCGCGCCGGTCGCCGGGGACACCCGGCTGCTGGTCGGGCACCAGAGGCGCGGACGCTGGGAGCCGATGATCTGGGACCCGGTGGCGGGCACGGAGACGGACCTTGCCATCGACCTGCCGGGCGATGTGGGCGCCGAGTGGTATCCGGACGGCTCCGCGCTCCTCATCGAGCACGGCTTCGAGGCCCGCAGCGAGCTCTGGCGGTACGAGCCCGCCGCGTCCGACGGCAGGCTGGTCCGGGTGGACACGCCGACCGGCACGGTCTCCGGCGCCACGGCCCGCCCGGACGGAACGGTCGAATACCTGTGGTCGTCGGCGGCCGAGCCGCCCGTCGTCCGCTCCACGACCGGCGCGGTGGTGCTCGACCCGCCGGGCGCCAAGGCCCCGGCCTCGGTGCCCGTCGAGGACGTGTGGGTGGACGGGCCCGGTGGCCGGATCCACGCGCTCGTCCAGCGTCCGGCGGCCCCCGCCGAGGGGCCTTTCCCGACGGTCTTCGAGATCCACGGCGGCCCCACCTGGCACGACAGCGACGCCTTCGCGGCCGGCCCCGCAGCCTGGGTGGACCACGGCTACGCGGTCGTCCGGGTCAACTACCGCGGCTCGACCGGCTACGGACGGGCGTGGACGGACGCGCTCAAGCACCGGGTCGGGCTGATCGAACTGGAGGACATCGCGGCGGTACGGGAGTGGGCGGTGAAGTCCGGGCTCGCGGACCCGGCGAAGCTCGTCCTGGCCGGCGGCTCCTGGGGCGGCTATCTCACACTGCTCGGCCTCGGTACGCAGCCCGACGACTGGGCCCTCGGTCTGGCCGCGGTCCCCGTCGCGGACTACGTCACGGCGTATCACGACGAGATGGAGGCCCTGAAGGCGATGGACCGCACGCTGCTGGGCGGGACGCCGGAGGAGGTGCCCGAACGTTTCGAGGCGTCGTCGCCCCTGACGTACGTCGACGCCGTGCGCGCCCCGGTCTACATCTCCGCCGGGGTCAACGACCCGCGCTGCCCGATCCGCCAGGTGGAGAACTACGTGGACCGGCTGAAGGCGCGGGACGCCGTGCACGAGGTCTACCGGTACGACGCGGGTCACGGCTCGCTCGTCGTGGAGGAGCGGATCAAGCAGGTCCGGCTGGAGCTCGACTTCGCCCGCCGGCACCTGTCCGGGGTGTCACCGGCGGGCCCCGGGGACCTGGGCGGTCCGGGCGAGGAGGTGGCGGTCGGCGGCGCGTAGTGGGTGCGGACCCGGTGCTTAGGAACGCTGTGGCTGGTGCGTAGGGGGCGCTGCGGCTGGTGCCCCGTGGAGGCCGTGGTCTCCGCGTAGGGAACGGATAAAGGGCCGCTTTCCGGGTGCCCCCGCTCCGGCCGGCCGGAGCCGGGACCGTACCGTGGAGGGGTGTACCGGTTCCTGCTGACCCCGCGATGGTGGGGGATCAACCTCTTCGTCGTGCTGGCGATCCCGTTCTGCGTGTTCATGGGCACCTGGCAGCTCGGCCGCTTCGAGGACCGCGTGCACACGCACGAGGCCGCCGAGAAGCAGCCCGCGCCGGGCACCCGGGCCGCCGAACCGCTCGACGAGCTGCTGCCCGTCGACACGGAGACCTCCGGCCGGCCCGCCACCGCGACCGGACGCTACGCGGACCGTTTCCTGGTGCCCGGCCGTGAGCTGGACGACCGGAAGGGCTTCTACGTCCTGGACATGCTGCGGACGGACAGCGGCAAGGCCCTGCCGGTGGTACGCGGCTGGCTGCCCGGGAAGCCCGGACAGACCCGGGTGCCGCCCGCGCCGTCCGGCCGGGTCACGGTGACCGGCGACCTCCAGGCTTCGGAGAACGCGGGCACCGAGGGGGTCGGTGCGACGGGCGGGCTGCCGGACGGCCAGGTCGGCATGATCAGCGCGGCGTCGCTCGTCAACCTGGTGCCGTACGAGGTGTACGACGCCTGGGTGACGCTGCCGGCGAGCGGTGCGGGCGGCTCCGAGAAGGCCGTGGGCGCCTCGGGCGACGCGGCGAGCGGTGCCGCCAGGTCCGAGGCGACCGCGCTGCGCCCGGTACCGGCCACCGCGCCGCAGGGCGGCGGGCTCGACCTCAAGGCTTTCCAGAACCTCGGCTACACGGGTGAGTGGTTCGTCTTCGCCGGGTTCGTGGTCTTCATGTGGTTCCGGCTGCTGCGGCGTGAGGCCGAGGCCGCCCGGGACGTGCGGCTCGGCCTGGTCCCCGAGGCGGAGCCCGCCTCCTCCCCGGCCCTCGAGGCGGAGGCCCGCTCGGGGACGTGAGCGTGTGGCCCGGCGTTACGGGCCACTCCCGCTCCTACGACGACGGTTCCAGGACGCCCGTCCGGTAGATCGTTCCTGCGCAGGCGTTGTCGATCTTCGCGGCGGCGACGGGGGCCCCCGGCTCGGGGGTGTGCTGCACGGAGATGCTGCCCTGGGCGGGGACGTTTCCGTCGGCGCCGAACTGCGTCTCCGTACCCGTCTCGCTCTCTCCGGTGCCGCCCGCCGCCCCGGATGATCCGGCCGAGCCGCCGCTGCCGGTGCCCGCCGCACCCTCGGTCGGCGTCGGAGAGGGCGAACCACCGGTGGACGGACAGGTGTCCTTGGGGACCCAGGCGAACTGCACCTCGTAGACCGCGTCCGGCTTCAGCACGACTACGGCCTCCTCGGTGGCCGGATCGGGCAGACCGGAGGCCGGGTCGCCCTCGGTGTGCCGGACTACCTCGATCCGGGCCGGGTCGGCCGCACCCATCGCCTCGAAGCCCACGGTGCCGCCGCTCCGCACCGCGCAGTTCTCGCCGGACACGTTCGCGATGCGGAAGGCCCCGTACACCGTGCCGTCGGCACCCGCCGCACCGGTCCTGGCCGACTCCACGCCGAGCTGTCCCGGGTCGCACGGACGCATGACGTCCACCGCCGTCTTGGCAGGGTCGGCGGACGCGCCGGCCGGATCGCCGTCCTGGCCCTTGCCTCTGCTGTCGGACGGGGTCGTGGTGCTCTGCGGAAGCCCCTGGCCACCGTTCGGATGGGTGCCACCGCTCTCGCCGCCCCCGCCGTTGCCGGAGTCCGCGCCGGAGTCGTCGCCGCTGCCGCCCTGGGCCTGCTCGCCGTGACCGGCGATGGCGGGGCTGGCCGTGCTGGAGCCGTCGGAGTTGGCGACGTGCACGAACGCCGGGATGGCGGTGCCGATGAGCAGCGCCGCCGCCGCCGCGCCGACCAGGGCCTGCCGCCGACGGGCCCGCCGGGCGGGCACCGCGCGCTGCAACCGATCGAGGCTGCCCTCGCTCGGCTCCAGGCCCTGCACGACACCGCGCATCATGCGGCGCAGCGCGTCCTCGTCACCGTCGTCGCCGAGGGGGATGGCCCCGCCGGACGAGCCGCCCCCGCCGAACAGGGCGTCCGTGGCCGCAGGGCCCGGGGTGTCGCCTTCGCGGTCCGCGTGCGGAGCGTTCTCCGGCCCGTGGTTCACAGTTCCGTTCCCAGTCCGGTCCAGCGGGAACCCGCGCGAAAGGCCGCGCCGGAATCCGTTACGGCCCCCCGGCCGCGGGTCCTGTTCATGGTCGTGATCGTGGTGTTCCCCGCGCCGGGTCATACCTGCGCCTCCATCACCACGCGCAGGGCCGCGATACCGCGCGAGCCGTACGCCTTCACCGAGCCCAGGGATATCCCGAGCGTCTCGGCGACCTGGGCCTCCGTCATGTCCGCGAAGTAGCGCAGGACCAGTACCTCTCGCTGGCGCCTCTGCAGGCCCCGCATCGCCTTGATCAGCGCGTCCCGCTCCAGCTGGTCGTACGCCCCCTCCTCCGCGCTCGCCATGTCCGGCATCGGCTTCGAGAGGAGCTTCAGCCCGAGGATGCGGCGGCGCAGCGCGGAGCGGGAGAGGTTGACGACGGTCTGGCGCAGGTACGCGAGGGTCTTCTCGGGCTCGCGGACCCGGTTGCGCGCGGAGTGCACGCGGATGAACGCCTCCTGCACCACGTCCTCGCAGGACGCCGTGTCGTCCAGCAGCAGGGCCGCGAGGCCCAGCAGCGAACGGTAGTGGGCGCGGTAGGTTTCGGTGAGATGGTCGACGGTCGTTCCGGCTGCCACGCTCTCTTCAGCGCCCTCGCGCTGGGTCGGCAGCCTCGTCTGACGCGCGGCGGGCATGGGCGCGATCACCGGCATGCCACCGGCTGCACGGGCCCGTCGGAGCGGTCGCACCGAAGCGCCGCGCAAGGGGCCCACCACTGTGATATCGAGAACCTCTGCCACGCCAGTTGGACACGCTTCCCCCCGTCAGGGTTGTACGCGTACGGCACAGCGTTCGAGGCCCTGCGAGATGCCTTCATACGTACCCGCTCTTCTCCAGATGCCCCGCACATGCGCCCCGCCGCGCAAGAAGTGACCGCTTAGACGCCTGGCGCCCGACCCGCGGTTGCAACGAACCGAAAGGTCATCGTCGGTCACGGCGACTGCCCAGCTCAAGAGGTTCAGACCGGCAAGTTGCTCACAGACCGTTCACAGAAAGTGCAAATGGGGTTCGATCCGGACCTCATGATCACGGCCTATGATCACGGCCTTCAGAGCCGCGGGAATTCAGCGGCCACCGATTCGGCGATCTGCGCGACGTTGAGCGCGGCGCCCTTGCGGAGGTTGTCACCGCAGACGAAGAGCTCCAGCGCCTGCGGGTCGTCCAGCGAGCGCCGGACGCGGCCGACCCAGGTGGGGTCGGTGCCGACCACGTCGGACGGGGTGGGGAAGTCGCCGGCGCCCGGGCTGTCGTACAGCACCACACCGGGCGCGGTCGCCAGGATCTCGTGCGCCCGGTCGACCGCGACCTCGTTCTCGAAGCGGGCGTGCACGGACATCGAGTGCGTGGCGACGACGGGTACGTACACGCAGGTCGCCGACACCTTCAGGCTCGGCAGGCCGAGGATCTTGCGGCACTCCTCGCGGATCGCCAGCTCCTCCGACGACCAGCCGTCACCGGCGTCCGTCCCGGCCCACGGGACGACGTTGAGCGCGACCGGGGCGGCGAACGGGCCGTCGTGCGTATCGCCCACGACGCGGCGCACGTCGCCCGGTTTCGTACCGAGTTCGGTGCCGGCCACCATCGACAGCTGTTCGCGCAGTGCGGCGACCCCGTCGCGGCCGGCGCCGCTGACGGCCTGGTACGAGGAGACGACGAGCTCGCGCAGGCCGAACTCGGCGTGCAGGGCGCCGATGGCGACGATCAGCGCGAGCGTGGTGCAGTTCGGGTTCGCGACGATGCCGCGGGGCCTCATCCGTACGGCATGCGGGTTGATCTCGGGTACGACGAGCGGAACGTCGTCGTCGGCCCGGAAGGCGGCGGAGTCGTCGATGACGACGGAGCCCTTGGACGCGGCGAGCGGGGCCCAGCGCGCGGAGACGTCGGCGGGCACCAGGAACAGCGCCACGTCGATGCCCTCGAAGACGTCCTCGGTGAGTTCGAGGACCTCGCACTCCTCACCGCGTACGACCAGCTTGCGGCCGGCCGAACGCGGTGAGGCGACGAGTCTGACCTCGCCCCAGACGTCCGCGTGCTGCGAGAGGATCTGGAGCATGACGCCACCGATCGCCCCGGTCGCGCCGACGACCGCGAGCGAAGGGCGGCGTGCGGTCATCGGCCGGTGCCCCCGTACACGACGGCCTCGTCGGAGTCGCTGTCGAGACCGAAGGCGGTGTGCACGGCGCGCACGGCCTCGTTGACGTCGTCGGCGCGGGTGACCACCGAGATGCGGATCTCGGACGTCGAGATCAGCTCGATGTTGACGCCGGCGTCGGACAGCGCCTCGAAGAAGCCCGCAGTGACCCCGGGGTTCGTCTTCATACCCGCGCCGACCAGGGAGATCTTGGCGATCTGGTCGTCGTAGCGCAGTGAGTCGAAGCCGATCACACCGCGGTTGCGCTCCAGGGCGTCGATGGCCTTGCGGCCCTCGGCCTTGGGGAGCGTGAACGAGATGTCCGTCAGACCGGTCGACGCGGCGGAGACGTTCTGCACCACCATGTCGATGTTGACCTCGGCGTTCGCGATCGTGCGGAAGATCGCGGCGGCCTCGCCCGGCTTGTCCGGCACGCCGACGACGGTGATCTTGGCCTCGGAGACGTCATGGGCGACTCCGGAGATGATCGCGTGCTCCACCTTCTGGTCCCCTTGCGGCTCGTTGCTGACCCAGGTGCCGCGCAGTCCGGAGAAGGACGAGCGGACGTGGATCGGGATGTTGTATCGGCGTGCGTACTCGACGCAGCGGTGCAGCAGCACCTTGGAACCGGACGCCGCCAGCTCCAGCATGTCCTCGAAAGAGATCCAGTCGATCTTACGGGCCTTCTTGACGACCCGCGGGTCGGCGGTGAACACGCCGTCCACGTCGGTGTAGATCTCGCAGACCTCGGCGTCCAGCGCGGCCGCGAGCGCGACGGCAGTGGTGTCGGACCCGCCGCGGCCGAGGGTGGTGATGTCCTTCTTGTCCTGGGACACACCCTGGAACCCCGCGACGATCGCGATGTTCCCCTCGTCCAGCGCCGTACGGATACGGCCCGGCGTCACATCGATGATGCGCGCTTTGTTGTGGACCGAGTCGGTGATGACGCCCGCCTGGCTACCGGTGAACGACTGGGCCTCGTGGCCCAGGTTTTTGATCGCCATGGCCAGGAGCGCCATGGAGATCCGCTCTCCCGCGGTCAGCAGCATGTCGAACTCCCGCCCGGCCGGTATCGGGGATACCTGCTCGGCGAGATCGATCAACTCGTCCGTCGTGTCGCCCATCGCGGACACCACGACAACCACCTGGTTGCCGTTCTTCTTGGCATCGACGATTCGCTTGGCGACGCGCTTGATGCCCTCGGCATCGGCTACGGAGGAGCCTCCGTACTTCTGCACGACAAGGCCCACGTGCGCTCCTCGCTCAGTCCATTACTGCGGTCGGCTCAGTTTAACGAGCAGCCCGGAAACGCCGCGCTGATACCACATGGTGAGATGTCCCGCTCACCACGTGATCATCGGCGTGTCGCTCCGAACCGCTCGTACCGCCCTGCTGCCCATCGAACACGTACGCATTCCCCTTTGTGGCCCAGCCCACACGCGGGCCGGGCCACATGGGTCCTTGTCCCTGTGTCGCTCAGGCGCCGCAGGTGTAGCAGGTGTCGTTGCCCCATCCGAGCAGCCCCACGTCGCCCTCGCTCAGCGCACCGGAGAAGACCTGCACCTCGTCGACCGCGCCCCGAAGGTACTCGCCCCAGCCGTCAGCCGTGTGCCCGCGTCCTATCTGGAGACCTCCCGTACTGGTCCACGACGAGCGGAAGGCGGTGTCGGCCGCTATGCCGTCCACGTACAGCGTGATGCGGTCCAGGCCCGCGTCGTACACGACGGCGATGCGGTTGCCGTTCCCTGACGGTGTCCCCCGATGGCTGACCGCCGTCCGGTCCGCCGCCTCGGCATCCGCATGGTCCATGACCAGCTCGAACGTGTGCGTGGCAGGCACGTAGCGCACCTTGAACGCGTCGGCGTGGTCCCCGCCCTGCGAGAGCACGGTCATCGGATGCGCCGGCTCCTGGTCCGCGAAGCGGACCAGGGCACCGACGGTGAAGCTGTCACGGGTGTCGACGGCCGGGCCGTCCGTGGCCGCGTACCCACCGACGCCGTCCAGGTCCAGATGCCCGGAGCCGACCAGGGCATCGGGGCCACCCGACAGGGGGTCGCAGTCGGGGTCGGCCGCCGGGTCGCAGGACTCGGCGGGCCGCGTGTAGATCGAGGCGCCGGGCGCGAGCTTCAGCGGCGCCCCGCCGTGGGCATCGGGGCTGAGTCCGTCGGCCGCTTCCTCCAGGGCCCAGTGACCGCGCTCCTTCGGGGCGCGCCTGGCCAATTCCGCCGCCTCCTCGGGCACGACGACGCGGTCGTAGGCACGGACGTCACCGATCTCGCCCTGCCAGCGGTCGCGGTAACCGGCCGTACCACGCGCCCGGCCGATCTGGAAGTCGCCGGTGGCCGCCGAGGGCGTGACCGCGGCCGGGGTGCCGGCCTCCTGACCGTTCACGTAGAGGTGCGCCTTACTCGTCTCTGCGTCGTACACACCGAGGACGTACGCCCACTCGCCCACCTCGGGACGGGCGCCGCTCACCTGCTCGCCCCCGGTGCCGAACGACCAGACCGGCTCACCGCCGGCCGTGCGGACCCCGAGAGTGAAACCCGTGGCGGTCCCCGCGTCCTGGCTCGCGAGCGTCATGTCGTGGTCCAGTGCCGCAGGCCGCGCCCAGCCGCCGACGGCGAAGGTCTTCCCGGTGTCGACCACCGGTTCGCCGGGGGTCAGGAAGCCGTGGCCCGTGCCGTCCAGCGTCGCCGTGGCCGTCAACGGGGTCCCCGAGGGGGCCGGGCCTCCGAAGGTGACACCCGCTCCGGCTCGGGCCGCCGTCCCCGCGGTCGGTTCGGCCCATCGGGCCCCGGCCGGGTCGGACAGCGCCCACTGACCGATGGGGGAACGGCCCGCCTTCACGTAAAACGTGTAGACGACCGCGCCGCTCCGGCGACCGGAGCGGTCGTTCGCGTACACCTCCAGTTGGACCGGTCCATACGTCGTCGGCAGGTAGCGGACTTCCGCCGACCCGTCGGGCCCGGCCTTCACCGTCCCGCTCGCCCCGTCGAGGAACCTGTATGTGTAATCGACGACGTCCTCGGACGGCGAGTGGAAGCGGAAGGTCCCGTAGACGCCGACGCCGTCCGACCAGGAGACATCCTCCGGATACTCGGCAGAGACGACGGTCGGCTTCTCCGGACTCACGTCATCGATGATGAACTCGCACCCGGCGCCACCGGCGTCCGCCTGGCTCCAGGGCGACTGGAGCTGGCCGTCGTCCGCCCGCACCCGCCAGGAGATGACCGTCCGCGGCGGGAGGTCGGACGGCAGCTGCCAGTACTGCGTGGCCCCGGAGGGCCTGCCTGCGGCAGACCGGTAGCTCCGGCGCTGCTCCGTACCGTTCTCGTCCTGCCACCATGCTTCGAACTCGCCGATGACGGCGTTGTACCCGGCGGGCACGTCGTCCTCGACTGGATCGCTCACTACCGCAGACAGCCGCGGCGCGCTTGCCACGTACGGCCGGTCGTCCCCCGCCGCGCAGGGTGCGGTCCCCGTCATCAGGTCCCCTGGCGCCGGCTGGAGCGGCGGCAGGTTGCCCACGGCCACCGCCGTGTTCGGAGCAGCCAGCACGGCGGCCACACCGACGGACAGCACCCCCAGCCATCTGGCCCCGCCCCGTCTCGTCTCTCGCGTCATGCCTTCGAGTCCCCTCCCCTTCGAAGCCCGTGATCACGGACTGCGAGGGAGGCTAACAGCGAGCACTGACAACGTCGTTCGCAGTGGAGCGGGGCCCTCGGCCGGACGGCCGGGCGGCCCTACTTCGCCGGGCGCAGGCCCAACGGGCCCGCGATCTCCTCGAACATGACGCGGCCCGCCTCCTCGGCGAGGTTGTCGTCGCCGGCGTCCTGATCGGTGTCCAGGCCGTCCAGCTCCTGGAGGGGCTGGTTGAGGCGGATGTGGGCGATCAGGGACTGGAGGGCGCGGAGGGTGGCGGAAGCCGTGGAGCCCCAGTTGGAGAAGTAGGAGAACTGCCACCACCACAGGGCCTCGGTGGTGCGCTCCTCCTCGTAGTGGGCCAGTCCGTGGCGCAGGTCGGTGACGAGGTCGGCCAGGTCGTCGGAGATGCGGGCCGCGACGGGGGCCTTGCGGGGCTCGTACGGGTCGAAGACCTCGGAGTAGACGTCGATCGGCTCCAGGAGGGCGGCGAAGCGCTCGCGCAGGCCGTCCGCGTCCGGTTCGGCGCCGAGGTCGGGCTCGTAGCGCTCGTCGGGGACGATGTCCTCGTACGCGCCGAGCCGGCCGCCGGCCAGCAGGAGCTGGGAGACCTGGAGAAGCAGGACCGGGACGGCCTCTTCCGGCTCCTCGACCTTGGACACCTCGGTGACCGCGACGATGAACGTCTTGATCTGGTCGGCGATCTGGACCGCGAAATCGCCGGGGTCCTGCGTGACGGTGTTCAACGTGGCGTCAGACATCGAGGAGACCTCCCGTGTGACCGGTCGGAGACGGTGAGTAGAAGATAACCGCGCTGCACGTAAAGCCGTCGTGAGATGCGGAAACGCGACCGTCAGACATCGAGAAGCCGCCTCCCCTCGAAGGCTCGGCCGAGCGTGACCTCGTCCGCGTACTCCAGGTCGCCGCCCACCGGCAGGCCGCTGGCGAGCCGCGTGACGCGCAGGCCCATCGGCTTCACCATCCGCGCCAGATACGTCGCGGTGGCCTCGCCCTCCAGGTTGGGGTCGGTCGCCAGGATCAGCTCGGTGATGGAGCCGTCGGCGAGGCGGGCGAGGAGCTCGCGGATGCGCAGGTCGTCCGGACCGACCCCCTCGATGGGGCTGATGGCACCGCCCAGCACGTGGTAGCGCCCCCGGAACTCACGGGTCCGCTCGATCGCGACGACGTCCTTGGGCTCCTCGACCACACAGATGACCGACCGGTCGCGCCGCTGGTCGCGGCAGATCCCGCACTCCTCCTCCTGGGCCACGTTGCCGCAGACCGCGCAGAAGCGGACCTTGTCCTTGACCTCCAGGAGGGCGTGGGCCAGACGCCGCACGTCCGTGGGCTCCGCCTGCAGCACGTGGAAGGCGATCCGCTGCGCGCTCTTGGGACCGACGCCGGGCAGCCTGCCCAGTTCGTCGATGAGGTCCTGAACCACGCCTTCGTACAACGGAACGCCTTCCTGACTGAGTCGGCTGAGTCGTGCTACGTACCGTAGGGGGTACGTGGGGTCTTGGGTATGCGGTCGGTCAGAACGGCAGGCCGGGCATGCCGCCGCCCAGGCCCTGGGTCAGCGGGCCCAGCTTCTGCTGCTGGAGCTGCTGGGCGTTCTCATTGGCCGCCTGGACCGCCGCGACGACGAGGTCCGCGAGGGTCTCGGTGTCCTCCGGGTCCACCGCCTTCGGGTCGATCACCAGGGAGCGCAGCTCGCCCGAGCCGTTGACCGTCGCCTTGACCAGTCCGCCGCCCGCCTGACCGTCGACCTCGGTCCTGGCAAGCTCTTCCTGGGCCTGGGCGAGCTCCTGCTGCATCTTCTGGGCCTGCTGCAGCAGCTGCTGCATATTGGGCTGACCACCACCGGGAATCACGGTCACTCCAGGCATTTCGACGACAAATGTTTCGGTACGCCGAGCCTACGTTGTCCCCGGGCGGCGCGCCCCACCCGCCGAGGAGCAACTCTTTCGAGTGAGATCGAGGGAGCGGTGCCGGGACTCCTATACCTGACCAGAGGCCGTGCACACCCGGGAATACCGCGATTTCGACCCCACGGCCCACCATTCGGCGGTAGGAAGGGCATGCGTCCCGGCACGCACGCGCCTACCCCTCGTCACGCATGGTTACGCATGGGGGACTGCCCGTCGCGTCCAGGGACCGGGAGCAGAGCAGAGATCCGCCCCGTCGTCGAGTACGCGGTCGAGAGCACGCGTCGCTATGCAGCATGCAGAGGAGTACCCCGGTGAGTCAGCCGGAGATGCAGCCCGAAGTGCCGCCCCGCAAGTCCGGCACGTCCGGTCCGGCGGGTGCGGCCGCTCCCTCCGGTACGGACTCCGAGGACCGTGCGGGGAGGGCCCGTGACCTGACCGGGGAGCCGTTCCCGCTGGGCGACTGGGGAGAACCGTCCCAGCGGCTGGACGAGCTCTACCGGTGGCTGGAGGCGGACGCCCTGCGCACCGCCGACTGGTATCTGAACGACCGGCTGTGGAAGCGGCGCGGCGCCAGGGCGCTGCGGATGGGCACCGCCGTCGGGGCCGTCGCGGGCGCCGCCCTGCCGTTGCTCGACCTGACGGGCGCGCTGCACGGCGCGGCCGGGTGGGGCTATCTGTCGTTGCTGCTCGGCGCCGCGTGCATGGCGTGCGACCGGTACTTCGGCCTGACCTCGGGCTGGATAAGGAACCTCGCGACCGCACAGGCGGTGCAGCGCCGGCTTCAGGTGCTCCGGTTCGACTGGGCATCGGAGTGCGTACGGGAGGTGCTCGGTCCGACCGAGGGCACGGCGAGCGAGGCGACCGAGCGGTGCCTGGGCGTGCTGCGGCGCTTCTCCGAGGACATCACGGAGCTCGTACGGTCGGAGACCGCCGACTGGATGGTGGAGTTCCGGGCCGGTCCCGCGCCACTGGGGATGCAGGCCCTGGTCTCCGGCGGCTCCGGCAACGGGCGCCCGGAGCCGGGCGCGGCCCCCGGACGCTTCCCGCTCCAGTCGATGCGTCCGAACATGCCCCGGCAGCGCCCGCCGGAGTCCCCGCGCTGACCGTTCGCCGGCCAGTACGGGGCTCCGGCTCGGGACGCCGGGACCGGGTCAGCTGAAGACGATCATCGATCCCTGGGCGAGGCTGCGGGTGGCCGCAGCGTGCAGGCCGAGCCAGACGTGGCGCTCCCGGGCGAAGGGGTTGTCGTCGTACGGGACGGAGGTCGCCGGTTCCTCCAGGTCGGTGGGGGCGGCGGGCGGCAGGGGGGCGGCCGGCGGGTTCGCCGGGTCGATACCGATGGCCGGGGCGACGAACTCCAGCTCCCGCAACAGCCCGTGCGCGGAACCGAGCGGACCGCCCGCTGCCAGCAGCTCGTCGGTGGAGACGGGCGCGGCGAAGTCGAGGGGGACGTACGCCCCGGCGTGGTCGAAGTGCCACACCAGGTGCGACTGCCGTGCCGTGGACTCGAACATCTCCAGCAACTGCTCGTAGTCCCCGCCCAGCTCACCGACCGGTGTGACGGCGAGGCCGCTGAGCTGGAGCAGATAGGCGCGGCGGAGGAAGTGCAGGGCGTCGTAGTCGAAGCCCGCGACCGGGGCGACGTCTCCAGTCAGTCCCGGCATGTAGGCGTAGACGGGGACGGGCGGCAGTCCGGCCTCGCCCAGGGCCTTGTCGTAGAGGGCGATCTCTTCGGAGAAGGGGTTGTCGGGGCTGTGGCACAGCACATCGACGAGGGGGACCAGCCACAGGTCACAGGCCACGAAGTCTCGCTCTCCAACGGGGGCGTGCGGTGGTCGGGACAGCGTAATGCGACCGGCTCCGCGCGCACAGTGGTCACTCATGACGGGCCCGGGGCGCGGAGGGGCGGCGGCGGTGCCGGGGGGGCTCAGGCGGTCCCCTCGGCCCGCGCTGCGGAGGGCCCGAGCCCGGCCAGGCGGTCGGCCCAGCTCAGCGCATGGGTGTTGTACCCGTCTATCACCGCGCGCAGGGCCTCGCGGTCCCGGTGCGTGATGGCCGCGACCAGTTCGGCGTGGCCGTTCCACAGCCAGTCCCGCAGATCGGCGTCGCCCCGCAGATACGGCACGGCGAACACCCACGCCTGGACGCGCAGCCGGTGCAGGAAGTCGCTGATGTAGCCGTTGCCGATGAGCCCGCCGAGCTCGCGCCAGAAGCGCAGGTCGTAGCCGATGAGGATGTCCAGGTCACCGCTGCGCGCCGCGCGGGCGGCCTCCTCGGCCCGGCGGCGTACGGAGACGAGCGCGTCCCGGTAGTCGGCCCGCCGTTCCGGAACCGGCTCGTGGAAGACGTCCCGGATGACCCCGTCCATGACCAGGGCGCGGGCCTCCACCATCGCCCGGTAGTCCGCGACCGTGAACTGGTGCACCCGGAATCCGCGGTGCTGGTCGGATTCGAGCAGGCCCTGCGCGGACAGGTCGAACAACGCCTCGCGGACAGGCGTCGCGGACACCCCGTACTGCTCGGCGATCTGCTTGACGGTGAACTCCCGCCCCGGAAGCAGACGCCCGGCGAGCACCTCGTCACGCAGCGCGTCCGCGATCTGCTGACGCAGGGTGCTGCGGGTGACGGCTCCGCTCGGGCACATGGCTGCCCCTCCCCCATTCGGTTCCGGGTCACCTTAGACCGGGGTCACACCGGTCCCGCGCCCCGGAGGGGCCCGGCCGGACGATCCACGCCGCTATTCTCGTCCCCGTCCGGCGTGTTGTCGTACGGGGGAGGCCGCACACCATGGAGAAGCTCGGGTCCACCGATCCACAGCGCATCGGCGCCTACCGTCTGCTGGGACGCCTCGGCGTGGGCGGGATGGGGCAGGTCTATCTGGCCCGGTCCGACCGCGGCCGCACGGTGGCGCTCAAGCTCGTACGCGAGGAACTGGCCGCACAGCAGGAATTCCGCGACCGGTTCCGCCAGGAGGTGCGGGCCGCACGCCGGGTGGGCTCCACGTGGACCGCGCCCGTCCTGGACGCCGACACCGAGGCCGACGTCCCATGGGTCGCCACCGGCTATGTGGCCGGTCCTTCCCTGCACGCCACCGTCTCGGGCAGACCGGGCACCCTGTCCGGCCCGGCCCCCGGCGCCTACGGCCCCCTGCCGGAGCGGTCGGTCCGCGTTCTCGGATCGGGCCTGGCGCACGCCCTGAAGGCCATCCACACGGCCGGCCTGATCCACCGGGATCTGAAGCCCTCCAACATCCTGCTCACGATCGACGGCCCGCGCGTCATCGACTTCGGGATAGCCAGGGCCCTGGACACCGTCACCGACGGCGGACTCACCCGCACCGGCGCCCTGGTCGGCACGCCCGGCTTCATGTCTCCGGAGCAGGTGCGGGGTGAGCGGGTGAGCGCGGCCAGCGACGTGTTCTGCCTGGGGTCGGTGCTGACGTACGCCCTGACCGGCCGGCTGCCCTTCGGCGCCGCGGCCAACGAGATGCCCGCCCTGCTGTTCCGCATCGCGCAGGAGGACCCGGACCTGACCGGGGTCACACCGGGGCTGGACGACCTGATCCGCGGCTGCCTCCACAAGGACCCGCGGGCGCGGCCGTCCACCGACGACATCCTGGCGCTCCTGGCCGACGGCGACACCAGCCCGGAGCCCTGGCTCCCGGGTGCGCTCCTCGCCCAACTCGGCCGCCACGCCGTGGAACTGCTCGACTCGGAGGACCCCGAGGACGCGGTGCCGTCCGACGCCGTGGTGCCGCGCGGCGGGGCGTCCACCGATGCGGGACCGCGTGACGCCGCACCGGCGGACGCGGTGCCGGGCCCGGACCGGGCACCGAGCGCCGCCCCCGCCCCGGGCGGCGGGACGCCGCAGGGCGCGGTCCCACTCAGCAAGCCGGACGCCCCGGCCGACGCGGTGAACGACGCGCCGTCCGACGCTGCCTCCGGCTCCCCGTCCGGCCCGGACGCCAAGCCCCCCGCCGAACCGGAGACCGAGGTCCTCGACGCCCCCACCGGTCCGACCGCCCCGCTCCCGCCCCCCGGGCAGCCCGAGCCCGGTCCCGTCCACGCGCTCCCCCTCACGGCCGCCGGCACGCCGCCGAGCGGGCCGCACCCGGCCACTCCGCCTCCCGGCTACGGCTACCCGCACCAGGCCGCCCAGCCGCAGCAGGCCCAGGGCTTCGGCCACCCGCAGCAGCCCAACCCCGGCCAGGGATACGGCTATCCACAGCATCCCGGCCAAGGCGGCCAGGCGTACGGCTACCCCCAGCAGCTGAACCCGGGCCCCGGCTACCCGTACGGCTACCCGCAGCAGCCCGGCCAGGGCGCCACTCCCCCGTACGGCCCCGGGTACCCCGCGGGCACCCAGCATCCGGCCCCCGCTCCCGAACCGGCCCGCAGGAGCAGTGGCTCGACCATCGCGCTGATCCTCGTCGCCGTACTGGTCGCCATCGGCGCGGGCGGGTCCGTCTACGCCCTCATGAACGACAAGGGCGGAACGCCCACGGCCGAGCCCACCCGCTCGGCCGGACCCTCCCCGTCGCAGGCCGTCGACGACTCCCCGACTCCGGACGTCTCCCCGGATCCCTCGCCCGACGACGGGAAGAACGGCGAGGAGGGCGGCGTCCCCGAGGGCTACCTGGGCTCCTGGTCCGGCAGCATCGACAACGCCACCGGACACTCCACCCGTGAACTCGTCATCCGTCAGGGCGAGGTGGGCGACACGGTCCTCACCCTGACCGCCGAGGGTCCCCTCGCCACCGGCGGCACCTACCGCTGCGTCTTCGAGGCGACCCTGACCGCCGAGGCCGCCGAGGGCGAGTCCGTCAGCATCGGCCCCTCCACCGTCACGGAGGGCGAACCGGCGGCCTCCTGCACTCCGGGGGCTCCGACGAAGCTCACCCTGCTCCCGGACGGCACTCTGAGCCGTGAGAACACGTCGAGCGGCGAGAAGCTCACGTACACGAAGTCCGGCTGACCCGCCGGGCCTGGCCGGGCGGCCCATGCCTGCGCACAGCAGACCCCTGCCCGGCCTCGTCGGCCTCACTGGACCAACGGCCGGAGCGACATGAGCAGGTGCTGGTGGACCGTGTCCCCCGCTCCGTCCGCCGCTGCCGCCGCCTCCTCGTGGTCCTGGTGCCCGGTGATCATGGCGCGCTGGCCCTGACCCATGAGCTGGAACCGCACCACCGGGGTGTCGAATGTGGCCAGCGCGTCCATCAGGTAGGAGGGGTTGAACCCGACGGTGATCTCCTCGGCGCCCAGGAGCCCGGCGGGCAGGCGCTGGGAGGCCACGTCGTCCTCGTACCCGGCCTGGAGCAGGACGGAGTCCCCGGTGAACGCGAACTGGAGCGGGCTGTCGCCGTCGGCCACGACCGCGACCCGCTTCACCGCCTCGACCAGCGGTTCGCGCTCGGTCACCGCCGTGACCGGCCCGCTCAGCACGAACAGCTTGTCGTGGCGCGGGAGCCGGCCGTCGAGCAGGCGGACCGTGGTGCGCATGCCCTCCCGTTCGAAGCCCGCCGAACCGCTGTCGAGGGCGAGGCGGACCGTACCGGGGCGGGCGCCGACCGAGCGGGCGATCTCGCTGAGCCGACGGGCCGAGACGACGACATCGGCCGTGACACCGAGGCCCGTCGGCCGCCAGTCGAGCGTACGGACCGCGAAGCGGTAGCGGTCGGTGGCCGCGAGGGTCATCCGCTCGCCGTCGAGCGCCAGGCGGATTCCGGTGAGCGTAGGGAGGGTGTCGTCCCGGCCGGCTGCCACCGCCACATCGGCGACGGCTGCCGCGAACTCCTGGCCGTCCACCTCACCGAGTATCTCCGGCAGAGGTGGCAGCGCGGGGTAGTCGTCCAGCGGCAGGACGGACAGCCCGAAGCCGGCGCCGCCGCCCGCCACCGTGAACCGTGAACCCTCGACCGCGCATTCCACCGGACCTTCGGGCAGCACCTTGCACACGTCGAGCAGGCGGCGGCCCATGACCAGGACCTTCCCGGGGCGTTCGGTCCGCGCCTCGATCTCGATGCGGGCGGACGCCTCGTAGTCCAGGCCGGAGATGCTCAGCCGGTCGTCCGCCGCCTCCAGCAGCAGCCCGCCCAGGACGGGCACGGGCGACCTGGTGGGGAGAACGCGGGCGGCCCAGGAGACGGCGTCCGTCAGTTCGCCTCGTTCGATCCGGAACTCCATCGTGATGACCTCTCCTCGTGCGCCGACCCCTGCGGTCCCGACGCATCCGACGTTAGAGGCGACCACTGACAACGAAGCGGGGGACGCCTCCGGCCACGAGGCCGGAGGCGTCCCCCACACGAGTGAAGTTGTCGGGCGAAATCCCTGGTCAGCAGCTCAAGTTGGAACCCGGCGTGGTGCCGAGGATCTGCACGAACGCCTGGTACCTGTCGATGCGGCTCTGCACCTGGGCGGGGTTGCCGCCGTTGCACTCCAGCGAGCCGTTGATGGAGCGGATCGTCTCACCGAAGCCGGCGCCGTTCACCATGGCGTTGTGGGCGGTCATGGTGCCGGGGCCGTTCTGCGTGTTCCAGTACCAGAGGCCGGTCTTCCAGGCCACGGCGGCGTTCTGCTCGACCAGGTAGGGGTTGCCCAGCAGGTCGATGCCGAGCGCGTCGCCCGCGGCCTTGTAGTTGAAGTTCCAGCTGAGCTGGATCGGACCGCGCCCGTAGTACGCGGCCTGGCCCGCCGGGCAGCCGTAGGGCTGGCTGCTGTCGCAGTAGTGCGGGTAGTTGGCGGTGTTCTGCTCGACGATGTACACCAGCCCGCCGGTCTCGTGGCTGACATTGGCGAGGAAGGCGGCGGCCTCCTGCTTCTTGACGGTGTCGCTGCCGGTGTTGGCGAAGCCCGGGTAGGCGTCCAGCGCGGCGACCAGCCCGCTGTACGTGTAGAAGGAACTGCGGCCGGGGAACATCTGGTTGAACTGCGCCTCGCTGACCACGAAACCGGAGGACGAGCCCGGGTCACCCGGGTCCGTGCCGCCTCCGCTTCCGCAGGCGCCCTGGTCGGCCCAGACGTCCGAGCTGCCCGGCTTCTCGTTCTGTGTCCACCACTTGGCGGTCCAGTTGTGCCCGTTGTACGAGGCGGTGCCGCCGCCCGTGTAGACGGACGAGGCGTTCCAGGCGGCCGCGCAGTCGGCTGCCGAAGCGGTGGTGGCGGGGAGTACGACGAGCCCTGCGACGACCGCGCCCAGCGCGGCGAGCAGGCCCATGATGCGACGGAACATCTGCACACTCCTTCATCGCGGCGCGCCGGTCGTCGCGGCACACCGCTGTGGGGGGTTGCCGCCACTCAAGCGCTGTTGGTCTGGACCTGTCAAGGTCTAGACCAAAAATCGGAACCTCTCGCACCGCGAGGGCCCCGGGCCCTTCCGCGACGCGTGGATCGCAGGGGGCCTCGGGGCTTGAGCCGGCGTCAGCAGGTGAGGCGTGAACCCGGGTCGACGCCGATGACGTCGGTGATGTGCTCGTACTTGGCCGCCCGGGCCCGCACCGACTCGGGGTTGCCGCCGTTGCACTCCAGCGAGCCGTTGAGCGAGCGGATGGTCTCACCGAAGCCCGCCCCACCGACCATGGCGTCGTGGGAGGTCATGGTGCCGGGACCGTTCTGGGTGTTCCAGTACCAGAGGGCGGTCTGCCAGGCGACGGACGGATCACGCTCCACCAGCCACGGGTCGTTGAGCAGGTCGAGGCCGAGCGCGTCTCCGGCCGCCTTGTAGTTGAAGTTCCAGCTGAACATGATCGGACCGCGCCCGTAGTAGGCGGACTGACCTGCCGGGCAGCCGAACGGCTGGCTGTAGTCGCACTTGATCCAGTAGTTGGCCTCGTTGATCTCCTTCACGTACTGCAGGCCGACCGACTCGAAGTCGGCGTGCGTCAGGAACGCCGCGGCCTCCCGGCTCCTGGTCTCCTCGGTCCCGGTGTTGGCGAAGCGGGGATATGCGTGCAGCGCGTCGATCAGCCCCTGATAGGTGTAGAAGGAGTCGCGCTCGGGGAAGATCGCGTCGAACTCCGCCTCGCTGATGACGAAGTCGGAAACCCCTCCCATGCAGGCACCCGCGTCCACCCAGACGGTGGTGGCGCCCGGGTTCTCGTTCCGCGTCCACCACTTCGCCGTCCAGTTGCGGCCGTGGTGCGAGACGGTGCCGCCTGCCGTGTAGGCGGTCGAGGAGTCCCACAGGGGTGCGCACGACGTGGAGCCTGTGGTGTCCGAGGCGGCCGGTGCGGCGTTGGCGGCGCCGGGCAGGAAGGCTGCCGTGGCGACGACCGCGCTCAGTACGGTCAGGATGCTCTTGATGCGGTTCAGCGCTGCTCACTCCTTCTACGAGGACGGGCGCCCGGTGCGCCGCACCCTCGGCGGGCGGGCCGTGCGGGCATCCCTGCACCCAACCGCCGCTGGTCTGGACCTGTCAAGGTCTAGACCAGACAGTCCCTTGAGCGCGCACACGCCGGAGGGCCGGGGCGCATCCGCCGCCCCGGCCCTCCTGTGCTCCCGTACGACTACAGGAACGAGTTGATCTCGATGGTCTCGGTCCGGCCGGGGCCGACGCCGATCGCGGAGATCGGGGCGCCGGACATCTCCTCCAGCGCCTTCACGTACGCCTGCGCGTTCTTCGGCAGGTCGGCGAACGTCTTCGCCTTGGTGATGTCCTCGGACCAGCCCGGAAGCATCTCGTAGACCGGCTTCGCGTGGTGGAAGTCGGTCTGGCTGTACGGGAGCTCCTCGACGCGCTTGCCGTCGATCTCGTACGCGACGCACACCGGGATCTGCTCCCAGCCGGTCAGCACGTCCAGCTTGGTGAGGAAGAAGTCGGTGAGGCCGTTGACCCGGGTCGCGTACCGCGCGATGACCGCGTCGAACCAGCCGCACCGGCGGTCGCGGCCGGTGGTGACACCGCGCTCGCCGCCGATCCGCCGCAGCGCCTCGCCGTCCTCGTCGTGCAGCTCCGTCGGGAACGGCCCGGCACCGACCCGGGTCGTGTACGCCTTGAGGATGCCGATGACCCGGCTGATCTTGGTCGGACCGACCCCGGCGCCGGTGCAGGCGCCGCCCGCGGTCGGGTTCGAGGAGGTCACGAACGGGTACGTGCCATGGTCGACGTCGAGCAGCGTGCCCTGACCGCCCTCGAACAGGACGACCTTGCCCGCGTCGATGGCGTTGTTCAGGACAAGCGTCGTGTCGGCCACGTAGGGCTTCAGCTGCTCCGCGTACTGGAGCATGTCCTCGACGACCTTGCCGGCCTCGATGGCGCGCCGGTTGAAGACCTTGGCCAGAAGCTGGTTCTTCTGCTCCAGGGCCGCCTCGACCTTCTGCTCCAGGATCGACTCGTCGTAGAGGTCCTGGACGCGGATGCCGACGCGGTTGATCTTGTCGGCGTACGTCGGGCCGATGCCGCGGCCGGTGGTGCCGATCTTGCGCTTCCCGAGGAACCGTTCCGTCACCTTGTCGACGGTGACGTTGTACGGGGTGATCAAATGAGCGTTGCCGCTGATCAGCAGCTTCGACGTGTCCACGCCGCGGTCGTTCAGCCCACTCAGCTCGGAGAGCAGGACCGCCGGGTCGACGACGACACCATTACCGATGACCGGGGTACATCCCGGTGACAGGATGCCGGAGGGGAGGAGATGCAGTGCGTACTTCTGGTCACCGACGACCACCGTGTGGCCGGCGTTGTTGCCGCCCTGGTAGCGCACCACATAGTCCACGGATCCACCGAGGAGGTCGGTGGCCTTTCCCTTGCCCTCGTCACCCCACTGAGCACCGAGCAGCACAAGTGCGGGCACAGGCGTACACCCCTTCCGGGCGGGGCATGTCCAAGGTCAGGGGGCGTACGAAAACGCCGTACATGCCGTACGTCGTTGTACGGCACAGTCCGAACCGTCGAACCGGGTGCCCCGGAATAGACGAAACCCCTGGCGCAATAGCGCAAGGGGCTCTTGCACCAAGATGCTACCCGAGGAAGGACCGAGGTGTCGGCTGCCCAGCCCCCCGGTAACGGTGCGCCCCACCTGCTGGTGGTGATCGATCCGGTCGCCCGCCGGACGGACGGCGAGTCCGTCCGCATCGCGAAGGACGTGCTGAGCGCGGGCTCGCACGCCAAGATCTGCCTCCCGGACAGCCCCGGAGAATTCGCCCGGGCCCTGTCCCGCCGGGGCGGTCGGCGGCCGGTGGTGATCGGCGACGACCGGGCGCTGAGGCGCGCCGTGTCCCTGCTGCACCGGGAACCGGAGCCCGCGATGAGCGCGCTGTCGCTCGTCCCCGTCGGCGCGTCGGGCGCGCTGGAACTCGCCCACTCGCTCGGCGTGCCGAACGGCGCGGTGGCGGCGGCGCGCACGGCACTGGACGGTGCGGTGCGCCGCCTCGACCTGCTCGTCGACGACAGCGACGGCGTGGTCCTGGGGGCGCTGCGCATCCCCGCGCTGAACGGAGCCCCGGGCGCGGGCTCCGACCGCCCGGGCGTGTCCTCCGTCTGGGACGCCTGCCGCTCCCTGGTCCGCACCCTGGTGCGGCCCGCGCCTCCGGAACCGGCCGGCGTGCCGCCGACGCACCGGCTGCGCGTGGAGGCCGACGGCATCGTGCTGAACGACCTCGACCGCCCGGTCGCCTCCGTGACGGTGACATCGGGCTGCGGCGACGACGGCCTGGCCGCCGTGACGATCGACGCACCGGACACCGCCCCGGTCACCACGGAGGCGAAGGCGGTCACGGTGTCGGGGGCGGACTTCCGCTACCGGGCGGACATACAGGTGGCGGGGCCGGTGCGGACCCGGACGTGGACGGTACGGGCGGGGGCCTGGGGGCTGATGCTCCCGGCGAGATAGCGGGCGCGGGCGGTCAGGCGCCCGAGCCCGGGCTGCCCGACGGCAGGTCGAGGGTCTTGCGGTGCTCCTGCCAGCGGCCCATCAGCCCCTCCAGCTCCGACTGCAGGAACTCGAAGAACGCCGCCGTCTCGGCGATCCGGGCACCGGCCGGGGTGTGCTCGCCGAGCGTGCGCGCGCCTTCCTTGAGGGTGCGCTCCCAGCGGGTGAGGACCTGGTCGCGACTGGCGAAGGTGGTGTACCAGATCTCGTTGTGCAGCCGGTACCGGTCGCGGCGCGATCCCGGTTCGCGTTCGCGGCCCACCATGCTGACCTGCGTGAGGTAGTTGATCGCGCCCGATACGGCGGCGGGGCTGATCTGCAGGGCCAGGGCGAGCTCCGCCGAGGTCATCGAGGCGTCGTCGTCCGCGAGCAGGGCGGCGAAGACGCGCGAGGCCATGCGCTGCATCCCCGCCTCGGTCATCTCGGACGCGAACCGCTCGACAAACCGCGCGACGGCCTCGGCGTCCCGGTCCCCGGGGCCCCGGACCACGCCCTCGGTCGCGCTCTCCTCCGCGGATTCGCCGCTCATCCCGCTCCTCTTCCTGCGTGCGCCACTGCTATGTCACTCCTTCGAGTTTATACGGTTCCTTAACTTCACAATTTTGTGAAACTAGCGTACGTTCAAAATCATGACGAAGGCAATCACCGTGGCCGGACTGCGCAAGTCGTTCGGCCGGACGCAGGCGCTGGACGGTCTCGACCTCGCCGTCGAGACCGGTGAGGTCCACGGCTTCCTCGGCCCGAACGGGTCGGGGAAGTCCACCACCATCCGGGTCCTCCTGGGGCTGCTGAGAGCCGACTCCGGTGCGGCCCATCTGCTCGGCGGCGACCCCTGGCACGACGCGGTCGAGCTGCACCGGCGTGTGGCATACGTCCCCGGGGACGTGACGCTGTGGCGCAATCTCTCCGGCGGCGAGGTGATCGACCTGTACGGGCGGCTGCGCGGCGGTCTCGACGGGGCCAGGCGCGCGGACCTCGTGGACCGCTTCGAGCTCGATCCGACCAAGAAGGGGCGGACGTACTCCAAGGGCAACCGGCAGAAGGTGGCCCTGGTAGCCGCCTTCGCGTCGGACGTGGATCTGCTGATCCTGGACGAGCCGACGAGCGGGCTCGATCCGCTGATGGAGGAGGTCTTCCAGAGCTGCGTGGCCGAGGAGCGCGAGCGCGGTCGGACGGTGCTGCTCTCCAGCCACATCCTGAGCGAGGTCGAATCGCTCTGCGACCGGGTCAGCATCATCCGCCAGGGCCGGACGGTGGAGACCGGCTCGCTGGCGGACATGCGTCACCTGACGCGTACGCACGTCAGCGCCGAGCTGATACGCGATCCGGACGGCCTGACACGGCTCGCCGGGGTCCATGACCTCGACGTCGAGGGGCGGCGGGTATCGCTCCAGGTGGACACGGACCAGCTGGACGCCGTCCTCAAATCCCTGTCCGCGTCGGGCGTCCGCTCTCTGACGTGCACGCCGCCCACGCTGGAGGAACTCTTCCTCCGCCACTACACGGCCGACGCCGGGCAGCCGTCGGAGGTGGCGCGATGACCGCCGTGCCCCTCGCGACGCAGGCGGGTGTACGGCACCGCGCGTCCGCCGGCTCACTCACCGGGACCAGTGCCCTTCTGCGACTCGCCCTGCGACGCGACCGCATCGTCATCCCTGTCTGGGTCCTCGTCCTCGGCGGGTCCTTCTCCTCCGTCGGTACGTCCATCTCGTCGCTCTACGAAACGCCGGCCCAACGCGCCGAGCTCGCCGCTTCCATGAACGCCAACAGCTCCGTGCGGGCGATGTACGGGCCCGTGTTCGGTGACTCCGTCGGCGGGCTCGTCAGCTGGCGGATGCTCGCCTTCGGTGCGGCGCTGGCAGCGGTCATGAGCCTGGTCGTCGTCGTGCGTCATACCCGGGAGGAAGAGGAGACGGGCCGTCAGGAGATGCTTTCCTCGACGGTGGTCGGGCGCCGCGCTCCGCTCACCGCCGCACTGCTCGCGGCCCTGATCGCCAATGCCGGCCTGGCGCTGGTGATCACGGCCGGAATGGCCGGCTCGGGTGCGGGGGGCGCGGGGGCGGTGGCGCTCGCGGCGGCCGTCGCCGGGGTCGGGGTGCTGTTCGCCTGCACCGCTGCGATCATCGCGCAGTTCACCGAGAGCGCCCGCCTCGCGAAGGGGGTCACGGCGGCGGCGGTGGGTGCCGCGTTCGTCCTGAAGGCGGCGGGCGACTCGGCCGCTGACGACGGTTCGTCCCTGCTCACCTGGCTCTCCCCCCTCGGCTGGGCGGAGAACGTCCGGCCGTACGCGGACGAGCGCTGGTGGGTGCTCCTCCTGATCGTCGGCGCGGTGGCGGTGCAAGGTGCCGTGGCGTACGTGCTGACCGGACGCCGGGACGTCGGCATGAGCTTCCTGGCGGCGCGGCCGGGGCCGGCGCGGGGCCGGATGTCCACCGCCTGGGACCTCGCGATACGGCTGCAACGCGGGGCGCTGCTGGGGTGGACGGTGTCCTTCGCCGTGGTCGGCTTCGTCTTCGGCGGACTGGTCGGCGGGGCGGCGGACCTGGTCGGGGACAACGAGAAGGCGCGGGAGATCTTCGAGCGCATGGGCGGGCAGTCCGGCCTCACCGACGCGTTCCTCGCCTCGATGGTCTCCGTGCTCGGCACGGTCGCCGCTCTGTACATCGCCGCGTCGGTGCTCCGGCTGCACGGCGAGGAGACCGCCGGACGCGCGGAGACGGTGCTCGCGGGCGGGGTCGGCCGGCTCCGCTGGGCGGGGGGCCATCTGCTCATCGCCTTCGGCGGGGCGGCTCTGATCATGGTGGTCGGCGGGCTCGGTCTGGCGGCGGGATACGGTCACGCGCTACCCGCCGTGCTCGGCGCCTGCCTGGTGCAACTGCCCGCCGTCTGGTTGCTCGGCGGAGTCGCGGCCCTGCTCCACGGGGCGATACCGAGGGCGGCCCCGGCGAGCTGGGGCGTGGTGGGACTCTGCCTGGCACTCGGCTGGATCGGGCCCGCCCTGGACCTGCCGCAGCCGGTGATGGACGCGTCGCCGTTCACCCACCTGCCGAAGCTGCCGGGAGCGGGGATGGAGTGGGGGCCGGTGACGCTCCTCACCGCACTGTCGGCGGTTCTGGTGGCCGCGGCCCTGGCGGCGCTGCGCCGCCGGGATCTCGTGACCTGAGGCCGGGGCGGGCGCGGGGGCCCGCCCCGGCCTCACACCTCGACCCGCAGCTCCTTCAGGCCCCTGATGACGTATCCCGGGTTCCACTCGGGCTCGGCGGCAAGGCGCAGGCCGGGCGCCTTGCGCAGCAGCTCACCGAAGGAGGCGGCCAGTTCGACCCGGGCGAGCGGGGCGCCCAGGCAGAAGTGGATGCCTGCGCCGAAGGTGATGTGCGGGTTCTCGCGCCGGGCGAGGTCCAGGGTGTCCGGGGCCGCGAAGCGGGCGGGGTCGCGGTTGGCCGAGCCGAAGAGCAGGGCCACCTCGGCCCCTCGCGGAATGACGGTGCCGCCGATCTCGATGTCGTCCAGGACCCAGCGCTCGAACATCTGAAGGGGGGTGTCGTACCGCATCAGTTCTTCCAGCGCCGTGGGCAGGAGCCCATGGTCGGCGCGGAGGGCGGCCAGCTGCTCCGGGTGGCGCAGCAGCGTCCACCAGCCGTTGACCGTGGTGTTGACGGTCGCCTCGTGCCCGGCATTGAGGAGGAGGACGCAGGTGGAGACCATCTCCTGCTCGGTCAGCCGCTCGCCCTCGTCGTGGGCGGCGACCAGGGCGGAAATGAGGTCCGTGCCCGGGTGCACGCGCCGCTCGGCGATCAGCTCGCGGAGGTACGCGGAGAATTCGAGGGAGGCGCGGACGGCGGCGCGGGCGGTGTCCTCGGACGGGTTCAGCTCGAACATCCCGCAGATCGCCGCGGACCAGGGCCGGAGCGGGGCCCGGTCGGACTCCGGGATTCCGAGCATCTCGGCGATCACGGCGACAGGCAGCGGCTCGGCGACGGCGGCCAGCAGGTCGCCCCCGCCCTGCTCGACGAAGTCGTCCACGAGGCCGGCGGCCAACCGCTGGACGGTCGGGACGAGTTGCTCGACGGTGCGCGGGGTGAACGCCTTGGACACCAGGCGCCGGATGCGGGTGTGGTCCGGCGGTTCGAGGTCCAGCAGCCCTTGCCCGTTGAGCGTCTCGAACGGCTCGTGCTCCGGAGGCGGCGGTGTCCGGCCGAACTCCTCGTGCGTGAACCGGTGGAGGTAGGTGCGCCCCAGCCGCCGGTCCCGCAGCAGGGCCGAGACGTCGGCGTAGTGCGGGACGAGCCACTGATCGGTGGCCTCGAAGTAGTGCGCCCGGCCGGTGGCCCGCAGCTCGGCGTAGGCGGGGTACGGGTCGGCGACGAACGCCGCCGACCAGGGGTCGAACGGGGCGGGGGAGGTGCTGGCCTGTTCCATGGCCCGACGCTAGACCACCGTGCTCAGGAAGGGGTGACCAGGCGGGCCTCGTAGGCGAAGACGGCGGCCTGGGTGCGGTCGCGGAGGCCGAGTTTGACCAGGATGCGGCTCACATGGGTCTTGATGGTCGACTCGGCGACGACCAGGTGCCCGGCGATCTCCGCGTTCGACAGGCCCTGGGCGATGAGGACGAGCACCTCCGTCTCGCGCTCGGTGAGGTCGCCGACCCGGGCCAGGGCCGGAGGGCGGGGAGCGGAGGCGAGTCTGGAGAACTCGGTGATCAGGCGCCGCGTCACGGTGGGGGCCAGCAGCGCCTCTCCGGAGGCGACGACCCGTACCCCGTCGGCCAGCTGGCGGGCCGAGGCGTCCTTGAGCAGGAAGCCGGAGGCCCCCGCGCGCAGGGCCTGGTAGACGTATTCGTCCAGGTCGAAGGTGGTGAGTACCAGGACCTTCGCGTCCGCGTCCGCGGCGACGATCTCGCGGGTCGCCTCGATGCCGTTGAGCTCCGGCATGCGGATGTCCATCAGCACCACGTCGGGGCGGAGCGCGGCGACCTGGGAGACGGCTTCGCGGCCGTTCACCGCCTCGCCGACGACCTCGATGCCCGGCATGGCGTTGAGCAGGACCGAAAAGCCCTCGCGGACCATCATCTGGTCGTCCACGATCAGGACCCGGATCGGCGGGCCGGCCGGCTGCGTCGTCATGCCCGCTCCTTGAAGTCCCCGGAGACGCCGGGCCCTGTCTGCTGGGCCGGGATGAAGGCCGTGACCTCGTAACCGCCCTCCTCGGTGGGCTCGGCGGTCATCTCACCGTTCAGCATCGCGACCCGCTCCCGCATCCCGGTGATCCCGTGCCCGGCACCCTGGGACGGCTTCACCGGAGCGGTCGGCGGTCCGTTGACCACGCGCAGGCCCAGCCCGCCGAGTACGTAACCGATCTCGACCCTGGCCGTGGCGCCCGGAGCGTGCCGCAGGCTGTTGCTGAGCGCCTCCTGGATGATCCGGTACGCCGACAGCTCGACGCCCTGGGGCAGTTCGCGCACCGCCCCGGTCACCGCCTTCTCGGTCACCAGGCCCGCCTCCCCGACATTGGTGAGCAGCCGGTCGAGGTCGGCGAGGGTGGGCTGCGGCGCGTCCGGGGCCTCGTAGTCGTCGGCCCGGACGACGCCGAGCACCCGGCGCAGTTCGGTGAGCGCGGCCACGGCGTTCTCCCGGATCGTGACGAACGCCTGCTCCAGCTCCGGCGGCGGGTTCTCCACCCGGTACGGGGCGGCCTCGGCCTGGATGGCCACGACGGACATGTGGTGGGCGACCACGTCGTGGAGTTCACGGGCGATCGTCGTGCGCTCCTCCAGCAGCGTGCGCCGGTCGCGCTCGACGGCGGTGACGGTGCGCTGCACGGTGACCTCGCGCTGCGCCTCCCGCCGGACCTGGACCATGCTCACCACGAGCAGCGCGAACGCCGAAACCACCGCCATGCCCGCGGTGTTCGGCCCCCCGGCCCCACCGGTGACGACGCCCTCCACGACGAGACCCAGCAACAGTGTGAGCACCCACATCCAGGCGGCGGTGCGCGGCCTGGTCCTGGCCGCGACGACGAACAGCACCACCAGATGGGAGATGAGGAAGCTCGGCGACCACGGTTCGTAGCCGCCGACCACCACGCTCACCGGCATCAGGACCATCGACATCCAGAACGCCCCGACCGGCCTGATCAGTGTCATCGCGACGCAGACGGCGGGCAGCAGCCCCGACAGCAGGACACCGGCGTTGCCGGTGACGGTGAACCCCGCCATGAAGGTGATCAGAGCGACGCCCAGCACCGCCGCGTGCGGCGTCCACGCGGCCCGTTCCGCGAGCCGCCGGGGCAACCGCCCGGTCAGGGGCCCGTCCGTGCGCATCGGTGGCATCGGCCGGTAGGCGAAGGCGTCCTCGAAGAGGTCTTCCCAGAGGTCGTCCATCGCACGCGCAGCGAGCCGTAGCTCCGGGCTTCTGGTCTTGGTCTCGGTCACGCGTCCACGGTAGGCGCGGCGGCGGGCCGGGTCGTCAGCAGTGTTGCGGATTCCCGGCCGTCCGTCGCAAGTACTACGGGCGCCCGCCGCCACGCACCTACCAGGCGAGCTGGGCGATCTCCTCCGCGACCACCGCGCACGCGTCGGCGGCCGGGTCGATCAGCGGGAAGTGGCCGACGTCCGGCAGCAGGGTCAGCCCCACCGTCTCGCCCTCCTTGGCCGCCGCGTCCACGAACGCCTCGGAGACGGCCGCCGGAACCGTGAGGTCCGTCGTGCCCTGGACGACCGCGGTCGCGATGCCCGTGGGCAGCAGCCGGGACGGATCGGCGTGCGCGCTCCGCTCGGCGAAGTCCTCCGCAGCCCCCAGGAACTGCCCGATCGCCCCCGAGCACACGTCGAGCGCGACCGCCGTGCCGAAGTCCGCGATCGGCGCCAGCGCCACCACACCCCGCAGCGCGGGCGGCCTCGGGAGCCGCCACGGCGACCCCTCCGGCAGTACGTGCCGGGCGGCGGCCCACAGGGCCAGCTGGCCGCCCGCCGAGTGCCCCGTGACGACGATCCGGCGGACGTCCGCCGCCGGCAGTTCCCGCGCCAGCAGCTCCGGCAGCGCGTCCATCGCGGCCGCGACGTCGTCGAAGGTCTCCGGCCAGCGCCCCGCGACCGGGCCGGTCCCGCGCTGCTGCGGAAGCTCGCTGCCGCGCCGGTACTCCACGCTGGCCACGGCGAACCCGTGCCGGGCCAGGAAGTCCGCGAACGGCGACACATGCGCCCGGTCGTACGGAGCCCGCCACGCTCCGCCGTGCAGCACGACCACGACCGGCGCGCCGGTGCGGCCCCCGCGCGGGGCGTAGAAGTCGATGACCTGGTCGGGGTGGCTGCCGTAGGCGGCGGACGCGTCGGGGGCGACCGCCGGATGCGAGAAGGCCGACTCGGTCTCGGCGGCGTCCCGCTCGCGCGCGGCGGAATCCGACATCCTGCTCCCACCCTCCCTGTCGTCCGGCCCAACTGGCCTGACCTGCGGGGACGGTACCAGTACGGGGGACGACCCCGCCCACCGGGAATCGCCACCCGGCGCACCGCGCCGCGCCGCCCCCGCGCGAGCCCCCGGCACGGCGCCGTCCGGTGACCGGGGCGAGCCGGTCACCGGACGGATGCGGCAGCCTACGCCGCCGGAGCGCCCAGAACCTCCACGAGCACCCGCGCCGCGCGTTCCGCGTCCGCGAACCCCACGTACAGCGGTGTGAAACCGAACCGCAGCACATCCGGCCGGCGCAGGTCCCCGACGACTCCGCGCGCGATCAGCTCGGCCATCACGGGCTCGGCGTCGTCGCACCTCAGCGCGACCTGACTGCCCCGTTCCGCGTGGGCGGACGGGGTGACGGAGGTGACCCGCCCCTCGGGGGCGTACGCCTCGACGCACTCCAGGAAGAAGTCCGTCAGGGCCAGGGACTTGGCCCGGACCGCCTCGATCCCGACCCCGTCCCAGACGTCGAGGGACGCCTCCAGAGCCAGCATGGACAGGATGTCCGGCGTGCCGACCCGGCCCCGGACCGCACCGTCCGCCGGGGTGTAGCCGGGCGTCATCGCGAACGGGTCGGCATGCGACGTCCACCCCGGCAGGGGCGAGTCGAAGGACGTCTGGTGGCGCTCGGCGACGTACAGGTAGGCGGGCGAACCGGGGCCGCCGTTGAGGTACTTGTACGTGCAGCCGACCGCCAGGTCCACGCCGTGCTCGTCCAGGCCGACCGGGAGCGCGCCCGCGCTGTGGCACAGATCCCAGACGGCGATCGCGCCCGCGGCCCGCACCGCGGCGGTCAGCCCCGGCAGGTCGTGCAGCCGGCCCGAGCGGTAGTCGACGTGGTTGAGCAGCACGGCGGCGGTCCGCGGACCGAGCGCGCCCGGCACGTCGGCGGGGGCGACCGGGACGATCCGGTGCCCGGTCATCCGGGCCGCCGAAGCGGCGATGTAGCCGTCGGTGGGGAACGTCTGCGCGTCGACCAGGATCTCGTCGCGGCCCTCCGGGGCCAGCCGGGTCGCGGCGACGAGGGCCTTGAAGACGTTCACGCTGGTCGAGTCCCCGACGACGATCTGGCCGGCCGCCGCGCCGACGATCGGGGCGATGCGGTCACCGATCCGTTCCGGCGCCGTCCACCAGCCGCTCTCGCCCCAGGACCGGATGCGCAGCTCACCCCACTCACGGGTGAGGACCTCCTGCACCCGGGCGGGCACGTGGCGCGGCAGCGCGCCGAGCGAGTTGCCGTCCAGGTAGACCGTGTCGTCCAGGGTGAACAGCTCGCGCAGCGGCGCGAGGGCGTCCTCGGTGTCGAGCGCCTGTGCGCGCTCCTGCAGGTCAGACATGGCTGCGGGCCGTCCAGAGCTCGGGGAACACGTTCTTCGTGGCGCGCTTCTCCAGCCAGGCCACACCGGCCGAGCCGCCGGTGCCGGTCTTGGAGCCCATGGCCCGCCGGGTCGCGAGGAGATGGTCGTTGCGCCATCGCCACACCAGCTCGCCGACGTCGGTGAGCACCTCGCCGAGGCGGACCAGCTCGTCGTTCTGGTCCGGGTTGGCGTAGATCTCCGCCCAGACGGCCTCGACCTCGGGCGACGGCTCGTACTTCTGGGTCAGGTCGCGGCCGAGCACGGACTCCGGGATCGCGTGTCCGCGCCGGGCGAGCAGGGCCAGGGCCTCGTCGTACAGGCCGGGCTCCGCGAGCGCCTTCTCCAGCTCCGCGTGGACGCGGGGCGCGCCCCGGTGCGGCACCAGCATGGACGCGGACTTGTCGCCGAGCAGGAATTCCATCCGCCGGTACATCGCCGACTGGAAACCGGAACCCTCGCCGAGCGAGGACCGGTAGGAATTGAACTGGGCCGGAGTGAGCTGGGCGAGCGGCGTCCAGGAGGCGTTCAGGGCCTCCAGTTCGCGGAGCGACCGCTTCAGCGCGTCCTGCGCGACGTCCAGGCGGTCCCCGCGCATCGCGTGCGCGGCGGTCTCCCACTCATGGACGATGACGGTGAACCACAGCTCCATGACCTGGGTGGTGACCAGGAAGACCATCTCGCCGGGATCGTCCGAGCGGAGGTGCTGGAGGTGGGTCAGGACATCCGCCTGGACATAGTCCTCGTACGGAGTCGTGCCCGCGAAGTCGAGGTGCGGGGTCGCCGCACCGGTGGCTTCGGGGTCGGGGTGAATCGTCGACATCGCTGTCTCCTCGACACGAGCTTCCGGGTAGCGGTCCGCCCCTTCCCCTCGGAAGTGGAGCCCCGGTCCCCTGTTCGCATACTAAACGCCTGCTCCGGACACGCGCAGGCCCCGCAGTCGCGGATGCGGAACTGCGGGGCCTGCGGTACGGCGGCGGCTAGCCCAAGGTCTCGGCGGCGGTCGGCGAGGAGTCGCGCAGGAACGTCGAGCAGCGCTCGTACTCCTCCTGCTCGCCAATGGCCTGCGCGGCCCGGGCGAGGGCGTGCAGGGCGCGGAGGAAGCCGCGGTTCGGCTCGTGCTCGAACGGCACGGGGCCGTGGCCCTTCCAGCCGGCCCGGCGCAGCGCGTCGAGGCCGCGGTGGTAGCCGGTGCGGGCGTAGGCGTACGACTCGATGACCCGGCCGCCCTCGAACGCCTCGTCGGCGAGCTGTGCCCAGGCCAGCGAGGAGGTCGGGTACTTCGCGGCGACGTCGGCGGGCGCGGTGCCCGCGGCGAGCAGTTCGCGCGGCTCCGGGTCGTCGGGCAGGTGGGTCGGGGGCGGGCCCCCGAGCAGGTTCTCGTGGATCGACATGTTCCCAGTGTGCCTGGCACGGGGCCCGCCGAGGACCCGGGCCCGAATCCCGCCCCGGCCCGTGCGGCGGCCGTGGGCGCGCCGCGCGCCTCAGCCGGTGGTGTCCGGCGGGGCGGCCTCCGGTGCGGGCTCCAGTGGCGGGCTCGTGACGCCGCAGTGCACCGCGCACTCCGGCCGCGCGGTGTCGTCCACGGGGGCGGGTGTGCGTACGGTCGCCCAGGCGATCAACGCGCCGAGCACCAGCAGCCCCGCACACATCGGCATGGCCCGCCGGAACGTCGCGGCGAACTCCCCGGCGTCCCGGTACGCCTCCGGCCCCATGCCGGCGAGCAGCGGCAGAGCGGCCACCGCGATGAGGCCGGCGGCGCGCGCCGCGGCGTTGTTGATGCCGCTGGCGAGCCCGGCCCGGCCCGTGTCCACGGAAGCCAGGACGGTCGCGGTGAGGGGTGCCACCACGGTGACCAGACCGACGCCCAGGACGGCCACGGCGGGCAGTACGTCGGTCAGGTAGCCGGTGACGGAGTCCGACCCCTCCCCCACGCGCAGCATCAGCAGCATGCCGGCGGCGGCGATCAGCGGCCCGGCGGTGAGCGGGATGCGCGGGCCGATGCGCTGGCCCAGCTCGCCCGAAGCGGCCGAGAACAGCAGCATCAGGAGGGTGGTCGGCAGCAGCGCGGTGCCGGCGCCCAGCGCCGAGTAACCGGCGACGACCTGGAGCTGGATCGCGGAGAGGAAGAAGTAGCCGCCGAGCGCCGCGTACACGCACAGGGTGACGACGTTGACGGCGGTGAACTGCCGGGAGGCGAACACCGAGGGCGGCAGCATCGGATGGGGCCGCCGTCGTTCGAGCTGGACGAAGGCGGCGCCGAGGAGCACTCCGCCCGCCGCCGACCCGATCACGGCCGGGGAAGCGCCCTCCCCCGGCGCGGCGATCAGCGCATACGTCACCAGTGCGAGCGCGAGGGCGCCGAGGGCCGCCCCGGCGACATCGAAACGCCCCCGCGCGTCCGGGTCCCGCGACTCCGGTACGTGGCGCAGCGCGACGGGCACGCAGACGGCCGCGAGCGGCAGGTTGAGGAGGAACACCCAGCGCCAGCCCGGCCCGTCGACCAGCCAACCGCCCAGGAACGGCCCCACGGCGGCGCCGACCCCGCCGAAGCCGGACCACAGCCCGACCGCGCGGGCCCGGTCGTCGGGATGGAAGCTCGCCTGGATCAGGGCCAGCGAGCCGGGCGTCAGCAGCGCGCCGCCGACGCCCTGGAGGGCGCGGGCGGCGATGAGCACGGGGGCGTTCGGGGCGAGGCCGCAGACCAGCGAGGCGGCGGCGAACCAGATGACGCCGACCACGAAGACCCGCCTGCGGCCGTAGCGGTCACCGAGCGCCCCGCCCAGCAGGATCAGCCCCGCCAGGGTCAGCATGTAGGCGTTGACGGTCCACTGGAGCGCGGCCAGGTCGGTGCCCAGGTCGTCGCCGATGCGGGGCAGGGCGACGTTGATGACGGTGGAGTCGAGCATGGCCATGCTCGACCCGAGCACCGTCGTCAGGACGACCCAGCGCCCGGCGGCGGAGGCCACCCGGATCGCGGGCCCGTCCGCCTCGCTCTTCTCCATGGCCTCAGCATCGTCGGCACCCGGCCGAAGGGCCAGCGGGAGGCCTCAGCCGGTGACCCGTACCGCCTCGATGCCCCGGATCAGAGCATCGAGCCCCGCCTCGACCTTGCTCCGCGCGCACCCCACGTTGAGCCGCACGAAGCCCTCGGCCCCGTAGGTGCTGCCGGGCATCACCGCGACGCGCTCCCGCTCGATCAGCACGCGCTGCAACGCCTCGTCGTCCTGGACGCCCGCGCGCCGCAGATCGATCCAGGCGAGGTACCCGGCCTGCGGCGGCTCCCACTCCAGGGCGGGGAACGCGGTGTTCAGCCGCTCGGCGACCAGGGCCAAGTTCTCCACGACGTACGCGCGTACCGCGTCGAGCCACGGCCCGCCCTCGCGGTACGCGGCGATGTGCGCGGTCAGCGAGAGCACCGCCGGGGAGGCGAGGCCCTCCGCCGTCTCCATCCGGCGCAGATACTCGGTCCGGTCCTCCGGCCGCCCGATGAGGCCGTACGAACCGGTCAGCGCCGGGAAGTTGAACGACTTCGAGGCCGAGGTGATGACCGCCCAGCGCGCATCGCCGCCCACCCGGCTCCACGGCACGTGCGGGCGCCCGTCGTGCACGAAGTCCGCGTGGATCTCGTCGCTGATCACGGCCACCCCGTGGCGCGCGGCGAGCTCGGCCATCCCGGCGAGCTCCGCCTCCGTCCACACCCGCCCGGACGGGTTGTGCGGGGAGCAGACCAGGAGGACCTTGCTGTCCGGCCGCGCGAGCTCCCGCTCCAGCGCCTCCGAGTCCCCCAGCGGAACGCCCCGCAGCTCCCGCCCGAGCCCGTGGACCGCCTTGCGGAAGCCGTCGTACGTGGGCGTGTGCAGGACCACGCCGTCGCCCTCGGACGTCCACATCTGGAGCAGCTGCGAGAGCTGGCTGAGCACGGACGGCCCGTACACCAGGCTCCCGGTGTCGATCGCGGTGTCGTAGCGCGTCGCGTACCAGTGCGCGATGGCCGGCCGGAAGTCGCCCAGTCGCCAGTCCGTGTAACCGAGCACGCCGTGTTCGAGGCGGGTGCGCAGGGCTGCCAGCACCTCGGGGGCGGTCTCGAAGTCCATGTCGGAGATGGTGAACGGCAGCAGCCCGTCCACCCCGAAGCGGTCCGCGACCCCGTCCCACTGGACGCACCAGGTTCCGCGGCGGTCGATCACGGTGTCGAAGTCGTAGGACGTACTCACAGCTGTTCCCTCGGGTCGTGCGTGACGGGTCCGGACATGCCGTGGGCCCGGCACCCCGAGGGGTGACGGGCCCACGCCACACGTCCGTACCGGATTACTTCAGCTTGGTGCCGGTGGAGCGCAGGTTGGCGCACGCCTCCGTGACGCGCTTGGCCATGCCGCCCTCGGCGGACTTGCCCCAGCTGCGCGGGTCGTAGACCTTCTTGTTGCCGACCTCGCCGTCGACCTTCAGCACGCCGTCGTAGTTGCGGAACACGTGGTCCACGATCGGGCGGGTGAAGGCGTACTGGGTGTCGGTGTCGAGGTTCATCTTCACGACGCCGTTCTCCAGCGCGGTGGTGATCTCCTCGGCGGTGGAGCCGGAGCCGCCGTGGAAGACGAAGTCGAACGGCGACGTCTTGCCGTACTTGGCGCCGACACCCTCCTGGAGGTCCTTGAGGAGCTCCGGGCGCAGGACGACGTTGCCCGGCTTGTAGACGCCGTGCACGTTGCCGAAGGAGGCGGCCAGCAGGTAGCGGCCCTTCTCGCCCAGGCCCAGCGCCTCGGCGGTGCGCAGCGCGTCGTCCACCGTGGTGTACAGCTCGTCGTTGATCTCGTGGGTGACGCCGTCCTCCTCGCCACCGGTCGGGGTGATCTCGACCTCAAGGATGATCTTGGCGGCGGCGGCCTTGGCCAGCAGCTCCTGGCCGATGGCCAGGTTGTCGGCCAGCGTCTCGGCCGAGCCGTCCCACATGTGCGACTGGAACAGCGGGTTCAGACCCTTGGCGACGCGCTCGGCGGAGATGTCGAGCAGCGGACGGACGTAGCCGTCCAGCTTGTCCTTGGGGCAGTGGTCCGTGTGCAGGGCGACGGTGACGTCGTACTTGGCGGCGACGATGTGCGCGAACTCGGCGAGGGCGACGGCGCCCGTGACCATGTCCTTGTTGTACTGGCCGCCCAGGAACTCCGCGCCGCCGGTCGAGATCTGCACGATGCCGTCGCTCTCGGCCTCCGCGAAGCCGCGCAGGGCGGCGTGCAGGGTCTGGGTCGACGTCACGTTGATGGCCGGGTAGGCGAACTTGCCTGCCTTCGCCCGGTCGAGCATCTCGGCGTATGCCTCGGGGGTTGCGATGGGCATCTGTCCGCTCCTTGGGATGTGCGGGTGTGCGTTGCTGGGTCCCTGACCTGGGGGCGACGTCATCGTCGCCCCCATCTTCCCAGACTCTTGTTCCGGCTCCACCCGGCGGTGCCTCCCGGTCCGGGCGGTGCCTGCTCACGGCCGTACGACGAAGGCGGTCGGTTTCACGTGAAACCGACCGCCTTCGGGAAAACTGCCAGGTCAGGCCAGGTCGAGGTCCGGGACCGTGTAGGCGTGGACGTACGGGAGGCCCGCCTCGGCGATGGCCGGAGCGGCACCGCGCTCCACGATCACGGCCACGGCCACGACCTCGCCACCGGCCTCGCGCACGGCCTCGACGGCGGTCAGCGGCGAGCCGCCGGTGGTCGAGGTGTCCTCGACCACCAGGCAGCGACGGCCCTTCACGTCCGTGCCCTCGATCCGGCGCTGCATTCCGTGGGCCTTCTGCGCCTTGCGGACGACGAACGCGTCCAGCTCCTGGCCACGGGCCGCGGAGGCGTGCAGCATCGACGTGGCGACCGGGTCGGCGCCGAGCGTCAGCCCGCCGACGCAGTCGTAGTCCAGCTCGGCCGTCGCGTCGAGCATGACCTGACCGACCATCGGGGCGGCCTTGCCGTCCAGCGTGATGCGGCGCAGATCGATGTACCAGTCGGCCTCCAGGCCGGAGGAGAGCGTCACCTTGCCGTGAACCACGGCCTTGTCCTTGATCTGCTGGAGCAGCTCAGCACGTACGTCAGTCATGGCTACGAGGATAAGGCGCGCGTTTTCCGCGGCAGCCCGCCGAGGCGGCGGCCCTGGGTCGCGAGCACGGCCCAGGGCGCCAGCGCGCCCGCGGGCGCTTCGTGCTCAGAGCCGGCGCCAGCTCCAGGTGGTGGCGATCTCCAGCGGGTCGACCGGGGTGACATAGCGCGGATCGGTGTTCAGCCCGTTCGGCGGGCCCGACTGCGGCTCCACGCAGACCGCCTCGTCCTGCTCGTCGTAGACCACGACCCACTCGGACCGGCTCTTGACCGTCAGCTCCAGCCGCTCCGGCCAGGTGAGCGTGACGTCGACACCGTCCGGCATCCCGAAGCAGTCGTCCCACGGGCCAGGCAGGGGCGGAATCCGGCGCCCGGTCGGCAGGTGGTTCTCGCCGCGCTCCTCCTGCCAGGCCGCGTCGAAGTCGATGCGGACCTCCTCGCCGTTGTCGAGGCGGCGGCGGAACCACGGGTGCCAGCCCGCCTGGGCCGGAAAGGAGTCCCCGTACGTCTCGATGCCGAAGGCCAACGTGAGGGAGTCCTCGGCCAGTTCGAAGGTCTGGGTCACCCGGCCCGGGTACGGCCAGGGGTCGGTCAGGTCGTAGTAGAACGACGCCTGCGTCCCGCTCTCCAGGGCGGTGTGCCACGCCGTGTCGCGGCCCGTGCCGTGAATGGCGTGCGGCGGCGCGGTCAGCGGCAGCTGGTGCAGGACGCCGCCGTCGCGGAACTGCCCGTTCTCGGTCCGGCCGCACCACGGCACCATCGGAAAGCAGCCGTACCGCTCCCCCTGCCTCAGCAGTTCGGTACCGCCGATCCGCAGGCTGCTGATCCGGCAGCCGTTGGCGGGGTTCACGGTCAACTCTGTGTCGCCGACGGAGAGCCGGACGTCCTTCTCGCTACTGCTCACGGGACGACCCTACTGGCGCCGCTACCTCCGCCGCCGCAACGCCCGGCTGACGACCACCGCCGAGGCGAGCGCCAGCGCGGCGGCCGGGGCGACCCAGCGCAGCGTCGCGCCCGCACCGCCCGAATCCGGCGAGGGCACGGGGGCGTACCGGCCGCGCGGCGGGGCGTGGTCGACCTCCTCCGCGCTGCGCCCGATCATGGTGCGCCGGGCGTGTGCGGCCTCCGCCGGAGGCCCGTCCGGCACGGTGAACTCGATCCCGGCGACCGGGTCGAGCGCGGACGGCGGGATGGGCGCATCGAACAGCGAATCCCCGTCCTGCGACTCCCCGTCCGGCGAATCCCCGACCTGCGACGGCTCGTCCCGCAACGGCTCGTCGTCGCCTTCCTCTTCGTGCTCCGCTTCCGGCGCAGCACCCCGCTCGCCCGGCTGCCCCGCACCCGGGGCCTCGTCGGGGGCGGCCTCGTGCGTCGGCAGCGTCTCGTCGGCGCCGCTCAGGGGCCCGGAGCCGCTGAGCGGAGAGCCGGCCGAGGGCTCGGGCCCGGTCTGGTCCGCCTGCTCGGCGGCCTCTTCGAGCGCCTTCTCCACGGCCTCCCCGACGGCCAGCTCATCGGCGGTGACCTCGGCCGCGCCGGGCGTCTCCGGCGTACCGGCAAAAGCCCCGCCGCCCCCCGCCCCGCCGCCCCACGCCTCGTCGGCCGCGCCCTCGCCCTGGGCGGCCAACGACTCCGTCACGAGCTGCTGGGCGAACCGGTCCAGCAGGCGATGGGCCGTCGACAGCGCCACCGCAGGCTCCAGGTCGCGCAGGCGGCCGTCACCGCTCGCCCCGCCCTCGAAGGTGATCGACGTGCCCTCGTCGCCCTCCGTCAGCCGAAGGGTGAGCGTGAGCTTCGCCGAGCCGCCGCCCCGGGCCTCCGCGCCCTCGCCCTCCACCAGGACGGCGTGCACGGAATCCACGTCCGGGTCACCCGGCAGCGGCGTCAGGCGCAGCGCGCCCCGGTACGTGATGGTGTGGCCGCCCGCCCGGATTCTGAGCCGCCCCGCCAAGGGGCCCGCCGACGCGTCGGCGTCCTGCTGGAACCCCGGTACGCACCGGGCGACCCGGGCGGGGTCGCCCAGCGTCCGCCGCAGGGCCGGGACCGGAACCGGAACGAACACCTCATGCTCCATGGTGAACGAGCCTACTCAGCCCCGGCCGTCCCGTCAGCGCTTCCGCACCCGCGACCGCCCCGCACCCCGCGCCCCGCGCCCCGCGACCTCATCGCCGCTCCCAGTAGCGCGGGTGCACCAGCGTCGACGGCGCCAGGCCGGACAGCCGCCCGGCCTCCGCCCTGCGCCCCGCGTCCAGCAGCCCCGGCGCGCTCAGGGAGCGCAGCGCGGGCGCGTCCGGGTCCAGGCCGAGCGGGGGCGTCCTCGCCGTCCCGGCCAGCAGGAATCCCCAGCCGCCGGCCCCGTCCGCGCCGTCCTCGGCCCGGTCGGCGCTGGCCGCGGGACCCGACCGGTGCCCACTGATCCGATAGGGGCGCGGACACAGCCCCGCCGCCCGCATGGAGGCGTCGACCGTCCAGAAGGTGCGCGGCCGGGCGACGGGCGGCCCCACGTGCACCGCGAGCCGCCCGTCCGGTGCGAGCGCCTCGGCGACCAGGCCGTAGAACTCCGCCGAGTAGAGCTTCGTGCTCGCGGAGATCCCGGGGTCGGGGAGGTCGGAGATCACCACGTCGTAGCGGCCGCGGACGGTCCGCAGCCAGGTGAACGCGTCACCGGTCACCGTCGTCACGCGGGGGTCGTCCAGCGCGTGCGCGTTCAGCGCGGAGAGCGCGTGGTCCGTACGGGCCAGTCGGGTGACGGCCGGGTCCAGCTCGACCAGGGTCACGCTCCGCACGTCCGGGTAGCGCAGCACCTCCCGTGCCGCCAGCCCGTCCCCGCCGCCCAGGATCAGGACCCGGGCGCGCGTCCCGTTCATCGCCGGGTGCACCAGCGCCTCGTGGTAGCGGTACTCGTCGCGGGCGCTGACCCGCAGCCGCCCGTCCAGGTAGAGGTCCAGGGAGCCGCGGCCGGCCCCGGTCAGCACGACCTCCTGCACATCGGTGCGCAGGGCGACCCGCACCTGGTCCCCGTACACCGCACGCCGCGCCACGCGCTCGAAGTCGTCGGCCAGCACCGCGGCCGTGGCCAGCACCGCGATCACGGTGACGTTGGCGGCGATGAGCAGCCACCGCGCCCTGGGGGTCAGGTCCCGCCGGAACACCCACAGCACCAGCGCCCCGCCCGCGGCCGCGTTCACCGCGCCGGTCAGCAGCGCGCCGGTGAGCTGGCCGAGCATCGGCAGCAGCAGGAACGGGAAGGCCAGGCCGCCGACGAGCGCACCCACGTAGTCCGCAGCGAACAGATCGGCGACGGCCTCGCCCGCGTCCTGCCGGTCCACCCGCTGGATCAGCGTCATCAGCAGGGGGATCTCCGCGCCGATCAGGATGCCGATCGTCAGCGAGAACCCGACCAGCGCGTACCTCGACTCGCCGAACCAGGCGAACGAGGCGTAGAGCACCAGCGCCGAGAAGCCGCCCACGAGGGCGAGCGCCGCCTCGATCAGCCCGAAGCCCACCGCCGCCCGGCTGCGTAAACGTTTCGCGAGCAGCGAGCCGATCCCCATCGCGAACACCATCACGGAGAGCACGACCGACGCCTGGGTGACCGAGTCGCCGATCAAGTAGGAGGCGAGCGCCACCAGTTCGAGCTCGTACACCAGGCCGCAGGCGGCGCAGACGAAGACGGCGGCCAGTACGAGATACCGACCGGTCCTCGGCCGGACGGGAAGCCGCGCCGCGCCCCCTCGCAGCGACACCTGCTGGTCGATCATGCCGCGAACGCTACGTCACTGATCGCTCGCTGCTTGTCACCCACAAGGGTGCATCTGGCGCACTCGAGGCGCGGCGGGCGTGCGTCACAGCGCCACGGCGGGCATACGCACGCCCACCCGGGTCCGCGTCACGACGAGCTGCCCCTCCTGGGGGTACGCGTGCCAGGTGCGCCACCGCACCTGGCCCTCGGTCCGCTGGGCGAGCATGGCCGTGAAGGCGTGCGGGCTGCCCGGAAACGTTCCGGCGAGACCGTGCGGGTGGTCGGAGACGAGCGCCAGCAACTCCTGCGCGCGCCCCGCGAAGGAGCCCGCGTTCAGCGTCTCGACGCGTGCCGCGAACTCGTACTCCCAGCCACCGATCCGCTTGGCGACGCCCAGCGGCAGCGGGGTGCTGCTGCCGGGCATACAGGCGACGGTCTCGGAACAGCTGCCCTGCTCCTCCTCCAGGAGCACCTGGTGGGAGGCGCCGAGCAGCCGCAGCTGCATGGTGGCGCCCGCGAGTTCGAGGTCGAGGACGGCCAGCGCCGGGAGCGGTTCGCGCCCCAGCGCCCAGGCCAGATCGGCGGCACGGGTATCGGAATAGGCCGTATGGAGGGTCGTGAGCATGGGTCGGCTCCGCAAACACGCATGGACACATGGACAGGGGACGCCCCCGCGTCGTGCGCGTGGGAGGTGGGAAGCGCCCGATCAGGTCCAACTGGGGTCCGAGGGCTGAATGTTCTCTCCAACGAGGGAATCACGAACTACGCCGCACTCACAGCGTTTTTGCCCAACTTGCCGGGGTTTCCCTCCCGCTCGGGGGGCTTCCCGCTCACCTGTTCACCGCAGACCCATGAGAGACCCCAACAAAAAGGAGCCCGGCGGGACTTGGCGCGTGCACCGCGCGTCCCGCCGGGCCCCCGGGCGTGTGCGCCGACACGCCCTCGCGGACCAACTGCCCCGTGTCAGCTGCCTCCGCCGCACCCGCCGCCCCCGCCGCAGGAGGACCCCCCACCGCAGGAGGACCCACCGCCGCAGGAGTGGCCGCCCGAGTGCCCACCGCCACCGGAGTGCCCGCCTCCGCTGCCGCAGGACGAGCCGCCGCCGCTGTCCCCCGCCCACCAGCTGCCCCCGGCGGCCGAGCCGCCCGCCGTACCGCGCCGCCTGCTGCGCGCCGGCGTACGCCCCCGTCCACCGGCCCCCGCCAGCATCGCGACGAGGACCACGACCAGCACGACCAGAATCAGTCCGACCAGCACACCGCCCATGACCTCACGTCCTTCCTCTCCCCCGAAGCGAGGCCCCCCGCTCCGCGCCCTTCCGGCGTGCAGGGGAGATGCCCCCGCCGCCGTACGGCCAAAGCAGACTTGAGCAAGTCCAGAGCTTGCGCGCAGGATGGCGGCCATGACACACGGACGACCGCTGCTCAACCGCCGCCTCGCCGAGTTCGGCACGACGATCTTCGCGGAGATGTCCGCGCTGGCCGTCCGCACCGGAGCCATCAATCTCGGCCAGGGTTTCCCGGACACCGACGGCCCCGAGGAGGTCCGCGAGGCTGCTGTCCGCGCCCTGCGGGAGGGCAAGGGAAACCAGTACCCGCCCGGCCCCGGCGTCCCCGAGCTGCGCACCGCGATCAGCGGGCACCAGCAGCGGCGCTACGGCCTGGCGTACGACCCCGACACGGAGGTGCTGGTCACCGCGGGCGCCACCGAGGCCATCGCCGCCTCGCTCCTGGCGCTCCTGGAGCCCGGCGACGAGGTCATCGCGCTGGAGCCGTACTACGACTCGTACGCCGCCTGCATCGCGATGGCGGGCGCGACGCGCGTTCCCGTCACACTGCGTCCCGACACCTCCACCGGCACCTACCGGCTGGATCTGGACGAACTGCGCGCGGCGGTCACGCGCCGTACCCGGCTGCTGCTGATCAACACCCCGCACAACCCGACCGGCACGGTGCTGGGCCGCGAGGAGCTGGGGGCCATCGCCGAACTGGCCCGCGAGCACGACCTCCTGGTCGTCACCGACGAGGTCTACGAACACCTGGTCTTCGAGGGCGAACACCTGCCGCTGGCCGGCTTCCCCGGCATGCGCGACCGCACGGTCACCATCTCGTCGGCCGGCAAGACGTTCTCGTACACCGGCTGGAAGGTCGGCTGGGTCACCGGCAGCGCCGAACTGGTGACGGCGGTGCGCTCGGCGAAGCAGTATCTGACGTACGTCTCCGGCGGCCCGCTCCAGTACGCCGTCGCCGAGGCGCTGCGCCTGCCCGACAGCTTCTACGAGGAGCTGCGGGCGGACCTGCGCGCCAAGCGGGACCTGCTCTGCGCGGGCCTCGCCGAGGCCGGATTCGCGGTCCACCGCCCGGCGGGGACCTACTTCGTCACCACCGACATCCGCCCGCTCGACGCGGCCGGCGACGGCATCGCGTTCTGCCGGGCACTGCCGGAGCGCTGCGGCGTGGTGGCCGTCCCCAACGCCGTCTTCTACGACCACCGCGACCAGGGCGCCCCCTTCGTCCGCTTCACGTTCTGCAAACGCACGGACGTGCTCCAGGAGGCCGTTTCCCGGCTGAAGCGGCTCTGACGCGTGATGCGTGTGAAGAGGCCCGGCGCGGGTTCCCCGGCCGGGCCTCTTCACGCGCGCGGAGACGACTCAGGCGTCCGGAGCGGACTCCTCCGTGCCGTCCTCGGACTTCTGCTCGGCCGGGGCCAGGCCCAGCCGCTCCAGGAGCCACTTGTCGAACTCGATGGAGGCGCGCACCCAGCTGACCGTCGAGGAGACGAAGTGCTCCAGGGAGACACCGGTGCCGATGAGCATCTGCGCCTCACCGATCAGGCGGACCGAGGGGCCGGTCTCCTCGCCCTCCTCGGGCTCGTGGGTGTGCGTGTAGACCTTGGGCCACAGGGTGCGGCGGTTCCAGTCGTCGATCGCGTCGAGGAGGACCGGGCGCTGGTCCGTGGCGTGCGGGCGGTCGTAGAACGTACGGACCGAGAAGACCTGCTGCTCGCCCTCGCCGCGGAACATGAAGTACGTGCGGAATTCCTCCCACGGAGCGGCGAGGTCGCCCTCGTCGTCAACGACGTACTTCAGCTCCATCTGGTCCAGCAGCTGCTTGACGAGGTCCTGGTCAGGGACGACGGGGCCCTCCGGTCCTGCCGGCTGCGGTTCGGGCTGAGCCCCGAAGTGAGGAATCGAGGACGGGTCGATAGACATTGCTGGTACTCCTGTGGATCTCGTGGTTTCCTGCCGACGACCCTAACCGCGTTTGGCCGTCGCGGCGTAGACCGCCCGGGCTACGCCTTCTCCGGAATCATCCGTGCCCCGGCGCCCCGCACCCGGGTCCAGGCCACAGCGGCCAGGAGGGCACACACAACCCCCAGGAGCCCGGCGGCCCCGATGGTGGTCGCCGGGGAGCCGGTCAGCTCGGTCACGGCGCCCCCGGACGCGACACCGACGCCCTGCATGGCGATCATCCCCGACCGGGCGAGCCCCAGCGCCTGGCCCCGTCGGTCGGCCGGGGTCAGCAGGACGAAGGTGGCCCCGGCGGTGACCTGATACGCCGAGCACACCCCGGCGACGAACAGCAGGAGCATGGCTACTTCCGTACTGGGACCGAGCAGGTAGCCGACCAGCGGCAGATTCGCGGCGACGGCCAGCGGGCCCAGCAACCGACGCCGGGTCTCGTCCCCGATCCCCGGCCGTACGAGCACGGCCGCGCCCAGCACCATGCCCGCCGGATGCGAGGCCAGTAGCAGCCCCACCGCGTAGGCCCCGCCGCCGGCCTCGTCCGCGAATGGGGCGGCCAGCCCCTCCGGCAGGACGACGAAGCCTGCGAGCCAGCCCATGACGAGCAGCGAGCGGAGCCTGCGGTCCGACCAGATCAGTGCGGCGGCGGCGCCGACCTGCGCGCCGATCTTCACCGTCCGGGCCTCGGCGCTCGCGACGGGGCGGGCCTTCACCCCGAATCTGATCAGGGCGGCCGAGAGCAGGAAGGTCGCCGCGTTCACCGCCAGCGAGCGGCTGCTGCCCAGCCACGCGACGAGCAGGCCGCCCCCGGCGAATCCCACCAACTGGCCGGCCTGATGGGTGATCTGCATGATCCGCTGGCCGCGCTCGTAGCGCTCGACGCCGAGCAAGGTGGGCAGCATCGCGCCCTGGGCCGCGCTGAACGGCGCCTCGGCCAGCTGCGCCAGCACCAGCAGTCCGGCGAGCAGCGGCAGCGGCATGCCCGGCAACGCCATCAGTCCGACCAGCACCACCCGGATGAGATCGCAGGTGACCATGACCGTGCGCCGGGGAAACCGGTCCGCGAGGCCGGAGAGCAGTACTCCGGACAGCAGGGCCGGCAGGGTGGTCAGGGCGTAGGTCGCCGCAGTCCATCCCGGCGATTCCGTACGCTCGAAAACAAGCAACGACAACGCCACGCGAGCCAGCTGGTCGCCCAGGATCGACTGAGCATAAGCAGACCAAAGGGTACGGAATTCGCCAAGGTGAAAGAGATTGTCAGATCTGGACTTCTTGGGCCCGTTTTTTATCTCATCGCCTATCCGCTCGTTCATGCGCGCACGCTACCGGTCACCCGATTCGAGCTCTAACCCCTGCGGTGGGAAGACTGCCGCAGGTGAAGCGAGGTGTCCTGTTCATGCGTGCAGGCCAGGCCGCACGGCGTGACTCCGCGCCCCGAACTCCCTTGCCAGAAGGGGTGCGAGAGGGCCTGCGACCGTTCCTCGGGAGGAGTTTGACCCACCCAGGGCGAGCTCGGCCTTTGGCTCAATACCGATGCTGAAAAAGTGGATCACACGAGCGGGAATGTGACACCCGACTTCTCGGGCGTCACATTCCCGGCTCCCGGCCGAACACCTGCCGGCTGTTCTCTCAGCTCGCCGCTCCGACGATCAGGCCGTCCTCGAAGCGGTCCACGCGGACCGTGTCGCCGTCCCTGATCTCGCCCGCCAGGATCTCCTTGGCGAGCCGGTCGCCGATCGCCGTCTGGATGAGGCGGCGCAGCGGCCGGGCACCGTACGCCGGGTCGTTGCCCTCCTCGGCCAGCCAGGCCAGGGCCTCCGGGGTGACGTCCAGGGTGAGCCGCCGGTCGGCCAGGCGCCTCGCGAGCCGGTCGATCTGGAGGCCCGCGATGTGCGCCAGCTCGTCGCCGGACAGCGCGGAGAAGACCACCAGGTCGTCCAGCCGGTTCAGGAACTCCGGCTTGAAGGAGGCCCGGACGACCTCCAGGACCTGGCGCTTCTTCTCCTCCGGTTTGGTCAGCGGATCGGTCAGGTACTGGCTGCCGAGGTTGGACGTCAGGATGAGGATGGTGTTCCGGAAGTCCACCGTCCGGCCCTGTCCGTCGGTGAGCCGGCCGTCGTCCAGGACCTGGAGCAGGATGTCGAAGACCTCGGGGTGGGCCTTCTCGACCTCGTCCAGCAGGACGACGGTGTACGGGCGGCGGCGGACCGCCTCCGTGAGCTGGCCGCCCTCCTCGTAACCGACGTATCCGGGCGGTGCGCCGACCAGCCGGGCGACGCTGTGCTTCTCGCTGTACTCGCTCATGTCGATGCGGACCATGGCCCGCTCGTCGTCGAAGAGGAAGTCCGCGAGGGCCTTCGCCAGCTCGGTCTTGCCGACCCCGGTCGGGCCGAGGAACAGGAACGAGCCGGTCGGGCGGTCGGGGTCGGCGATGCCGGCACGGGTGCGGCGCACGGCGTCCGAGACGGCCTGCACGGCCTCGGTCTGCCCGATCAGGCGCTTGCCCAGCTCCGACTCCATGCGCAGCAGCTTCTGCGTCTCGCCCTCCAGGAGGCGGCCGGCCGGGATGCCGGTCCAGGCGCCCACGACGTCCGCGATGTCGTCCGGCCCGACCTCCTCCTTGACCAGGGTCTCCTTGGGCTCGCGGGCGGCCTCCTGCTCCGCCTCGTCGGCCTCGGCCAGCTCGCGTTCCAGGCCGGGGATCTCCCCGTACAGCAGCTTCGACGCGGTGTCGAAGTCGCCGTCGCGCTGGGCGCGTTCGGCCTGGCCGCGCAGGTCGTCCAGGCGTTCCTTGAGCTCACCGACCCGGTTGAGGCCCTGCTTCTCCTTCTCCCAGCGGGCGTTGAGGCCGCGCAGCTCCTCCTCCTTGTCGGCGAGGTCGCGGCGCAGCTTCTCCAGGCGCTGCTTGGAGGCGGCGTCGGTCTCGTTCCTGAGGGCCAGCTCCTCCATGTGCAACCGGTCGACGGAGCGCTGAAGCTCGTCGATCTCGACGGGCGAGGAGTCGATCTCCATGCGCAGCCGCGAGGCCGCCTCGTCCACCAGGTCGATGGCCTTGTCGGGCAGGAAGCGGGAGGTGATGTAGCGGTCGGACAGGGTCGCGGCGGCGACCAGCGAGGCGTCCGCGATCTGGACCTTGTGGTGGGCCTCGTAACGCCCCTTGAGACCGCGGAGGATCGCGATCGTGTCCTCGACGGACGGCTCGGCGACCAGCACCTGCTGGAAGCGGCGCTCCAGGGCGGGGTCCTTCTCGATCCGCTCGCGGTATTCGTCCAGCGTGGTCGCGCCGACCATCCGCAGCTCGCCGCGGGCCAGCATCGGCTTGAGCATGTTGCCCGCGTCCATCGCGGAGTCGCCGCCGGCGCCCGCGCCCACGACGGTGTGCAGCTCGTCGATGAACGTGATGATCTGGCCGTCGCTCTCCTTGATCTCGGAGAGGACGGTCTTCAGGCGCTCCTCGAACTCGCCGCGGTATTTCGCACCCGCGACCATGGCGCCGAGGTCGAGCGAGACGAGCCGCTTGTCCTTGAGGGATTCGGGGACGTCGCCCTTCACGATGCGCTGGGCGAGCCCTTCGACCACGGCGGTCTTGCCGACGCCCGGCTCACCGATGAGCACCGGGTTGTTCTTGGTGCGCCGCGAGAGCACCTGCACGACGCGGCGGATCTCCTGGTCCCGGCCGATGACCGGGTCGAGCTTGCCCTCGCGCGCGGCGGCGGTGAAGTCCGTGCCGAATTTCTCCAGGGCCTTGTACTGGCCCTCCGGGTCGGGAGTGGTCACCCGGCGCCCTCCCCTGCTCTTCTCGAACGCGTCCAGCAGCTTCTTCGCACTGGCCCCCTGCCCGTCGAGGATCTCACCGGCACGGCCGCCCTTCGCGGCGATCCCGATCAGCAGGTGCTCGGTGGAGACGTAGTCGTCGCCCAGCTCCTTGGCGCGCTGCGCGGCGTCCGCGATGACGGCGAGCAGCTCGCGGTTGGGCTGGGGCGGCGCGACCGTCGACCCGGTCACGCTGGGCTGCGCGGCCAGGAGCCGTTCCGTCTCGGTGCGTACGGCGATCTGGTCGGCCTCGACGGCGGCCAGCAGATCGACCAGATTCTCATTGTCCTCGCCCGAGAGCAGCGCCAGCAGCAGATGCCCCGGGGTCAGATCGGGGTGCCCGTCCTTCACGGCCCTGCTGGTGGCCGCGTTGATGGCGTCCCTGCTCCTGTTGGTCAGCTCGGCGTCCACGTGCGCTGTCTCCTCCTCGCGATGACGAGTCCGTTCCTCTTACTGACACGGTCAACGTGTACAAAGTTGAGTCTATTCCACTCAAGGCTGGCCGCGCCCAAAGTTGAGCGCATTCCACTCAAGGCGAACGCGCCGCGCGCCTTCTGCCGCGCCCCTTCTTCCGAGTGAACCGGCCCCTGCGGGCACCCGCCACCGCAGGCCGTTCCCGCCCGCATACGCTGGGCCCATGGCAGTCGACGTACACCAGCCGAGCCCCGAATACCTCGCGTTCTGGCGCGAGAGCCACGTGTGCACGCTCACCACGCCCCGCCCCGACGGCACCCCGCACGTGGTCCCGGTGTGCGTGACGTACGACCCCGAGGCCGGCCTCGCCCGGGTCATCACCAACAAGCACAGCCGCAAGGTGGCCAACATCCTGGCGGCGGGCCCGGACGGCGCCCGGGTCGCGGCGTGCCAGGTGCACCGCCGCCGCTGGGCGACCCTGGAGGGCGTGGCCCGGATCAGCACGGACCCGGAGCGCGTCGCGGAAGCCGTACGCCGTCACACGGAGCGCTACGACCGGGTGCCCTCGCCCAACCCGGACCGGGTCGTCATCGAGATCACCCTCGACCGGGCGCTCGGCCGCGGCTGAACACGCGGCGCCGGGAGCAGCACAACGGCGCCACCGTGTTCAGGTCACGGTGGCGCCGTTGTGTGGGGGAAGTGACTGAGCGACGTGGAACGACGGGGGATCGCTCAGGCACTGTGGGGGGTGGCGGCAATGGTTTCTGGTTCGAACAGCTGATGGTCACGCTGCGCGAGATTCACGAAGATCATGTCGTACCGGATGGCACAGCGCACCGGCTGCGGCGCGCCCCGCGGCTTGCGCAGGCACCGGTAGGCGCGGACTTCGCCGTCGTCCTCGCGGGCGACGACGACCGGGTCGCCGAACAGGGTGACCATCAACGAGTCACCACGGTGGGGCAGCGCCGTGACGAGGTCGATGAAATGCCACCCTGACCGGTAGGCGGTCGCCATCTCACGCCTGAAGGTGCGGTCGTCCGGCGGGGTGGTCATGTCAGGCGCCCGCCTGGACCGGCAGCGAATTCCAGCTGATCTCGGCCGGCGCGACCGACGCCGGGGCGATCCAGCTGATCTCGCCGGATGAGTCAACAGCCTCGACACTCCAGCTGATCTCGCTGGGGCCGACGGGCTTTTCAGCACCCGTACCGATGCCGCCGGCGCCACCCAGAACGCCGTAGCCCAGGCCAGCGACGAACGAGGCGGCAAGCGCCGAGCGAAGCATTCGCTTATACATAGTCAGCTTCGTCCTCACTTGTGGATTCTTCTCCCCCGCACCAAAGACGATGTCTCACCTGGGCACACGAACACCACTGAGTCGATGCATCATGTTCCTGCATGTTCAGGAACCTGGGGGGTGCGGATATGACCACAAGCGACGCAAAGGGGATACATCGCCACGGGATCACTGATCTCTGTACCGACGGACGCCGTCTTTACGCCAGTGCGTTGCGCTCCGGTCGCATCTCCCGGGCGGAAGCGACTTCGGCTCCTTGCCTGATGGACTTCGCTCTCCTCCACCCGGACCCCGACGATCCGGACTGGCTGCGCCCGCTCCCACCGTCCACGGCGCTCGCCCAGCGCCTCCACCCCATCGAACGCGAGATCCAGGAGCATCGCCGCCGCTCCCTCGAATTGACCGAGTCATTCGAGCCATTCATGGACATCAGCGCCCAGGTACCCCCTACCACGCACGCCATTACCGTGCTGGAGGGAAAGCACCGGATCAATGCCGCCCTCGACCTGGCCACTGCGGAGTGTCGCACGGAGGTCCTCACGGTCCAGCCGGGAGGCGACCGCGGCGAAGACCGGCTCCGGGAGGGACTGGAGCGCGCTCTCCTGGTCGTGCACCGAGGGGTGAGCATGCGGACCCTGTACCAGCACACCGTGCGGCACAGTCAGGGAACGCTTGCCTACGCCGAGCGACTGGCCGACGGCAAGGTGGAGATACGCACGCTTGAGGAACTCATCGCCCGGCTGATCATCTTCGACCGGACGGTCGCCTTCATTCCCGCGCGCAGCGACGATCAAGTCGCCCTGGAATTGCGCCACCCAGGACTGGTCGATTACCTGATCACGGTCTTCGAACAGCTCTGGAACCGCGCGTCTCCCCTCCTGGGTGAGCTTCCGTACACCCCAGCTCCCAAAGGGATCAGCGGTGTTCAGCGCTCCATCGCCCAACTGCTCGTAGAGGGACACGTGGACGAGGCCATCGCCCGTCGCCTGGGCATGAACGTCCGTACCTGCCGAGCCCACGTGGCCAAACTGTCCGTCATCCTCGGCAGCACCAGCCGCGCCCAACTCGGCTATCTGATCGCCCGGTCAGGAATCCTGGACCAGGATTCCTGACCGGCGGCCGGCCCCAAAGATCCCCGCCCCCCGGGCCGGGCGGGCGGGCCACGCAATGGGGGAGAGCATGGCCACGCCCTTGATCGGCCGGGGGAGTTCCCGGCTCCCCCGACACCTCCACACTGGCCCGGGAACTAGGCTGGCACCACCGTCATCTTGCTGCACTGCCAAAAGTGGGGGGGTCACGAATGGGCAGGGACGAGGACAAATCGCATCAGCCGCACGGCGATCTCGAACTGTGCGAAGCCGGTGTCGGGACGTACACCGAAGCGCTCCGAGCGGGGCGGCTCCCCCGCTCCGAGCTCGAATCCGCCCCCTGCCTCACCAAGTTGGCGCTTGTCCACCCCGACCCTCACGACGATGGCTGGATCCAGCCGGTGCCACCGTCCTCGGCTCTCGCCCACCTGCTGCAGCCCGTCACCCGGGAGATCCACGAACGCATCAGACTCGCCGCCGCCCTGGCCGACTCCCTGGCGCCCCTGACCTCCGTCGCCAGCACCGACCCGAACCTCGCCATCACCGTCCTCGAAGGCATCCCGTTGATCGAGGCGGCCATCCAGAACGCCACGGACGGTGCACGGATCGAGGTCCTGACCCTGCAGCCCAGCGGCACCCGGCCCGTGGACCAGCTCAAGAAGGCACTGAGCCGAGGGCTGTCCATGGCCGAACGCGGCGTGACTCTACGCCACATCTATCAGCACCCGGCTCGCTACAGCCCGGCCATCAAGACCTACCTGGACGACATGCCGTCGTCCGCCCTCCAGGTGCGCACCATCGAGCAGACGGTCGAGCGCCTTTTCGTCTTCGACCGCACCGTCGCCTTCATCCCGGCCAACCCCGAACGCGACGTCGCCCTGGAGATCCGCCACCCTGCCCTCGTGCGCTACCTGATCCAGGTGTACGAGGTGCTGTGGGCCCAGGCCAAGCCGCTGACGGCACCCCTTCAGGCGCCCGCGCACGACACCCCGATCACCGCCACTCAACTGAGCGTCGCCCGCCTCCTCGTCGAGGGGAGCACCGACCAGATCGTGGCCCGCAAGCTCGGCATCAGCGTCCGCACCTGCCGCGCCCACATCGCCAAACTCATGCACACCCTCAACGCCACCAGCCGCACCCACCTCGGCGCCCTCCTCATCCAGTCCGGCATCGTGGAACCGACTCGGTGACGGCACCCCACGAGCACGGTCACGGCGTGGGCGTGCTGTGCGAGGAGGCGGTGGGCCTCTACACGCAGGCCCTGACGCAGGGCCGCGTGTCCCGGTCCGCGGCCGAAGAAGTCCCTTGTCTGGCCCAGCACGCCCTGCTCGCCGCCGACCCCCGCGACCGCGCGTCGCTGCGCCCCGTACCGCCCACGGCCGCCCTCGCGCAGCTGCTTCACCCGCTGGCCCGGGACCTCCTGGACCAGGTGCGTACCGCCGACCTGTTGGCCAGGACGCTGGGCACGCTGAGCGCGCTCGCCGACGAGCCCGCGGATCTCGCCATCAGGGTCGTCGCCGGGCAGTCCGCCATCCAGGCGGCCATCGACGCCTCCCTGCACGACGCACACGACGAGGTCCTCACCGTCCAGCCCGGCAGCACCCGCTCGCCGGAGATCGTCCGGATTGCCCTGGCCAGCACGCTGCCGGTCGTCAGGCGGAACGTCCGGCTGCGCCACATCTACCAGCACTCGGCACGTTACGGTCCCGGGCTCAAGGGGTATCTGGCCCAACTGCCCAGCGGACTCCTCCAGGTCCGCACGATGGAGCGCGCGACCGACCGCCTGATGATCTTCGACCGCAAGGTCGCCTACCTCCCCGCCACCCCCGACCGCAGCGCCGCCCTGGAGATCCGCCACCCCACCCTCGTGCGCTACCTCGCCGGCCTCTACGAAACGCTCTGGGCCGGAGCCACCCCCTTCGGCGATCCCCTCCCCACCGCACCCCCCGGCGCCCCCGTCACCGCCGTCCAGCAGAGCATCGCCCGCCTCCTCGCCGACGGCTGCACCGACCAGACCGCCGCCGAACGACTCGGCATCAGCGTCCGCACCTGCCGCGCCCACATCGCCAAACTCATGCACACCCTCAACGCCACCAGCCGCACCCACCTCGGCGCCCTCCTCATCCAGTCCGGCGTCGTGGAAGGCCCCACCGGCCCCGTGCCGCCGGAATACGCGAAACGGCCCGCCACACCCGGAAGTCCGGGGTGACGGGCCGCCTGGCGCGCGGGGTCAGTCCTTGGGGCGCTTGGGGCGCCAGACCACCAGGGCGCTGGTCTGCTGCACGTCCTGGTACGGGACCAGGTCGCGCCGGTACGACGCGTGGACCTGGGCCTCGCGCTGCTGCATGGCCGCCGCGGCTCCGTCCACGGCCGCCGAGAGTTCGGCGACGCGCTGCTGGAGCGCCGCGACCTGGTTCTCCAGTTCGATGATGCGCTTGATGCCGGCGAGGTTGATGCCCTCGTCCTGCGACAGCTGCTGCACCGTACGCAGCAGCTCGATGTCGCGGGCCGAGTAGCGCCGGCCGCGTCCGGCCGTCCGGTCGGGCGAGACCAGGCCGAGGCGGTCGTACTGGCGCAGTGTCTGCGGATGCAGGCCCGACAGCTGGGCCGCGATCGAGATCACGTACACCGGGGACTCGTCGGTCAGTTCGTAAGGATTACGCCGTCGGCCGTCCACCTCAAGCTCCCTTCGCCGCCTGGAACAACTCCGCCCTGGGGTCATGCCCCGCGGTCGCCTTGCGGTATGCCTCCAGCGCGTCCCGGGCCTCGGTACCGAGGTCGGTGGGCACGGTCACCTCGACGGTGACCAGGAGGTCTCCTCGGGTGCCGTCCTTGCGGACCGCGCCCTTGCCACGGGCCCGCATCGTACGCCCATTCGGCGTACCGGCCGGTAGCTTGAGCGTCACGGAGGGGCCGCCGAGCGTCGGCACCTTCACCTCGCCCCCGAGCGCCGCCTCCGTGAAGGTGACGGGCACCGTGACGGTGAGGTTGTCGCCCTTGCGGCCGAAGACCGGGTGGGCGTCGACGTGCACCACGACGTACAGATCGCCCGCCGGCCCGCCGCGCTCGCCCGGGGCGCCCTTGCCGCGCAGCCGGATGCGCTGCCCGTCCGAGACGCCCGGCGGAATCCGCACCTGCATGGTCTTCGAGGAGCGGGCCCGGCCGCTGCCCTTGCAGACGTCGCACGGGTCCTGGGCGATGAGGCCGCGGCCCTTGCAGTCCACGCACGGGTCGGTCAGCGAGAAGCCGCCACCGCTGCCGCGCGAGACCTGACCGGTGCCGACGCAGGTCGGGCAGACCCTGGGGGTGCCGTTCTTGTCGCCGGTGCCGGAACACGCCTTGCAGGGGGCCTGGCTGGACATCCGGAGCGGGACCGTGGCCCCGTCGACCGCCTCGGTGAAACTGAGGGTCACCTCGGACTCGATGTCCTGGCCGCGCCGCGGCTGCACCCGCGTACCGGCACCGCCGCCACGGTTGAAGAGGCCGCCGAACACGTCGCCGAGGCCCCCTCCGCCGAAGCCGCCGGCGCCGCCCTGGCCCCCGCCCTGGGCGCCTCCGAAGAGGTCTCCCAGGTCGAAGTTGAAGTTGCCCTGGGCGCCGCCGGGCCCGGCGCGGAAGCCGCCGTTGCCGAAGAGGGCGCGCGCCTCGTCGTACTCCTTGCGCCTCTTGGTGTCACCGAGGACGTCATTCGCCTCGGAGATCTCCTTGAAGCGCTCCTCCGCCTTGTCGTCGCCCTTGTTGGCGTCCGGGTGGAACTCGCGGGCGAGCTTCCGGTACGCCTTCTTGATCTCGGCGTCGGTGGCGTCCTTGGGGACGCCGAGAACCTTGTAGTAGTCCTTCTCGACGAAGTCCTTCGTACTCATCGACGTCCCTCCTTCCGGACGACCGGCCGGGAGCCCCCCGTCCGGGCGGCGCCGGGCCCGCAGGCCCTGGCACCGGCCGGACGGGAGGCCCTGGTGGCCAGGCGGTGTGCTGCCAGGTGATCGGACGGAATGTCAGACCTCCTCGCCGCCACCGCTCTCCTCGTCGTCTGCCTTCTCTTCCTTCGCGGCCGCGGGGGCCGCCCCCGGCTGGGGCTCGGCGACCGCCACCCGCGCGGGGCGGATGGTGCGCTCGCCGATCCGGTAACCGGGCTGCAGGATCGCCACGCAGGTCGTCTCCGTGACGTCCGGCGCGTAGCTGTGCATCAGGGCCTCGTGGACCGTCGGGTCGAAGGGCTCGCCCTCCTTGCCGAACTGCTGGAGGCCCAGCTTCGCGACGACCGTCTCCAGCGATTCGGCCACCGACTTGAACCCGCCCACGAGCTCGCCGTGCTCCCGGGCCCGGCCGACGTCGTCCAGGACGGGCAGCAGCTCGGACAGGAGGTTCGCGACGGCGATCTCCTTGACCGTGACCCGGTCCCGCTCCACACGGCGGCGGTAGTTCTGGTATTCGGCCTGAAGCCGCTGGAGGTCGCCGGTGCGCTCGTTGAGCGCCGTGCGGGCCTGGTCCAGCTGCGCGGTCAGGGCCGTGGTCTCGTTCGCGTCCCCGGCCGGGGCCGCCGCCTCCTCCTCGGAGGGGGTGGCGGCCTTCGGCTCGGCGTCGTCAGAGGTGGCGCCGGAGGGGACGTCGGGCTTCTCCTCGAAGCCCGGAGTCTCCTCGGTCACGCCGCACCGCCCTTGGAGTCCTTCTCGTCGTCCACGATCTCGGCGTCGACGACGTCGTCCTGGGCCTGCTCGGCACCCGGCTGCGCGTCACCCTGCGGGGCGCCCTCGGCCTGGGCGTTGGCGTACATCGCCTGGCCCAGCTTCTGGGAGACGGCCGCGACCTTCTCGGTGGCCGTGCGGATCTCGGCGGAGTCCTCGCCCTTGAGCTTCTCCTTCAGCTCGCTGACCGCGGTCTCGACCTCCGTCTTCACGTCGGCCGGGACCTTGTCCTCGTTGTCCTTGAGGAACTTCTCGGTCTGGTAGACGAGCTGCTCGCCCTGGTTGCGCGACTCGGCGGCCTCGCGGCGGGCGTGGTCCTCCTCCGCGTACTTCTCGGCCTCCTCGCGCATCCGGTTGACCTCGTCCTTCGGCAGCGAGGAGCCGCCGGTGACGGTCATCTTCTGCTCCTTGCCGGTGCCGAGGTCCTTGGCCGTCACGTGCATGATGCCGTTGGCGTCGATGTCGAAGGAGACCTCGATCTGCGGCACACCGCGCGGGGCCGGCGGCAGACCGGTCAGCTCGAACATCCCGAGCTTCTTGTTGTACGCCGCGATCTCGCGCTCACCCTGGTAGACCTGGATCTGCACGGACGGCTGGTTGTCCTCGGCCGTCGTGAAGATCTCGGACCGCTTGGTCGGGATCGTGGTGTTGCGCTCGATGAGCTTGGTCATGATGCCGCCCTTGGTCTCGATGCCGAGGGACAGCGGGGTGACGTCGAGGAGCAGGACGTCCTTGACCTCGCCCTTGAGGACACCGGCCTGGAGCGAGGCGCCGATGGCGACGACCTCGTCCGGGTTCACACCCTTGTTGGCCTCCTGGCCGCCGGTCAGCTCCTTGACGAGCTCGGCGACGGCCGGCATGCGGGTGGAGCCACCGACGAGAACGACGTGGTCGATCTCGGAGAGCTGGATGCCCGCGTCCTTGATGACGTTGTGGAACGGGGTCTTGCAGCGGTCCAGGAGGTCCGCGGTGAGCTGCTGGAACTGCGAGCGCGTGAGCTTCTCGTCCAGGTGCAGCGGGCCCTCGGCCGACGCCGTGATGTACGGCAGGTTGATCGTGGTCTCCGTCGAGGAGGACAGCTCGATCTTCGCCTTCTCCGCGGCCTCGCGGAGACGCTGGAGAGCCATCTTGTCCTTGGACAGGTCCACGCCGTGCCCGTTGGCGAACTGCTTCACCAGGTAGTCGACGACGCGCTGGTCCCAGTCGTCACCACCGAGGTGGTTGTCACCGTTGGTGGCCTTCACCTCGACCACGCCGTCGCCGATCTCCAGGAGCGACACGTCGAAGGTGCCGCCACCGAGGTCGAAGACGAGGATCGTCTGGTCGTCCTTGTCGAGCCCGTACGCCAGCGCGGCGGCGGTCGGCTCGTTGACGATGCGCAGGACGTTCAGGCCCGCGATCTCGCCGGCCTCCTTGGTCGCCTGGCGCTCGGAGTCGTTGAAGTACGCCGGAACGGTGATCACCGCGTCGGTGACCTTCTCGCCCAGGTAGGACTCCGCGTCGCGCTTCAGCTTCTGCAGGATGAAGGCGCTCATCTGCTGCGGGTTGAAGCTCTTGCCGTCCAGGTCGATCTTCCAGTCAGTGCCCATGTGGCGCTTGACGGAGCGGATGGTCCTGTCGACGTTGGTCACAGCCTGGCGCTTGGCGACCTCGCCGACCAGCACCTCGCCGTTCTTCGCGAAGGCGACGACGGACGGCGTGGTCCTGGCGCCCTCTGCGTTGGTGATGACGGTGGGCTCGCCGCCTTCGAGAACGCTGACGACGGAGTTAGTCGTGCCCAGGTCGATGCCGACCGCACGTGCCATTTCGATTCCTCCAACTGACTACTTGAGTGGATCTGACTCAAGGATGCACGACTCCCCTGCCGGAGTCAACAGACCTGAGTCGGCACGACTCAACTTAGGTGCTCCCCATGCGCGCCATCGGCGACACCTGGCGCCTCATGCGCCGCACAGCCCTCCCCCATCATGGCCGCATGGGATCGTTCTGTCACAAAATGCCGCGAGCAGCGCAAAAGCGGCATTCGATCCGCCGATTGCAGGCAGGTGCGAACGATGCGTAAGCAGAGACAGTGGGGAAGAAGAGGACGACCCCGGCCGCCCCTCCGGCTCCCCCGCCCGACCGCCAAACGCACCCTCGACCTGCTCCTCGGCTCGACCCTGCTGCTCCTCGCCTCCCCCTTACTGGCCGCCGCCGCCCTGGCGCTGGCCGCGCGGGGCCGGCGCGTGACGCGACACTCCGCGCGCACCGGCCTGCACGGGGCCCCCTTGGTCCTGCGCTCGCTGGACACCCGGCGGCTGAAGCTGGACGTGATCTCGCGCCTGCACCACGTGGTGCGCGGCGAGCTCTCCCTCGTCGGACCCGCACCGCTCGCCCCGGGCGACGCGCGGAACGGCACCGGGGGCGCCCGGCGCTGGCGTCAGGAACTCAAGCCCGGACTGACCGGTCTGGCCCAGGTGCGGCACCGGTCGGCGATGCCGTGGGACGAGGCGGACCTGCTGGACCAGCACTACGCCGAGCACCAGGGGCTGCGACTGGACCTCGCGGTCCTCGCCGAGGCCGTACGCGCACCCCTGCGCGAGGCGGCCGGCACCCTGCCGTGGCCCGGCAAGGCACGCCTGAGCGACACAGATCACCGCCTGCCCGGCTACAGCACGGCGGAATAAGTGGGTAGTGTCGGCACAGACTGATTAAGTTACTGCTTAGTAGTAGCGATACTCGTAGTTCCGGTGGTCACTGGAAGACGCAGTACTCGCTAGTAGACGCTGGATCGATCCCACCTCGCAGGCCCGAGGAGCCCCCAATGCAACTCGCCGCGATCATCGTGTCGCTGGTGCTGACCGTGGTCGGCGTTGCGCTCGTCGCGCGAGCCGTCGCGCAGATCTACCGGTTCGTCACGCTCGGACAGCCGGTCCCGGCCGGCAGCCGCACCGACTCCGTGAAACAGCGCACGATCACCCTGGCCAAGGAGTTCGTCGGCCACACCAGGATGAACCGATGGGGCGTCATCGGCGTCGCCCACTGGTTCGTCGCCGTCGGCTTCCTGACCCTGGGCCTGACCATCGTCACGGCGTACGGTCAGCTGTTCAAGGCCGACTGGGTCCTGCCCGTCCTCGGCGGCTGGCTGCCGTACGAGGTGTACACGGAGTTCATCGCGCTCGCGACCACCGTGGGCATCGTCGTCCTCATCGCCATCCGCCAGCTGAACCTGCCCTCCCGGGCCGGCCGCAAGTCGCGTTTCGCGGGTTCGAAGATGGGCCAGGCGTACTTCGTCGAGGCCGTCATCCTCGTCATCGGCCTCGCGATCATGACGCTCCGCGGCCTCGAGGGCGCGCTGCACCACGTCGACGGCTACGAGGCCGCGTACTTCGCCTCGTACCCGCTGGTCGCGGCGTTCAAGGGGCTCGGCCTCGGCACGCTCCAGAACCTGGTCTACCTCACCGCCATGATCAAGCTCGGGGTCACCATGACCTGGGCGATCACCGTCGGGCTCAACACCAACATGGGTGTCGCCTGGCACCGCTTCCTGGCCTTCCCGAACATCTGGTTCAAGCGGAACGCCGACGGCGCGGTCGCGCTCGGCGCCCTGCAGCCGATGACCACGGGCGGCAAGGAGATCGACTGGGAGGACCCGGCCGACGACGCCGTGTTCGGCGTCTCCCAGGTCGAGCAGTTCTCCTGGAAGGGCATCCTCGACTTCTCCACCTGCACCGAGTGCGGCCGATGCCAGTCGCAGTGCCCCGCCTGGAACACCGGCAAGCCCCTCTCGCCGAAGCTCCTGATCATGTCCCTGCGCGACCACGCGCACGCCAAGGCCCCGTACCTGCTGGCCGGCGGCGGCAAAGACATGGAGGGCGAGGAGAAGGCGACCGAGGAGCAGCTGAAGGACGTTCCCGCGGCCGCCCTCGCGGAGGCCGAGCGCCCGCTGATCGGCACGGCCGAGGAGAACGGCGTCATCGACCCGGACGTCCTCTGGTCCTGCACCACCTGCGGCGCCTGCGTGGAGCAGTGCCCGGTCGACATCGAGCACGTCGACCACATCGTCGACATGCGCCGCTACCAGGTGATGATCGAGTCGGCGTTCCCGTCCGAGGCGGGGACCATGCTCAAGAACCTGGAGAAGAAGGGCAACCCCTGGGGGCTCGCCAAGAAGCAGCGCGTCGAGTGGACCAAGGAGGTCGACTTCGAGGTCCCGATCGTCGGCAAGGACGTCGAGGACCTCACCGAGGTCGACTACCTCTACTGGGTCGGCTGCGCCGGCGCCCTGGAGGACCGTGCCAAGAAGACCACCAAGGCCTTCGCGGAGCTGCTGCACATCGCGGGCGTCAAGTTCGCGATCATGGGCGGCGACGAGAAGTGCACCGGTGACTCGGCCCGCCGCCTCGGCAACGAGCCGCTGTTCCAGCAGCTCGGCGCGGAGAACGTGGCGATGCTGAACATGGCCTTCGGCGAGGACGACGAGGACGACTCGACCAAGAAGGCCAAGGCCGCGAAGAAGATCGTCGCGACCTGCCCGCACTGCTTCAACACGATCGCGAACGAGTACCCGCAGCTCGGCGGCGAGTACGAGGTCATCCACCACACGCAGCTGCTCCAGCACCTCGTCGACGAGGGCAAGCTGATCCCGGTGACCCCGGTCGAGGGCCTGATCACGTACCACGACCCCTGCTACCTGGGCCGTCACAACAAGATCTACACGCCCCCGCGCGAGATCATCGCGAAGGTGCCGGGCCTCCGGAACGAGGAGATGCACCGCCACAAGGAGCGCGGCTTCTGCTGCGGCGCCGGTGGTGCCCGGATGTGGATGGAGGAGCGGATCGGCAAGCGCATCAACAACGAGCGCGTGGACGAGGCCCTCTCCCTCAACCCGGACATCGTCTCGACGGCCTGCCCGTTCTGCCTGGTCATGCTGACCGACTCGGTCAACGGCAAGAAGAACGACGGCAAGGCGAAGGAGTCCGTCCAGGTGGTGGACGTCTCCCAGCTGCTGCTCGACTCCGTGAAGACCCCGGCGGACCCGGCGGGCGACCCGGAGACGGCGGACGAACCGGAGCCGGAACCGGCGAAGTAGCCGGACCGGCGTCACGGCGCGGTGAAGCGGTCGGACCTGCCTCGGGGGCAGGACCGGCCGCTTCCGCGTTTCGCCCCCGGGAGGGTGGGGAAGGCCCCCCGGGGTTCCCTTAGGGGATGTCACAGCTGGGCGTCAAAGGCCCGTACTTCCCCGGCCCCGGGCCCCCGCAACCGGCGAACCGGGTACGTTCGATGACGTGGCTGGATTCAGGATCGGACGCGGCCGGGACAACCGCACCCCGCAGCAAGGGCAACAGCAACCGCGGCAGCAGCCGTACGGCAATCAGGCACCGCCGCCGCCGTACGGGCAGCAGCAATGGCCGCCGTCGGGAGGACAGGGCGCCCCGCACCACGCCGCACCGGGCTACCACGGCGGGCACCCGGGCGGCTACGCCGGCGCCGGCCCGGACGAGCCGGAGTACTTCGGCGACCCGGCGCCGTACCCGTATCCCCAGGGCGCCCACCACGGCGACCCGTACGCGAACAATCCGGGCCACACGCAGGCGTTCCGCGTGGACGAGGAGCCGTACAGCGACGGCAGCGCCTACCGCGCCGGCCACGCTCCCGCGGCGCCCATAGGCCCGCGGCTGCACTGGAAGCAGCTGCTGAGCGGCATCGTGACGCGTCCCGGCCCGACGTTCTGGCAGATGCGCGACTACACGGTCTGGGGCCCCGCCCTGACCGTGACGTTCCTCTACGGCCTCCTGGCGCTCTTCGGCTTCGACCAGGCCCGCGACGACGCCATCCACTCCCCCGTCTCCACCGCCGTGCCCTACGTGATCCTCACCGGCGTCTGCTTCGTGCTCGGCGGCCTGGTGCTGGGCGCGGTCACCCACACGCTGGCCCGCCAGCTCGGCGGCGACGGCGCGTGGCAGCCGACGGTGGGCCTGTCCATGCTGATCATGTCGATCACGGACGTGCCGCGCCTGGTCTTCGCGATGTTCCTGGGCGGCGAGAACGCGCTGGTCGTCATCCTCGGCTGGGTCACCTGGCTGGCCGCCGCGGCGCTCCTCACCTCGATGGTGAGCAAGTCGCACGACCTCCCGTGGCCCAAGGCGCTCGGCGCGTCGGCGATCCAGCTGCTGGCGCTGGTCTCGATCCTGAAGCTCGGCACGATCTGACGACCGCGCGGTGACAGCAAAAAGGGCCCCGGGGTGACCGGGGCCCTGTCGCGTACTTACGCGGTCACGCGTCGAGAACCTGCCCGCTGCGCCGCACGACGGGCTTCTCCACGCTCCACGGGAAGTTGATCCAGCGGTCGGTCTTCTTCCACACGTACTCGCACTTCACGAGCGAGTGGGACTTCTCGTAGATGACCGCGGACCGCACCTCGGCGACGTGGTCGATACAGAAGTCGCGCACCAGCTTCAGCGTCTTGCCGGTGTCGGCGACGTCGTCGGCGATCAGGACCTTCTTGTCCGAGAAGTCGATGACGTTGGGCACCGGCGCCAGCATGACCGGCATCTCCAGGGTGGTGCCCACGCCGGTGTAGAACTCCACGTTCACCAGGTGGATGTTCTTGCAGTCCAGCGCGTACGCCAGCCCGCCCGCGACGAACACCCCGCCGCGCGCGATGCTCAGCACCACGTCCGGCTCGTACCCGTCGTCGGCCACGGCCTGCGCCAGCTCCCGTACGGCGTGCCCGAAGCCGTCGTACGTCAGGTTCTCGCGTACCTCGTCGCTCATCGGGTCCTCACACCTGCGTCCGGTGGAAATTCATGAAGGAGCGCGACGCGGTGGGACCGCGCTGCCCCTGATATCGCGACCCGTACCGCTCGGAGCCGTAAGGGAACTCGGACGGGGAACTCAGCCGGAACATGCACAGCTGGCCGATCTTCATACCGGGCCAGAGCTTTATCGGCAGCGTCGCGAGGTTCGACAGCTCCAGGGTCACGTGACCGGAGAAGCCCGGGTCGATGAAGCCCGCCGTGGAATGCGTGACCAGCCCGAGCCGGCCGAGCGAGCTCTTCCCCTCCAGCCGCGACGCGAGGTCGTCGGGCAGCGAGATGACCTCGTACGTCGACGCCAGCACGAACTCCCCGGGGTGCAGGATGAACGCGTCGTCCCCCTCCGGTTCGACGGTGCGGGTCAGGTCCACCTGCTCGACGGCGGGGTCGATGTGGGGGTAGCGGTGGTTCTCGAACACCCGGAAATAGCGGTCGAGCCGCACGTCGATGCTCGACGGCTGCACCATCGACGCGTCGAATGGATCAATGCGTACGCGTCCGGCGTCGATCTCGGCGCGGATGTCCTTGTCTGAGAGAAGCACCCACCGAGGATACGCAGAACGCGCGGGCCCGCCCTCATCGGGCCGCCCGCGCGCCTGTCGTCCGTCACCCGCCGCCACTACCGCCGCTCGAGCACCACGGGCACGGCATGCCGCAACCGAGCGCACCGGGGACACCGGATGAGCCGCCCGGGCCCGATCCGCCCTGCCCCGAGCTGCTGCATCGGAAACGAGCTGGTAGCGAAAACGTGCCCTTCGGCACAGCGGACGACGGTGCGCTCCATGGAGTCCATCAAGTCCCTTCCCCATCAAGCCGTGGACGAGACCGCCACATTAGGGGATGAACAGGACCCCCCTCCACGCGGCACTCCGACACCCACGCTACGCCCCCAACTCCCGCCACACGCACACCGGATCCGGCCCATCGCCGCGAGCGGACCGTGATGGGGTACAGTGTGCGAGGATGCGCCGCTGAATACAGCGTCCGCGCATTTCTGCGGGTGTAGTTTAATGGTAGAACATGAGCTTCCCAAGCTCAGAGCGCGAGTTCGATTCTCGTCACCCGCTCTTTAGCAAAGGCCCTGGTCACTGACCGGGGCCTTACTCGTCGTCCAGGCCTCTCCGAGCACGCGTACCATTCGGGACCTGAAAACGCGTCAGGGTGGTATCTATCGGTCCGCGCTGCCGCATTCTTCATGCCACGGCCTGGACGGCGTAGAGCGCACCGAGGGCGGCGGCGAGGGCGCCGAGCAGGAGACGGAGCGCTGATTCGGGCAGGCGGGGTTGGAGCCGTGCGCCGAGGTAACCGCCGATCAGACCGCCGAGGCCGCAGGCCACGCCCAGCCGCCAGTCGGGCGCCACGGGTCCGGGGCTCGCCAGGGCCAGCAAGGCATATGCGGCGGCCCCCGCGATGGACGTGGTGAAGGTGGTGGCGAGCGTGGCCGGTGCTATGCGGGTCATCGGCATGCCACGCGCGGCGAGGACGGGCCCGAGCAGGGAACCGCCGCCGATCCCGTAGATCCCGCCCACCGTTCCGACCGTCAGGCCGAGGGCGGCGAGGGCGGGCGCCGACGGTTCGGCCGTGTCGGAAGGCAGCCGGACCGGGCGCAGTGTGCGCAGGCACAGCCAGGTGCCGAGCGGCAGAAGGAGAGCGGCGACCAGGAGCCGGAAGGCGCCTGGGCCGGGGAGGACGAAGACACGGACGGCGGCGCCGACGACGACGCCTGGCAGCGTCCACAGGACCAAGCGCCGGGCCAGACCGTCGCGGAGGGCGCCGTCGCGGCGGTAGCGCCAGAGCGCGCCGGGCCCGGCCACCACGTTGAACAGCAGATTCGTCGGCGTGACAGCGGGGCTGGGCACTCCGAGGACGCTGAGCTGGACCGGGAGGAGAAAGACGGCGCCGGACACGCCGACCGGTGCGGTCACCACCGAGATCAGCAGGCCGGCCGCGAGCCCTGCCCAGATGGTCCAGTCCACCGCCGCACCCGCCGTTCCTCGATCGCCCGGTCAGTATCGACGGACCGGACCGCGCGGGCGGGAGCGGGCAACGAGATGTTCACGAACAGCAGCTGCAACCCGGCTTGCAGCCTCACGCGTCCGACTCGCCTCCCCTGGAGGGACCGGGGTGTTCCCGTGGGCGGTGGGCGCGCAGCAGGCCCTGGCTTGCCAGGCGTCGCGGCCTTCCTTGACGGCGATGGCGGCGATCACGAGGGCGGCGAAGGGGTCGGCCAGGATCAGCCGACGGTGGCGTGGAGGCCAGGCCGACCGAGAGCACGGCGGACAGGTAGGTCCACAGCAGGGTCCGGAGTCGGCGACGGCGGAGGCGGAGCCGAGTTCGCGGCCGGCGCGGCGCTGGGCGGCAGAGAGGAACGGCATGATCGCGAGGGACAGAGCTGCGATGAGGATGCCGAGGAGGGAGCACTCGGCTTCACCGGTGCCGGTCAGGGCGCGGACCGCGTCGATGGCGACGTACACGGCGAGCGCGAAGAAGGAGACGGCGATGATGTGCAGAGTGCGCTGCTCTCGCGCTTCGCGGACGGCGTGGTCGCGGGCGGAGAACTGCCAGGCGACGGCGGCGGAGACCTGGATGATCGAGTCGAGGCCGATAGGGCCGGTGGAGGAGGCGAGGGTGCCGGCCGCGAGAGCGACGACCTCCTCGATGACGTTGATAGGTGATCGTCGCTGCGACCAGCAGCCATATCCGGCGGGTGAGCACGTCGCGGCGGGCCGTGGAGGACCGAGGGATATCGAAATCTCGGCGGTCATCTCCGAGCACCCCGCGCCTACTCCGACATGCTTGCTGTATGTCCTCAACCACTCGCATCACCGTCACGCTCCCCAGCGACCAGGTGACGGAGCTTCGAAAGTTCACGGACAACGTTTCCGGCTACGTGGCGGAAGCCGTGGCCCGTCAGATTCGGCACCGGCTTCTGGGTGACGACCTCCGCCGCCATCAGGAAGAGCACGGCGCGTTCAGCGAGGAGGAGCGCGCCGAGGCCCGCGCCAAGATCGTCGACTCCGCCGGTTCTTCCAAGGACGCGGACGCCGCGTGAGCGAGCGCATCGAAACCGTTGTCCTGGACTCGGAAGGGCTCTCCGCCTGGGTCGCGCAGGAGCGCAAGCTGCTCGCGATGCTTCAGGTCTTCCATGACATGGGAGCCGACCTCGTGATCGGGGCCAACACCATCGTGGAAGTTACCCACTCGCGCGCCGATATGCCCCGCCTGAACTCGGTCCTGTCTCGTGCCAAGGTGGAGCCCGTCACCGAGCAGGCGGCGAAAGCGGCGGCTGAGATCCTCAAAGGGGCCGGGCTGCACGGGGACAAGTACGCCGTCGGTGCCACGGTCGCCGAGGTCGCGCTCCGCCAGCCGAAGCCCGTCGCCCTGTTGACGTCCGACAGCGATGACATGACCAAGCTCTGCGGCGACCAGGTCCGCGTCATCTCCCTCTGACGCGCCGGCTCGCCCGGAGCACTCCCCTGGCGGTATGCGGTGCTCGGGGTCAGCTCCGCAGGGTGGCGATGGCTTTTTCGATGCGGCGTTGGCGGGTCTCCGGCTTCTTCGCGCTCTCGATGGCGCGTACGTGCTCGCGCTTGCGGCTGTAGGAGAGGTGGTCATAGGCGGCGCGGGCGGCCGGGTCGGCGTCCAGGGCTTGGGTGAGGTCCGCGGGCTCGACGACGACGCGCGGCTCGGTGTCGAGCTCCAGGCCGACCTCGACCTCCTCGCCGATCTCGACACCGGCGGCCTGCCGGTTGGCGTGGCTGAGACCGAGCAGATGGCGACCTCGCAGGAGGGCGACCCGGCTCTTCCAGGAGTGCCCGTTGACCGTGATGGTCACCGGAGGCCGGGCGCCTCCGCCGAGCGCCGCCACCACCTCGGGCGGGACTTCCAGGCCCCGCATGGGCTCGGGCGGCTCGACGTGCGTACGGAACTTCATGGTGCTCCTCCTGTGGTTCGGCCGGTTGTCCCGTCGGCTCGCACTGCAGATGGCCGATGTATGGGGGCAGGACGGTGGGGGGCGCGTTACGCGACGGACTCCCAGGCGAAGCCGTCCGGGTCGGTGAAGGCGTCGGTGGTGCTGCCGAGGACGACGCGGTGCGAGCCGGTGCCGTCGACGGGTACGCCGAGGTCCTTCGCCAGGGCGCGGCGCTTGTACAGCGCGAGCTTCACGGGGCTGGACGGGCCGGCGGCGAACTCGGCGTACTTGCCGCCGAAGCTCTTGGCCGCGGTCAGGCCCCGGCCGACGTAGAACTGCTTGGTCGCCTTCACGTCCTCGACGCCGATCAGCAGGACGACCTGGTCGATCTCGCGGGTGTCCGGACCGGTGTCCTTCTTCTCCGAGGTCGCGATCTTCCAGATCGTCCCGTCGGGGGCCTGGACAACGCCGCTGTAGCCCCACAGAGACTTCGCGGCGGGCTTCAGTACGGTGGCGCCGGCGTCGACGGCGGCGCCGAGGAAGCCGTCGACGATGGCCGGACGGGAGACCGTGAGCGCCAGCGTGAAGCCGCGGAATCCGGTGGAGGGGGCCTCGGACGCCCGGAGGGTTACGTACGTGTCCACGCCGAAGGCGCTGTAGAAGCGACGCGCGCCCTCTAGGTCGGCCACCTCAAGGGTGACGGATGCGAGGGACGTGACGGCTGCGGTGGAAGCGGTGGTTGCCATGTCCTTCACGCTAGAGCCGGGCCGCGGCCGGGGCTTCTCGATTCCTGACCGGACGGGTGACGTGCTTCGCCGCGGGCGCGGGCGTCGCGGAACCGTCCGGCTAGCTCGCAGGCCACTGCGGGTTCAGCCGGCCGTCGTCGGTCATGTGCGCCCGCCGCCAGATCCCCTTCCAGTCGTACGTCGTCTCCGGGACGAACCGGTGCCGCTGCCCGCAGGGGCACGGCGACAGCACCCACGCGCACCCGCGGCACCGTTCCACCCAGCCGTGCCCGGTCGACTCCGACACCGGCGGTCCCGCGTCCCCGCAGGCGGGGCAGCCGGGGAGGTCGGAGCCGTCCAGGAGCGCGTTCTGCCGCCGGACGTACGCGGGCAGCCGCAGCGACGGGTGGCGGAACGGTGCTTCGTACCAGGCGCGGTTCGGGCCGTCCCACCAGCCGCACAGCCACCACGGCCGCGGGTGTGCCACGGCCCGCCGCCCCGCCCGCTTCTCCGCCCGCCGTCGGGCGGCGTACTCCTCGGCCCGTGCGAGCCACAGCACCCGCGCCTCGTGCAGTTCCTCCGCCGCCCGCACCAGCGCGTCCGGGTCCGCCTCCAGCCGGCGGGGGATCGCGGCGCTGAGCGTGAGGTGGTGGTACGTCGCCCGCAAGCCGTACGGGGCGAAGAGGGTGAGGCAGGTGCGCAGCGCGCTGTGCCGGCTGTGGACGGGGAGGCGGGCGTCGTGTACGCGTGCTCGGTGGGTCAGGAAGCTGGTCACTGCGTGGGCTCCGGGTCCAGTGCCCGCGCCGGGGCGGGAGAGGCGGCGGTGGCGTGTGCCGACAGGTGTAGCACAGACCAACTTCCTTGATCCATCGGGTGGATGAGGCTATGTTCTACGGCGACATCGCGTGTCGGTCACCGGCTGGGTGAGGCATGGAGGTGTCGGGACATGCCCTCGGAGGCATTCCTTGTCAGTCGAGTTGAACCACACGATCGTCCACGCCCGGAACAACCGGGATTCCGCGGAGTTCTTCGCGAACCTGCTCAACCTCGAGATCACCGCCGAGTGGGGCCCGTTCATCGCGGTCGGTCTGAGCAACGGCGTCACCCTGGACTTCGCCACCGTTCCGGTGGACACCATCACACCGCAGCATTACGCCTTCCTGATCTCCGAGGAGGAGTTCGACGCGGCGTACGCGCAGATCCAGCAGCGCGGCATCGAGCACTACGCCGACCCGCAGCGGAAGCAGCCGGGCACGGTCAATCACAACGACGGCGGCCGCGGCGTGTACTTCATGGACCCGGCGGGTCACGCCATGGAGCTCATCACCGTGCCGTACGGCGGCTGGGCCTCGTAACCGTCCCCACCGAGGACCGCGCCCCCGTAAGAGGTGCGGTCCTCGGCCGGTGCCTGTGCCCCAGGCCCGTCGGACAGCCCTCCATCAGCATCAGTACGGCCGCGTGCCCGCAGGCCGGAAGGGAACCACCATGAAATACGCACTCGTGATCTTCGAGACGGACGAGTCACGCCGCCGCATCCAGGCCGACCGGGTCGCCTACCGCAAGGAGTACGAAGGCTGGATCGGCACGCTGGCGACGGCCGGGAAGCTCGTCGGCGGCGACGCCCTGGAGACCGAGCACGTTCGCCCCGCGACGGTCCGCACGGCGGCCGACGGGACGACGACGGTCACCGACGGTCCCGCGCACACCGGGGAGGAGACCCTCGGCGGCTGGTTCGTCGTCGACGTGGCCGACCGCGAGGAGGCCGTCGAACTGGCCAGGAGCCTCCCCACCCCGGAGACCGTCGAGATCCGCCCGATCCTCGAATCCGCCTGATCCTCGAATCCGGCTGAACGACACGGCTGCCGCCCCCAGCGGGGGGGGTGGCGCCGGAGCTGTCGCACCGCCGTGCCCGGACGGGCGCGGTGCGTCAGCTCCGGGCGTCGTCGTCCGTCCGCGCCGCGCTCCCGGCCGCCTGCGTCTTCTCGCGCATCTTGCGCACCAGCTCCGCCTTGCGGTCGGCGGCGCTCCGGCGGTCGAGGTTGCGGTGCGGACCGTTGTTCTGCCGTTCGGTGCGGGACTGCCTCTTGCGCTGGCCGCCGCCCTGGCCCACGGGGTTGTTGATGTTCTTGCTGTCGGTCACGGGTTCTCCCGGTGGTGTGGTGAGGGATCTACGGATTCACGGTGGGGACGGGGCAGTGACGAGGGCGTCAGCGGGGCCCGTCACGCTCTCACCCGTAGATCGACGCCCGGAAGAACACGCCGAAGACGTTACCCGGTCCTGTCGGCCCCGCACGCCATGCCTTTCGCCGTCCCGGGCGCCTGCCCGCCCTCCGCACCACCGCCCGGGCCGGCGGTGGTGCGGAGGGCGGGGCGACCGTGTTCCGCCGCGGCGGTCAGGCACCTTCTGTTTTCGGGAAACGCTCTGGCCGGGGTCACTGAATATCTCTTCCGGCCGTCTCAGAATTCGGCGATCCGCGCCGGGAGGGTTTTTGTCGCGATGCGTGCGGGAAAATTCTGGACGCACATAATCATCCCTGACGTGCTACTGTCGGAGTCAGTTGCAGTTTTGGTACCCAAAAACTTCAGGCGCCTCAGCTCGGCCGCAAGCCGCAGCGGGCGCCTTGTATTTCCGGTCATTTCCGGGCAGGGCATCATCGCGGCGACACGGAGTCCGTAAAGTGCGGATTCCGGTGTACTGCCCAAAGGAGATCGACATGGCTAACGGCACCGTGAAGTGGTTCAACGCGGAAAAGGGTTTCGGCTTCATCGAGCAGGACGGTGGCGGCCCCGACGTGTTCGCCCACTTCTCGAACATCGCCGCCCAGGGCTTCCGCGAGCTGCAGGAGGGCCAGAAGGTGACCTTCGACATCGCGCAGGGCCAGAAGGGCCCGACGGCCGAGAACATCGTTTCCGCCTGACGCCGGCGCGTAGCTGCAGCTGGGGCCCGCATCCCTCGGGGTGCGGGCCCCAGCTACTTGCTTTTCCGGTTCCCATCCCGTGCACCACCCTCATTCCCGCTTACGTCGGCACGCTTTTCCGCAGGTCGCGTTCGCATTTCATTCGGTCCGTGCCTGTGATTCCCCGCGCTGTTATTTCGCTGCGGAATTCCTTGATGCGAGCCGTATCAAGGAAGGTTCACCATGAACCCCACGCGCACGAACAACCGGTCCTCGCGCACCGCCCTCCGCGGTGACGGCCGCGGGGGCCACCCCACCGCCGGTCCGATCCCGAACCGTCGTTCCGGCTCGTCCGCCCCGAACCGTTCGGGTGGCCGGCGGCCCGCCCCTGTGCGGGGAGAGTTCGCCCTGCCCCGGACGGTCACTCCGGCGCTGCCCGCGGTCGACGCGTTCAGCGATCTGGACCTGCCGCAAACCCTGCGGGCCGCGCTCACCGCGCAGGGCCTGACCACGCCGTTCCCGATCCAGGGGGCGACGCTGCCGAACTCCCTGGCGGGCCGTGACGTCCTGGGCCGCGGCCGGACCGGCTCCGGCAAGACGCTCGCCTTCGGCCTCGCCCTGCTGGCCCGCACCGCCGGTCAGCGCGCCGAGCCACGTCAGCCACTGGCCCTGGTCCTGGTTCCCACCCGGGAGCTCGCCCAGCAGGTCACCGACGCCCTCACCCCGTACGCCCGCGCCGCGAAGCTGCGGCTGGCCACCGTCGTCGGCGGGATGTCGATCGGCCGGCAGGCGAACGCGCTGCGGGGCGGCACCGAGGTCGTCGTGGCCACCCCCGGCCGCCTCAAGGACCTGATCGAACGCGGTGACTGCCGGCTGGACCGGGTCGCGGTCACCGTCCTGGACGAGGCCGACCAGATGACCGACATGGGGTTCATGCCGCAGGTCACCGCGCTCCTGGACCAGGTCCGCCCCGGGGGGCAGCGCATGCTCTTCTCCGCGACTCTGGACCGCAACGTCGACCATCTCGTCCGGCGGTACCTCACCGACCCCGTCGTCCACTCCGTGGACCCGTCCCAGGGGGCGGTCACCACCATGGAGCACCACGTCCTGCACGTGCACGGTGCCGACAAGCACCGGCTGACGACGGAGATCGCGGCGCGCGAGGGCCGGGTGATCATGTTCCTGGACACCAAGCACGCGGTGGACCGGCTCACCCAGCACCTCCTCGCCAGCGGGATCCGTGCCGCCGCGCTGCACGGCGGCAAGTCGCAGCCGCAGCGCACCCGCACCCTCGCCCAGTTCAAGACCGGGCACGTCACGGTCCTGGTGGCGACGAACGTCGCGGCGCGCGGCATCCACGTCGACAACCTGGACCTCGTCGTCAACGTCGATCCGCCGACCGACCACAAGGACTACCTGCACCGGGGCGGGCGCACCGCCCGGGCCGGCGAGTCCGGCAGCGTCGTCACCCTGGTGACGAGCGACCAGCGCCGCGAGATGACCCGTCTCATGGCTGCCGCCGGCATCGTGCCCCGGACCACCCAGGTCCGCTCAGGCGAGGCGGCGCTCAGCCGGATCACCGGCGCCCGGACCCCCTCCGGCGTCCCCGTGACGATCACGGCGCCGGTGCCCGAGCGGCGCGGGCGCGGCACGTCCTCCGTCGGTCGGCGCAGCCCGGGTGCGGCGGGCCGGCGCGGGGGCGGGCGACGGTCCGTCACGAACGCGGCGGCCTGAGCACCGCGTGGTCCAGAGGCCGGCCCATCTCCGCAGGAGGCACGTTGTGACATCGGTCCGTAACCAGCCCGACCCGGCGGACACCGACCCCGTCGCGAGGGCGGTGCTCGACGCCATGGACGCCGCCGGGCCACAGGTCTGCGACGACATGACGGTGGAGGTGGCCCTGTCCGTCATGACCAGCGCCAGGACGGGGCGCCTGCGGGTCTGCGACAACGACGGCATGCCCACCGGCCTGGTCACCCGGGCCCAGCTCGCCGTGGTCCGCGACGGCCCCGGCTACTCCGACCGGGTCCAGCTGCGCGACCTCCTCGGCTGCCGGGGGCCTCAGGCACCGGCCGCCGCCACGGCCGAGCGGACCACGTACCGGCGGCCCTCCGCCCCGGTGCGCTGAACCGTCTTCCCGCGGAACCATCCCCTTCCTCTCCCTGTGAGGCAACGTGCGCTGTGTCATCGCCCGCTTTCCGTTCGAGCTCACCAAGAGCGGTGTCCTGGACTCCATGAAGGGCATCAAGCCCGAGGAGGTCGTCGCCGACTCCGTGACCATCGGCCGCCGCACCTACCCCGTCAAGCAGGTCGGTGAGGTCGTCACCCGCCAGGACCGCCGCGACTTCAGCTCCGACGAAGTCCTCCGGGCGATGGCCAAACTCGGCTTCACCTGCCACAGCGTCCCCCGGGCCGCCGCGGCGGCCGCCCCGGCCGTCAGCCCGCTCCAGCAGGCCGCCGCGATGCTCGGCAGCCCGGTGGCCGTCTGACCGCCTGATGCGATGCCCGGCGTAGAGCGCGGGCCGCGACCCGAGCAGGGAAGGGCCCGACCGGCGTGTGCCGGTCGGGCCCTTCCGCGTACCCGGTGGGAACGTCAGTGTTCGGTGTAGGTGAAGTCGCCCATGGTCCAGGCGCTGACGTCCGCGATCGCGACGCGGTACATCCCGCCCGTCTCCGGGATCCCCACCGTGCCCTGGAGGATCCGCGCCATGTGGAAGTGCAGGTACTCGGGCGGGCCCTCCTTCCGGGCCGTGGCGGTGAAGACGGCGGAGAACTCGCCCAGCCGGGCCGAGTCGGTGAGGACCTCCGACACCCGCTGCCGCCACACGGCTTCGGGTGCCAGACGGCCGGTGACAACGGCACCACCGGCGACGACGGTGAGGGACATCTGGTTGCTGTGCCCGGACTCCACCAGCGTGGCGACGTCTACGAGCAGCTCGTCAGGGGTCGGCATGAGAGCCGATCTTATTCACGGCTCGGCCCGGTGTCCCCCGGCCCCTCGGACCGGCCGATCGGCGACCGGCCGGCCGGCTCCTCCGGCGCGGCCGATTACCTCCTCGGAGTGAATCCGAAAATCTATGGTGACCGCAGTAGACATTGCTCACCGGCGCGACTAGGGTTTTTCTCGTACCCAGAGAGACAGCGATACCCGGCAGAGACGGACTGCCGGTGGTGGACGTAGTCGCAGGACGGTACGGCGGTGGAGTTTCGAAGCCAGGGCTTTCGCAGGACGGCGACGGGACTGACGGCCGGACCGGGTGGCCCGCAGCAAGGGGCCGCCGGAGCGGGGCCGCCGACACGACGGACGCGGCGCCCGCGAACGCAGTACGCAGGCAAGCAGTTGATCACCGCGAGAAGAAGGAGGAGCCGCGCCATCAGGATCGCCCGGGAGGCGGCTTCGGCCCGCCCGGGTACCGCAGGACATCGATAGTGAGGTGGTCTCCGGTCCAGCAACCGCGATCCCCGCACTTCCGACAGCAGCCGGGTCGGAGCCGCGGATACAGAAGGCCGGTGCCGTGTTCGGGCCGGCAGGTGGTGTAGTAGTTCCTTCGGGGCCTTGGTGCCAGGTGGCGCCAAGGCCCCTCAACGCGTTCCACAAGAGAGGTGCAAGTGACAGCAGACGACTCGTACGGCCGTCTTGACGACGACGACTATCCCGCCTACACGATGGGCCGGGCCGCCGAGATGCTCGGCACGAGCCAAGGCTTCCTCCGCGCCATCGGTGAAGCCCGTCTGATCACCCCGCTGCGTTCGGAGGGCGGCCACCGCCGCTACTCCCGCTACCAACTGCGCATCGCCGCCCGCGCCCGCGAACTGGTTGACCAGGGCACGCCCATCGAGGCCGCCTGCCGCATCGTCGTCCTGGAAGACCAGCTGGAAGAGGCGCAGCGCATCAACGCCGAGTACCGCCGCGCGGCGGAGGCGGAACCCGAGGACTGAGGCGGCGTCGGGCCGCGCGGGCGCGCGCCGGAGGCGCCCCGGCCGTCGCCCCGCCCATCGACGCGGGGCATCGATGTCCACCGCGATCCCGGCCCTTGCGTACGTCGTGCCGAGCCCCCGACCGAGACGGACGCGGAGCCCCTGGCAGCCTCCCGGGGCGCCCCGGCCGCGTGCGAGGATGGGGCACCATTCGGACGGCGATCTTGGAAGGGGCGCGTCCATGCCCATATGCTCCAGGGCACACTTCGCATCCGTGAGACCCGCGGAGTCGGGCAGAGTGGTCGGCCGGTCATGTCGCTGACCCGCCGGACCGTCCTGACCGCCGGGACCGCGGCGGCCGCAGCCCCGGTGCTCGCGGCTCTCCGCACCGCACGCGAGCCCGGCCGGATTGCGCTCGCCGCTACTCCTGTCGCCCCGCAGGCAGCCACGGCCGCCATGAACGCCCGTAACAGGTTCGACCTCACGGCCGAGCCCGTCGATCTGTTCGGCGGGGAGATCCAGCTGGCCCAGGGCAAGGTGCACCAGCAGGTGGCCTTCGATCCGGTGACCGGTCTGGCGTACGTGACGCAGCTCATCAGCGATAATCGCCAACTCGCCGACGAGCCCGCCCGCGTGTCCGGCACCGAGCGCAACCGCCGGGGCGATCTGTGCGTCAACGAGGTGGCTCCCGACGGGACCGTCGGCGCCGTCATGTATCTGCGGGGTGTCGGCCACGGTGGCGGGCTCGGCGTCGAGCATGCGGACGGCCGGGCTTGGCTCTGGCTGGAGACCGACGCGGATCCTGTCGCCGCAGGTTCTTTCGCGTACGGCAAGCGCATCGGCCGTGTCGCCTTCACCCCCGGCGCCATCGTGGACGCGGGGAGCACCGGCATCGAGGTGTTCGATCCCGTCCCGGGCTCCTCCCACGTCACCCCGGCGCTGGACGTCGAACACGGCCGCATAGGCGTCCGCCACAAGTCCGGGCTCACCGACGAGTACCGCGTCTACGACCTCGAAGCCTTCAGACGGCGCAGCTTCATTCCGCTGTACGGCTTTCCGGCCATGTACCGCACTCAGTCATGGTGCCTGTACGGCGATCTCCTTTATCAGAACGAGGGCAACCCCTACAGCGCCGCCAATCCGCTTCCCGGCAATTCCTGGTGGAACGTCTACGACATCACCACCGGGCACACGATCGAGCGACGCTTCAACACCACCGCGCTCGGCCTGTCCCACCGCGAGACCGAAGCCATCACCGTGCGCCGGACGCCCGACGGGCCGCAGCTCGTCTTCGGCTTCGCCACCCGAGAACCAGGACCGCGTCTCATGACTCTCTTCGGCATCACAGGTACCACCGACGGCACAGGCGACCACGTCCCGTGGACGAACCTGGAATACCTCGACAAGACCTACACCCCGCCGGGGGCCACATACATCCCGCAGTACCGGCAGCTCGGCAACCGCGTCGACCTCCACCTCCGGCTGTCCCGCATCGACGGCACCCCGTGGACCAGCGGAGAGACGGTCCTCACTCTCCCGCCGCACATCCGCCCCAACCGCACCCAGGGCCTCATCGGCCAAGCCACCGGCACAGGGGTGTCCGGTTCCCTCACCGTCCGCTGGGAGGTCCTCAGCGACGGAAGGCTGATCCTCTTCGACGAGCGCCAAATCCCCGGCTGGGTCGGCCTCGACGGCGGCTACTTCACCAGCTGAGAGCGTTCCGGCAGGGGTCGCGTCATGCGTCGCGCGTGCGGGCATGGGGTGTGGTCCGTCGTCGGCCGGGGAGACGGCGGCGGGGACTGAGGGTGGACGCGGTCCGCGTCGTAACGTCGCGTCCATGCACAGCAACGTGACGGCACACGCGCGGTGCCTGTACGGGGACGAGTACCGGCCCACCCCGGCGTGCGGGCTCGAACACCGCGAGCACTACTTCATCGAGGAGCTGACATTCGCCGACGCGGACGCCCTCCTCGCCATGCTGCACGAGCTCTGTCCGAACATCGTGGACGGCCATCTGCCCGTGTGGGTGCGCAACCTGGCCTACCGGCTGGTGCTGTTGCAGCGGCCGGACGAACCGGCCCTGCTGCGGGAGGCCGCCCAGAACCTGTGGCTGCACGGCCCGGACTGGGACGACGTGGCCGCCGGGCTAGTGGAACGGGCCGATGCGCTGGAGCCGCGCAGCTGACGCCCCCTCACCTGAGGTGCGTCCCGGGCCTTATTCACATCTGGTCATGATCACACCGGACGTCTAGCCTACGGACATGGTGTTCAAGCGCCTGCGGCGCATAGGCGGGGGCGGCTCGGTGCCGCTGGAGGTCGACACACAGGTGGCGGCCGGTTTCGTACGGCCCGGCGAGACGCTCCAGGGCGAGGTCCTGCTGCGTGCGCTCGACCGCGAGGTCGAACTGAGCGGCGTCGAGTTGGAGATGTTCGCCGAGGTGAAGCCTTCGTACGAGGGAGCCGACACCAGGGAGACGATCTGCTGGCCCAGCGCCTCGGCCTACTTCAAGCTCGCCAAGGGCGAGGAGCGCCGGGTGCCCTTCGAGCACCGGCTTCCCTGGGACGTTCCCGTGACGGAGGTGTCCGGGCAGGCTGTCGGGGCGGTCCTCGGGCTCACCACGAAGGTGCGGATCGGGGAGAACGACGAGGCCGTCGGCGACCACGACCTCGTGCATGTCGCCGCTCTTCCGCTGCACGAGGCGATCTTCGACGCGTTCGCCGCCGAGGGCTACCTGTGCGATGCCTGCGAGATCACGGGCGACCAGATCCCCACGGTCGAGTACGGGCTGTACATGACGCAGACCTTCCTGCTCGCCGACCGGCTCGGCACCGGGAGCCGACCGGCCCGGCTGGAACTGAGCTTCGTCACCAACCGGGTCGGCTGCGAGATCTATCTGCGCCGGGCCGCGCCCGCCCAGGACGACTGGGAGGACAAGCCGCCGGCCGGCAGCTGGGTCGCGGCCCACCACGACATCGGACGCGTGGACTTCGCGGCCGAGGCCAGGACATGGATCGACCTGGTCACGAAGATGCCCGCCGCCTGACGCGTCGCAGACGGAAGAGGCCCTACGGGCAGCTCTCCTCGAACTTCACCGCCGTGAGCTCGACGGGCTGCCCGTTCAGCTTCGTGCCCGCCGCAGGTACCTGGGTGCAGACCTTCCAGTTGCTCTCCAGCAGCACCATGCGGTCCTCGGCGGCGTCCTTCACCGTGAGCGAGGTGCCGGAGTCGAGCGCGGCGCGCGCGGTGTTCACCGACGCGCCCCCGAGATCGGGCATCCGGCCGCCCACCACCTTCGTGGGCTCCCGGTCCTTGGCCGGGCAGCTCTCCTCGGTCTTCACGGCACCGAAGTCCAACCGGGTGGTCGTGGAGACCGACGTGCCCGCCGCCACGTTCTGGGAGCAGACCTTCCAGTTCCGGTCGAGCAGTTGCATCCGGTCCCGGCCGGCGCTGTCGTGCGAGGTCAGGGTGTAGAAGCCCTTGGCCTGGGCCGCGTCCTGCGCCGACTGGAGGCCCATGCCGACGAAGTCGGGCACGGAGACCTTCGTGCCGGAGTCGTCGTCGGCCGGCCGGGTCGTGCCCTCCGGCGCGGGCGGCTCGGCTTGGGGCGTGGCCGCGGCCTTCGGCGACGCCGTCACGGTGACGGTCGCGAGGGGTGTGGGCGTCGCGCTGTTGACGTTCTCCGTGCCGCTGCCGCCCGCGCTGCCCGCGACGGCTCCGGCGACGAACAGGCCGGCCGCCGCCGGGACGAGGACGCGCTTGCGCGCCCAGGCGGGCAGGCCCGAGGCCGGTCCGGACGGCTTCTCCGGGGCGGGGCACCAGGGTTGTTGGGTGCTGTTGTTCCAGTTCATTCGTCCCCCCAAGGTGCGATCGGTGGAGGCATGACCGTATCCGGACGCTCCGACGCAAGGGGAGGCAGGGCCTCCATAAGTGAGGGACATGTGACGGCTCCGGAACCTCTACCATCGGGGCCCTGTCGATCAGTGAGGTCAGCCGCCATGACTCTTTCGCCGCGCATCGGGGTCGTCATCGTGACCATGGGGACCCGGCCCCGGGAACTCGAGGCGCTGCTCGCGTCCGTGGCCAAGCAGGACGTACCGGCCGCCCGCGTGGTGCTGGTGGGCAACGCGACCTCGCTGGACGACGTCTCGACCGATGTGGTCGGAGCGGCGGGCACGCCCGGCGCGACCGAGGTGACCAAGGTGCCGCTCACGGAGAACCTGGGCTGCCCCGGGGGCCGGAACGTGGGGCTCCAGCTGCTGCGTGACGCGGACGAGGTCGATGTCGTGGTCGAGTTGGACGACGACGGGCTGCTCATCGCGACGGACGTGTTCCGCGAGGTGCGGCGGCAGTTCGCCGAGGACCCGGGGCTGGGGATCATCGGGTTCCGGGTCGCCGACGAGCACGGGAAAACCGAGCGGCGATGGGTGCCGAGGCTGCGGGCGGGCGATCCGATGCGCGGGGGCCCGGTGACCGCGTTCCTGGGGGGCGGACACGCCTTCTCGATGCCGATGCTCCGGCAGATCGGGCTGTGGCCGGGGGAGTTCTTCTTCGGTCACGAGGAGTCGGACCTCGCGTGGCGGGCGCTGGACGGCGGGTGGGAGATCCGTTACGTGCCGACGCTCGTCCTCCAGCATCCCCGGACGTCCCCGGCCCGGCATGCCGTCTACTACCGGTTCACCGCGCGGAACCGGGTGTGGCTCGCGCGCAGGCGGCTCCCGGCACCGCTGATCCCGGTCTACCTCGGGGTGTGGATCACGCTGGCCATGCTGCGGATGCGTTCGCTGACGGGCCTGAAGGCGTGGTGGGGCGGGTTCGCCGAGGGGATCAGGACACCGGCCGGGGAGCGGGCCCCGATGAGCTGGCGGACGGTGTGGCGGATGACCCGCCTGGGAAGGCCGCCGGTGCTCTGAGCGTGGCCGTGCGGTGTGCTCCGGGCCGGCCGCCGCCGTCCAGGAGCACACCGTGCCGTCAGCCCGCGCTGCAGGAGACCGTGGGCCAGGTCCAGCTGCCGTTGGTCTGGATGGTCACGCCGAAGTTGTTGCCGCTGCCGTTGGGTTTGGCTGTCAGCACCTGGGCGCTGGGGTAACTGGCGCTGATGTTCCAGGTGGAGAGGATCTTCTCCGGCGACGGCACGTTCATCGTCACGGTCCAGTTGCCGGCGCCGGAGACCGCGACGTTGAGGTTGTAGCGGTCGCCCCACTTCTCGCCCGCGGAGAGGGTGGCGGTGCAGCCGTTGCTTCCACCGCCGGTGTTGCCGCCCCCGTTGTCACCGCCGCCGGACGTGCTGCCGAGCGTGATGCTGGAGCTGCCGCTGCTCTGGTAGCCCTCGGTGGCCATGATCATGTAGTTGAAGCTGCCGAGGTTCATCCCGTGCTGGGCCCAGGCGTCGAAGTGGTTGCCGGTGGTGATGGTGCCCCCGGTCCGCTTGGACTGGCGGACGCTCCAGTACTGCTTGAACGTCTTGTTGCCCTCGATCGAGGGAGCATTGGTCCGGGTCGTCTCGTAGATGTCGTACGTGCCGCCGTCGCTGGTGACCGTGCCCTTGAAGGTCCCGGTGGGGCGGTACGTGCCCCAGTTGTCCACGATGTAGTACTCGACCAGGGGGTTCTGCGACCAGCCGTAGAGGGCCAGGTAGGCGTTGCCCGAGGGGTTGAAGGACCCGGAATACGTCACGCTGCGGCGGCCGCCCGTGCTCCAGCCCTTGCCCGCGACGAAGTTGCCCGTGTTCCTCCAGGACGTTCCGTAACTGCCGCCGGAGCCGAGGTTCATGGAGACGGTGCCCTGGCTGTCCGTCCAGAACGAGTAGTAGTAGCCGTCGTTGGTGCCCGTCTGGTTGGACGTGATGGTCGTGTCGGCGGTGGCCGTGCCGGGCAGGGCGATCGCCGCGGCGACGGCGACCAGCAGGGCGAAGGCGCTGCGGATGAACAGCCGTAGGCCGTTGACGGGTCTGGGGCGGCTCGTCGGATGTGCGGGGGTTGCGTGCATGGGGGGATGTCCTCCTCGTCCCGTGAGCAGGTGGGTGTCGGCGGGGGGCCTGCCGACGGCGCTCAGTGTTGGACCGGCCCCTGGGGGTGTCAATGCTTTCGGCATGAGTTGCGAAACCTTCGATTGGCCTTTCTTGCACGTCAGTTGGAGGTCGCCGCAGCTCAACGACCTTCGAAGCTGCGGAAGTCCGGGCGAAACACAGGCTTGGGTGAGACCGCCATTCGAAGCGAATGGCGGTCATTTCGAAAGTTTCGGGGCGCCGAGGGCCCTGGTCAGCCTCTAGGGTTTGGCAGGTGGTGCTCAGTGAAGAAGTACGGGCGGGCGCGGGCGAATCGGCGCGCGAGCCGTGGTGGCGGGTCCACCGTGTCCCGCTGGTCTCCGTCGCGGCCGTGCTGCCGCTGTACGCCGTGTGGGCGGCCGTCCTGGCCACCGGCGGCGGTGATCTGGCCGCGCAGTTCGCCTGGTCCGGCTTCACCGCGCGCCACCCGGGATCGGCGTACAACCTGTCCTGGTACGGGGGGACGCACACCGCGAACTACAGCGTCTTCTCCTCGTACGTGATGGCCCTCGTCGGCGTCCGCACGGTGTCCGTCGTCTCCGGGCTCGCCGCCACCTGGCTGCTGGCCGGCCTCTTCGTCCGTACGGGGATGCGCCGGCCGCTCCCGCCCGCGCTGCTGGGCGCGTTCGCGCTGTGGTGCAACGTCGCGTCGGGGCGTACGACCTTCGCGCTCGGCGTGGCGATCGGGCTCGTCGCCTGCCGCTGCGCGCACCGGGCCGTGGTGGCCGTCGTCGCGGGGACACTGGCCACCATGGCGAGCCCGGTCGCCGGGCTCTTCCTGGTCGTCGTGGGCGCCGCCCACCTGCTCGACCGGCGGTGGCGCACCGGCGCGGTCCTGATGGTGCCGTTCTTCGTGGTCGTCGGCGCGACGACGCTGCTGTTCCCGTTCCGGGGCGAGCAGCCCATGCACGCCAACCGGGTGTGGATGCCGGTCCTCGTCTGCGCGGTGCTCGCGGCGGCGGCGCCCCGGACGCGGGAGTGGCGGCTGACCCGGTACGGGGCCGTGGTGTACGCGGCCGGCGTGGTGCTGACGTTCCTCGTCGCGTCCCCCATCGGCACGAACGTCGAGCGGCTGCTCGGCCTGGTCGCCGTGCCCGTGCTGTGCGCGGCGGTCCTCGACACGGTCCGGGCCGGGGCCCGGGTGCGCACCGGGTTCCTGGCCGCCGTCCTCCTGCTCTCCGGGCTCTGGCTCGTCGACAAGACGGTGGACGACCTGCGCGTGTCCACCCCCGTTCCGGCCTGGGCCGCCCGCACCGAGGGCGTCGTCGCCGCGCTCGACCGGCTCGGCGCCGACCGGGTCCGCGTCGAGGTCGTCCCCGCGCGCAACCACCGCGAGGCCGCCGTCCTCTCGCCGCACGTGAACATGGCCCGGGGCTGGAACCGCCAGCTGGACGTCGAGCGCGGGCGCCTCTTCTACGAGGGAGAGCTCACCCCGGACCGCTACCGCGCCTGGCTCGACCGCTGGGCCGTGGGCCTCGTCGTCCTGCACCACGGGCGGCCGGACGGCCCTGCGGAGGCCGAAGCGGCCCTGGTCAAGGGCGGGTTGCCCTGGCTGGAGGAGGTGTGGAAGGACGACGGCTGGACGGTGTACCGGGTCCGGGAGGCGATCCCGCTGGCGCCCCCGCCCGCCGCGGTCACCGGCGGCGGTGACGCGGACCTGGTCCTGCGCGTGGCGGACGCGGGCACGGTGACCGTACGGGTGGCGTACTCCCCCTGGCTGCGGGTGCGCGGGCCCGCCGGGGCCTGTCTGCGGCAGGACGGCGAGTGGACGCGGCTGACCGTGCGGAAGCCGGGGACGTACCGGCTGGACTCGGCGTACGGGCTCGCGCGCTTCACGGAGCGCGGCTGCTGAGACCGGGCCCGGCCCGGACCGCCAAGCCTCCGGGCCGGGCCCGCACCGCTCCGGTGAGATCCCGGCAACACCCGGGCAATGAAATACGGCGGAAACACACGGGGTCCCTCGCCGAAACGCGAGCCGGTCACGCTCGCAGTCGCTCCCACCGCTCCCCGCCCCGAGGAGGGACCCCGTGACCCCCGTGACCGCGGCCGCGCCCGGCCTGGACACCGGCGACACCGCCTGGCTGCTCGCCGCCACCGCCCTCGTTCTGCTGATGACGCCCGGGCTCGCGCTGTTCTACGGCGGCATGGTCCGCACGAAGAGCGTCCTCAACATGCTGATGATGAGCTTCGTCTCGATCGCGCTGGTCACCGTGGTCTGGCTGGTCGCGGGCTATTCGCTGGTCTTCGGCGACGACGCGTTCGGCGGGCTGGTCGGCGGCCCGGAGCACCTGGGCCTCGCGGACATCGGGCCGGACGCGCTGACCGGCGGGGTGCCGACCCTGCTGTTCGCCACCTTCCAGCTCACCTTCGCGATCATCACGGCGGCGCTGATCAGCGGTGCGGTGGCGGACCGTACGAAGTTCGCCGCGTGGCTCGTCTTCGTACCGGTGTGGACGCTGCTCGTATACGCGCCCGTCGCGCACTGGGTCTGGGGTCCGGGCGGCTGGATCAAGGATGCGCTGGGGGCGCTCGACTTCGCGGGCGGGCTCGTGGTGGAGATCGCGTCCGGTGCGTCGGGGCTGGCCCTGGCGCTCGTGGTGGGGCCGCGCATCGGATTCCGGAAGGACGCGATGCGCCCGCACAGCCTGCCGATGGTGATGCTCGGCGCCGGGCTCCTCTGGTTCGGCTGGCTCGGCTTCAACGGCGGCTCCGCGCTGGCCGCGGACGGGATCGCCGCCGCCTCCGTGCTCAACACGCTCGTCGCGGGCTGCACCGGGCTGCTGGGCTGGCTCTTCGTGGAGCAGAAGCGCGACGGACACCCCACCACCTTCGGCGCGGCCTCGGGCGCGGTCGCCGGACTGGTCGCGATCACCCCGGCCTGCGGCACGGTCGGCGTCGTGGGCGGTGCGGCGGTCGGGCTCGCGGCCGGTGTCGTCTGCTCGTACGCGGTCGCGTGGAAGTTCCGCTTCGGCTACGACGACGCGCTCGACGTCGTCGGGGTGCACTTCGTCGGGGGCGTCGTCGGCACGCTGCTCATCGGCCTGTTCGCGACCACCGCGATGACCGGCGGCGCCGAGGGCCTGCTGTACGGGGGCGGGGCGGCCCAGCTCCTGAAGCAGGCGGTCGCCGTGGTCGCGGTGGCGGCGTACACCTTCCTCGTGACGTACGGGATCGGCAAGGCGATCGACCGGCTGATGGGCCTGCGGGCCAGTGCGGAGGAGGAGGTCACGGGCCTCGACCAGACGCTGCACGCGGAGAGCGCCTACGATCACGGCGCGCTGGGGCACGCGGCCCCGCAGCCGGCGTTCCCGAGGGACAGGAAGACCGCTCCATGAAGCTCATCACCGCCGTCATACGCCCGCACCGCCTGGACGAGGTCAAGACCGCGCTCCGGGAGGCCGGCATCCAGGGCCTGACCGTCACCGAGGCCGGCGGTTTCGGCCGCCAGCACGGGCACACCGAGGTGTACCGGGGCGCCGAATACCGCGTCGACCTGGTGCCCAAGATCCGCGTCGAGGCGGTCGTGGACGACGCGGACGTGGAGGCGGCCCTCGACGCGGTCGTCCGGGCCGCCCGGACCGACCGCATCGGCGACGGCAAGGTGTGGGTCCAGCACGTCGAGACGCTGGTGCGGGTCCGCACGGGCGAGCGGGGGCCGGACGCCCTCTGAGGCGTCAACGGCGTTTCAGCAGGCCCGAGTCCAGGGCCACCACCACGGCGCGCGTGCGGTCGTTGACGTCCAGCTTGGCGAAGATGCGCAGGAGATGGGTCTTCACCGTGGCCTCGCCGATGAACAGGCGGCGGCCGATCTCCGCGTTCGACAGGCCGTCCGCGACCGCTTCCAGGACGTCCGACTCGCGGGCGGTCAGGGCGACCGGAGCGGGCCGCCGCATCTTCGCCACCAGGCGCTGGGCGACGCGCGGGGCGAGGACCGTCTCGCCGCGTGAGGCCGCGTGGATGGCCTCCACCAGCTGTTCGCGGGTGGCGTCCTTGAGCAGATAGCCGGTGGCGCCCGCCTCCACGCCGCGTTCGATGTCCGCGTCCGTGTCGTACGTGGTGAGGATCAGCACCCGGGTCGGGGCGGGGCCCGCGACGATCTCCGTGGTGGCGCCGACGCCGTCGAGGACGGGCATGCGCAGGTCGAGCAGGGCGACGTCCGGGCGGAGGCGTCCGACCAGGTCGACCGCCTCGCGGCCGTTGCTCGCCTCGCCGACGATGTCGAGCGTCGGCTCGGAGCCCAGCAGGGCGACCAGCCCCGCACGCATCACGGTGTGGTCGTCGGCCAGGACGACGCGCAGGGGCACGGGGGTGGGCGTCATGGCATCTGGGGCCTCTCGTGGAGCGGGATGGTGGCGAGCACGCGGGTGCCGTCGCCGAGCGAACTGGTGACGGTGAGCCCGCCGCCGAACTCCGCGAGGCGGCGTCGCATGCCGTCGAGGCCGAAGCCCCGGGATTCCGCCACGACGAAGCCGCGCCCGTCGTCGGTGATCTCCAGCTCGACGCCGCCGGGGTGTGCGGTGAGGACGACGCCCACGGTGGTGGCGGCGGCGTGTTTGCGTATGTTGGCCAGGGACTCCTGGGTGCAGCGGAGCAGGGCGACCCGGGTCGGCTGGTCGCAGTCGATGTCCGCGAGCTCGGCGGTGACCGTGAGGCCGGTGTCCTCGGTGAAGCGGTCCAGGGTGCGGTGGAGCGTCGCGGCGACGGAACCCGCCGCGACCCCGCTGCTCGGGGCGGACCCCACCAGGACCCGGGCCTCGGCCAGATTCTCCCGGGCCGTCTGCTCGATGGACTGCAACTGCTGGGCGCTGCGCGCCGGGTCCGCGGCGAGCTGGGACCTGGCCGCCTCGGCGAGCACGATGATCGACGCGAAGCCCTGGGCCAGGGTGTCGTGGATCTCCCGGGCGAGGCGTTCGCGCTCCTCGGCCGCGCCCTGGCGCCGCTGGCTCTCGGCCAGTTCGAGCTGGGTGCTCTGCAACTCCGCGCGCAGGGCCGCCCGTTCGTCGCGCTGGGCCAGGGCCCTGGGGGTGAGCACGGCCATCAGGACGGCGACCGCCCAGACGCCCAGCGAGGAGAAGGTGTTGTGGAGGAAGACCTCCGGCTGCCCGCCCTCCCTGAGGCTCCCGCCGACCGTGATCCCCAGCGCTCCGAGCCCCGTGAAGAGGACGGCGCCCCGGGGGCTGTCCACGAAGACGATGAACTGCGCGAGCATCACGGTGTAGAGGGCGCCGTATCCGTCGCCCAGCCACGAAAGGGCCCCGAGCCCCGCGGTGAGCACCGACAGGTAGCCGTACGGGCCGGGTATCCGGCTCCCGGGGCGCAGCCGCACCCGCGCGTAGCAGGCGGCGATGGCGACCGTCACGGCGAGGATGCCGAGCTTCCGGTCCCCGGGCGACCCGCCCGCCATCGTGACCAGGGTGACGAGGGCGACGAGGCCCCAGGACAGGGCCTCCCAGCCGTGGAGCACCCAGATCCAGAGCGGGTCGCCGCGTCGGGGCCGTTGGAGCATGTCCGTCAGCCTACGGGGAGGGGTTCGGCGGCGACCGTGGCGTGGCGCTTCCGGGGCCATGCACGCTCGCCGAGGAGCAGGAGGAGCGACGGCAGGATCATCATGCGGATCACCACGGCGTCCAGCAGGACCGCGACCGCGAGGCAGAAGCCCATCTGCTTCATCTCCGTGAGGTGCAGGAAGACGAAGGCCGCGAAGATGGTGACCATGACGAAGGCGGCGCTCGTCACGACCTTCGCCGAGCGGGCGATGCCTTCGAGGACGGCCTCCCGGGCCGTCATGCCGTGGTCCATGGCCTCCTTGATCCGGCTGACGACGAAGACCTGGTAGTCCATCGAGAGGCCGAAGAGCAGCACGAAGAGGAAGAGCGGCACGCGGGAGGCGATGGCGCCGAGCGAGTCGAAGTCCAGCAGTCCTTCGGCCCAGGTGCCCTGGAAGACGAGGACGAGCGCGCCGAGCGCGGCGGCCGCCGAGAGCAGGTTGAGGACGACGCCGATCAGGCCGATGACCGCCGAGCGGAAGGCGATCGCGGTGGTGACGAAGGTGAACAGCAACAGGAAGCCGATCACCAGCGGCAGCTTGCCGCGTTCGTGGTGCACGTAGTCCTGTCCGCGTGCCACGTCACCGCTGACGGCCGTGTCGGCGCCGGCCAGCTTCCCGACGGTGGCGGGGATGTAGCGGTCGCGCAGGTGGTCCAGGGACGCGATGGCCTCGTCGGAGGGCGCGGGGTGCGGGACGGCCAGTTCGAGCACGGCGACCCGGCCGTCGGCGGAGGTGCGCAGGACGGGCTTCCCGGCGCTGGCGAAGAGCGGGTCGGCCTGGGCGCGCCGCCCGAGTTCGGTCAGCGCCGCCCTGGCCTCGGGCGCCCGGCCGGGGCTCGTACGGGTCACCACCTCGTGTTTCACGAGGAGTTCGGGGTACGCCGCGGTCAGCCGGTCGTACACCCGCATGGCCGGGATCGAGCGGGAGAAGGTGTCCTTGCCGGGGTCGACGAGCTTGAGGCCCAGGGCGGGCGCGGCGACGGCGAGCATGACCAGGACCGAGGCACACAGGGTGGCCACGGGGTGGCGCTGCGCGGGGCGCAGGAGTGCGTTGAACACCCGGCCGTTCTCGGGCTTCGGGCGCTTGGTGGTGACCGGGGCACCGCGCTTCGCCCGGCGGGCGGCCTTCCGGGCGGTGCGGCGTTCGGCGCGGTGGCCCAGCTTGACCAGCAGGGCGGGGAGCACGGTGAGCGAGCTGAGCACGGCCACGGCGACGACGAGGATGGTGCCGGTGGCCAGCGAGGAGAAGATGACGTCCGTGGCGAGGTAGAGGGTCGCGGTGCAGACGATCACCGCGAGGCCGGAGACCACCACGGCCCGCCCGGCCGTCGCCGCCGCCAGCTCCACCAGTGCTTCGGGGCCGAGGCGGCCGCCCGCGCGGGCCCGTTCCTCGCGTTCGCGCTTGAGGTAGAAGAGGGTGTAGTCGACGCCGACCGCGAGGCCCATGAGCAGGATCATGTTGGTGCCGACGCCCGGGTCGGGCAGCAGGTGCGAGGCCAGCATGGACAGGCCCATGGTCGCGGCGATGGAGGAGAGCGCGAGCAGCAGCGGCACACCGGCCATGACGACCGAGCCGAAGACGGCCAGCAGGATGACGAGCGTGACCGGCAGGGAGAGCCGTTCGGAGAGCGCGAGGTCGTCGCCGCGCTGGTCGTTGACGCCCTTGCTGATGGCCGGTGACCCGGTCTCCTCCACGACGAGCTCCGGGTGGGCTTCGGCCACCTCGGCGGTCTCGGCGAGGAGCGGGACGACGTTCTTCTTGCCGTCCAGTTCGGCGCCCTCCATGACGACGCTCACCCGCAGGGCGGTGCCGTCCGCCGAGGGGACGGGCGCCTCCACCTCGCGCACTTCGTCCAAGGCGCGCATGCGGGCGGTGAGTTCACGGGCGGCCGCGTTCGCCCGGGCGGTGTCCAGCGGGCCGGAGGCGGACCGGATCAGGATGTGTTCGGTGGGCCGTCGCTGGAGGCCGGCGTCGGTGGCCATCGACTCGGCGTGACCGGCCTCGCCGACCCAGAAGTCCTTCGTGGTGGCCGCGTGGGAGCCCGCCGCGATGCCGGCCCCGAGGCAGATGAGGACGAAGAGGAACCATCCGGTGATCGCGCGCCAGGGGTGCCGTGCGCTCCACCGGGCCAGGTGTACGGGTCGAAGTCTCATGCCCTCCATGCTGTTTCGGAGGGGGGTGCGCCCGGCAGCCTCGACCGGTGGAACCGGGGGTCCACCGGTCGGTGGACCCCCGGCCCCTCGTCAGATCCGGTCTGCCAGGCGCGCCTTCGCCTCCGGCCACTCCTCCGCGAGCAGCGAGAAGTACACCGTGTCGCGCCAGCTGCCGTCCGGGCGGCGGCGGTGGCGGCGCAGGACGCCCTCGTGGCGGGCGCCGAGGCGGGCTATCGCCTTCTGGGAGCGGTCGTTGAGGTGGTCGGTCTTCAGCTGGACGCGACCCATGCCCAGGTCCTCGAAGGCATGGGTGAGCAGGAGCAGCTTGGTCTCCGTGTTGACGGCGGTCCGCCAGTACGCGCGGCCGTACCAGGTCCAGCCGATCTCCAGGCGCTCGTTCGCCACATCGACGTCCATGTACGTCGTCCAGCCGACCGCCCGCCCGGTCTCCCGGTGGACGACGGCGAACGGGACGTACGACGGGTCCGCGAGCAGCGCGGAAAGGGTGGACTCCAGCGCCTCCGGGGTGCGGGGCGTCGGACGCAGCCAGCGCCAGACCTCGTCGTCGTCACCACCGGCAGCGAAGAGGTCGTCCAGGTGGGCGGGGGCGAGCGGTTCGACGCGGACGTGGCGGCCGGTCAGGGTCACGGGGAGGGGGCGCGTGGCGGTCATGGCCGTCACTCTATCCTCGTACGCACTAGCGTCAAGATGTTTACGTACTAGTGCGTATTGCCCGCGTCCTCCGTGTCCGCCTCCCCGTCGCGCTCCGCCGCCGCGCGCATGGCCGCCGCCATCGACCGGATCTCGGGCAGTTCGTCGTACAGCGCCTGGCCGGGGCAGCTCGTCCGGTACGTGTCGCGGTGGCCGGAGATGACGTTCAGCACGGCCACCTCGCCCTTGGGGTAGCGGCTCGCGTCGTTGGTCGAGCGCAGCCTCACCTTGCCGCGCGGGTCCTCGCCGGGCAGCAGCTTCCAGGCGGCGATCGAGGCCAGTGCCCGCACGACGGGGGCCGGGACCCGCGCGCCGTCCCGGTAGTCGCCGAGCACCGCGACGCCCACGCTGTCGGCGTTGAACCCGGTGGTGTGGGCGCCGCGCACCGAGCGCGTGATGCCACCGGCCCGGCCCTCGTAGATCGTGCCGCACCGGTCGACCAGGAAGTTGTAGCCGATGTCGTCCCAGCCCCGGCCCTTGATGTGGGCCTCCTCGACGTTCCGGATCAGCTCGGGCGCCTCGGCGCAGTCGTAGTCGTTCGTCTCGCCCGTGTGGTGGACGAAGACCGCGCGGACGGCGCCCGTGTAGACGGCACGCTCCCGGACGATGGACTCGTCCGCGTGCCAGGCCGTCCGGCTGACGATCACCGGCTGTGGCGCGGCCACCGCCCGCGTCCGGGGGGCGGCGGGCGGCTCGGCCAGGATGTGGGGCACCGGGGCGTCCCGCGGCACCAGCAGAGCCAGCGGGAGGACCGCGGCACCCAGCCATATTCGGTGGGGCCACATGGCTCCACCCTGCGGCTATCCCGCCAGGCCCGCAGATGAGGTGGCCGATCGGGTGAAATCGCCACGCACGGGGAATGGCCCCGGCCCACGTCCGGTCGACCCGCTTCCGGCGATATCCTGGGGGCAGCGGCGGGCCGGTGAGCGGCCCCCGCGCGGCGGTGGGGCCCGCCGTACCCGAACCGCGAGCGTTCGCGCGCCGCCAACGGTCCCTACTTGCGCAGAAGCGCGCCCGTGACCGGCGGGCGCCCCGGCAGGTAGGAGACGTATGCCCGGCATCCTCACGAAGAACCCGCAGACCGCGGTCGTCGCCGCGGTCGCGCTCGGCGGCGCGGCCGGCGCCTCCGCACGCTACGGCGCCGCGCTCCTGTGGCCCACCGCCACCCACGGCTTCCCCTGGACGACCCTCGTGGTCAACGTGACCGGCTGCGCGGTCATCGGCGTCTTCATGGTGGCGATCAGCGAGGTGTGGGCGGCGCACCGGCTGGTGCGACCGTTCTTCGGGACCGGGGTCCTCGGCGGCTTCACCACCTTCTCGACCTACGCGGTCGACATCCAGCGGCTCGTGTCCGAGGACCGGCCCGGCACCGGGCTGGTCTATCTCGGAGTGACACTGCTCGCGGCCCTCGCGGCGGTGTGGAGCGCGGTGTGGCTGACCCGCCGCGCACTGGCGTGGAGGCAGGCATGACGACACCCGTGACCGAACCGGGGCTGCGGCTGACCGTGCTGGTCGGCGAGTCCGACAACTGGCACCACCGGCCCGTCTACACGGAGATCGTGCACCGGGCGCACGCCGCCGGACTGTCCGGCGCCAGCGTCTTCCGGGGCATCGAAGGCTTCGGCGCCTCCTCGGTGATCCACACCCAGCGGCTGCTGTCCCTCAGCGAGGACCTGCCGGTGGCGGTGGTGATCGTGGACGCGGAGGAGGCGGTACGCGCCTTCCTGCCGGAGATCGCCGAGCTGACCGACGGCTGCCCGGTCACGCTCGACGCCTGCGAGATCGTACGGAGCCCGGGGATACGGGGGGGCCAGGAGTGAACTGGCTGCTCGTGATCGCCGGAGCGGCGGTCGGCGCCCCGCTGCGCTATCTCACCGACCGTGCCGTGCAGTCCCGCCACGACACCGTCTTCCCCTGGGGGACGTTCACCGTCAATGTGACCGGCTGCCTGATCCTGGGCACGCTGACCGGGGCGGCCTCCTCGCACCTGCAACTGCTGCTCGGGACCGGGCTCTGCGGGGCGCTGAGCACCTACTCCACGTTCAGCTACGAGACGCTGCGGCTCGCGGAGGACGGGGCCCGCTTCTACGCGGCGGCCAACGTGGTGGTCAGCGTGGTCGCGGGGCTCGGCGCGGCCTTCGCGGGCGTCACGCTCGCCGAGGCCCTCTGGGCCTGACCCGGCGCTCGGAGGGCGGCGCGGTGATGGTGACGGGCACGCCGGAGGGGGCCCGCGCGCCCGTGATCCGGCTCAGCTCCTCGCCGCCGGAGCGGACCTCCGCGATCCGCGGGGTGATGCCCGCGTCGGCCATCAGCCGGGTCATGTCGCGGCGCTGGCTGGGCAGCACCAGCGTGACGACGCTGCCGGACTCCCCGGCCCGGGCGGTGCGGCCGCCCCGGTGCAGGTAGTCCTTGTGGTCGGCGGGCGGATCGACGTTGACGACGAGGTCCAGGTCGTCGATGTGGATGCCGCGCGCCGCGACGTTGGTCGCGACCAGGACCGAGACGTGCCCGGACTTGAAGCGCTCCAGGGTGCGGTTGCGCTCCGGCTGCGACTTCCCGCCGTGCAGCGCGGCCGCCCGGACCCCGCTGTTGAGGAGGTGGGCGGTCAGCTCGTCCACGGCCTGCTTGGTGTCCAGGAACATGATCACCCGGCCGTCGCGGGCCGCGATCTCCGTCGTGACGGCGAACTTGTCGGAGGGCCGTACGTGGAGCACGTGGTGCTCCATCGTCGTCACGGCGCCCGCGGCCGGGTCCACCGAGTGGACGACCGGGTCGTTCAGATAGCGCCGGACGAGCAGGTCGACGTCGCGGTCCAGGGTCGCCGAGAACAGCATGCGCTGGCCGCCCACCGGGATCTGGTTGAGCAGCTGGGTGACCTGGGGCATGAACCCCAGATCGGCCATCTGGTCCGCCTCGTCCAGCACCGTCACCTCGACCCGGTCCAGGACGCAGTCGCCGCGCTCGATGAGGTCCTTGAGGCGGCCCGGCGTGGCGACGACGACCTCGGTGCCCCCGCGCAGCGCCGCCGTCTGGCGGCCGATCGACATCCCGCCGACGACGGTCGCCAGGCGCACCCGCAGCGGCTTGGCGTAGGGGGTCAGCGCGGCGGTCACCTGCTGGGCCAGCTCGCGGGTGGGGACCAGGATCAGGGCGCGCGGGTGCCGGGCCTCCGCCCGGTGCCCCGCCGTGCGCGCCAGCACCGCCAGGCCGAAGGCGAGGGTCTTGCCCGAGCCGGTGCGGCCCCGGCCCAGCACGTCGCGCCCGGCCAGCGAGTTCGGCAGGGTGGCCGCCTGGATCGGGAACGGCTCGGTGATCCCCTGCGCGGTCAGCGCCGTCAGCACCGCGTCGGGCAGGTCCAGTCCGGCGAAGGACGCGACGGGGGGCAGCGCCGGAGTCACGGTCCGCGGCAGCTCGTACTCGCCCTGCCGCGCCACGGGCTTGCGGCCCTTTCCGCCGAAGCGGCGGTCGGGGGCCCCGGAGCGCCCCGCGCCCCGGGTGCGGAAACCGCCGCCCGCACGGGAGCCCGGGGCGCCCTGGCCACGGGAACGGGAGGAGCGGTCGTGCGGGCGGGGGGTGCGGTCGCGGTTCAAGCGGAACCTTTTTCGTCTGGGGATGCGCGCTTTTCCGATGGTAACCGGGGCCGGTGCGGGGCGCCGGGCCCGGAAAGTCCCCCCGGACAAGGACACTGACCGGCCGGTCAGTTGATGACTGCCCGGGGCAGGGGCCATAATGTGCGGGTAGCCCTTCACGCATCCCCCGTCGTGAAGGGCTACACCCCTTTGTGGGCGCGCACGGCGGCGCGCACCGGCGTCTTCACGGGCAAGGGACTCCCCTCGTGGCCCCCTGCCCGTGTTTTTTCGAGTTAACAGTGACGTAGAGTGTTTGCGCAAGCCCGCTCCGGGCACCGGATCAGATTGTTCCGCTTGCGCCCGCTCCGGCAGCCCGACCGGAAGGACACGGTCCGCGGTTCGTTACAGTACGAGCCCGTTGACCGAATCGAGCGCCGCCCGGGGCCGGACAGGGGTCCGCGGCGGACGTGAACGTGGGGGCCGGATGGACAACGGCGTAGAGCGCGCGCCGGAGCTGCGGACGCTGCGCCAGAAGGTCGAGTACATGGTCGAGAAGACCTTCCCCGGCCGCAGGATCTCGGGCCGGTTCTTCGCCGACCTGGTCAAGGAGCGCGGCGGATCGCTCTCCCACAGCTACTTCTCCAACATCCTGGCGGGCAAGGTGACCCAGCCCTCCGAGGAGATCCTGAAGGCGCTCGGCCTGGGCTTCGGCGTGGACTGGCGGTTCTTCAAGGAGGAGTCCGAGGTCGTGGACGACGTCGTGGCCGGGCTCCAGTTCCTCGCCAAGCGGCGGACGGGCGAGATCAGCGGGCTCGCCGGGCGCGGGCTCGACGAGGACGGGCTGCCACCGGAGCTGCTGCGGTTCGCGATGTCCCTGCTGCGGGACGCCGAGGAGCGCACGCCCCCGGCCGACGGCGGACAGCAGGGCTGAGCCGTGTCCATGCGGAAGTTGCGGAGGGAGTGCGAGGAGGGGCTCGCGGAGCTTCCGCTGCCCTCGCCGTTCTCCGTACCCGGCCTGGTGGCCAACATGGAGGCGGCCCGGGGCCGGACCATCGTGCTGCACGAGATGCCCGACCGGCTGGCGCGCGTCAACGCCGCCTGCGGACTGCGCCTGAAGTCCGGGGACACCAGCTTCGTGCTGTACCGGCGGCGCCCCACCGCCTACCAGACCCAGCACGTGATCCTGCACGAGCTGTGCCACGAGTGGTTCGACCACGGCACCTCGCTCGACGCGGAACAGCTCCGTCGGCTGCTGCCCGTCTTCGACACCTCGCTCATCTCCCGGATGGTCGGCCCGGACGCGGTGCTCGCCCCGGACGCCGTCCAGGCACGCGCGCAGTACGACACCCACGACGAACGCATGGCCGAATTCGGCGCCTCGCTGATCCCCCGGATGGCCCGGGACGTCACGAGCGATGACATGGTGGGGCGGCTCGCCAACTCGCTCTCGCGCCCGGTCGCCCACCGGCGCGGCGGCCTGTTCCGGCGTACGTGACATCCGCACAGCCCGACCGCACTCCCCCCACCCCCGAGGACTTACGCCGTGACCCCGCTCGACCTCGCCGGCTATCTCATAGCGGGCCTGATGACAGCCGTCGCCCTGTGGCGCATGCCGGCCGCCCTGTGGGGTGACGAGGAGGACCGGCGCCGCCGCGCGCTGTGGGGGTGTTACGCGGGATTCGCGCTGGCGCTCTGGACGAAGACCCGGTTCGTGCGCACCGGGCTCAACGACAGCCCGGTGACCGACCTGTCCGTCCTCATCAAGCACTACACCGCGACCATCGCGATTCTGGCCATTCTGAGCTACATCGTGGCGATCTACGGCCGGTACGCGGACGAGGGCGACATCCCGCGGCACGTACGGTTCGCCCGGCTCATCCAGCAGGTCGCGACCAAGGCGTCGGTCGCCACCCTGGTGCTGCTCACCGTGCTGTTCTTCACCGTGGTCGACCGCTCCACGCCCTCGGACCGCTTCGTCGCGGACCACGCCGGGCAGTGGGGCGCCACGCTGTACATGAGCGTGTTCTACCTCTACCTCGGCGCCGCGTCCGCCGTCTGCGCCTACCAGTGGGCCCTGGCCACCGCGAGCGCCCGGATGCGCCACCTGCGCGTCGGGCTCGGGATGATGACGTTCGCCATGTTCATCGGCGTCGGCTACACCGTCAGCCGGACGCTGTTCCTCTGGGTCAGCGTCGTGGACCGGCCGAGCGAGTCCTTCGCGCTGGACTTCGACGAGGTCACCGAGGCCGCCCAGGTCGTCCTCTTCCTCTTCTTCGCGGTCGGCGCCTCCATCCCGGCCCTGAGCAACGTCCGCCGCCGGGCCAAGCTCTGGCGGGCGCAGGCCCGGCTGCACGGCCTCTGGTACGAGCTGATGACCGCCTTCCCGGACCAGCCCTTCGAGCCGCCGCGCCCGCTCCTGCGGGAGCTGACGCGCTTCGACACCCCCGCCGACCTGCGCGTCGACCGCTGGGCCGCGGACATCGCGGACGCGGTCGAGAAGCTGCGCCACTACGTGCCGGACACCCTGCTGCCCGCCGCCGAGGCGGCCGCCGGGGCCGGTTCCGGCTCCGGCTCGCCGCTCGCCGACGCGTACTGGATCAAGGCGGCGCTGACCGCCCGGGACGCCGGGGCGCCGGCCGGGAAGGCGGCTGCCTTCTCCGCCCAGCACGCCACCGACCAGGACGGCGAGGTCGCCTGGCTGGTCCGGGTCGCGGCGGCCTACCGGACGGTGACCCCGGAGCGGGCCCGTCGCATCCTCGACACCTGTGACACCGCGGGCAAGGAGCAGCCAGCATGACCACGACCGACGCCACCGGGCCCACCGACACCACAGCCGCCCCCGAGCACGCGCTCGCGCGGCGGGTGACCGACGTCCTCCAGCCGCGCAACCTGCTGCTCGTCGGCATGCTCGCCATCGGCCTCGCGGCGGCCGGTGAATGGACCGGGCTGCTCTGGGGGCTGCTCGGCGCGCTGTGCGCGGGGATCGTGCCCGCCGGGTACATCGAGTGGGAGCGGGGGCGCGGCACCTGGGGCGACCGCCACGTCGTGGACCGCACCAAGCGGGCACCGATCTTCTTCGTGATCCTGGGCTCGATCGGCGCCGGTTCGGCGGTCATGGTGCTGGGCGGGGCGCCCACCGGAATCCTGGCCGCGATGCTCGCGCTGTGGGCGATGACGGTCGTGCTGCTGGCGGTCAACACGGTGTGGAAGATCTCCGTGGACGCCTCCGTGGCCTCGGCGGTGGTCGCCCTGCTGGCCGCCGTCCACTCCCCGTGGTGGCTCTTCGGCTACGCGATGGCGGCGGCGGTCTCCTGGTCGCGAGTGGCGCTCGGCTACCACACGGTCGGCCAGGTCACGGCGGGGACGGCGCTGGGCGCGGCGACGGCGACGGCGTTCCTGTTCGGGTGAACCGGCTCAGGGCTCCGGGACCGCGGCGTCCGGCTCCTCCCGGGTCCGCGAGGCCATGACCGCGATGTCGTCCTCGGCGCCGGGGCCGAAGCGTTCGAGCACCCGGTCCAGGAAGGTCTCCAGATCGCCGTTGTCCGGCAGGGTCAGTTCCCCCAGCCGGGCGACGCACGTGTCGATGTCCTCGCCGCGCCGCTCGACGAGCCCGTCGGTGTACATGAACAGCACCGTGCCCGGTCCGCACTCCATCACCGTCGACCGGTAGCCGCCGAAGCCGGTGCCGAGCGGCGGCGCCGCCGGTACGTCGCAGATCCTGGTGCCCACCTCCGGGTCGAGGAAGACCGGCGGCAGGTGGCCCGCGCTCGCCACCTCGCACATCCCGCCGTCCGCGTTGACCACGGCCAGAAGACAGGTCGCCGCCCGGTCGATCCCGGACCGCTCCACCATCCGGTCCAGCAGTTCCAGGATGCGGTGCGGGGGCAGTTCCTCGTCGGCGAGGAGGCGCAGCAGCGAGCGGTAGTGGCTCATCGCGACGGCCGCCTCCACGCCGTGCCCCATCACGTCGCCCATCGCCTTGAGGTGCCGCCCGTCGGGCAGCGGGATGACGTCGAACCAGTCACCGCCCACCAGGACGCTGCGGTCGGCCGGCAGATAGCGGGTGGCGACCTCGATGTGCGGGTGGGGCGGCCGGGGCTCGGAGAGCAGGGAGCGCTGGAGCTCCAGGGCGATGGTGTGCTCGTGGGTGAAGCGGCGGGCGTGATCGAGATGGACGGCGGCCCGTCCGGCGAGCTCCCGGGCCACCACCACGTCGTCGTCCGAGAAGGCGGGCGAGCCGCCGGCCCTGAGCAGGCCGAGCACCCCGATCGGGGCCCCGCGCACGGAGATGGGCACGGCGACCGCCGAGTGCAGCCCGAGCTCCCGGTAGGCGGCGGCCCGGTCGGGCGTCGGCGCGACGCGGGCCACCCGCTCCTCGTCGGTGAGCTTCTCCACGACGGGCAGGTTGGTGGCCAGGCAGCGCGGTACGGCGGCTTCCTGCTGGTAGTCGATGTAGTCACCGGCCACCCCGAACCGGGCGATCCCGCGGGCCAGCCCACGCACCGAGGACAGCGCGGCGCGGCGCAGCCGCACCACGTCGGGCGGCGCGGGGCGGACCGGCGGGGCGACGTCGCGGGGGAAGACCTCGACCGTGGCGACGTCCGCGAGACCCGGGACGACCAGGTCGGCCAGCTCGGCGCAGGTGGTGTCCATGTCGAGGGTGGTGCCGATGCGGGTGTTCGCGCTGTCGAGGAGGGAGAGGTGGCGCTGGGCCTGGGCGAACCGGCGCTGTTCGTCGTCGGCCATGACCTCCAGCACGATGCCGACGACGCCGACGACCCGGCCGTCCACCTCCAGGCGGTGGTAGGCCCCGTGCCAGTAGACGCGGGCGGTCCCGGACTCGGCGGGCAGCCGGCCGCTGGAGGTGACCTCGCGGGCCCGGCCGTCCGCGAGCACGGCGCGCATCAGGTCCTCGCGGGCGTCGATGTCGGGCAGCACCTCGCTGGGGCGGCGGCCGATGTGGGCCGCGGGCGGGATGCCGTTGTGGCGCACGAGGGACGGGTTGACGTACAGGTAGCGCAGCTCGGTGTCGAACACGGCCACGCCCGCCGTCGTGCCGTCGAGCACGGCGGCGAGCGCCGAGACGTCGATGGACGGCGGATGGTGGGCGTGCACCGGCAAGACGAACCTCCTGGGACAGGGCGCGGCGCGGGCCGCCTGCTGCCCGGCCCTTCATCCTCGGTCGCCCCGTCCGCTCCCGCATCCGCAGACCGCCGGGTGGCGGCAGCCCTCCCTCAGGTCGTGCCGGCCACGTACGAGCCCGGGGTCGTGCCGAAGGCGTGGCGGAAGGACTGGATGAAGGCGCTCGGCCCGCTGTAGCCGCAGGCCACGGCCACCGAGGTGACCGAGCCGCCCGAAGCGAGCAGGGTCAGCGCGTGGTGCAGGCGGAGCTGGGTGCGCCACTGCGGGAACGACATCCCGGTCTCCGCGCGGAAGAGCCGGCTCAGGGTGCGGGGCGCCGATCCGACGGCCGCGCCCAGCTCGGTGAGGGTCCGCGCGTCCGCCGGGTCGTCCTGGAGGATGCGGGCGATGTCGCGCAGCCGGGCGTCGGCCGGGGTGGGCAGGCAGACCCCGAGCGGTTCCACCCGGCGCAGCTGGTCGAGCGCGACGCGCTCCAGGTTGCGCCTGCGGCGCGCGTCGCCGGTGAGCTCCGTGTCGTCGGTCAGGCAGGCCACGACCTCGCGCAGCAGCGGGGTGACGGCGAGGACGGTCGGCCGGTCGAGCCGGAGCGGATTGTCGGCCGGGGCGAAGCTGAGCGCCCGCAACTCGGTCGGCCCGTACGCGCGGTGCGCGTGGACGACACCGGCCGGAATCCACACCGCCCGGTGCGGGGGCACGGCCCAGACGCCGAGCGAGGTGGCGACCTCCAGGACCCCGCGCGAGGGGCAGACGAGCTGGTGCTCCAGGTGGTGGTGGCTCTCGATGCGTTCCTGGTGCGCGAGCGGGACCCGGGCGGGGCCGTGCAGGGTGCGGCGGGTTGGCGACATGAGCAGGCAGATTATCGCTAGCCCGCTCCGGGGCGCGGCCGGAATCCTCGAAGGGACCTTCAGCGAGGAGCACCTTCATGAACACCGACAACGCCGCGCGGGCCGGGGCCCCGCCCGCCGCAGCCGCCGCGCCCGTCTCCGCGTGGCGGCGGATGCGGATGTGGGGCACCGCGCACGCCGTGGACGACCTCTACCAGGGCCTCGTGCCCGCCTGCGTTCCGTACTTCGTGCTCGACCGGGGCTACAGCTATGTCGCCGCCTCCGGGCTGACCCTCGCGGCGGCCCTCGGCAGCTCGGTGCCGCAGCCGTTCATCGGGCTCGCGGTGGACCGCCACCGGCTGCCCCGGCTGGCGCCCGCCGGGCTCGCCGTCGCCGGGATCGGGCTCGGCCTGTCCGGTCTGGTGCGGCCATACGCCGCCGTCTGGCTGCTGATCCTGCTCTCCGGGCTCGGCGTGGCGATGTTCCACCCGGCGGCGGGCAAGGCGGCCCGGGAGGCGGCGGGTGACAGCGCGTCCGCGATGAGCGTCTTCGCGGCGGGCGGCAGCGTCGGCTTCTTCCTGGCCCCGGTCCTCGCGACCCCGGCGCTCGTCGCCCTGGGGGTCGGGGCGACGGTGCTGTTCGTCCCGCCCGCCGTCCTGATGGCGTTCGTCCTGCTCCGGCACCGCCCGGCCGCCGCGCCGGTGCGCACTGCGGGCCGGGCGGGGCGGGACCGGTGGCGGCCGTTCCTCTTCCTCACCGGGATCGAGGTGGTGCGCTCGGTGGCGTTCTTCGGCGCGATCACCTTCATCGAGCTGTTCTGGATCCGCCACCTCCACTCGGGCCGGGGCGTCGCCGGTGTCGCGCTCGCCTGCTTCCTGGTCGGCGGGGTCGCCGGCACGCTGCTCGGCGGCCGGATCGCGGACCGCGTCGGCATGGTCCGTACGGTGCAGCTGGGCGGTCTCGCCGCCGTGCCGGCCCTGGTCGCGCTGCGGCTGACCCCGGGGACCCTGCTGCCGCTGGTCTTCGCGGTCCTGGCGGGGCTGACGCTCAACGTGCCGTTCGCCGTCCTGGTGAAGCTGGGTCAGGACTACCTGCCGGGGCGCCCGGGCACGGCGGCCGGGGTCACGCTGGGCCTCGCCGTCAGCATCGGGGGCCTGATCGCCCCGGCCCTGGGCGCGGCGGCGCAGGCGTACGGGCCGCAGGGCGTGTTCACGATCCTGTGCGCGGTCCCCGTACTGGCCGTGCTCCTCGGGCTGTTCCTCACCGAGCCGGAACCGTCCCCGGGCGACTGACCGTCCCCTGTGACGGAGGCATGCTGGAGGCGACACGGGCGGCACCACCGCCGCCCGGCCGCAGCACACCGAAGGGCACGCCATGGGATCGTCACCGCAACTGGGCTCGGTCGTACCGGACTTCGCGCTCCCCGGTGGGGTGCTCGCCGGGGACGCCTTCGAGCGGCGCGACTACCGGCTCGCCGAGGCGCGCGGCCGCGCCCTGGTCCTCGCCTTCTACCCGGGCGACAACACCGCCGTATGCACGAAGCAGTTGTGCGCGTACTCCTCGGGCATGGAGACCTTCGAGGCGCTGGACGCGGAGGTGTGGGGGATCAGTCCACAGGGTGTGGACAGCCATGAGTCGTTCGCCCGCGCCCACGGGCTGCGCATGCCGCTGCTGGCGGACCCGGGACGGGAGACCGCCCGGGCCTTCGGTGTGACGGCACCCGGGATCGGGGTGCGGCGCGCGGTCTTCCTGATCGACGCGGAGGGGGTGCTGCGGTGGAAGCACGTGGCGCTGCTGGGGGCGACGTTCCAGTCCCTGGACACCCTGTCCGACCAGTTGTCCGGCATCAACAGCAGGTAAAAGATTGCCGGGTTCCGGCAGTGTCGCCCGGGGGGTGCGTATGGGATCATCCAGCCAGTTCGACGGAAAAGCAGCACGGGGGTCGGCGGGGCCGGGAGGGGTGATCGGATGACCTTGTTTCTCGGTCTCGGCATCGCGGGGGTCGCCCTGCTCGCCCTGTCGCTGATCTTCGACGGGATTCTGGAGGGCCTTTTCGGGGGCCTCCTGGAGGGCCTGTTCGGCGGCCTCGTCTCCCTTCCGGTGATCGCGGGCTTCCTGTCGATGCTGGGCTTCGGCGGCGCCATCGTGCTCGGCACGACCGGTGCGGGCACCGTCGTCGCCACCGCGGCGGGGGCCGCGGCCGGTGTGGTCGCCGCCCTGCTCACCTGGAAGTTCAGCCGCGCCCTGATGCGGGACCAGACCGACGCGACGCCGCGCGGCGAGGACCTGGTCGGCACGTCGGGTTCGGTGGTCACCGCGATCCCGGCCGACGGCTACGGCGAGGTCCTGGTCCGCCTCGGCGGGCAGCTCGTGAAGCTGTCCGCGAGGAGCACGGAGCCGGTCGCGCGCGGCGCCGAGGTCTGGGTCGAGGCGTCGCTCTCCAGCACTTCGGTGTCGGTCCGTCCCGTCGAACGCTGACCGGAACGCCCGGCCCCATCACCGCTCGTCTCACGACTGCCCCCGTCAGGAGGCAGAGGGGGAAACCGCATGAGTCCCGTAATGATCTCGATCGTCGGAGTCGTCGTACTCCTCTTCCTGCTCGCCCTCGCCGTGATCACCCGTTACAAGGTGGCGGGCCCCAGCCAGGCGTTCATCATCACCGGCCGCCGCGGCAAGAAGTCCGTCGACCCGGTGACCGGCCGGACCAGCATCGACAACAGCGGCCAGAAGGTCGTCGTCGGCGGCGGCGTCTTCGTCGTGCCGTTCGTCCAGCAGAAGTTCACCCTCGACCTGTCCAGCCGGCACATCCCGGTCGCCGTGCGCGGCGCCGTCACCCTGCGCGGCGTCAAGGCGCACCTCGAAGGCGTCGCGATCGTCAAGGTCGGCGGCAGCGAGGACTCCATCCGGGCCGCCGCCCAGCGCTTCCTGCGCCAGCAGGACGGCATCGTCGGCTTCACCCAGGAGGTGCTCTCCGGCGCGCTGCGCGCCATCGTCGGCCGGATGTCCGTGGAGGACATCATCCGCGACCGCGCCGCCTTCGCGAGCCAGGTGGCGGAGGAGGCCGAGGCCAGCCTCTCCGGCCAGGGCCTGATCCTGGACGCCTTCCAGATCCAGGACATCACCACCGAGGGCTCCTACCTGGAGGACCTGGGCCGCCCCGAGGCCGCCCGCGCCAAGCAGGAGGCCGACATCGCGGAGGCCATCGCCCGCCGCGCCTCGGAGCAGGCCCGGCTGAAGGCCGCCGAGGAGATCGCCATCGCCGAGCGGACCTTCTATCTGAAGCAGGCCGAGATCAAGGCCGAGACCGAGGCGGCCGCCGCCCAGGCCGACGCCGCCGGTCCACTCGCCGAGGCCGCCCGCCGCCAGGAGATCCTGGCCGAGCAGGAGAAGGTCGCCGAGCGCCAGGCCGCGCTGACCGACCGCGAGCTCGACACCAAGGTCCGCAAGCCCGCCGACGCCGCCCGCTACCAGGCCGAGCAGGAGGCGGAGGCCCGCCGCATCGCCCTGGTCAAGGAGGCCGAGGCGGCCGCCGAGCGCGCCCGGCTCACCGGTGAGGGCGAGAAGCTGCACCGCTCCGCGCTCGCCGAGGCGGTGCGCATCGAGGGTGAGGCGGAGGCCGCCGCCATCGCGGCGCGCGGTTCGGCCGAGGCCGAGGCCATGCAGAAGAAGGCCGACGCCTTCGCGCAGTACGGCGACGCGGCCGTGCTCCAGATGCTCGTCGAGGTGCTGCCCCAGGTCGTCGCCAAGGCCGCCGAGCCGCTGAGCGCGGTCGACAAGATGACCGTGATCTCCACGGACGGCGCCAGCCGGCTGTCCCGTACGGTCACGGACAACGTGGCCCAGGGCATGGAGCTGCTCAGCTCCACCACCGGGGTCGACCTCGCCGCACTGCTCCAGAACCTCAAGGGCGCGGTGCCGAAGCCGGCCGCCCCGGTCGCCCCGGAGGCTCCGGCTGCCCCGGCCGAGAAGAACGGGAAGATCGAGATCGGCGACTGATCCCCGTACCAACCAACTAGCGTGCCCGGCCGGTTGCGCAACCGGCCGGGCACGCGTGTGCCCGGCCCCGGACCGTGACGGGGTGGTGGCCGGAAATCGTCCCTCCGGGGTGGCGCATACCTCCGGATAAGGTAATGCGGGTCTAAAGAGATCACCAAGTGCCTCGCGCGTACCGCGCCCCTCGGGAGGAAGCCATGGGAACCCACCGCACCACGCTGCCCGGAGTCGGCGTCCAGTACGACTACACGACCGAGTCGGGGCAGCACATCTCCGTGGTGGTCCACCACGACGGGCGGCGGTTCATCGGCTTCTACGACCAGGACGACCCTGATTCGTGCCGGCTCTCCGTCCCCCTGACTCCACAGGAGGCGACCGGCCTCGCGCACCTCATCGACGCGGCACCCATCGACGCCGTACGGACCGAGGGCATCGACCTGGTCACCGAGCACATCCCGCTCGGCAGCCGTTCGCCGTACGGCGGCCGGCTGCTCGGCGACACGAAGGCGCGGACCCGGACCGGCGCCTCGATCGTGGCGGTGCTGCGCACCCACAGCGCGCATCCGTCACCCGGGCCGGACTTCCGGCTGGCCATCGGTGACACGCTCGTCGCCGTCGGAACGCGCGAGGGCGTCGACACGCTCTCCGAGATCATCGCGGAGGGCTGACCGTGCACGACACGACCGCACTGCTGGTGGAGCTCGGCTCCGTCATCCTGGGACTCGGCATCATCGGGCGGTTCGCCGGCCGGATAGGGCTCTCGCCGATCCCGCTCTACCTGCTGGCCGGGCTGGCCTTCGGCGAGGGCGGGCTGCTGCCGCTCGGGGCCAGCGAGGAGTTCACCGCCGTCGGCGCCGAGATCGGCGTCATCCTGCTGCTGCTCCTGCTCGGCCTCGAATACAGCGCGTCCGAGCTGGTCACCAGCCTGAAGACGCAGTACCCGTCCGGGGCCGTGGACTTCGTGCTCAACGCGACGCCGGGCGCGGTCGCCGCGCTGCTGCTCGGCTGGGGCCCGGTCGGGGCCGTCGCGCTCGCCGGCGTCACCTGGATCTCCTCCTCCGGCGTCATCGCGAAGGTCCTCGCGGACCTGGGACGGCTCGGCAACCGGGAGACCCCGGTCATCCTCGGGGTGCTGGTCATCGAGGACCTGTCGATGGCGGTCTACCTGCCGCTGCTCACGGCGATGCTCGCTGGCGTCGGCCTCGCCGGCGGCAGCATCGCCCTGCTGATCGCGCTCGGCACGGTCGGCCTGGTGCTCTACCTGGCGCTGCGGCACGGCCGGCTCATCAGCCGCGCGGTGTCCTCCGACAATCCGGAGATGCTGCTGCTCGTCGTGCTCGGGCTGACCGTGCTGGTCGCCGGGGTGGCCCAGCAGCTCCAGGTGTCGGCCGCCGTCGGCGCGTTCCTCGTCGGCATCGCGCTCTCGGGTGAGGTCGCGGAGGGCGCGCGCAAGCTGCTCACGCCGCTGCGGGACCTGTTCGCCGCCGTCTTCTTCGTGTTCTTCGGGCTCTCCACCGATCCGGCCGAGATTCCGCCGGTGCTGCTGCCCGCCGCGCTGCTCGCCGTCGTCACCGTCTTCACGAAGATCGGGACCGGCTGGTACGCCGCCCGGCGCGCCGGCATCGGACCGCGCGGGCGCTGGCGGGCGGGCGGCACGCTCGTCGCGCGCGGCGAGTTCTCCATCGTCATCGCCGGTCTGGCCGTGGCGACGGAGCCCCGCATCGGCCCCATCGCCACCGCGTACGTCCTGATCCTGGTCATCGTCGGCCCGCTCACCGCGCGCTGGACCCAGCCGGTGGTCGAACGCGTCCAGAAGTGGCGCGGCAAGGACGGCGCGTCCGCCGCTGCCGCGGGCACCGCGCCGGTCCCCGCGGCCCGGGAAGAGGTCTCGGCCTCGTCCGAGTAGCCGGGCGGCGCGGGGCCCTCGGCCTCAGGGCCCAGTCCCGCCCCCGCCCCGGGCCTCCCGGCCTCGGGGCCCCCGGCCTCAGGCCCCCGCCGTCGGCTCCGGCGCCCAGCCCAGTGGGTAGGCGGCGGCGCCCTCCGCGGGGGCCGCCGCCTCGCCGCCCGCGTCGGTGAACGCCCGCAGCGCGTCGATCAGCGCGGCGCGCTGCGCGGGCGCGATGCGCTCCACGATCGAGGCGACCTCGCGGCGACGGCCGGCCGTGACCTCCTCGACCAGGCGGTGGCCCTCGGGCGTCACCCGCAGCACCGTCTCACGGCGGTTGGCCTGGTTGACCTGACGGTCCGCGAGGCCCGCCGCGATCAGCCGGTCGAGCATCCGCATCGCGGTCGAGGGGTTCACGCCGAGGCGCTCGGCGAGGGTGACGAGCTTGGCGTCCCCGTGTGTGGAGAGCACCACGAGCAGCCGGAACTGGGGCAGCGTCACCCGGTCCTCGACCGCCGCGAGCGACCGGGCGGACACCGCGACGAGCAGTCTCGACGCGGTCAGCACCGCGCGCGTCACCGCGTCGACGTCGTCCCGGTCCGGGGCGGTCGGGGGGTCATCGGGTGCCTGTCCGTGCGCGGCCATGCCCCTTTCTACCGCGCCCGGCCGGGCTTCTCGAACCGGCGGTCATCCGATACGCAAACGCCACCCAACCGGTACCGGACCGACAGCGGCGCGCACTGGCACCGACCTTTGGATTGTGCAACGTTTGCATAGTGACGCATGAACCTGCGGCGACGCCCGCTCCCCGGCGCCCGGACCCGCCGACCGGCTGGCGGCGCGCCGCCTTCCGGCTGCCCATCCACATGTTCCGCATGGGACTCGGGCCGCTCTTCGGGGGGCGGCTGCTGCTGCTCGTCCACACCGGCCGCGTCTCGGGCCTCCCCCGCCGGACGGCCATCGAGGTCGTGGAGGCGGGCACCCACGAGGGCCGGGCCTGCTGGACCGTCGCCTCGGGATTCGGCCCCGGCGCCGACTGGTTCCGCAACCTGGAGCGCACCCCGCACGCCACGGTGCAGGTCGGCCGCCGGTTCCACGCGGTGACCGCGCGGGTGCTGACGGCCGAGGAGGGCGGCGAGCTGATGGTCCGGTACGCGCCCCGCCACCCCAGGGTCGCCCGCCGGCTCTGCGCGTACATGGGCTTCGAGGTGGACGGCGGTACGGAGGACTACCGGCGGGTGGGCCGGTCGATCCCGTTCGTCCGGCTCACGGAGGGCGCGAGGCGCTGACGCCTCACGCCCGCGCCGGTTCCTCCGCGAGGTGCGGGCGGGGTGCGCCGGGCCGGTAGAGGAACACCGTGACGACGAGCCCGAGGGCGAAGAAGCCCGCGGACCACCAGTACGCGGTGGAGTAGCTTTCCAGCTGGGCCTGGGCGACGACGGGCGGCGTCGGCCTGCGGCCCACCAGATAGCTCGTGGCGGCGCTGGTCGCGAGGGTGTTCAGCAGCGCCGTGCCGATGGAGCCGCCGACCTGCTGGCTGGTGTTGACCATCGCCGAGGCCACCCCGGCGTCCCGCGCCCCGACGCCCGCGGTCGCCAGGTTCATCGCCGTGGCGAAGACCATGCCGAGACCGATGCCCAGGCAGAGCGTCGGCGGCAGCACGTGCGCGGCGTAGGTGCTGGTCAGGTCCAGCGCGGTCAGCCACACCATCGCGGCGGCGGCGATGCCCATCCCGGTCGGCACGATGATCTTCGCGCCCAGCTTCGGCACCAGCACGTTGGTGGTCGTCATGGAGGAGGCGATCATGCAGGCGACCATCGGCAGGAAGGCGAGACCGGTGGAGACCGGCGAATAGCCCAGGCTCTTCTGCAGGTAGTACGTGAGGAAGAGGAAGACGCCGAACATCCCGCCGCCGGAGATGAACATCGCGAGGTACGACGCCGCCCGGTCCCGGTCCAGCACCACCCGCATCGGCAGCAGGGGATGCGCCGCCCTGGTCTGCCACCACGCGAAGGCCGCCACCAGCACGGCGCCCGCCACCAGGAACCCCCACGTCAGCGGGGAACTCCAGGCGTGCGACTCGGCCTCCGAGAAGCCGTAGACGATGCAGAAGAGGCCGGCCGAGACCAGCAGGGTCCCCGGGATGTCGAGCCGGGGCCGGTCCGCCGGCGCCCCCGCGGTCAGCAGCCGCCAGCCGCCGGTGAACGCGAGGAACGCGAAGATCAGGTTGACGTAGAGGCACCAGCGCCAGTCCAGGTATTCGGTGAGCACCCCGCCGAGCAGCAGCCCCACCGCACCGCCCGCCCCCGCGATGGCGCCGTAGATCCCGAACGCCTTGGCCCGCTCCTTGGGCACCGTGAACGTCGTGGTGAGCAGGGACAGCGCCGCCGGGGCGAGCAGCGCGCCGAACAGGCCCTGCAGGGCGCGGGCCAGCACCAGGACCTCGAAGCTCGGGGCGGCGCCGCCGATCGCGGAGGCGACCGCGAAGCCGACGAGGCCGGTCAGGAAGACCACCCGGCGGCCCACCAGGTCGGCGATGCGCCCGCCGAGCAGCAGCAGGGAGCCGAAGGCGAGGGCGTACGCCGTGACGATCCACTGCCGGTTGCCGTCGCTGAAGCCGAGGTCCTGCTGGGCGGAGGGCAGCGCGATGTTCACGATCGTCGCGTCGAGCACCACCATCAGCTGGGCGAGGCCGATCACCCCGAGGACCCACCACCGGTGGGACGGGTGGTCCGCGCGGGGGGCCGCCCTGCGGGTTCCTGCTTCTCGGGGACCTGCTTCACGGGCCATGGGGCGGATCTCCCTTGCTGCGCGCACCGCCGGACTCCCCCGGACGATCACGCTAGGCGGAGCCCGCCCGTCCCGCATGCGGAGCCGGGTCCTGTCGGCTCAGAGCTCCTTGGCCGGCCAGTCCAGCAGCCGGGCGCCGATCACCGCGGTCTGGAGGGTGTAGCGGTGCTGGGGGTCCGCCGGGTCGGAGCCGGTCAGCTGGTGGATGCGTTCCAGCCGGTACGTGAGGGCCCGGACGCTCAGTGAGAGGCGGCGGGCGGTCTCGGCGGCGACACAGCCCGCGTCGAAGTACACCGAAAGCGTCCTGAGCAGCGGTTCGGCGCCTCCCCTGGCCTTGTGGAGCGGGCCGAGCTCGGTGCGCACGAGGTCGGCCATGGCCTGCCGGTCCCGGGTCAGCACCGGGTAGACCAGCAGGTCGGCGGCGAACAGCACGGGATCGTCCAGGTCCATCCGGTCCGCCAGGTCCAGCGCGTCCAGCGCCTCGTCGTACGACTGGACGACGCCGCCGGGGCCCCGGTGGGCGCGGCCGATGGCGACCCGGCCGCCGTCCGTCGCCGCGTGCGCCTGCTTCGCGAAGTAGCGCAGGACGTCGGGCTGGCTGCCGGGCGCGACGCACACCATGCGCCCGTCCTTCGTGGTGAGCAGGATCTTGCGCCCGCCGAACCGGGCCAGCATCGCCGACTCCACCTGCCGGGGCACCGCCTCCGTCTCGGTGTACGCCTCCGGGCCCGTCGCGACCGCCACGGCATGGGCGCGCGAGAGGCGCAGCCCGAAGCGGGTGGCCCGCTCGGCGAGCCGGCCGAGATCGCTGCGCCCGTACAGGAGGTCGTCGATGAACTCCCGCCTGGCGGCCTCCTCGCGGCGCACCGTGAGGCGCTGGGCCCGCTCGAAGCCGTCCGCGAACGCGTCGACCGCCTGCTCCATCGCGGCCAGCACGCTGTCGGTGGCGGCGGGGGTCGCGCCGGAGGCGGCGGCGGGCCAGGCGGCGCGGGTCTCGGCGAGGTGCATGCGGACCAGGGCGCGGAGCTGGTGGCCGGCCTCGGCGGCCTCCCGGCCCAGGGCGCGGCGGGAGTCCAGCTCCTCGCGGGTCAGCCGCCGCCCCGAGACGGCCGCCTCGCCGAGTATCCGTGCGTAACCCTCCAGAAAACTGTCGGGAATCACCGGCTCCGCCATGCATCCGCCTCCGTTTCCATTCCGTACCGACACCGGTGCAACGCACGAGGGAAGGTGCCGGTGCCCGGCACCGGGGAAAGGTGAACGTTGCCGTACTCCGGCAATGCGATCGGGCCGCCCCGGATGACACGATCCTGTCAGCACCGCACGGGGGGCCCAACGGGGGAAACACGGGGGTGCACGGGGGATCGGGGGAAGACCCGGCTGCCGCGGCGTCGTCGAGGGCGACGCCGCGGCACCGGGGTCACCGACCGGTCCGCGCGGACGCCGGCGAGAGCGCCGACGGAACGGCAGGGGGTCGACACGATGCGGGAATTCCTGGACGCGACGCTGTCCTTCCCGGCCGTACTCTTCGCCGCCGCGCTGGTCGTCGTCATCGCCTTCTGGCTGCTCGTCCTGGTCGGCGCGGCCGACCACCACTCCTTCGACGCCGACCTGGACACCGATCTCGCGGGCGTCGGAGGCGTCCCGGTCACCGTCTCGGTGTCCCTGATGATCGCCGTCGGCTGGTTCTCCGCCCTGACCGGTTCGGTGCTCGTGCACCGCTCGGGCGCCACCGGAACGCTGCGAGCCGTGCTGGCCTGCGCGGTGCTCGCCGGCGCGCTGCTGCTCGCCTGGGGTGCGGTGCGGCTGCTCGTCCACCACTTCCGGCGCGTCTTCCCCGACCAGCCTCCGCCATCGCGCCAGGACTTCCTGGGCCGCGTCTGCACGATCCGTACCGGCTCGGTCTCCACGGACTTCGGCCAGGCCGAGGTCACCGCCGACGACGGCACCACCGCCACCGTGCAGGTGCGCCAACTCGAGCCCGTCGACGCGCAGCTGACCTCCGGATGCTCCGGACTGCTGTACGCGTACGACGAGGCCGGGGAGTTCTTCTGGGTCTCGGCCTACGACAAGGCGCTCGACCCGGGTCCGCCGCCCGGCCGTACGGCCTCCGGCCCCGCCGTCTGAGCCACCGCTCCTGTCGGCGCGGTGCGCCCGTCCATGCTGCCCGGACGCCGTGTGCCGCCGCGCCCGTTTCACGTGAAACCGCTCATTTCCGCACCACTGCCGCCAAGGACTGTCATGGATGCCATCTCCTTGGGCCTCGGCCTGCTCGTCGCCGTGGTCCTGCTCATCGCCATCGCCGTGCTGCTGATCATCACCCGGCTCTTCCGCAAGGTGGAGCAGGGCAAGGCCCTGATCATCTCCAAGACCAAGAAGGTCGACGTGACCTTCACCGGTGCCGTCGTCCTGCCGGTGCTGCACAAGGCCGAGTCCATGGACATCTCGGTCAAGACCATCGAGATCCGGCGCACCGGGCGCGAGGGCCTGATCTGCCAGGACAACATCCGCGCCGACATCCACATCACGTTCTTCGTGCGGGTCAACAAGACGGTCGAGGACGTCAAGAAGGTCGCCCAATCCATCGGCACCGTGCGTGCCAGCGACAAGGCCGCCATCCAGGAGTTCTTCGCGGCGAAGTTCTCCGAGGCGCTCAAGACCGTCGGCAAGCAGCTGGACTTCGTGGACCTGTACACGAAGCGCGAGGAGTTCCGCGACCGGATCATCCGGGTCATCGGTACCGACCTGAACGGCTACCACCTGGACGACGCGGCGATCGACTTCCTGGAGCAGACCCCGATGGCGCAGCTCGACGGCGCCAACATCCTGGACGCGCAGGGCATCCGGAAGATCACCGAACTGACGGCGATCGAGCACGTCCGCACCAACGAGTTCCAGCGCACCGAGCAGAAGGAGATCACCCGGCAGGACGTCGACGCCCGGGAAACCATCCTGGAGCTGGAGCGCCGGCAGGCCGAGGCGGAGATCAAGCAGCGCCGCGAGGTCGAGACGCTGCGGGCCCGCGAGGAGGCGGCGACCGCCCGGGTCCAGGAAGAGGAACGCCTCGGCGCCCAGGCCGCGTTCATCAGGACGGAGGAGCAGCTGGGCATCCAGCGGGAGAACCAGGCCCGGGAGATCGCCGTCGCGCAGAAGAACCGCGAGCGGGTCATCGCCGTGGAGAACGAGCGCATCGAGAAGGACCGGATGCTGGAGGTCATCGGGCGCGAGCGCGAGACCGAGCTGAACCGCATCGCCGCGACGAAGGAGGTCGAGGCGGAGCGCCGCGAGGTCGCCGACGTCATCCGCGAGCGGATCGCGGTGGACCGCACGGTCGCCGAGCAGGAGGAGTCCATCAAGACGCTCCGGTCCGTCGAGGAGTCCGAGCGCACCCGCAAGTCCGTCATCATCGCCGCCGAGGCCGAGGCGCAGGAGCGGCTGGTCAAGGACATCAAGGCGGCCGAGGCGGCGGAGGCGGCGGCCACCCACCGGGCGGCCGAGCAGCTCACGCTCGCCGAGGCCCGGCTGAAGACCGCCGACCTCGACGCGCAGGCGAAGCTGCGGCTGGCCGAGGGCATCCAGGCGGAGTCGGCGGCGCCCGGCCTCGCGGACGTCCAGGTGCGGGACGCGGCGGCGGAGGTGATCGAGAAGACGGGGCTCGCCGAGGCCGGGGCCACGTCCGCGCGGCTCAAGGCCGAGGCCGAGGGCGCCCGTCTCAAGGCCCTCGCGGACGCGGAGGGCACGCAGGCGCAGGCGTCGGCCGACGCGGCGATGATCGGCGAGAAGCTGAAGGCGGAGGCCGCGGGCCTCACGGAGAAGGCGGCGGCGATGGCGGCGCTGGACGACGCGTCGCGCGGTCACGAGGAGTACCGGCTGCGGCTGGCCGCCGAGAAGGAGATCCGGCTCGCCGGGCTGGACGTCCAGCGGCAGGTCGCGGAGGCGCAGGCGACGGTGCTCGCCACGGGTCTGGAGAACGCGGACATCGACATCGTCGGCGGCGAGTCGGTCTTCTTCGACCGGCTGGTGTCGTCCATCTCGATGGGCAAGAGCCTGGACGGCTTCGTGGGCAACTCCGACACGGCGAAGACGCTGGCCGGTCCGTGGCTGAACGGCGAGTCCTCGTTCACGGAGGACCTGACGCGGGTGCTGTCCTCGGTCTCCACGGGCGACGTGCAGAACCTCACGGTGTCGGCGCTGCTGATGCGGATGATGGCTGCGCCGTCGGCCGGGGTCGGTGCGGACCAGGTCCGGGCGCTGCTGGACCACGCGCGCTCGCTGGGGCTGGCGGATGTCCCGGTGAGCGGCCTGGCCCCGGCGGGCCTGAACGGTACGCCCGTCGGCTGACCGGGCTCCGTCACCTGAGCGCCCCACCCGGCCCCGCCCGTCCTCGATCGCCGGACGGGCTGGGTGGGGCGGGTCCTTCAAGCCCCGCCCGGCGATCGAGGACACCGCCGCACGCCACATCGCAAGGAGCACCCAGTGGACAACGTGACCGCCCCCGCCGCCGGGGACTACGACGTCCTGCGGCGCCGCCTCCGTACGCACGCCACCGAGCTGGCCCGCCGGGCCACCGCTCTCAACGCCCGTCGCACGGAGGCGTTCGGCGCCACCGGACTGCGGCTGCTCGGCAGCGAGCAGATCCGGACGCACCGCCCCTCCACCCCCCGCGATCTCGTCGCGCTCGGCGGCGAGCTGCTGTTCGGCTTCGAGCGCGGCCCGGGACGGCAGGACGCGCCCGCCGTGGACGACGTCCTCGCGCTGTACGCCGCCGACCTCGCCCCCGGCACCGGCACCCCGCTCACCGACGCCGCCTTCGTCCGCGAATTCGACGGCCTGCACCGCTACTTCCGCGATGCGCGCCTGCTGCGGCTGCGCCGGACCGAGGGCCGTCTGCTGGCGGTCTTCCGTACCGGCGACACCGAGAAGGACATCCGGGTCCTGCGCTGGGCGCTGAGTCCGGACGGCTCCCCCGGCGCGTTCCTCGACGCGCGCGGCGAGCGCGACCACGTCTTCCCGCCGTCGCACGACTTCACCTGGACCACCGCGGGCCGCGAGGCCCACGTCGCGGGCCGCCACCCGCACATCGCCATCGGCTGCGAGGCCGGGCTGTACGTGGACACGCTGGGCGGCACGCTCACCGTGAAGACCGTCAACGACACGGAGACCCCGGAGGGGATCTACGAGGAGCCGGTCGCCGAACCGCTCCAGTCGCTCGCGGACGCCGAGGTCGAGTACGCGGAGCTGGGCCCGCTCGTGCTGCTGCGGGTCCGGCCGTACAAGGAGGAGGCGAGGCGCCACCTCGTCTTCAACGCACTCATCGGCACCGTCACCCGCCTCGACGGCATCGGCCCGGCCTGCCGGCGGCTCCCGGAGGACCAGGGGATCATCTTCCCCGGCGGCTTCTACCTGACGACCGGCGAGGCCAGGACCTTCGACATCGCGCAGCCGCTCACCGACCCGGTCTTCGAGGAGGCCGTCCACTCCCCGAACGGCGAGGACGTCCTCTACGTCTTCCGCGACCGCCAGGACGGCCGCGGCCTGCTCCTTCCGTACAACGTGATCCGCCAGGAAGTGGCCACCCCGCTCCAGGGCCGGGGCCACGCGCTGCTGGACGACGGCACACTCGTCCTGCTGCGCGACCCGGTGGACGGCGGCGCCGCGCGCGTGCACCCGTTGCAGCGCTGGCGGACGCCGTACGTCTCCGACACCTACGCCGCGTCCCGCCCGGCGGGCGAGGGCCCGCTGGCCCGGGTCGGCAACGCCGACCTCGTGCGCGGGATCTCCGACTGCCTGGCCCTCGCGCACGCCGCGTCCGAGACGACGCCGACCGCCGCCGTGTACGACCGGCTGGTCGCCGACTGCGTACGGGCGGGCGACCGCTACCACTGGCTGGACGACGACGAACTGGGCGGACTGGCCGGGCCGCTGGCCGAGCTGAGGGAGACCGCGCGCCAGGTCGTCGCGGAGTTCGAGGCGGTCCAGGCGCTCACCCGGCAGGCCGCCGACGCGCTCGCCGAGACCGCCGACCGCATCACCACCCTGGTCCGCCGGGTCCGCGGCGAGGCCCCGCGCACCGCCGCCGAATGGGTCGACCGGCTCACCGAACTGCGCGGCGCGCACGGGCACTTGGCGGGCCTTGCCGAGATGCGGTACGCGGACACCGAGCGCATCGCGGAGCTCACCGCCACCACCGCCGAGGACATCGAGGCGGCCGCCCGCCGCGCGGTCGCCTTCCTGGCCAGGGACGACGCCTTCGCCGGATACCACGAGGACATCGCCCGCCTCACCGAGGAGGGCGCCGAGATCGCCGCGGTCACCGACGCCGCCGCGCTCGGGGACAGGCTGGCCGCCATGACGGACGGCCTGAGCACCGTCACGGACGTCGTCGCCGGCCTGGACATCGGCGACGGGGTGGTCCGCACGTCGATCCTGGAACGCATCGCGGAGGTGCTGGGCGCCGTCAACCGGGCCCGCGCCACGCTCGACGCCCGCCGCCGCGCGCTCGCGGACCACGAGGGCCGGGCCGAGTTCGCCGCCGAGTCCGCACTGCTCGGGCAGGCCGTCACGGCCGCCCTGGCCGCCGCCGGGACACCGGAGTCCTGCGACGAGCAGCTGGCCAGGCTGCTGCTCCAGCTGGAGAACCTGGAGGCGCGGTTCGCGGAGTACGACGACTTCCTGGCGGAGCTCGGCGAGCGCCGGACGGAGGTGTACGAGGCGTTCTCGGCGCGCAAGCAGGGCCTCCAGGACGAGCTGGCCCGGCGCACCGAACGCCTCGCGGACTCGGCGGCACGGGTCCTGGAGACGGTCGCCCGGCGCGGCGCCGCCCTTCCGGACGCGGACGCCGTCCACACCTACTTCGCCTCCGACCCGATGGTCGCCAAGATCCGCCGGACCGCCGAGGAGCTGCGGGCGCTGGGTGACACCGTGCGCGCGGAGGAGCTGGACGGACAGCTGCTCGCCGCCCGGCAGGAGGCGGGCCGGGCGCTGCGCGACCGGGACGAGCTGTACGCGGACGGCGGGTCCCTGATCCGCCTCGGCCGGCACCGGTTCGCGGTGAACACCCAGCCGTTCGAGCTGACCCTCGTGCCGCAGGACGGCACGCTCGCGTTCGCCGTCACCGGGACCGACTACCGGATGCCGGTGACCGACCCGGGGTTCGCCGCGACCCGCCCGTACTGGGACCAGACGCTGCCGTCCGAGTCCCCGGCGGTCTACCGGGGCGAGCACCTGGCGGCCCGCCTCCTCGACGAGCACGGTGCGGACCGGCTCGGCGCCCTGGACGACGGCGAACTCGCGTCGCTCGTCCGGGAATCGGCCGCCGCCGCGTACGACGAGGGGTATCAGCGCGGCGTCCACGACGAGGACGCGACCGCGATCCTGGCCGCGCTGCTGCGGCTGCACGCGGGGGCCGGGCTGCTGCGCTTCCCGCCCGCTGTCCGGGCCGCCGCCCAGCTGTTCTGGGCCCATGCGGCGGACGAGGCCCGCCGCACCTCGTGGGCGCGCCGCGCCCGCTCGCTGGCCCGCGCCCGGGAGACCTTCGGGCTCGCTCCGGCGGTCGCCGCGCTCCAGGAGGAGTGGGCGTCGGTGATCGGCGGCGAGCGCCCCGGGGCCGTCGCCGCCTACCTCTTCGAGGAGCTGGCCGGCGGCCCCGAGGGCTTCGCGACGGGTGCCTCCGTGCGCGCGTTCCTGGACAAGTTCCGCCACGCCACCGGCACCACGGCGTACGAAGACGACCTCACCGCCCTCGGGGACGACCTGCCCGCCCGGCGCCAGATCGTGGAGGGCTGGCTCACCTCGTACGCCGCGGCGAGCGGCACGGACATCGAACCGGGCGACCTCGCGGAGGCCGTCGCCGTCGAGCTGTGCCCCGAGCCCCTGCTCGGCCGCTACGAGGCGGACGCGCCGCTCACCGAGACCGTCGAAGGGCTCCTCGGCGTCCACCCGCGCATCGAGCGCGGCCGGCTCACCGTCCGCATCGATGAACTGCTGGCCCGGACCGAGGAGTTCCGCACCGAAGTCGTCCCCGGATTCCGCGCCTACCAGCGCCGGCGCACCGCCCTGGTCGCCGCCGAGCGGACCCGGCTGCGCCTCGACGACCACCGCCCGCGCGTGATGTCGGCGTTCGTACGCAACCAGCTGCTGGACGAGGTCTATCTGCCGCTGATCGGGGACAGCCTCGCCAAGCAGCTCTCCACCGCCGACGCCGACCGCCGCACCGACTCGCAGGGCCTGCTGCTGCTCGTGTCGCCGCCAGGCTACGGCAAGACGACGCTGATGGAGTACGTCGCCGACCGGCTCGGGCTCGTCCTCGTCAAGATCAGCGGGCCGAACCTGGGCCACGACGTGACCTCGCTCGACCCCGCACAGGCGGGCAGCGCCACCGCGCGCCAGGAGATCGAGAAGATCAACTTCGCGCTGGAGGCGGGCAACAACACGCTGCTCTACCTGGACGACATCCAGCACACCTCGCCGGAACTCCTGCAGAAGTTCATTCCGCTCTGCGACGCCACGCGCCGCGTCGAGGGCGTGCGGGACGGTGAGCCGCGCACCTACGACCTGCGGGGCAAGCGGTTCGCGGTGTGCATGGCGGGCAACCCGTACACCGAGTCCGGGGCGCGCTTCCAGGTGCCCGACATGCTCGCCAACCGGGCGGACGTGTGGAATCTGGGCGAGGTGCTGTCCGGCCGCGAGGACACCTTCGCGCTCAGCTTCGTGGAGAACGCGCTGACCGCCAATCCGGTGCTCGCGCCGCTCGCCGGCCGATCCCGCGAGGACCTGGCGCTGCTGCTGCGGCTGGCCTCCGGCGATCCCGCGGCCCGTCCGGAACGGCTCGAACACCCCTACACGTCCGCCGAGGTGGACCGGATCACCGCCGTTCTGCGGCATCTGCTGCGGGCCCGGGACACGGTGCTCGCGGTCAACGCCGCGTACATCGCGTCGGCCGCGCAGACCGACGCCACCCGCACCGAACCGCCGTTCCGGCTCCAGGGTTCGTACCGCAACATGAACCGGATCGCGGAGCGGATCTCACCCGTGATGAACGACGCCGAGCTGTCCGCCGTCGTGGACGACCACTACGCGGGCGAGGCGCAGACCCTCACCAGCGGCGCCGAGGCCGCCCTCCTGAAGCTGGCCGCGCTGCGGGGCACGCTCACGCCCGCGCAGGCGGAGCGGTGGTCGGCGCTCTGCTCCTCGTACGTCCGCACCCAGGCGCTCGGCGGGCCCGAGGGTGATCCGATGACCCGCGCGGTGGCGGCGCTGGGGCTCCTCGCGGACCGGATCGCGGCCGTCGAGACGGCGATCGGGCGCGCCGCCGACCCGCGCCACCTGCTGGCGAGGCACCCCGAAGACCGCTGACCGTCCTCGATCAACGGAACGGAGCAAGGCATGCTGGGACACGTGTCCTCATTCCCCCAGCAACCCCAACCCTCCCCGTTCTCCGGCCACATGGTCGTCTGCGGGGACGACGCGCTCGCCCAGCGGCTCGCCGTGGAGCTGCGTTACGTGTACGGGGAACGGGTCACCCTCGTCGTGCCACCGGAGCGGGGGGCGGTCAGGCCCGACGAGCCGCTGAGCGGACGCGGGCGGGCCGCCGCGCTGTTCGGCCGGATGGCGTCCGCGATGAACCGCAACGGCGGCGGGCTGCCGCACGGTTCGGACGGGGACACCAATGCGGGCGTCGAGGCGGTGCGCGTCCTCCAGGCGGCCGAGCCGTCCGACGAGTCGCTGGCGGAGGCGGGCATCGCCCGGGCCTCGGCGGTCGCCCTCGTCTACGACGACGACGAGCGCAACATCCGGGCCGCGCTGACCGCGCGGCGGCTCAACCCCCGTGTGCGGCTGGTGATCCGGCTCTACAACCGGAAGCTGGGCCAGCATCTGGAGACCCTGCTCGACCAGGCCGCGGCCGTCGCGTCCCCCGGGCTCGACCCGGCCGCGATCGACGCCTCCACCACGGTGCTGTCCGACGCGGACACCGCCGCGCCCGCGCTCGCGGCCACCGCGCTCGCCGGGTCGACGCGGGTGATCCGGGCCGAGGGCCTGTTCCTGCGGGCCGCCGAGCGCATCCCGCCGCCGGGCGGCCAGGTCGCCGACCCCGGCCTGTGCACCCTGGCCCTGCTCTCCTCCACCACCCACGACCCGGCGGGCGCGGAGGGCTCCGACAGCAGCGGGGCGGAGGGGCCGCGCCTGCTGCCCGGGCCCGCGGAGATCGCGGCGGCGACCGGGCGCGGCACGGTCGTCCTGGAGGCCGTCACGCAGTCCGGTCCGGCCGCCCCGAAGGTCCGGATGCGCGGCCGGAGCGCACCGCTGAGCCAGTTCTTCTCGCGGCGGCTGCGGTGGTCGGCGCTGGGCGTCGGGCTCGCGGTGCTCGGGCTCGCGGTGGCGTCCTCGTTCACCACCGGCGACCATCCGCTGCACGCGGCCTACCTCACCCTGCTCGACCTGTTCGCGATGGGCGACCCGGCGATCGGGGAGCCCACCGCCCGCCAGGTGATCCAGATCCTCTCCGGCATCGCGGGCCTGATGCTCCTGCCGCTGCTGGTGGCGGGAGTCCTGGAGGCGTTCGGTTCGCTGCGCAGCGCCTCCTCGCTGCGTCGGCCGCCGCGCGGGCTCTCCGGGCACGTGGTGCTGCTCGGGCTGGGCAAGATCGGCACCCGGGTCCTGGTGCACCTGCGGGAGCTGGGCATTCCGGTGGTCTGTGTGGAGGAGGACCCGGACGCGCGGGGCATCCCCCTCGCCCGGCGGCTGCACGTGCCGGTGGTGCTCGGTGACGTCACGGACGAGGGGGTCCTCGAAGCGGCGAAGATCGGCCGCTCCCGCGGGCTCCTCGCGCTGACCAGCGTCGACACGACGAACCTGGAGGCGGCGCTGTACGCGCGCTCGCTGAAGCCGAATCTGCGGGTGACGGTGCGGCTGTTCGACGACGAGTTCGCCACGGTGGTCTACCGCACGCTGCGCACGGCGCACCCGCAGGCGATCACCCGCTCCCGCTCGGTCTCCCACCTGGCGGGCCCCTCCTTCGCGGTCGCGATGATGGGCCGGCAGATCCTGGGCGCGATCCCGGTCGAACGCAAGGTGCTCCTGTTCGCGGCGGTGGAGGTCGGCGGCCACCCCCAGCTGGAGGGCCGCACGGTGGACCAGGCGTTCCGCGAGGGCGCCTGGCGGGTCCTGGCCCTGGACGTGGCCGCCCCGAACGGCGCCCCCGAAGGCGCCCTCGTCTGGAACCTCCACCCCGGCTACGTGCTCCGTCCCACGGACCGCGTCATCATCGCGGCGACCCGGAGGGGCCTCGCGGAACTGCTCGGGCGCCGCCGCCGCACCAGCCCGTCCGGCGTCTGAGGACGGAACCCGGGCCCCGGGGCCTCTACGGCCGCCAGCTCCGGCGGCACAGCACCAACCGGTATCCGTCGGGGTCCTCCACCGTGACGCCCCACTCGTTCCAGTACGGGTTCGGGGAGGTCACCCTCGTACCGCCGTGGGCGAGCAGGCGGTCCACCAGGTCGTCCGGGACCGGTCCGTCCAGGTACAGGACGAGCAGGTCCTCCTCCGTGGGCCCGGGCTCGACCGGCCCACGCGTCAGCTCCAGATGCCAGGGGCCGCCGGGATGGCCCACCATGAGAAGGTCATGCGTTCCGGGCTCCCGCCCTGCGTCCGCGCGGAAGAGGACCGTCAGTCCCAGCCCGTCCGCCCAGAACCGCTCGGCGGCGGCGAGGTCCCGGGAGGGCCGGGCGAGGCGGACGTGCGTCTCGGCGGTGAATGACACGGGGGTCCCTTCGTCGGACGGCGCGCGGCTGCGTGGCCGCAGCGTATGAGCCGGGTGGTCCCAGGCGCATCGGCCATCGGTCCTGGTCCCCGGGTCCGGGTGCGCCGGGTGCGGCCGGAAGGAATACCCCGCCCCCGCCCCCCGTTGTACGAGGCGTTCAGATAGTTCAAGGTTCAACAACAATCGACCAGGAGGCGGGCGCCATGCAGTTCGGGATCTTCACCGTCGGGGACGTCACCACCGACCCCACCACCGGTACGACGCCGAGCGAGCACGAGCGGATCAAGGCCACCGTCGCCATCGCGCGGAAGGCCGAGGAGGTCGGGCTCGACGTCTTCGCGACCGGTGAGCACCACAACCCGCCGTTCGTCCCCTCGTCACCGACCACCACGCTCGGCTACATCGCGGCGCAGACGAAGAACATCGTCCTGTCGACCTCGACCACGCTGATCACCACCAACGACCCGGTCAAGATCGCCGAGGACTACGCGACGCTCCAGCACCTCGCGGACGGCCGCGTCGACCTGATGATGGGGCGCGGCAACACCGGCCCGGTCTACCCGTGGTTCGGCAAGGACATCCGCCAGGGCATCCCGCTCGCCATCGAGAACTACGCCCTGCTGCACAAGCTGTGGCGGGAGGACGTCGTGGACTGGGAGGGCAAGTTCCGTACGCCGCTCCAGTCGTTCACCGCGACCCCGCGTCCCCTGGACGGCGTGCCGCCGTTCGTCTGGCACGGCTCCATCCGCTCGCCGGAGATCGCCGAGCAGGCCGCGTACTACGGTGACGGCTTCTTCCACAACAACATCTTCTGGCCCATGGAGCACACGAAGAAGATGGTGCGGCTGTACCGCGAGCGGTACGCGCACTACGGCCACGGCACCGCCGAGCAGGCGATCGTCGGCCTCGGCGGCCAGGTGTTCATGCGGAAGAACTCCCAGGACGCGGTACGCGAGTTCCGCCCGTACTTCGACAACGCGCCGGTCTACGGCCACGGGCCCTCGATGGAGGACTTCACGCGGCAGACTCCGCTGACCGTGGGCTCCCCCCAGGAGGTCATCGAGCGGACGCTGACCTTCCGCGACGCGGTCGGCGACTACCAGCGCCAGCTGTTCCTGATGGACCACGCCGGACTGCCGCTGAAGACCGTGCTCGAGCAGCTGGACATCCTCGGCGAGGAGGTCGTCCCCGTGCTGCGCAAGGAGTTCGCCGCCCTGCGCCCGGCCGGCGTCCCCGAGACCGCCCCGCTGCACCCCGCCTACGCCGCCACGAAGGAGAGCTGACCGTGTTCGCCACCGAACCCGTGAGGATCGTCGCCGTATCGGCCGGCCTCAGCAACCCGTCCTCGACCCGGCTGCTGGCCGACCGGCTGGCCGCCGCCACCCGGGAACGGCTCGAAGCCGGACAGGACCGCCAGGTCGACGTCCGGGTGATCGAACTCCGCGACCTCGCCGCGGACATCGCGAGCCACCTGGTGTCCGGCTTCCCGCCGCCCGCCCTGGAGGACGCGCTCGCGGCGGTGACGGGCGCGGACGGCCTGATCGCCGTCACCCCGGTGTTCACCGCCTCGTACAGCGGTCTGTTCAAGTCGTTCTTCGACCTGGTCGAGAACACCGCCCTGACCGGCAAGCCCGTGATCGTCGCCGCCACCGGCGGCACCCCCCGGCACTCGCTGGTCCTGGAGCACGCGATGCGCCCGCTCTTCGCCTACCTGCGCGCCGTCACGCTCCCGACCTCGGTCTACGCGGCGTCGGAGGACTGGGGCGCGTCCGGCGACGACTACACCGAGGGCCTGCCCGCCCGCATCCGGCGCGCGGGCGGGGAGCTGGCCGACGCCGTCACGGGCGGCCGGGCCGTCTCCGGCGCGACCAGGGCACCCGGCCTGGACGACGAGGTGGTCCCCTTCGAACAGCAGCTCGCGGCCCTGCGCCCGGCCTGACCGTCCGGCCCCGCGAGAATCGCCGTTTCGCCCGTTTTGACTAGAGTCGTACGGGAAGGCGTGTGCGCGTGGGACCGAGTACAACCGCAGAACCCAGCTGGAGGAAGAGATGGGCAGGATCGTGGTGGGCGTCGACGGCTCCGAGTCGTCGGTCAAGGCACTGCACTGGGCCGTACGCCAGGCGGAGCTGACCGGTGACACGGTGGAGGCCGTCAACAGCTGGGAGTACCCCGCGACCAGCTGGGCGTCGATGATGCCCGGCCTCCCCGAGGACTTCGACCCCCAGGCCATGGCCACGGTGTCGCTCACCGAGACCCTGGAGGAGGCGCTGGGTGCCCAGGGCGCAGCCGCCGTCAGCAAGGTCGTCGTGATCGGCAACCCGGCGCAGGCGCTGCTCGACCGGGCGGAGGGCGCGAACCTGCTGGTCGTGGGCGCACGCGGGTACAGCGGCTTCAAGGCGACCCTGCTCGGCTCGGTCAGCCTGCACGTCACCCAGCACGCCTCGTGCCCGGTGACCGTCGTCCGCGCCTGACCCGCCGAACGGCCGGAGGCCCCGCACCACGCGTGGTGCGGGGCCTCCGGCGTACTCAGAGCTCCACGACGTCCGCCACCGCACACGCCACGTTGTCCGGCGCGCCGGCCGCCTCCGCCAGCTCGATCAGCGCGCTCACGGCGGTCCCGGGGCCGTCCGCCCCGGCCAGCGTCCGCGCCAGCTCCCCGCCGTCCACGACCGCCGAGAGCCCGTCCGAGCAGAGCAGATAGCGGTCGCCGGGCAGCGCGTCCCGGACGTCCACATCGGGCCCGCCGTACGGGCCGTCCCCGGACAGCGCCTTGAGGAGCATGGCCCGCTGCGGGTGCGAGAACGCCTCCTCCTCCGTCAGCGAACCGTCGTCGATCATCGACTGGACCAGGCTGTGGTCGTGCGTGATCCGGAACAGCTCGCCCCCGCGCAGCAGATAGGCCCGCGAGTCCCCGATGTGCACCAGGCCCAGCCGCGAGCCCGTCCACACCATCGCCGTCAGCGTCGTCCCGGACTCCTCCGGCGCCCCGCCCCCGCCGCTCCCCGCGACCGCGTCCCGCACCGCCAGCGCCACCCGGTCCGCGGCGTCGTTCAGGATGTTCAGCAGCTCCGCCGCCGGGACTGCCCCCGGGGCGAGCGGCTTCAGGGCCTCGATCGCGGCCGTGCTGGCCCCCGCCCCGCCCGCGCCGAACCCGTCGGCGACCGCGAGCAGCCGGGCCCCCGCGTAGGCCGCGTCCTGGTTGGTCTCGCGCACCGCACCCGTGTCGGTGCGGGCCGCGTAGCGGATTCCGAGTGTGCCCACCGATGTCATGACGTCCTCCGTCGACAGCTGGTCGATGAGGAAGGCCGCGAGGTCACGGCGGGCCGCCGTCTCCGCCTCGACGCGCGCCCAGTACGCCCGGATCGCCGCGGCGGCCGCGCCGGTGTCCAGCGCGATCACCTCCCTGATCCGGGCGAGCGGCATCCCGATCCGGCGCAGCCAGGCCACCAGCCGGGCCGCCCGCACCTGCTCCGGGTCGTAGTACCGGTAGCCGTTCACCGGGTCGACCAGGGCCGGCGGGAGCAGACCGAGCTCGTCGTAGCGGCGCAGCGCCTTGGCGGAGAGCCGGGACAGCCGGGCGAACGCCCCGATCGTCACCAGCTCCGCGCCGGGGCCCCGCCCCTGCCCGTCCTCCGTCACCGCACGCCTCCTCATACCGGGCGGACTCCCCGCCCCGGCACACTCGATCCTTGGCCTTCCCCCGGGGAGAAGGTCAAGGATCGCTGACGAGCGGGTGGGCGCGGGCGTCACTCCCGTGTGTAGAAGTAGTAGTACGCGGCGAGCAGTCCGCCGGCTCCGAGGATCAGCCCGAGCACGGACGCCGACAGGATGCTCGCCCCGGAAAGGCTGTAGAGGAAGCCGATCGAACCGCCGGTCAGCACCCCGTAGGCGGCGGCCCGCAGCTCGCGCGGCAGCCGGTTCTGGATGCGGCCGAGCCCGAAGCAGAGCACCGCGAGCACGGCGCCGGAGACGAGCCCGAGGGCCAGCCGGGTGCCCGTGAGGACCCCGCCGCCGCGGACGATGGCGGTCGCGTAGCAGCCCATGATCACGCCCAGCGTGACCGGAACGGCCCAGCTGAGGACCGGGCGGTGCCGGGCGGGCATCGCGTGCCTCCCGCGCACCGGCACCGAAGCTTGTGCGGCCATGGCAGAGAGCTCCTTCCGTCACCCCCGCTTTCCCTCCAGAGCACACCTGGTCGGGCCGCCCGGCAACTCGGATGGCCCACGGCCCGGGGCGCCCCGGAGCCATCCGGGATTCCCTGGAGGGGTGCGGACGTATTTCTCGGTGGCCCTGTCGGCGGTACTGCTGGTGCTGCTGGCCGTCCTGGTGCCGCTGAGCGCGCTGTCCGCCTGGGTCGACCTGGAGATCGACGACACGGACCGTTACGTGGCCGCCGTCGCCCCGCTCGCCGACGACCCGGACGTGCAGAACACCGTCGCCGATCTGATCACCGACAGCGCGATGAAGCAGATCGACGTCGGACCGCTCCAGAGCACCGTGCGCCAGTTCCTGCACCAGGCCGTGGAGTCCTTCACCACCACGGAGGCCTTCCAGGACGCCTGGACCGCCGCCAACCGCACCGCGCACGAGACGGTCACCGCCGCGCTGGACGGGCAGAGCGGTGAGAGCGTCACGATCGACCTGGCGCCCGTCACGGAGCAGGTGAAGCAGAACCTGGTGGACAACGGGGTGCCGTTCGCCGATCAGATCCCCGTCCAGCACACCGACATCCAGCTGGTCTCCGCCGACCGCGCGGACCAGCTGCGGCAGAGCTTCCAGTGGCTGCGGACCGCGAGCGTGTGGCCGGCCGTGGGCACGCTCGTCTTCGCGCTGCTCGCCGTCGCGCTCGCCTGGATGCGCGGCGGACCCGGCCGCCGGGCCCGGGCGATGGCCGCGCTGGCCGGCACCGCCGTCGCGGGCGCGGGCTTCGCGCTCGGCGCGCTGGTGCTGCGCGGGCTGCTCGCCCTGGCCCGCGACCGGGTCCTCGACGAGGTCCCGGACAGCGACACCGGCGCCGCCGCGGCCGTCTACGACGCGCTGACCTCCTCGCTGCGCACCACGGTGTGGATCGTCTTCGGCCTGGGCCTGGCCGTCGCGGTGTGCGCGGTGGCGGCCCGGATCTGGGCCCAGCGGGTGCTGCCGGCCCCGGCGGAATGACGCGGCCGCTCCGCCGGGAGCGGCCCGACTGGGAGGTGTACGGATGCGAGCCATCGCCGTCAGCGCGCTGCGGGCCGAGCCGGTGCTGGTCGAGCTGCCCAAGCCGGAACCCCGGCCCGGCGAGGTCCGGGTCCGGATCGAATACGCCTCGCTCAACCCGCTGGACTGGCAGGTCGCGGACGGCTCGGCGGGCGGACTCGCCCCGGCGCCCCGGGCCTTCCCGTTCGTCGTCGGCGTGGACTACGCGGGCCGCGTCGACATGATCGGCGGCGGCGAGAACCGCTTCCGGGTGGGGGACCGGGTCTTCGGACGCGCGGACGTGGCGGAGGCGTGCGGCTCGTACGGGGAGTACATGTGCGTGGGGCAGGACTCCGCCATCACCCTCGTCCCGCGCGGCCTCGGCCCCCGGGCCGCCGCCGCGCTCCCGTCCGCCGGAATGGCCGCCGCCCAGATCCTGGAGGCGGTCGCCCTGCGCGGCCACGAGACCCTGCTGGTCGTCGGGGCGGCGGGCGGGGTCGGCTGCTGCCTCACCCAGCTCGCCCGGGCCCGCGACGTCCGCGTCATCGCGGCGGTGCGCGGTGACGAGCGGTCCAGGATGGGGTCGTTGGGCGCCGCCGCCTCGGTGGACCTGACGGACGGCCCGCCCGCCGACGCGCTGCGGAGGGCCTGCCCGGACGGCATCGACGCGCTGGCCGACCTGGCGTCGGCGGCCCCGGACGCGTTCGCGGCGTACGCGGCGGCGGTCCGGCCGGGCGGCATCGCGCTCTCCACCCGGGGCGCCGCCGCCGGGGCCCGGCTGCCCGAGGGCGTCAGGGGCGTCGACTTCCGTCTCGACCCGAGCCCGGTGCTGCTCGACGTGCTGGCGGCGGGGGCGGCGGACGGCATCCTGCGCGTGCCCGTCGACGCCGAACTGCCGTTGGAGGAGGCGCCGCAGGCCCTGGCGCGCAACCGGGCGGGCGGGGCGCGCGGCAAGACGGTCGTCGTGGTGCACGCGCCCGGCCACGGCTGACGGCTACTCGACCGGGCCGGGGCCCATTCCGCGCAGCCGGTCCATCTCACGGCGGTCCCGCTTCGTCGGCCTGCCCGCGCCCCGGTCGCGTACCGGGACCTGGATCGCGGCCTCGCGCGGCGGCGGGGGCGGGCTGTTGTCGATGAAGCACTCGGCGGCCACGGGCGGGCCCACCCGCTTCTTCACCAGCTTCGACACGACGACGATCCGGTCCCGGCCCGCGTGCCGGAGCCGTACCTCGTCACCGACGCGCACCGGCTGCGCGGGCTTGGCGCGTTCGCCCGCGACCTTCACATGACCCGCACGGCAGGCGGCAGCGGCCTGCGCCCGGGTCTTCGTGAGCCGGACCGACCAGATCCAGACATCGACCCGGACACTGCCCTCCGTCTGCGGAGCCTCACCCGAAACCATGCGTCCGACTGTATGCGGTGAGCACGGGCGGGGTGTTCCCGCGTCAACTCGACGCCTACGCGGTGCAGGTGACGTGGGGATGCGGTGAACGGCCTTACGGGGCCTCAGGACTCGGTCCGGGCTCGGTTCGCTCTCGGTTGTCCCACATGCGGGCCGTGCCGCCGAACGGCCTTATCCGGCCGCTAACCTTACGTATCCGCCCTGGCCAGGGATCAATTCCCGCAGTACGGACATTCATCGCACCCAACTCACGCGAAAGGCTCGCCCATGGGCATTCGGAGCTTGCTGCGCAAGGTGTTCGGCCGTGACCGCACGGACCAGAACGACCCGACGACGGCCACGGTCCCGCCCCAGGGCGAGCACTCGGGTGCCACGGAGCCGGAGCCGGCCGAGGCACCCGCCACCATCTCGGTGCCCGCCCCCGCGTCGTCCGACGAGGACGAAAAGGCGTCCTCGTCGGACGCCAAGGCGTCGGACCTGGTGGCGGCGGCCTTCGACAACCCGGCGCCCCCCACGGTCCCGGCCCAGGGCAAGGGCCCGGACGCCGTGGCTCCCGCGGAACGCGTGGCTCCTGCGGAGCCGGAGCCCGTCGCCGAGCCGGAGGCCGCCGAGCCGGTCGCCGAGCCGGAGGCGGTCACGGAGACCGCCGAGACCGAGGCGCCCGAACCGGCCGCCGAGACCGAGGCCCCCGCGCCCGTCGCGGAGCCCGCGGCACCGGAGGCCGAGGCGGCACAGCCTGCCGCCGAGCCCATCGCCGCCCCCGAGCCGGTCGCGGCCACGGAGACCCCCGACCCCGAGCCGGTCGTCGCGAGCGAGACCCCGCAGCCGGAGCCGGTGGCCGCGCCGGAGCCCGTCACGACGCCCGAGCCGGAGGCCGCCACGGAGCCGGTGGCCGAGCCGGAGCCCGCCGCCGAGGCGTCCGCGCCGATCGTCATCGACATGGACCCGGAGCCCGAGGCGGCCCCGGCCGCCCCCGCCTCCACCGGCAAGCCCGCGCTCACCCTCGCCAAGGTCAAGGCGCGGGCGCCCGAGCTCGCGGGGGCGTACAAGGCGGCTCAGGCCGGGCTGAAGGCGCACGGGCTGACCGGGCTGCGCGCCACCGTCTACCTGGTCCTTGACCGCTCCGGCTCCATGCGCCCGTTCTACAAGGACGGCAGCGCCCAGCACCTGGGCGACCGCACGCTCGCGCTCGCCGCGCACCTGGACGAGAGCGCCACCGTGCAGGTGGTGTTCTTCTCGACCGACATCGACGGCACCGGCACGGTGGAGCTGGACGGCCACGAGGGCCGGATCGACACGCTCAACGCGGGCCTCGGCCGCCTCGGCCGGACGAACTACCACCGCGCGGTCGAGGAGGTCGTCGCGCACTACGAGAAGTCCGGTGCCACCGGCCCCGCGCTGGTGGTCTTCCAGACCGACGGGCCCCCGGACGTCCGGCAGGCCGCCCGCCAGGCGCTCGACGCGGCGGCCCGGCTCCCGCTGTTCTTCCAGTTCGTCGCGTTCGGCGAGAAGGACGCCAAGGGCTTCGACTTCCTGCGGAAGCTGGACGCCCCGAACACCGGCTTCTTCCACGCGGGCCCCGCCCCCCGCGAGGTCCCGGACACCACGTTCTACCGCGAGCTGCTGGCCGCGCTCCCCGCATGGGTGGCCACGCGCTCCTGAGACGCCGGCAGGCGTACGGTCACGGCGAGCCCGCCCCCGGGGCCCGGCACCGCCGTGACCGTACCGTCGTGGGCCACCGCGATGGACCGCACGATCGAGAGGCCGAGTCCCGAGCCCGGCCCCATCCGGTCCTTCCCCTCGCCCCTGCGGAACGGTTCGAACAGCCCGGGGATGTCCGCGGCGTCCACCACGGGGCCGGTGTTGCGGACCTCCAGCAGGACCCCGCCGCCGGCCGGGACCACCGACACGTCGACGCTTCCGCCGGGCACGTTGTACGTCACCGCGTTGGCCAGCAGGTTCGCCACCAGCTGGGCCAGCAGCAGCCGGTTCCCGCGCACCGGACACGGCCGGGTGTCGAGCCGGACGCCCGGGTGCCGGACCGCCTCCTCCGCCACCACCCGGGCCAGATCCACCGGTTCCCGCTCGCTCTTGTCGAGCCCCCGCTCGCTGCGGGCCAGGACGAGCAGCCCGTCGATGAGCCGTTCGCTGCGCCGGTTGTTGTCCAGGAGCGTCTGCCGGGTCCGGACCAGGTCCTCCGGCGTCGGATCGTCCAGACCGATCTGGATCGCCGCGCGCTGCGTGGCCAGCGGGGTGCGCAGCTCGTGCGAGGCGTTGGCGATGAACCGCCGCTGGCTGTCGAAGGCGCGCTCCAGCCGGGCCAGCAGCGCGTCGAGCGTGTCGCCCAGCTCCTTCAGCTCGTCGTCGGGCCCGCTGGAGGCGATCCGCTCGTGGAGCGTGTGCGCGGAGAGCTTGCGCGCCTTGGCGGTCATGGCGTGAACGGGCCGCAGGACCCGGCCCGCCGTCCACCAGCCGACGCCCACCGCGCAGGCCGTCATCACCAGCAGCGCGGCGGCGGACCAGATGAGCAGCTGGTGTCCGGCCGCGTCGCTGACGTGGTCGGTGAGGTCGTAGACGGTCGGCGGACCGAGCCGGCGGCGGCTGACGAGCGGACCGTTGACCGCGTAGCCGGGCTGGACCACGACGGCGGTGTCCGCGATGGCGCGCGCCTGCGAGTCCGTACCGGCGCGGGAGGCCAGGTTGACCGTGGCCAGCAGGGCCGTGCCGAGGACCAGGAAGACTCCGCCGTAGACGAGGGCGATGCGGGTCCTGATCGTGGAGTGCGGCAGCCGGACCGGTCGCTTCACAGGGCGTACCCCACGCCCTGGACGGTACGGATCACGGCCGGCTCACCGAGTTTGCTCCGCAGCTTGCTCATGCAGACCCGGACGGCACCCGTAAAGGGGTCGGCGTTGGCGTCCCAGGCCCGTTCCAGCAGTTCCTCCGCGCTGACCGTTCCGCCGTCCGCCTCCAGGAGCAGCTGGAGCACGGTGAACTCCTTCGGCGACAGGTCCAGGTCCCGCCCGTCCCGGGTCGCCGACCGCCGTACGGTGTCGAGCCGGATGCCGTACCGCTCCAGCTGCGGCGGCACCGGGCGGGCGCTGCGCCGCCGCAGGGCGCGTACGCGGGAGACCAGCTCGGGGAACTCGAACGGCTTGCCCAGGTAGTCGTCGGCGCCGAGGTCGAGCCCGGCGACCCGGTCCTCCATCGACCCGGCGGCCGTCAGCATCAGAATCCTGGTCCGGGAGCCGGAGGCGACGAGTCCGCGCGCCACGTCGTCGCCGTGCACCCGGGGCAGGTCGCGGTCCAGGACGACCACGTCGTAGTCGTGCAGCCCCAGGTACGCCTGCGCGGCATCACCGCTGTACACCGTGTCGACGGCGAAACCGGCCCGCCGCAGCCCGGTGGCGACCAGCTCCGCGAGAATTTCCTCGTCCTCGGCGACCAGTACCCGCATCGTGATGTCCCTCGCCTCGTGCATGCGTGTCCACTCCCTCCCAGGATGCGTCCTTGATACGGGAAGGGAGGTTTCGCAAAGCTCTCCGGCCCGGGGCGGTTCAGCGGCCCAGCGACTCCGCGTCCCCCATCACGATGACGGGCTCCATGGCCGGGTCGAGGGCGCCCAGGAGTTCCTTCATCCGGTCCTCGGTGACCGAGACGCAGCCCTGGGTCGGTCCCCCGTGGTCCACGTGCACCCAGATTCCGCCACCGCGTTCCTCGCCGAGCGGGCGGGTGCGGTCGAGCGGGGACGTGCCGGGGACGCGGTTGTAGTCGATGGCCACGACGTAGTCGAAGGAGCCCTCCAGCGGCTCCCCGTGGAACCCCTCACCCGTCACACGGAAGTCCGGACTCAGGTCGTACGGGAGGGCCGTGTCCGGGGGCGCGAGGCGGCCGCCCGCCGCGGTGAGGGTGAAGACGCCGATGGGTGAGCGCAGATCGCTCTCCCAGTGCTCGTCGGTCCAGCCGTTGAGGGCGTTGTGTGCGGGCCAGGGACCCAGCGTGGCCCGCCAGCCCGGCCCGGCGGGCCCGTCCCGGGTGTAGAGGACGGCGGTCGACCGGTTGGAGTCCACCGAATCCCCGGTCACCACGAACGCCTGCCGGGCCGCGGCCGGGACCGCCGCCCGGGTCTTCGGCCCGAGGCCGGGGAGCTCCGTGGGCTGCGGCGAGGCCGCCGGCGCCGGCGACCCCCCTCGCGGCACCCCACCGGCGGAAGCGGCGGCGCCGGGCGGTCCCGGTACGCCGTTGATCCGCGCCTCCCCGGTGGCGGCACCGCTCATCTCCGTACCGGCGAAGCCACCCGCCCCGCAGCCCGCGAGGAGCACGAGCAGGACCAGGGAGCAGACGACGTGCGGCAGGCGCAGGGGTGCGCGCGAAGGGGGCACGGGCACGGAGGGCTCCTCAGCAGTGGATGCGCCGGTGTCGGCCCACCCAGTCATTGCCGCCCACGGCCCCGCCCAATCCGGGGCACAGCCCATCCGGCCGTAACCGTTCAGGTGATTCGTGTGCCTATTCGGAACCGGCTGCGGCCCGTCACGCGAACAGCCCCCGGCCAGTGGCGGCCAGGGGCTGTTTCACGTGAAACAGGCGGAACTACTTCTGCGCGTCCTTCGCCGGTGCGGCCGGCTTGCGGAGCTGGATGTTGAGCTCGCGGAGGCGGGCCTCCTCCAGGACGGTGGGCGCGCCCATCATCAGGTCCTGGGCGTTGCCGTTCAGCGGGAAGGCGATCGTCTCGCGGATGTTCGGCTCGTCGGCGAGCAGCATCACGATGCGGTCGACGCCCGGGGCGATGCCACCGTGCGGCGGGGCGCCGAGGCGGAACGCCTTGAGCATGCCCGCGAACTCCTTCTCGACCGTCTCGCGGTCGTAGCCGGCGATCTCGAACGCCTTGATCATCAGCTCGGGCTCGTGGTTCCGGATGGCGCCGGAGGACAGCTCGATGCCGTTGCAGACGATGTCGTACTGCCAGGCGAGGATGTCCAGCGGGTCCTTCTCCTCCAGGTCCTTCAAGCCGCCCTGGGGCATCGAGAAGGGGTTGTGGGAGAAGTCGATCTTCCCGGTCTCCTCGTCCTTCTCGTACATCGGGAAGTCGACGACCCAGCAGAACCGGAAGACGCCCTCCTCGAAGTGGCCGGCCCGCTTGGCGGCCTCGACGCGGACGGCGGACATGATCTTGGAGACCTCGTCGAACTCGCCGGCGCCGAAGAAGACGGCGTGGCCCGGGACGAGCGAGAGCCGCTCGGTGAGCGTCTTGACGTCGTTCTCGGTCAGGAACTTGGCGATCGGCCCCGCCAGCGTGCCGTCCTCGCCGACGCGGACCCAGGCGAGGCCCTTGGCGCCGTGCTCCACGGCGTACTCGCCGAGGCCGTCGAAGAACTTACGGGACTGGCCCGCCGTGTCCGGCACCGGAAGGGCGCGGACGTGCTTGCCCGCGAACGCCTTGAACTCCGAGTCCGCGAAGACGTCGGAGATGTCGACCAGCTCCAGCTTGGCGCGCAGGTCGGGCTTGTCGTTGCCGTACTTCAGCATCGACTCGCGGAACGGGATGCGCGGGAACGGCGAGGTGACGTGGCGGCCGTTGCCGAACTCCTCGAAGAGCTCGGTCATCAGCTTCTCGATCGGCTGGAAGACGTCCTCCTGCTCCACGAAGGACATCTCGACGTCGAGCTGGTAGAACTCGCCCGGCGAGCGGTCGGCGCGGGCGTCCTCGTCGCGGAAGCAGGGCGCGATCTGGAAGTAGCGGTCGAAGCCGGAGATCATCAGCAGCTGCTTGAACTGCTGCGGGGCCTGCGGCAGCGCGTAGAACTTGCCGGGGTTCAGCCGGGACGGGACGACGAAGTCACGGGCGCCCTCGGGGGAGGTCGCGGTGAGGATCGGCGTCGCCATCTCGTTGAAGCCGAGGGCGACCATCTTGGAGCGGATCGAGGCGATCACGGCGGAGCGCAGCATGATGTTGCGGTGCATGCGCTCGCGGCGCAGGTCCAGGAAGCGGTACTCCAGGCGCCGCTCCTCGTTCACGCCGTCCTCGGCGTTGATCGTGAAGGGCAGCGGGCCGGCCTCGCCCAGCACCTCGACCTCGGAGACCTCGATCTCGATCTCGCCGGTCGGCAGGTCCGGGTTGACGTTCTCGGCGCCGCGCGCGGAGACCTTGCCGTCGATCCGGACGACGGTCTCCTTGGTGAGCTTCGCCAGGGCCTCGTTGCCCGGCGTGCCGGGGCGGGCGACGAGCTGCACGAGACCGTAGTGGTCGCGCAGATCGATGAAGAGGATGCCGCCCAGGTCTCGGCGATTGTGCAGCCAGCCGCTCAGCCGGACGTCGGTGCCGACGTCAGAGGCGCGGAGCTCGCCGCAGGTGTGGGACCTGTACCGATGCATCGTCGTTCATCCAGTCTTCGCGGTTGGGGGAAATTCAGCCCTCCCAGGCTACCGCCCGCGACCGGAGCGTTTCATTGTCATTGCCCGCACCAAGATCGTCCGCGCGGCCGCACCCGTGCCCTTGCCCCGCATGCCGGTTTAAAGTGGGGCAATGCGCACCGAGGACGTGCTGGCCGCGACCGCGACCGGGCTGTGGCGCTGGGACAACGGAGCCGGGACGGTCACGCTCGACGCGGAGGCCGCCCGTCTCCTCGAGCTGCCCGCCGAGCCCGGCGTCCTCCGCGAATCGGAGGTCCGCTCCCGCTTCCACCCCGTCGACTGGAACGAGATCGCCGGGGTGATCAGCCTCGCCGTGGCCGAGGGCACCCTGGCCGAGGCCCGGCTGCGCATCGTGGACGGCAGCGGCCGGGTCCTGCGCACCGTGCGCAGCCGCTCCAAGCCGATCCCGGCCGGTGCGGGCCGCCGGGGCTACGTGCTCGTCGGCACCCTCCAGGAGGTCGCGGAACCCCCGCCCGGCGCCGCCGGAACGCACACCTCCATCACCGGCGACTGGCGGCGCTCCCGCGAGGCGTTCCTGCTGGACGCAGGGCGCGCCCTGGCGGAGGCCGGGTCCACCGCGGAGGTGCTGCGGGTCGCCTACTCGCTCTCCATGCCCGGGTTCTCGCCGGACGGCCTCGCGGTCTTCGGCGTCGAGGGCGAGCGGCTGACGGTCGTCGGGCAGCACGGGCACTCCCTCAGCGACGAGGGGCCCTTCACGGACATGCCGCTGGACACGGACTACCCGGCCACCGAGGTCGTGCGAACGGGCCGGGCGATCTATCTGCCGACGCCGGAGGACTACCGGGCCCGGTACCCCGCCACCTGGCCGCTGGCCCAGCGGTTCGGGCGCCGTTCCTGGGCGTTTCTGCCGCTGATCGTGTCCGGGCGCACGATGGGGACCTGGATGGCCGGGTTCCGGCACCCGGTGGCGTTCTCGCCGGACGAGCGGTCGGTGCTGACGACCGTGGCCCGGATGCTCGCCCAGGCGCTGGACCGGGCGGGCGCCGCCGACACCGAGCGGGAGCTGTCACTGGGCCTCCAGCGCACGATGATGCCCTCGCTCGGCCCGGACATCCCGGGGATGACCGTGGCGGCGCGCTACGTGCCGACCGGCGGCGGCCTCCAGGTCGGCGGCGACTGGTACGACCTGATCCCGCTGCCCAGCGGCCGCATCGCCCTGGTGATCGGCGACGTCCAGGGCCATGACGTGCGGGCGGCGGGCCTCATGGGCCAGCTCCGGATCGCGCTCCGTGCGTACGCCTCCGAGGGGCACCGCCCGGACGCGGTGCTGGCGCGCGCCTCGCGCTTCCTCTCCGGCCTCACCGACCCCGGCGAGGACGACGAGGCCACGGCCGCGCGCTTCGCGACCTGCCTGTACGCGGAGGCCGACCCGGAGAGCGGCGTCCTGGAAATCGCGCGGGCCGGCCACCCGGACCCGGTGGTGATGACCGCCGACGGCACCGCCGTCATCCGGCCGACCGAGGGCGGGCTGCCGCTGGGCGTCGAGGCGGACGCGGACTATCCGACGACCCGGGTCGTGCTGGAGGCCGGGGAAACCATCATGCTCTGCACGGACGGGCTGATCGAGACGGGCGGCCACGACCTCGCCACCGGCTGGGTCCGGCTCCGGCCGATCCTGGAACGGCACACCGGCGACCTGGAGAAGCTGGCGGACGCGCTGGTGCAGGCGGTGCACGGGCCGAGCTCCCATTACACGACCGGCCCCCTCGCGGACCGGCGCGAGGACGACGTCGCGGTGCTGCTGCTGCGGCGCGAGGGCTCCGTCACCTCCCCGCCCGCGCCCCGGCGGACCGCGCTGTCCATCGCCCAGGCCGAACCGGAGCGGATCTCGACGGCCCGGCAGCTGCTGCGGGAGCTGCTGCACGACTGGGCGGACCCCGATCAGGTCGACGCGGCGGTGCTGCTGCTCTCCGAGGTGGCCACGAACGTCCTGGTGCACACGGACGGGGACGCCCTGATGGTCGCCCAGGCGACCGGGACTCCGGGGGAACGGTGTCTGCGGGTGGACGTGTCCGACGGCAGTGACGAGCTGCCGCACAAGCGGCGGCCCGGCGAGATGGCGTCCAGCGGCCGGGGCCTGGTGCTGATGGAGATGCTCGCCCACAAGTGGGGGGTCGATCCGCGCGGTGCGGGCAAGACGATCTGGTTCGAGCTGAACGAGGCCGAGCACCCGGAACCGGCCTTCCCCGACCTGGACCTGGATTAGACGCCCCGGACCCGGGTCAGACGCCGTCCTCCGGCGCGATCCGGCCGCTCCTGCGGAGTTCGCCGATGATGCCGAAGGCCGCCGCGCAGAGCGGGACCGCGAGCAGCATCCCGAGGATGCCCGCGACGCTGGCGCCCGCCGTCAGGGCGATGAGGATCATCGCCGGGTGCATCTGGACCGTACGGCTCTGGATCATCGGCTGAAGGACGTGGCCCTCCAGCACCTGCACGGCGAGGACCACCCCGAGCGCCCAGAGCGCGATCACGAATCCCCGGTCAGCGAGGGCCACCAGCACGGCGACGGCCCCGGAGATGAACGCCCCGAGGTACGGGATGTAGGCGCCGACCAGCACCAGCGCCCCGAGTCCCACCGCGCCCGGCACCCGCAGGATCAGCAGCCCGATCGTGATGCAGACGGCGTCGATCAGGGCGATGAGCGTCGTCCCGCGCATGAAGCCCTCGACGGCCTCGAAGGCCCGGCGGCCCATCGCCTCGACCATGTCGCCGGTGCCGCGCGGGGCGATGCTGTGGGCGAGGCCCGCGGCCCGGTCCGCGTCGCGCAGGAAGAAGAAGGTCAGCAGCAGGGCCAGGACGGCGGTCGCGACGAGGGAGCCGAGGACGCTGATGCCGGTGAGGAGCCCGCCTGCCGCGGTCGCGCCGAACTTCTCGACCAGCTTGCGGCCACTGGACTCCAGGTCGTTCACGTCGATGTCGTCCGCGACCTGGAAGTGGTCGGTCACCCACTGCCCGGCGTCCTTCAGCGACTGGACGATCTGGTCACCGGTCTCCACCAGCGCGGAGACGACGATGTATCCGGCGCCGCCGACCACGGCGACCAGCACCGCGCAGGTGACCCCGGCAGCCACCGAGCGGTTCACCCCGTGGGCGGTCATCCGGCGGTGGACGGGGCCGAGCAGCGCCGTACCGAGCAGGGCGAGCAGCACGGGGGTGACGGCGGTCTTGAAGACGATGCACAACCAGACGGCGACGGCGGCGACACCGGTGACCAGCAGGACGACACCGCACCAGGCGGCGGTCCGCCGGGCGCCCTCGGGCAGGAGTGGCTTCGGGGTCTGCACCCTTCCAGCCGATCACGGCCCGGCAGCGGTGTCCCGCCCGCGCCGCCGTACGAGTGACGGAGCGTCACAGGTGGGCGGCGCGGGCGGGAGCGCGGGTCACATGCCGTGGACGGCGGGCACGGTGCCGAGGCGGCCGGCCTGGAAGTCCTCGAAGGCCTGCTTCAGTTCGGCCTGGCTGTTCATCACGAACGGCCCGTAGTGCGCCATCGGCTCACGGATGGGACGCCCGCCGAGCAGGACGACCTCCAGGTCGGGGGTGTGCCCGTCCTGCTTCTCGTCCGCGCGCACGGTCAGCGAGGCGCCGGCGCCGAAGACGGCGGTCTGGCCCATGTGGACCGGTCGGCGCTCCGCCCCGACGGTGCCGCGCCCGGCGAGCACGTACGCGAGGCCGTTGAAGTCCTCGCGCCAGGGCAGCGTCACCTCGGCGCCGGGGCGCACGGTGGCGTGGATCATCGTGATCGGGGTGTGCGTGATGCCGGGGCCCTCGTGGCCGTCCAGCTCACCGGCGATCACACGGAGCAGCGCGCCGCCGTCCGGCGAGGCGAGCAGCTGGACCTGGCCGCCGCGGATGTCCTGGTAGCGCGGGGCCATCATCTTGTCGGCCTTCGGCAGGTTCACCCAGAGCTGGAGGCCGTGGAAGAGGCCGCCGGACATGACCAGGGACTCGGGCGGCGCCTCGATGTGGAGGAGCCCGGACCCGGCCGTCATCCACTGGGTGTCGCCGTTGCCGATGGTGCCGCCGCCACCGTGGGAGTCCTGGTGGATGAAGCTGCCGTCGATCAGATAGGTCACGGTCTCGAAGCCGCGGTGCGGGTGCCAGGGCGTGCCCTTCGGCTCGCCCGCCGCGTACTCCACCTCACCCATCTGGTCCATCATGATGAACGGGTCGAGGTACTTGTAGTTGATCCCCGCGAAGGCGCGGCGGACCGGGAAGCCCTCGCCCTCGAAGCCGCTCGGCGCCGTGGTCACGGCGAGCACGGGACGGGCCGCGGCGTCGCCGGAAGCGACCACCTTGGGCAGGGTCAGCGGATTCTCGACGGTCACTGCGGGCATGGGAGCCACCTCCGGGGGACGGTACTGCCACCAATTTAGTTGAATGGTGAACATCCCGCAAGGCGCCCCGCATTCCCGCGCGCCCCCGGACAGCCCGAAGGGGCCCGTACCGAGAGCGGTACGGGCCCCTTCAGGAAGCCTCGGGCAGGGGATCAGCCGTACATGCGGCGCATCGCGAAGTCGACCATCTGTTCGACGGCCTTGGCGTCGAAGACCATCCGGTGCTCGCCCTCCATGTCCAGGACGAAGCCGTAGCCGGTGGGCAGCAGATCGATCACCTCGGCGCCGGTGATCACGAAGTACTTGGAGTCCTTGCCCGCGTACAGCCGCAGCTCCTTGAGCGTGGTGAACATCGGGATCACCGGCTGCTGGGTGTTGTGCAGCGCGAGGAAGCCGGGGTTGTCGCCCCGCGGGCAGTAGACCTTCGAGGTCGCGAAGATCTGCTGGAAGTCCTCGGCGGACAGCGAGCCGGTCGTGAAGGCCCGTACCGCGTCACCCAGCGACGGCGGCGAGGGTTCGGGGTACAGCGGCTGCTCGCCGTAGCCGCCCCCCATCGGCTGCTGCGCGCCCTGGTTCTGGTCGTAGCCGTACATGGGACAAAGAGTAATCGGCCACATCCGGGGCTCAGGGGGTTGCGTCTTATTACTGGCGGGTAGCATCATCGGAGAGGTCACCTGATATGTCCGGGCCACCCCTCCACGGGGCGCTGCGCGCCACTGCTATTGATTACGGAGCCTTCCCATGGGGCACTACAAGTCGAATCTCCGCGACATCGAGTTCAACCTCTTCGAGGTCCTCGGGCGCGACAAGCTGTACGGCACCGGACCGTTCACGGAGATGGACGTCGACACGGCGAAGAGCATCCTCGAAGAGATCGCCCGCCTCGCCGAGAACGAGCTCGCCGACTCCTACGCGGACGCCGACCGCAACCCGCCGGTGTTCGACCCGGAGACCAACACGGCGCCGGTCCCCGACACGTTCAAGAAGTCGTACCAGGCGTTCATGGACTCCGAGTACTGGCGCCTGGGCCTGCCGGAGGAGATCGGCGGCACCACCTCGCCCCGCTCCCTGATCTGGGGTTACGCGGAGCTGCTGCTCGGCTCGAACCCGGCCGTCTGGATGTACTCCTCCGGCCCGGCGTTCGCCGGCATCCTCTTCGAGGAGGGCAACGAGGCGCAGAAGAAGATCGCCGAGATCGCCGTCGAGAAGCAGTGGGGCTCGACGATGGTGCTGACCGAGCCGGACGCCGGTTCGGACGTCGGCGCAGGCCGCACGAAGGCCGTCGAGCAGGAGGACGGCTCCTGGCACATCGAGGGCGTGAAGCGCTTCATCACCTCGGGCGAGCACGACATGTCGGAGAACATCCTCCACTACGTGCTGGCGCGTCCCGAGGGCGCCGGACCGGGCACCAAGGGCCTCTCCCTCTTCCTGGTCCCGAAGTACCACTTCGACTGGACCACCGGCGAGCTGGGCGAGCGCAACGGTGTCTACGCGACGAACGTCGAGCACAAGATGGGCCTCAAGGCGTCCAACACCTGCGAGATGACGTTCGGCGACCGCCACCCCGCCAAGGGCTGGCTCATCGGCGACAAGCACGACGGCATCCGCCAGATGTTCCGCATCATCGAGTTCGCCCGCATGATGGTCGGTACGAAGGCCATCGCCACGCTCTCCACCGGCTACCTGAACGCACTGGAGTACGCCAAGGAGCGCGTCCAGGGCACCGACCTGTCGCAGTTCATGGACAAGGCCGCGCCGAAGGTCACCATCACGCATCACCCCGACGTGCGCCGCTCGCTGATGACGCAGAAGGCGTACGCGGAGGGCATGCGCGCCCTCGTCCTCTACACCGCCTCCGTCCAGGACGCGATCCAGGAGAAGGAGGCCGCGGGCGAGGACGCCAAGGCGCTGCACGGCCTCAACGACCTGCTCCTCCCGATCGTCAAGGGCTACGGCTCCGAGAAGTCGTACGAGCAGCTGGCGCAGTCGCTCCAGACGTTCGGCGGCTCCGGGTACCTCCAGGAGTACCCGGTCGAGCAGTACATCCGGGACGCCAAGATCGACACCCTGTACGAGGGCACCACGGCCATCCAGGGCCAGGACTTCTTCTTCCGGAAGATCGTCCGTGACCAGGGCGCCTCGCTCAGCGCGCTCTCCGAGGAGATCAAGAAGTTCCTCGCGGGCGCCCAGGACCACGAGGAGCTGTCCGGCGCGCTGGACAGCCTCGCGAAGGCCGCGGTGGACCTGGAGGCGATCGTCGGCACGATGATCACCGACCTGACCGCGACCGGCGAGGACGTCAAGAACATCTACAAGGTGGGCCTCAACACCACCCGCCTGCTGCTGGCCTCCGGCGATGTCGTCGTCGGCTACCTCCTGCTCAAGGGCGCGGCCGTGGCCGCCGAGAAGCTGCCGACGGCCTCCGCGAAGGACGTCGCCTTCTACCAGGGCAAGATCGCCGCCGCGAAGTTCTTCGCCGCGAACGTCCTCCCGGGCGTCGGCACCGAGCGGGCGCTCGCCGAGTCGGTCGACAACTCCCTGATGGAGCTGGACGAGGCCGCCTTCTAGGGCGCGTTTTCGAAAGCCGCGCCGTCCGCACGCCGCCGTCCCTGGATCCGCTTTCCGGGGACGGCGGCCGCATGATGGGCGCGATGGGCCGGGGGTGACGGGGAATCCTTTCGGCCACGTCTGGCTACAGTGAAGAACATGAGTTCCTCCCTCCGCTTCGACCGCGGGCACACCGACGATCTGATGGCCTTCCTGATGGCCTCGCCCTCCCCGTACCACGCCGTGGCCACCGCTGCCGCCCGGTTGGAGAAGGCCGGTTTCCGGCAGGTGGAGGAGACCGCGGCCTGGGACGGAACCACCGGCGGCAAGTACGTCCTGCGCGGTGGCGCGATCGTCGCCTGGTACGTGCCGGCGGGCGCGGGGGCGCACACCCCGTTCCGGATCGTCGGCGCGCACACCGACTCGCCGAACCTGCGGGTCAAGCCGCTTCCGGACACCGGGGCGTACGGCTGGCGCCAGATCGCCGTGGAGATCTACGGCGGCACCCTGCTCAACACCTGGCTGGATCGCGACCTCGGTCTCGCGGGCCGGATCTCGCTGCGAGGGGGTACCTCCCAGGCCGCAGGGCCTGGGGGAGGGTCGGACCGGCTGGTTTCGATCGACCGTCCGCTGCTGCGCGTACCGCAGCTCGCCGTGCACCTGGACCGGTCGGCCAACACCGACGGGCTCAAGCTGGACCGGCAGAAGCACATGCAGCCGATCTGGGGGCTCGGGGACGTCGAGGAGGGCGACCTCATCCGGTTCGTCGCCGATGAGGCGGGCGTCGACGCCGAGGACATCACCGGCTGGGACCTGATGCCGCACCCCGTCGAGCCGCCCGCCTACCTGGGCCGGGACCGCGAGCTGCTGGCCGGACCGCGCATGGACAACCTGCTCTCGGTGCACGCGGCGGTCGCCGCGCTCGCCGCCGTCGCCGGACAGCCCGACGAGGAGCTGCCGTACATCCCGGTGGTGGCCGCCTTCGACCATGAGGAGAACGGCTCCCAGTCGGACACCGGCGCGGACGGGCCGCTGCTCGGCACGGTCCTGGAGCGCTCGGTCTTCGCCCGGGGCGGCGGTTACGAGGACCGTGCCCGGGCCTTCGCCGGCACGGTCTGCCTCTCCTCCGACACCGGCCACGCGATCCACCCGAACTACGCGGAGCGCCACGACCCCACGCACCACCCGGTCGTCAACGGCGGTCCGATCCTCAAGGTCAACGTCAACATGCGGTACGCCACCGACGGCGGCGGCCGGTCCGTGTTCGCCGCGGCCTGCGAGAAGGCGGGCGTACCGTGGCAGACGTTCGTCTCCAACAACGCGATGCCCTGCGGCACGACGATCGGCCCGATCACGGCGGCCCGGCACGGCATCAAGACCGTCGACATCGGCGTCGCCATCCTCTCGATGCACAGCGCCCGCGAACTCTGCGGCGCGGACGACCCGCACCTCCTCGCGGGCGCGCTGGCAGCCTTCCTGGCCGGCTGACGCCCGGGCTTTCCCACGCGGGCGGGAGCCTCCCGGCCTCTCGCCCGCGCATGCTCGTTGCCGACCCGGGTACGCGGTCCGTACACGGCCCGGAGGTCCCGGGCCGCCTGGGAGGCGGAATTCATGGGACTCGGCGGATGCATTCTCCTCATCGGCGCGGGGGCGATCCTCGCCTTCGCGACCGACTGGCACCTGGACAGCGTCAACGTCGGCCTGGTCGGCTGGATCATGATGATCGTCGGCGTCATCGGCGTCTTCGTCTACGCGAGCGTCATCCGGCGCCGCCGCATGGTCGTGCCGCCCACGACGACGGTCGTCTCCGACGACGAACGGCACCTGTGACCGGGGGCGATCCGGCCACACCCGCGGAACACCACGGCGGAATCCCCGATATTCTGGGCGCTTGTCCGTGACCCGGAACCGGGCGCGTCAGACCCTGAAGGGGAGCCGCTCGTGGAGTTCCGGCTGCTCGGCACCGTCTGCGTCGACACACTGACCGGACCGCTGCCCCTCGGCCCCGCCAAGCGCCGCAGCCTGCTCGCGGCCCTGCTGCTGCACGCCAACACCCCCGTGTCCATGGCACGGCTGACCGACTGTCTGTGGGACGAGGAGCCTCCGCTCCACGCCCGCACGGTCATCCAGGGCCATGTCTCCCGCCTGCGCGCCCTGCTGGTCGGCGCGGACGCGCAGGCGTACGGGGTCGAGCTGGCGACGCTCGGCGACGCTTACGTCCTCCGGGTGCCCGAAACCCTGCTGGACTCCCAGCGGTTCGAGGAACTGCTGATGCTGGCCCGTGAGCAGCGGGACCCCGCCGACACGGTGCTGATGCTGAAGGAGGCCCTGTCGCTCTGGCAGGGCCCCGCCCTCACCGGCACCTTCGCGAGCGCCCCGCTCCAGGCTGCCGCCCACGCGCTGGAGGAGTCCCGCCTCTCGACGATCGAACAGCTGGCCCGCGCGTACGGGGAGCTGGGCGAACACCACCGCGCGGCGGCGGTCCTCCGCGCGGAGGCCGTCGCCCACCCCATGCGCGAATCCCTGGCGGCGGCCCTGATGACCGCGCTGCACCGATCGGGCCGCCAGTCCGAGGCCCTGGACTGCTTCCACCGCACCCGCCGCCTGCTCGCGGACGAACTGGGCATCGACCCGGGCCGCGAACTGGCGGACGCGTACGCGCGCATTCTGCGCGGAGAGGCGGGCGCGTCCGTGGGGCCCGGGCAGGCCGGGACCCCGTTGCCGGTGGGCGTGGCGCCGGGCGACGGGCCCGGTACGACGGCCACCGGGGCCGGTGCGACGCAGGTCGTCGCGGACCGGGCGGCCGCCGTGCCCCCGCACGCCCCGGCCTCCCCCTACGCCGGAGGCGGCGGCGTACCGGCGCCGGTCGCCGATCTGCTCCCGCGCGCGCCGCGCGGGTTCCACGGGCGGGGCGCCGAGCTGACCGCGCTGTCGCGGGCCGCGGCCGGGGAGGCGCCCGTGTGTCTGGTCACCGGCCCCGCCGGGGTCGGCAAGACGGCACTGGCGCTGCACTGGGCGCGGCGGACGCCCGCCGCCTTCCCGGACGGGCGGCTCTTCGCGGACCTGCGCGGGTTCGGGGACACCGCGGAGCCGACTCCGCTCGAAGTGCTGCGGGAGTTCCTGCTCGCGCTCGGTGTCGCGCCCCGCCGGGTGCCGGAGTCCGTGGCCGGTGCGGCGGCCCTGTTCCGCTCGCTCACCGACCGGCTCAGCCTCCTCGTCGTGCTGGACAACGCCCGTGACTCCGCGCAGGTCAGACCGCTGCTGCCGGGCGGTACGGACTGCGTCACGCTGGTCACCAGCCGGCACCGGCTCGACGGGCTGATCGCCTCGGACGCGGCCGTCCCGGTCCCGGTGGACATACTCGAACCGACGGACGGCACCGCGCTGCTGGCCGGGGTCCTCGGCGAGGAACGGGTCCTCGCGGAACCGGTGGCGGCCCGGCGGCTCGCCGAGCTCTGCGGCGGGCTGCCCCTCGCGCTGCGGGTGACGGCGGCCCGGCTGGCGGGCCGCCCGCGGTGGACACTGGCCGCCATGGCCGACGAACTCGCGGACGAGCGCAGCCGGCTGTCGTATCTGGACGTGGAGGACACCGGCGTGTCCGCCGCCCTGCGGCTCACCGTGCAGCAGCTGCCGCCGGACGCCGTCCACCACCTCGCCCGGCTCGGCCACCACCCGGGCAGCCACTTCGACCCGTACACCGCCGCCGCGCTCGCCGGCAGCGACCCGGTCACCGCCGGGGCGGCGCTGGAACGGCTCGCCGCCGCCCATCTGGTCACCGAGGCGGGCCCCGGCCGCTGGATACTCCACGACCTGGTGCGGCTGTACGCGCGGGGGCTCGACGCGGCGGCGGCGCCGGACGCTCTCATCGGCGTGCTGGACCACTACATCGCGACGGCGCTCGCCGCCGCCGACACGGCCGAACCGGGCGGCGAGCCCTGCTTCGTCCTGCCGGACGACTTCCACGCGCCCACCGCGACCCGGGACTTCACCGACCGGGCGGAGGCGATGAGCTGGCTGGCAGCCGAGCGCGAGGACCTGGCCCTGGCGGCCGCCGCCGCCCGGGCCGCCGGGCTCGACGACCGGGCGTGGCGCATCATCCTGCTCCAGTGGCCGCACGTGGTGTGGCGGGTCCGGGACGGCTGGGCCCCCGTGCTGGAACTCGCCATGGCGGCCGCCGTCGCCCGCGAGGACCCGTACGCGGAGTCCCGGGTCCGCAATCTGCTCGGCTGGGTGCTGACGGAGGAGGGCAGGACCGGCGAGGCCGTCGCCACGCTGGAGCCCTCGCCCGGACTCGCCCGGCAGGCGAGGGACCGGCTCGGCGAGGCGACCGCGCTCATCAACCTGGCCATCGTCCAGGCCGAGCAGGGCGCCCTGGACGTGGCGATGGAGGGCTGCGAGCGAGCCCTCGAACTGGCCAGGGAGGAGCCCGACGCGCACACCGAGATGCTCGCGCTCCAGCACCTGGCACGGATGCAGCTCACGGCGGGGCGCCCGAAGGACGCCCTGGACTCCGCGCGGACCGCCTTCGGCCTGGGCCCCGAGCACGAGGAGGCGGCCCGCCGGGTGCTGCTGCTGTCCGTCAGCGGCGAGGCCCACATCGCCCTGGGCGCGGAGGAGAAGGGCATCCGGCTCCTGGACGAGGCGGCCTCGGAGGCGGAGCGCGCCGGCTACGACGAGGGCGCGGTCCGGGCTCTGGAGGCGCTGCTCCGGGTGACGGCGAGCCCGGACCACGTACGCCGCCACACCGAGGCGGCCCGCCGCCTGACGGCGGACGGCTGATCCGGAGGAGAGTGCCTACGCGTCCATACCCGCGAGCACCAGCGGGAGCCGGGCCGCGCCGCCCTCCGTGACGCGGACGGGGACGCCCCAGTCCTGCTGGTGGACGTGGCAGGCCGGGTACTCGTTGGCGGGGTCGTCGTCGCAGGACGCGGCCATCGCGGAGACGTGCAGGACCCCCTCGGTGACGCCGTCCGCGAGGACCAGGTCACGGAAGAGGTCGGTGCCCGCGCCCTCGCCCTCGGCCAGCAGCCCGGGCGGGGTGGAGGAGACCAGCAGCCGCGTCGAAGGACCGTACCGGGTGTCCAGCTTCTGCCCGGCCGGCGCCTGGAAGACGACGTCGAGCCGGAGCGCGCCGGGAGCGACCTCGGTGGCGGCCCGCTGCGTGCGGTGCGCCTGTTCGGCGACGCGGACCGCCTCCTCGGGCAGCCGCAGCCGGGTCAGCCGGTGCCGGGCGGACTCCACGACGACGAGGTCGCCGTCGACCAGCACGGCGTCGCTCGGCTCCCGCAGGTCCGTGGCCAGGGTGGTGACCTCACCGCTCGCCGGGTCGTACCGGCGCAGGGCGTGGTTGTACGTGTCGCAGACGGCGACGGACCCGTCGGGCAGGGCGGTGACGCCGAGGGGGTGCTGGAGCAGGGCCTGCCCGGCGGCGCCGTCCCGGTGGCCGAAGTCGAAGAGGCCGGTGCCGACGGCGGTGTGCACGGCGCCGTCGCGGTCGACCCAGCGGAGCGCGGACGTCTCCGAGTCGGCGACCCACAGCCGCTCCTCGGTCGCCGCGAGCCCGGACGGCTGGGCGAACCACGCCTCCGCGCCGGGTCCGTCGACCAGGCCCTCGTTGGTGGTCCCGGCGGCGACCCGTACGGTGCCGTCCTCGGGGTCGTACGTCCACAGCTGGTGCACCCCGGCCATGGCGACCCAGAGCCGGCCGTCGAACCAGGCGACGTCCCACGGCGAGGAGAGGTCCACCTCGCGGGCCGGGCCGCTGGTGGGCGCCCCCTGCCACCACTGGCGGCCGGTGCCGGCGAGGGTGGTCGTCTCCCCGGTCGTGAGGTCGAGGGCACGGAGGGCGTGGTTGACGGTGTCGGCGACCGCGATCCGCCCGTCGGGCAGCGGGGCGAGCCCTTGGGGCTCGCTGAAACGGACCTGGTCGGGCCCGCCGTCCGCGAACCCGCGCTCGCCCGTCCCGAAGTGCCGGCGCACGGTCTCGCCGTCCGGGTCCAGCTCGACCAGGCGGTGCCGGGTGGTGTCGGAGACCAGGAAGCCGCCGTCCGCGAGGAGCAGCGCCTTGCCGGGGAACCGCAGATGGGTGGCCACCGGTTCCGGCGCCACGTACGGGCCGTCGCCGCGCCGCAGGGTGCCCTTCGCCGCGTGCTCCGTCTCCAGCTCCTCGACCAGCTTCTCGATGGCGTGGGCGTGGCCCTCGCCGGCGTGCTGGGCGACGACATAGCCCTCGGGGTCGATGACGACGAGCGTGGGCCAGGCGCGTACGGCGTACTGCTTCCAGGTGGCCAGCTCGGGGTCGTCGAGGACCGGGTGGTGGACCTCGTACCGCTCGACCGCGTCCACGACGGCCTGGTGCTCGGCCTCGTGCACGAACTTCGGCGAGTGGACCCCGATGATCACGACGGTGTCGCGGTGCTTCTCCTCCAGCTCGCGCAGCTCATCGAGGACATGCAGGCAGTTCACACAGCAGAAGGTCCAGAAGTCGAGGATGACGATGCGTCCCCGCAGGTCAGCGAGGGTGTACTGCCGGTCGCCTGTATTGAGCCAGCCGCCCTTGCCGATGAGTTCGGGGGCCCTGACGCGTGCACGTGTTGCCATGAGACCAGTCAACATCACCGTGGCGCTCCCGCATTCCACAGGTGGCTCGGGGAACCTGTGAGCCATGAGACTTCTCGTGCGCGAGCGCATCTTCGGCATCGGTGACGACTACTGGATCGAGGACACGGAGGGCCGCAAGGTCTTCCTGGTCGACGGCAAGGCCATGCGGGTGCGGGACACCTTCGAGCTGAAGGACGCGCAGGGCCGGATCCTTGTGGAGATCCGCCAGAAGCTTCTGAGCCTGCGCGACACGATGCTGATCGAGCGGGACGGTGAGCAGCTCGCCAAGGTCAAGAAGAAGCACCTCTCGCTGCTGCGGAACCACTACCGGGTGACGCTCGCGGACGGCACCGAGCTGGACGTCAGCGGCAAGGTCCTGGACCGCGAGTTCGCCGTGGACTACGACGGCGAACTCCTGGCCCAGATCTCCCGCCGCTGGCTGTCCCTCCGGGACACGTACGGCATCGACATCGTGCGGGACGACGCCGACGCGTCGCTGCTGATCGCGGTGGCGGTGTGCGTGATCGTGCTCGCGGAGAAGGAGCACGACGACTGATCGCACGCCTTGCATCCGAAGGGCCCTGTTTCACGTGAAACAGGGCCCTTCGCCTGTCAGATCGTCGGTGCGGCCAGCCCGAGCCGCCGGTCCTTCAGGGCCGGGAACTGCTCCCGGGTCGCGGCGACCTTGGCCGGGTCCAGTTCCACGGTCAGCACCTCCTCGTCCGCGCCCGCCTCCGCGAGCACCTCGCCCCAGGGGTCCACGGCGAGGGAGTGCCCGGCCTGCTGGACGCCCGCGTGGGTGCCGGCGGAGCCGACGGCGAGGACGTACGACTGGTTCTCGACGGCGCGAGCCCGGGCGAGCAGGGTCCAGTGGGCGCGGCGTCGCTCCGGCCAGCCGGCCGCGACGACGAGGGTTTCGGCACCGGCGTCGACCAGGCCCCGGAAGAGCTCCGGGAAGCGGAGGTCGTAGCAGGTGGCGAGGCCGAGCGTGGTCCGCGGGAGGGGGACGGTGACCAGGTCCTCGCCGGCGCCCATCATCACGGCCTCGCCCTGGTCGAAGCCGAAGCGGTGGATCTTGCGGTAGGCGGCGGCCCGCTCGCCCTCGGGGGAGAAGACGAGCGTGGTGTTGTAGAGGGTGCCGTCCCCGGCCCGCTCCACGAAGGAGCCGGCGTGCAGCCAGACCCCGGCCTCGGCTGCGGCCTTGGCCATCACTTCATGGGTCGGGCCCGTCAGCGGCTCGGCCTCGGCCTCGAAGGCCGTGTAGGCGAAGGCTCCCACCGGCCACAGTTCGGGCAGGACCACCAGATCCGCGCCCCGCTGCGAGGCCACCAGGGAGGCGGCGCGTTCCCTGCGGGAACCGACGGGTTCGTCCGGGTCTACTGCGATCTGGATGAGGGAGGCGCGCACACTACCACCGTCCTGGCATTCGAGCCGTCAACACCGGCCTACGATCGTCACACGAAAGCACTGCCGGGGTGCCTGCTCGCAGCGTAACTTAGCCACCGAACCTCATTGCTGTCCGCAGCCCGCAGCCCGACCGTCCGCGCCCAGTTGCCCATGCACCGAACCGCACGAGGGGTCCCGTGACCGTCCATCCCAGCCTCCAGACCTACGCCGACGCCTGGACCCACTCCATCGAGTCCATAGCCGAGCTGGTGAGCCCGCTCGCCGAGGGGGAGTGGAACGGCCGCACGCCCTGCCCCAACTGGTCCGTGCGCGACATCGTGTCGCACATCATCGGCATGGAGTGCGAACAGCTCGGCGACCCGCGCCCGATCCACACCCTGCCGCGCGACCTGTTCCACGTGCAGAGCGAGTTCGCCCGCTACATGGAGATGCAGGTCGACGTCAGGCGCCACCACACCGCGCCGGAGATGACCTCCGAGCTGGAGTACACGATCATCCGCCGCTCCCGGCAGCTGCGGAACGAGACGCGGGACCCGGAGACCATGGTGCGGGCGCCGCTGGGCGCCGAGCAGACCCTGGAGACGGCGCTGCGGATGCGCGCGTTCGACGTCTGGGTCCACGAGCAGGACCTGCGGACGGCCCTGGGCAGGCCCGGCAACCTGGACTCCCCCGGCGCCCTGGTCGCCCGGGACCTCCTGCTGCTGGGGCTGCCGAAGGTGGTGGCCAAGAGCGCGGGCGCGCCGGCCAACTCCGCTGTGGTGCTGGACGTCCACGGGCCGCTGGAGTTCATGCGTACGGTGCGGGTGGACGCCGAGGGGCGCGGTTCGCTGGACGTCGCCCCGTCGCTCGGGCCCGCCGCGACGCTGTCCATGGACTGGGAGACGTACGTACGGCTGGCCTGCGGCCGGGTGCGGCCCGCCGCCGTGGCGGACCGGATCAAGACCGAGGGCGACCAGGAGCTGGCCGACACCATCCTCCAGCACTTCGCCGTCACCCCGTAAGAGCCCCCGGCACACAGCGGCGCCCGCCCCCACGAGGGGGACGGGCGCGCCGCCGTTCGGGTCCGGATCACACCGGAACGTGCACCGCTTCCACCCGGCTGATCACATGGTGGTCGCGCTCGCGGCGCGCGGCCCTCGCCCGCAGCCGCAGGATCTGCGCCACGCCCAGCGCCTCCAGGACGAAGACCGACGAGAACGCCACCCGGTAGTTGTCACCGGTCGCGTCCAGCAGCACGCCGACCGCCAGCAGCGTGGTCATCGAGGCGATGAAGCCGCCCATGTTGACGATGCCGGACGCGGTGCCCTGGCGCTCCGGCGGGTTGGCCGGGCGGGAGAAGTCGAAGCCGATCATCGAGGCGGGCCCGCACGCCCCGAGCACCACGCACAGGACGACCAGCAGCCACATCGGCGCGTGGTCCCCGGGGTGGAAGACCGTCACCGCCCACACCGTGGCCGTCGTGCCGACCGTGCCGAGGGCGAGCGGGACGCGGGCCGCGTGGTGACGGGCGATCACCTGCCCGTAGACGAGCCCCAGCGCCATGTTCGAGAGGACCACCAGGGTCAGCAGCTCACCGGCGGTCCCCCGGCCGAGCCCCTGGTCCTCGACCAGGAACGGCATGCCCCACAGCAGCAGGAAGACCATCGCCGGGAACTGCGTGGTGAAGTGCACCCACATCCCGAGCCGGGTCCCGGGCTCCCGCCAGGAGGCGGCGATCTGCTTGCGCACGTACGCCCCGCCGGCGTGCTGCGCGGGCGGCGGCTCGTAGCCCTCGGGGTGGTCCTTGAGGAAGAGCAGGAGCAGCACCAGCACCACGACCCCGGCCAGCGAGCTGCCGACGAAGGTCGTCGTCCAGCCGAAGCCGTGCAGGGCGCGGGCGATGACCAGCGTGGAGACGAGGTTGCCCGCCATCCCGAACAGGGCGGCGACCTGGCCGATCAGCGGCCCGCGCCGGGCCGGGAACCAGCGCGTCCCCAGCCGGAGCACGCTGATGAAGGTCATCGCGTCGCCGCATCCCAGCAGCGCGCGGGAGGCGAGCGCCGTGCCGTACGAGGGGGAGAGCGCGAAGCCGAGCTGGCCGAGGGTGAACAGAACGGCGCCGAGGGTCAGCACCCGCTTGGTGCCGAGCCGGTCGACCATCAGGCCGACGGGTATCTGCATGCCCGCGTACACGAGCAGCTGGAGGATCGAGAAGGTGGAGAGCGCCGAGGCGTTGACGTCGAACCGGTCGGCGGCGTCGAGTCCGGCGACGCCGAGGCTGGTCCGGAAGATGATGGCGACGAAGTAGACGGCGACGCCGATGCCCCAGACCCAGGCGGCGCGACGGCCGCCGGGCGGGTCACCGGGCAGGGGCAGGGTGGGCGCGGCGGCGGAACTCACCGGTCCTCACCCCGGACCAGCACCTTGACCCGGCCGACGTGGCGGCGCACGACCTGGGCGGCGGCCTCCGCGTCACCGGACCTGATGGCCTCCAGCAGTTCGCCGTGCTCCGTGATGTTGGCGGCGATCCGGTCCGGGTGGGCCTCCATGACGGCGACGCCCATCCGCAGCTGACGGTCGCGCAGCTGGTCGTAGAGGCGGGACAGGATCTCGTTGCCCGCGTGGCGGACGATCTCGGCGTGGAAGCAGCGGTCCTTCACGGAGACGGTGGCCAGGTCGCCTGCGTCGGAGAAGTGCCGCTGCTCCTCCAGAAGCGCTTCCAGCCGGCTGATCAGCTGCGGCGACGCGGGCACCGCCTTGCGAGCGGCGAACTCCTCGACCAGCAGCCGGGTCTCCACCACGTCCGCGATCTCCTGGGCGGAGACGGCGAGCACCAGGGCGCCCTTCTTCGGGTAGAGCTTGATCAGGCCCTCCACCTCCAGGCGCAGCAGCGCCTCGCGCACCGGTGTGCGCGAGACCCCCACGGCCTCGGCGAGGCCGCCCTCGGTGAGCAGGGTGCCGCCCTCGTAGCGGCGGTCCAGGACGGCGTCCTTGACGTGCGTGTAGACGCGCTCGGCGGCCGGGGGCTGCTTCGCGGGCGGGGTCACGGGGGCAGGGCCGGGTGCTGTGGAGGGAGCGGGGGCTGGCATGCGTACAGCATAGATACAACATGCACGCAAGCGCCGGACCGTCCACGATGTGGGCGGCGGCGCCGGGCCCCTTACTGCTCGCGGGCCAGCAGCAGGGTCGTGCTGCCGTCCTCCTCGATGATGTCCCTGACGTGCTGGAAGCCCACCTTGCGCAGGGCCCCGAGCGAGGCCGTGTTCGGCTCGGCCACGGTCGCGTACACCTGGTCCAGGCCCAGCACCTCGAAGCCGTACGCGACGATCGTCCGCGCCAGCTCGGTGCCGAGGCCCTGCCCCCACGCCTCGGGGGCGAGGCCGTAGATCAGCTCGTGGCCCTCGACGACCTTGGCCGGTTTGATCTCCGCGTGGCCAATCGTCCGGCCGTCCCGGCGCACGGCCCAGACGTCGAAGCCCTCCCTGCCGTAGGCGTGCGTGAAGATGCGGGAGAACGTGGTGCGGTACTGCTCCTCGGACCAGGGCCCGTCGCCCATCCACCGGGAGACCCGGGGGTCCAGGAAGAGGGCGACGAACGCCTCCTCGTCGGCGGGTACGTACGGTTCGAGGACCAGGCGCTCACTGTGCAGGGAAGGGGTCATGCCGGGGGACGCTATCCCAGCGCCTAGGCGGACGACCCGTCGTTTTCCACCAGCCGCAGGGTCGGGCGCCGGGGCGCGAACTCGCCGAGGCCGAGCGCCGCCTCGCGCCAGTGCGCGGCCAGTTCGAGCAGCCGTTCCTCGTCCTGGCGGTAGCCCGGCTCCGGCACGTCCGGCACCGTCCGCCACAGGATCGTCGCGGCGAAGCGGACCGCGTGCAGCGCGGCGGTCGTATGCGCCTCGACGCCGTCCTCGCCCAGCTGCCGCAGCTCCTCCAGGCGTTCGGCGAGGGCGAGGAGCTCGCCGTATGCCCTGACGGACTCGTGCGCGCGTACGACATCGTCCACGGTGACCTCCGGCCTGTGGGGCGCTCGGACGTGACGCCGATGGTAGCCCCTGGCCACCGCGCGCCGGCGCGCCGCGAACGCCGCGGGGCCGTCCCGCCGCCCCTGGATGTCGTAAAAAATCACCCGCGCGTGGGCCCAACCATGCGGTGCGGTCGTTCGTCTTATCAGCGCGGCGGCACCCTCATGTGGCCGCCCTTCAGGGGCATTTGGAGCGTTCACTTTGAAACTCGGCATTAAGGGCATAAGGCGCGGCTCGGCGACCGTCACGGTGGCCCTCACCACGGGCGCCCTGATCGCGGGCGGCGCGTTCGCCTCCACGGCACAGGCCGCCGCGCCCAAGGCGCCCTCGATCGTCGCCAAGGGCGGCTTCGTGATGAACAACGGCACCGGAAAGACGCTGTTCACCAAGGCCGCGGACACCCGCCGCTCCACCGGATCGACGACGAAGATCATGACCGCGCGCGTGGTGCTGGCCCAGAAGGGCCTGAACCTGGACTCCAAGGTCACGATCCAGAAGGCGTACAGCGACTACATCGTCTCCAAGGGCGCGTCCTCGGCACGCCTGATCGTGGGCGACAAGGTCACCGTGCGTCAGCTGCTCTACGGCCTCATGCTGCCGTCGGGCTGCGACGCCGCCTACGCGCTGGCGGACAAGTTCGGCTCCGGTTCGACGCGCGCGGCGCGGGTGAAGTCGTTCATCGGCAAGATGAACAGCACCGCCAAGACCCTCGGCCTGAAGAACACGCACTTCGACTCGTTCGACGGCATAGGGAACGGGTCCAACTACTCGACCCCGCGCGACCTGACGAAGCTCGCCAGCAGCGCGATGAAGTACTCCACGTTCCGCACGGTCGTGAAGACGAAGTCGACCAAGCAGAAGGTCACGACCAAGAGCGGCGGCTACCGCTACATGTCGTGGACCAACACGAACAAGCTGCTGGGCACCTACAGCGGCGCGATCGGCGTGAAGACGGGCTCCGGCCCGGCGTCCAAGTACTGCCTGGTCTTCGCCGCGACCCGCAAGGGCAAGACGGTCATCGGCACCGTCCTGACGTCGTCGTCCGAGGCGAACCGCACGTCGGACGCGAAGAAGCTGATGGACTACGGCTTCAAGAAGTAACCCGCCTGCACGAGGAGGGGCCCCGCACGCCGTCGCGTGCGGGGCCCCTCGCGCTTCCCCGTCTCAGCCCGTCCCGCACAGCTCCCGGTCGACGAGTCCGGTCATGGCGTCCTGGGTGCCCTTCCCGCCGTCGCCGTTGACGTAGACCGCGGCGCTCCGCCCGCCGTCCGCCGTGGCACCGGCCCAGGTGGTGTAGCCGAGCAGTTCGCCGCGGTGCCCGAAGTAGGTGCCGCCGCAGGACAGCGGGATCTCGGCGATCCCCAGCCCGTACCTCACGCCCAGCTCGGGTGCGTCCACGGTGTCGGTCAGCTCGGCCAGTTGCGCCGGGGCGAGCAGCCGGCCGCCGAGCAGTGCGGCGTAGAAGCGGTTCAGGTCGTGCGCCGTGCTGATGACCGCGCCGGAGCCGAAGGCCATGCTCGGATCGAGCGTCGTGACGTCGGTGACCTCCTCGGTGCCGAACGCGGCGTAGCCGTGGGCATGCGGCCCCGGAACGGAGGGAAGGGCCCCGGGGACCGAGGTGCCGCTCAGGTCCAGCGGCCGGACGATGCGCGCCTCGATCTCGCGGGCCCAGCTCCGGCCGGTGACCCTCTCCACGATCATCGCGGCCAGGACGTAGTTGGTGTTCGCGTACGACCAGCCCTCGCCCGGCGGGAACACGGGTGTGTCGCTCACGGCGAGCCGCACCAGTTCCCCGGGGGTGTACGTACGGAACCGCTCCGCCCGATAGCCTGCCGCGCTGTTCAGCGCGGCGACTCGGGGAGCCACGTCCCGGAGGCCGCTGGTGTGCCGCAGCAGTTGTCGTACGGTGATGAGACGGCCGTCGTTGCCGTGGCCCCGGACCACGCCCGGCAGCCACCGTTCGACGGTGTCGTCCAGGGACAGGCGGCCTTCCCCGACGAGTTGCAGGACAACGGCGGCGGTGAAGGTCTTGGTGGCGCTACCGATCCGGAACCTGCCGTCCCAGGGCATCGGCCTCCTGCTGCCCACCACGGCCGTCCCGGCCCGCGCGAGGGTCCGGCCGCCCGGCCCGGAAACCTCGGCCAGCACGCCCGGGACCCCCGTCCCGTGAATCGCGTCCACCTCCCGTTGGAGCGGGTCGGCGGGACGCGGCTGGGCCGCCGCGGCGGGCAGCCCGGTCGCGGTGGCGAAGAGGGCGGCGGTGAGCCCGGCCAGGAGGGCGAGCCCCCGCCGGCGCCTCGGTAATGCGCGCATGGTGATCCGTTTCTCTGCGCCGGAACGTTGGTACGCCGTCATCGGTGACGGACCCTCATCGCACCAGCCGGGCGCGGCCGGAGCCATCCCGTGACCCCCCGGAGCCCGGTGCGGTCAACCCCCTTCGAACGCGGGGGCCTTCCCCCCACCGGCCGCCTCCACCGGCCCTGATCAGCCCTTGGCCGGGATGAACCGCGCGCCCTCCACACCGCCGTAGCGGTCGATCTCGACCGGCGCCGCGTTCGGATCGGTCTCGCGGTCCTTGCCCGTGGTGCCGTCCAGGACGACCGGGCGGTCGCCCACCTCGCCGTAGAGGGCGCCGTGCCAGAAGCCGGTGACTCGGGGCACCGACCGGCCGGAGTGGTCGGGCAGCACCCACTTGTGCCGGAACGTCGTCGCGTCGATGACCACGATGCCGCGGTCCGACGCGCCGTAGCCGTCCTTGGAGCACGCGACCAGCGAGCGCGCGTCGTCCAGGCAGCGGTAGCCCGGCTTGTCGATGATCAGGCGGAGCTTGCCGTCGACCGCGTCCACGACGTCCGTGTGGCCGTCCCGGTTCGCACTCAGCAACTCCGGCGCGGCGCGGGCGGGCTGCCGGGCGCCCGCGACGGTCCACCGCTGCTTCCCCGTCTCCGCGTCGACGCCCAGCAGCCGGCCCTGGGCGTATCCGGTCTCCTCGCCGCCGGCCACGACGCCCCCGGCGAGGTTCAGCGCGCGGTAGTCGCCCTTCTTCCAGCGGACGGCCCCGGTGGCGGTGTCGAGGGCGTACGTGGTGTCCGCGTCGGTGACGACCGCGGTGCCGGCCTCCACCCCGACGACCTGCGGCGCGAGGTTCCCGTCGGCGCCGATGGCGGTGGCGGCGAGCCCGGTCGCGCTGGGGTCGGACGGGATCTCGGCCGACCACGTCCGCCTGCCGGTGGCCGTGTCGACGGCGAGGACCTCGATGACGAAGCGGTCCGGCGCGGTGCCCTCGCCCGGCACCCGGCGGTCCCACGCGGCGTAGACGGTCCGCCCGTCGTCCGAGACCAGGGGCGCGACCCGCTCCGTCCCGAAGCCGCCCCGCTCCGCCTCGTGCTTCGTCGCCACGTACCACCGGGAGTCGCCGGTCCGGGTGTCGATCGCGTCGATCCCGCCCTGGTCGTCGACGTACGCGACGCCGTCCGCCAGCGTCACCGCGGGCCGCAGGGCCTCCCCGCTCGACGTGCTCGGCTGCTCGGCGCCCGGCAGGGCGACCGCGTTCCCCTCGAAGCGCAGGGGTGGGTCGTACGCGCGCCGCGCCGGCTGCTCCGCGCCCCCGCCGCCCTTGGACCCGCCGGCCGTCCTCGCACCGGCGGCGCCGTCACCGCCGCTGCCGCAGCCGGTCAGCGACACCGCCGCCAGCACCGCCCCGGCCGCGGCGACCGCCCACCGGTGTGCCGTCCCTCTCCCGCCCATCGCTCCCCCTGGCCCGCTCGTCGCACTCCTGGGATCTGTGCGCTCTTTGCGATCACAACGACCTTAACGGCACGGGGCCTTGGCGGACGAGGCCCGGTCGAAAAGCGGTGGCGGTCCGCCGGACCGCCCCACTACCGTGCAGCCGGGCCCGGCCGTTCGCGGCGCGGCCCCGCATCTGCCGTCCCCTGGAAGGGCGTTCCGTTGTACATCGCGTGAGACCTCCCCACTGCTGACCTGTCGCGCGTCGCGCCCTGTGCGCCGCGCTGCTTCCTGCTGCGGATTTCTCACACGGAAACCGGTGTACACCTGTGCTCATCCATTGGGCCGTCATGCCCACCTGCCTGCCCCTGGTCCTGCGTCGCTGTCACTCCTGCGGGTCCGGGACCTTCCGGCCCCACGGCAAGTTCCGCGTCAACGCGAACCACAAGCTGCTGGACGCCTGGCTCCTCGCGCTCTGCACGGGGTGCGGGGACACCACCAAGGTCACGATCCTGGAGCGCGCGCACGTCCGCACCGTACGGCCCGCGCTCCTGGACCGGATGCACGCCAACGACCCGGTCCTGGCGGGCGAACTCCTCCAGGACGGTGTCGTGCGGCGCCGCAACCACATCGGCCTCGACTGGACGGGCGCCTGGCGCCTGCACACCGGGGGCGCGGATCACCCCGGCCGCGAGGTGGCGGAGGTGGCAGAGGTGTCCGTCCGCTTCGCCGCCCGCGTCCCCGTCCGCCCGCTGCGCCTGATCGCGAACGGCTTCGGCCTCTCGCGGGGCGAGGCGGAACGCCTGCTGGCCGAAGGGAAGCTCGTCTCGCCGGTCCGCCTGACCGGGCGGACGACGACGGACTTCGGCTTCCTGCTGAAGCGGTGAGGCGACGGGGGCCGGTGTCTCCGCGAGAGCGCCGGCCCCCGCCCTCAGTGCGCGGCCAGCCGCCCGACGAGCCCGATCGCGCGGGCCAGCAACTCGCGCTCCTCCTCGGTCAGTTCGGCGTCGATCGCACGGGCCAGCCAGTCGGCCCGGCGCTCCCGCTCCTCCTCCAGGAGGGCGCGCCCGGCGGCCGACAGCTCGACCAGGCTCTTGCGGCCGTCGGTGGGGTGGGCGCGGCGGGTGAGCAGCCCCTGGTCCATCAGCAGCCCGACCGCGCGCGCCATGGACTGCGGCCGCACCCGCTGGTTGGCGGCGAGCTCGCTGGTGGTCAGGGCACCGTTGCGGTCCAGCTCGCCGAGCACGGCCACCTGGCCGAGCGGCATCTGGTCCTCAAGCTTCACGCGGCGGGTGAGCTTGCCCATCGCGGTACGCAGCTCGGCGGCGATGGAGGCGGATTCCGGAAGGGGCATACGGCACTTTAGCGCGGGGCCGGGATCAGGACGGCGGCATGCACAGCAGAACTGTTCAGCACAGCTACACAGCCATACTGAACAGCATTGCTGTAGAGTTTTCTCGCCGGGTCCCGCGCCACCGTCGTCGCAGCCGGACCGCGGCACGCGACAACGGGAAGGACTCCCATGACCGCCATCACTTCCGTCACCGGCCGCCGCGTCCTGGACAGCCGGGGCAACCCCACCGTCGAGGTGGACGTGGTCCTGTCGGACGGCTCGCTCGGCCGGGCCGCGGTCCCCTCCGGGGCGTCGACCGGCGCCCGCGAGGCCGTGGAGCTGCGCGACGGCGACCCGGCCCGCTGGCACGGCAAGGGCGTCGACCGGGCGGTGCGCCACGTCAACACCGAGCTCACCGAGGCCGTCCTCGGCCGGGACGCGGAGGACCAGGCCGGGCTGGACGCCGCGCTCGTCGCCGCGGACGGCACCGCCACGAAGTCCCGGCTCGGCGCCAACGCGATCCTGGGCGTCTCGCTGGCCGCCGCGAAGGCGGCGGCAGCCGCCCACCGCCTGCCGCTCTACCGGTACCTGGGCGGGCCGGACGCCCGGCTGCTGCCCGTGCCGATGATGAACATCGTCAACGGGGGCGCCCACGCCGACAATCCGCTGGACTTCCAGGAGTTCATGATCGCCCCGATCGGCGCGGAGAGCTTCGCCGAGGCGGTCCGCATGGGGTCGGAGGTCTTCCACACCCTGCGCCGCGACCTGCTCGCCGCCGGCCACTCGACGGGCGTCGGGGACGAGGGCGGCTTCGCGCCGTCCCTCCGTACGGCGGAAGAGGCGCTGGACTTCGTCGTGGCGGCCGTCGAGCGCACGGGGTACCGGCCGGGCACGGACATCGGGCTCGTGATGGACCCGGCGACGTCGGAGTTCTTCCGCGACGGGGTGTACGACTACGCGGGCGAAGGCGTACGCCGCACCCCCGCGGAGCACGCGGACCACCTGGTGAAGCTGATCGACGCCTACCCCGTCGTGTCGGTCGAGGACGCGATGGCCGAGGACGACCTCGACGGCTGGCGCGAGCTGACCGCCCGCGTCGGCGACCGCTGCCAGCTGACGGGCGACGACGTGTTCTGCACGAACGACGCGCTGCTCCGCGAGGGCATCGCCTCCGGGGTCGCCAACTCGATCCTGGTGAAGGTCAACCAGATCGGCACCCTGACGGAGGCGATGACCACGGTCTCCACCGCGCACCGCGCCGGCTACACGGTCGTCATGTCGCACCGCTCGGGCGAGACCGAGGACACGACGATCGCGGACCTGGCGGTCGCCACGGGCTGCGGCCAGATCAAGACGGGCTCCCTGTCCCGGTCCGACCGCACCGCGAAGTACAACCAGCTGATCCGCATCGAGGAGGAGCTGGGCGCGAGCGCCCGGTACGCGGGCACGGAGGCGCTGCGCGCCCGGTAGCAGCACGCCGGGCCACCCCAGCGGCTGCTCGGCCGCGGGGTGCGGCGGAACCCTGGCGGCCCTCGCCGCAGGCGCGTAACATCCGGTCGGTCCCGGCCCCACGAGCCCCGTGGGCCACGGCAGTTACGGCCGAACGATCCCAAGGGGGACCAGGGTGTCCGCGCTTCCCACCATCATCGTCGTCGTCTTTCTCGCCCTGCTGGTGATCTGGATCATCTCGGCGTTCACGGGCGGGCGCGGGGGCCGCCGTTGACGCGTCTGGCGGCGTCGACGGACCCCACGGTCCGGGAGCGGACCGGGCGGTACCACGGCCTCCGGCGCGACATCGTCCCGGTGGAGCGCCGCAGCCCCGCGGCCCCCTGAGCCGTAAGCCCCCGCTTCCGGGGCACACGCCTCCCATGACCTCATCGCGGAGCGAAGCGAAGGGCCGGGCCGTCCTGGCCGGGTGCGCGCTGCTGGTGCTGTCCGCCTGCGGCCACGACGGCCCGGACGCGCGGGGAGCGGAATTCCGGACGGCCGCCCTCGCCCAGGACACCCGGCTCGTCATCACCACCCAGGGCGGCGTGCGGGTCGTCGGGACGGACGGGGACCGCGTCACGGTGGACGACTCGGTCCTCGCGCACGGGGACGACGGGGACGGGGACACGTACACCCTCGACCTGCCCTGCGACGAAGGCGACGAGCGCGACGACCGGGCCCGGGACAACTGCGGCGGGATGCCGCTCGTCCGCGTGCCCGCCGGCGTCACACTCACCGTCCGGGCGCGCAACGCCGGGATCGACGTCAGCGATGTCCGAGGCGGGCTGAACCTCAGCACCGTCAACGGCGACGTCACCGTGCAGGACTCCGGCGCGAAGGGCGCCCGCCAGCACCTGGTGACCCGGAACGGCTCCGTCCGCGCGACCGGCCTCCGGGGCACCGGCATCGACGCCGAGACGGTCAACGGTGACGTGGACGTACACTGCGCCACCGCCCCGGACACGCTCAGCGGCATCACCCGCAACGGCACCGCGCGCGTCACCCTCCCGGCCGACGCCCCCGCGTACGCGACCGACGCGCACACCGTCAACGGTCGCTCGACCACGGACCTCCCGGCGGCCGAGCCCACGGACCACGCGCACCGCCTGACCCTGCGCACCGTGAACGGCGACACGGAGGCGCGGCGGGGGTAGGGCCCGCTCCAACCCAGGACAGCGCGGAATATCGCCCGTATATTCGTAAAATGCGTTTTGTGAGCATCGCGCCATTCCTTCCCGTCCGGACGGAGGCCCCGGGGTGAGGGATCCCGGAAGGCTTGAGGCGCTACGGCTGGCCGGGCTGACCGCGGCGGCCGATCCCGGCATGGACCGGTTCGCGCGGCTTGTCTCGCGCCTGCTGCGCGTCCCGGTGTCCCTGGTCTCGCTGCTGGAGCCCGAGCGGCAGGTCTTCCCCGGCATGGTCGGGCTGTCCGGGCACTGGGCGGCCCGGCGCGAGACCCCCCTCAGCCACTCCTTCTGCCAGCACGTGGTCGCGGACGGCGGCCCGCTGGTCCTCGCCGACGCCCGGGCACACCCCCGCACCTGCACCAGTCTCGCCATCCCCGATCTCCAGGTGGTCGCGTACGCCGGAATGCCGCTCACCGACGCCGACGGACGGGTGCTCGGGTCGCTCTGCGCCATCGACCACCACCCCCGGGAGTGGACGGCGGACGAGCTGCGCGACCTCGAAGACCTCACCGCCGCCTGCTCGATGGAGCTGCGGCTGAGAATCGCGACGGAGCTGATCCAGCGGGACCGCGACCACGCCGGTCTGCTGCTGCGCGCCTCGGTCGAACTCGCCCACGCCCGCGATCCGGCCGACCTGACCCGCCGCCTCCGCCAGATGTTCCGGGGGCCCGCCGAGCCGGCGTTCGTGGGTCTGCTGCTGGCCGACGACGAGGGGCTGTGGCGGGTCGTCGACCCGGACGACGTACGCCCTGTGGAAAGCGCCATCGGCCGGCTGGACCGGAACGCGGCCTTCCCCAGCGCGCTGGCCATGCGGGAACAGCGCTCCGTCTTCGTGCCGGACCGCGCGGCGCTGCTGGCCGGCTTCGGGCCCGAGGCCGTCGCCGGTTACGACTCGCTGGGCCTCCAGTCCGTCCTGTGCGTCCCGCTGCCGAACGGCCACGGCGTGCTCACGTGGTGCTGGTCCCGCCCGCACGTCATGGCGCCGACCGAGGAGGCGGTGCTCACCACGGTGGCGGGGTACGTGAGCCAGGCGGTGGAACGCACCCGCTTCGTGGCGCACCGGCTCAGCGCCGCGGAACAGCTCCAGGCCGCGATGCTGACGGAGCTGCCGGACGTGCCCGGCCTGGACATGGCGGCCCTGTACCTGCCCGCCGCCGACCAGGACATGGTGGGCGGGGACTGGTACGACGCCTATCCGCTGCCCACCGCCCTCATGCTCTCGATCGGCGACGTGATCGGCCACGACGTCCGGGCCGCCACCGTGATGGGCCAGATCCGCAGCATGCTCCGCCAGGCGAGCCTGGACGACCCGGCCCACTCACCGGCCGGCGCCCTGCACGCCATCGACCAGGCCATCGGCGTCCTCCCCCTGGGCATCGGCGCCACGGCGGTCCACGCCCGCCTCGACCGCGACGCCGAGCGCTGGCGCCTCACCTGGTCCAACGCCGGGCACCCCCCGCCGCTCCTCCACACCCCGGGGTCGGGCGTCGTGCCGCTGTCCGGCCACGACCTCCTCCTGCTCGGCCTGCCGGACGCCCCGCCCCGCGAGGACCACACCCACGACCTGCCCCCGGGCAGCGTGCTCCTGCTCTACACCGACGGCCTGGTCGAACGCCGCGACGAGGACATCGACGCGTGCACCGCGCACACGGCCGCCGTGCTCGCCCGCCACGCCGACAAGCCCCTGCCCCTCCTCCTGGAAGCCCTCTCCGCGGGGCTCGCGGAGATCCCGCAGAGGGACGACGTGGCGGTACTCGTGTTGCGGGTCGACGGGCCTGGTGGGTGACGGTTCCGTCAGGGGCTGCCGGTTCCGGCCGCCTCCAGGGCCTCCGCCACCGCCTGGTCCAGTGAGCCGTCGGTGACCCAGCGGTTCTTCCCCCCGGCGAGGGCCGCGACGGCTTGCCCGACCCATTCCGGGTCGCCGATGAGACGCAGCCTTCCCTCATCGGTGAGCCGCCGCAGCAGGGCCTCCAGCCGGAGAGCGTCCACCGCCCGGTAAGGACGCGTGTGCTGGTCGAAGTGCAGCTGATGGTCCTCGTACGGGTCGCGCAGGGTCATGTGGAGCCATCCCCCGTCACGGTCGGCGACCATGCCCTTGAGCGTGTACGCACCTCGGCTGGTCGTGTCCCGCGGGCGCTTGCCCCAGGTGAGCCTGATCCCGGTCATGACCCTGGCCCAGGGCACGAACTGGGCTTCGCCGTCAGCCTCGTGCCGATGGAATCCGTCCGCGTGCAACTCCACCCAATGGGCGCCGGGCCGGGCGGAATCCCCGATCCCCCAGCGCCCGTCGGTGAGTTCAAGCGGCCCCAGAGATGCGCGATCCTCCACCATGCGGTCATTCAAGCAGGCGTTCGATGAACCGCTAGGGCCGACGCAACCCCGCCTGAAAGGCGTCCCACGCGGTGGGCTTGAGTACGAGGACGGGCCCGGCGGCCCGCTTGGAGTCGCGGACGGCGACGGTGCCGGGGACGTTCCGCGCCACCTCGACGCACTCGCCATTTCCACTGCTGTAGCTGGACTTGACGAACTCGAAGCGTGGCACGACTACAACTCCTTGCGGATACGCCCCATCAGAGCGATGGAATCGCGGGGAGCGAGTCCGTTCCTGGCGATACGACCGAACGTGACGTTGTGCCGTTCGGCGTCCGTCTCGCTCTCCAGCCACAGCGTAGACGACGTGGTGTCCATGTAGACCACGTCCATCGCCCCTGGTTCTGCGAACGAGACGACGCTGAACGCACCGGTCATTCCGGGGTGTGAGCCCGCCAGAAACGGAACAACTTGCACGGTGACATTTGGCTCGTCCGCAGCCTCCTCCAGCCGCTCCAGTTGCGCACGCATCACGTCGCGGCCACCGACCAATTGACGCAGGGCTCCTTCCGAGACGATCGCCCACAGCGCAAGCGGCTTGTCGTCCGCCAGGCGCCCTTGCCGGGCGATCTTGGCCTCGACGAAACGCTCGATCTCATCCGGATCGTCCCAGTCCGCGTTGCCGACAGCGAGGGCCCTGGCGTAGTCCGGCGTCTGAAGCAGGCCGGGCACAAAGGCTCCCTGCCAGGTTCTGATCTGGGTCGCGATGTCTTCGAGTGCGACGTACTCGACCAGCGACCGCAGCTCCGGGTACTGGTTCCACCAGCCCTTCGCCTTGCGACGCTCGCGGTCCAGCCGGGCGACCTCCAGCAGGCGGCCGATCAGCTTCGCGTCTGTCAGGCCATAGAACTCGCACAGAGTGCGGATGTCCGGGTCCCTCATGGGCACCCAACCGCGCTCCATCTTGACGATCTTCGAGTTCGTGGCACTGATGACCTGGGCGGCCTGCTGCTGGGTCTTGCCCGAAGCGTCCCGCAAGCGCAGCAGCTCACTACCGAGCCTGCGGCCCAGAACAGTTGACGACCGATTGCCTAGCTGAGTCGCTCGATTCACCGGCTCAGTCTCTCGCGACGCGAGCGCGAACGTCGACCACCTCACCCGTTGGAGACAAATGTCTCCGTTTCACTTGCCTCGAATCGCGAGCGATCGCTACTTTCGGTGCAGAGTCGCTGGCACAGCGCAAGGAACAGCGGAAGTGCACCGCCATGCCCGCACGGGCTCACGGCGGCAATGCCACCGCCCCCACCCCAGAGAGGCCCACCCATGTCCACACCCGCCGAGGCCCCCCACGACAACCCCCCGCTCCACGAGGACCGACTCGACTACACCCCCACCGCCCGCAGCGTCACCCTCGCCCGGCGACGCGCCGCGCGGCTCGTCACCGCCTGGGGGCACCCCCAGCGCGCCGGGGAAGTCGCCCTCCTCGTCTCCGAGTTGGCCACCAACGCGCTGATCCACGGCAGCCTGCGCGGTCGCCTCTTCCGGGTCCACCTCACCGTCACCGGCGGAGCCATCCGTATCGAGGTCAGCGACCCGCGAGGGGAACGGCTGCCCGGACTCCGCGAGGCCGGCCAGGACGAGTGCTACGGGCGCGGGCTCGTCCTCGTGGACGCCGTCGCCGACCGGTGGGGCGTCGAGCCGCGCACCGTCGGGAAGACCGTGTTCGCCGAAATCGCGCTACAGGCGCGCCCGCTCGGCGTGAGCCGTCAGGCGTCGGTCCGGACGACCACCACGCGCCGCCCACGCGTGTGACCCGCCCGGCTGTCCGCGTGCGCCTGGGCCGCCTCCGCGAGGGTGTACGACTTCTCGACCGGGATGTGGAGCTTCCCGCGCGCGATGAGGTCCACCGCCTCCGCGAGCGCGTCCGGCACGCTCCCGGCCACACCGGAGAAGCGGACGCCGTACTCCGCCGCACCGAGATCGGCGATGGTGATCACCCTGCCCGGGTCCCCCGTCAGCCCGACGAGCTCGGGGATCACGCCCGCACCGGCCAGGTCCAGAGCCGCGTCGACCCGGCCGAGCCCACGCACCCGCTCCACCCACCCCTCCCCGTACGTCGTGGCGAGCGCGCCCAGGCCGCGCAGGTAGTCCTGGTTCGCGGCGCCGCCCGTGCCGATCACCGTGATGCCCCGGTCGCGGGCGATCTGCAGCACCGCCGACCCGACTCCCCCGGGCGCCCCGCTCACCAACAGCGTCTCGCCCGGCCGTACGCCGACCTGGTCGATGACGCGCAGCGCGGTCTCCACCACGGACGGATACCCGGCCGCCTCCTCGAACGTCAGCCCCTCGGGCATCCGGGCCCACGCCGACAGGACGGCGAACTCGGCGTAGGTGTCGGCCCCTTCGCCGAACACGCGGTCGCCGACCGCCACGCCCTCGACGCCCTCCCCGACCTCGTCCACGACCCCGGCGGCGTCCAGCCCGACGCCGGAGGGAAGCACGGTCGGATGGGCGCCCAGGACCTGGCCCTCCCGGACCCTCCAGTCCACGGGGTTCACCCCCGCCGCCCACACGGCGATACGTATCCGGCCGGGGCCCGCGTGGGGCTCCTCGGCATCGATGAGTCGCAGGACATCGGGGCCGCCGAACTCGGCGAAGCTCACTTTCTTCATGCCGGGGACCGTAACACTAACGGTTAGCTTTTTGAAACGGTTACGGATGCGTACCTGCTAGCGTGAGCGCATGACCGTGCAGTCCGGGCGCCGCGAGCGCAAGAAGGCCGCGACCCGCCAGAAGATCGCCGACACCGCCCTGCGGCTCTTCCTGGAGCGCGGTTACGACGCTGTGGGCATCCGGGACATCGCCGCCGAGGCGGACGTGGCCGTCACCACGCTCTTCTCCCACTTCGCCTCGAAAGAGGCCCTGGTGTTCGAACAGGACGCCGACTTCGAGCACCGGCTCGCGCAGGCGGTCACCGGCCGCGCGCCGGACGAACCGCTCATGTCCGCCCTGCGCCGCGAGATGCACGCCATGGTGCGGCACTGCACGGCGGACGGCGCCGCCCCCGTCTGGCGCATGATCGACGGATCGGCCTCGCTGCGGGAGTACGAGGCATCGATGAAGCTGCGGCACGCCGAGTCGCTGGCGACGGCCATCGCCGCGGACCCCGGGCTGTCCCGGACCCCGACGGCCTGCCGGACGATCGCCGGATTCGTGGTCGACGCGCACGCGCTGGCCCGCGAGGCCGCCGATCCGGAGGCCGCGGTGGACGAGATCTTCGGGATGATCGAGGCGGCCTGGGAGTCCACGGGCCCCTGACGGCTCCGGCCCGACGCACGGACGAGGGGCCCCGCATCGCCGCGGGACCCCTCGTCGGTGTGCCCGAGGGCACGAACGTACGGCTCAGCCGCCCTGGCCCGCGCTGCCCATCGGGCCGACCGTCACGGGGTCGCCCGAGCCGTCCGTGACGGGCAGCGAAGGCTTACCCGGCCAGGTGAGGGTGACCGGCTTCGTCTCGTTGGGCGGGGTCACCACGAGCCCTTCGATCTTGACGCCCGAGCCGCCCGTCTCGTTGAGCGGGTAGGTGATGCCGAAGGCGATCGTCTTACCGTTCCGGAGGACGTACGGGTCTCCGGGCGCGCCCTTGCGCTCGGCGGAGATCGTGCCCGCGTTGGTCTTGAGGTCGACGCCCGCGAACCCGGCGACCACGCAGTCCTGACCGCTGGTGTTCTTCATCTCCACCGCGACGGACCCGTCCGGGTCGCCGTCGATGAAGGTGTCCTTCGCCGTGATCTCCAGCCCGCTGGTACGGCACTTGGCGGTCTTGCTCTGCTGGTCGGTCCCGGCCCCGGCGGCGGTGTCCTTCCCGCCGCCCGCATCCGAACCGCCCGAATCCGAACCGCCCGCCTCCGGTCCGTCGGCGGACGGGGACGCGGTCGCGACGGACGACGGATCGGTCTGCGCCGCGTCGTCGCCGTCGTTCTGGCAGGCCGTGAGCGAGAGGCCCGCGACGACGGCCAGGGCGGCGAGGGTGATCGTGTGAGCGCGCATCGTTTCGTCCTCGTGTCCGTTGACAGTTCCGATCACCAAGAACTGTCCGGGGCGGGTCCCCGTTGCGCCCAACCAGTGGCTAATACACCCTTGTTACACATGCGAAGGGGCCCGCGCGAACCTCGCGCGGGCCCTTCGTGGACGCAGAGCCGCTACGCCCAGGTGATCAGCCGCTTCGGCTGCTCCAGGATCGCGGCGATGTCCGCCAGGAACTTGGAGCCCAGCTCGCCGTCGATCAGCCGGTGGTCGAACGACAGGGCCAGCGTGGTCACCTGACGGGGCTTCACCTTGCCCTTGTGGACCCACGGCTGGAGCTTGATCGCGCCGACCGCGAGGATCGCGGACTCGCCCGGGTTGAGGATCGGCGTACCGGTGTCGACGCCGAAGACGCCCACGTTGGTGATGGTCACCGTGCCGCCCGCCATCGCGGCCGGGGACGTCCTGCCGTCCCGGGCCGTGGCGACCAGCTCGCCCAGCGACGCGGCCAGCTGCGGCAGCGTCAGGTCGTGGGCGTCCTTGATGTTCGGGACGATCAGGCCGCGCGGCGTGGCGGCCGCGATGCCCAGGTTCACGTAGTGCTTCTGGACGATCTCCTGGTTCGCCTCGTCCCAGACCGCGTTGACCTCGGGGTTCCGCTTGATCGCGACCAGGAGGGCCTTGGCGATGACGAGGAGCGGGTTGACCCGCACCCCCGCCATGTCCTTGTCCTCCTTCAGCTCCGCCACGAGCTTCATCGTGCGCGTCACGTCGACGGTCACGAACTCGGTGACGTGCGGAGCGGTGAACGCGCTGCCCACCATGGCCTGCGCGATGGCCTTGCGGACGCCCTTGACCGGGATGCGCGTCTCGCGGGCGCCCTGCTGGACAGGAGCCTCCGCTTCCGCGACCACCGGGGGTGCGGCCGGAGCCACCGGCTCCGCGGGCGTCGCCGCCGCGTGCACGTCCTCGCGCGTGATGACACCGCCGACGCCGGTCGGGGTGACCGTCGCCAGGTCGATGCCCAGGTCCTTCGCGAGCTTGCGGACCGGCGGCTTGGCCAGCGGACGGGCCTCCGGCACCGCGGCCGTGCCCTGGCCGTTCAACTCGGCCTGGACGGCGGCGGGGGCGGCCGCCGGGGGCGCGGTCTCGGCGCCCTTGCGGGCCCGGCGCTTCGTGGAGGACTCGGCGACGCCGTAACCCACCAGGACGGGCTGGCGGCCCTTCGGCTCCTCGGCGGGAGCGGCGGGCGCGGCCTCGGGGGCCGGGGCCGCGGCGGGCTCCTCGGCGACGGGGTCACCCGACCCCGGCGCCACGTCCACCGCGATGATCACTTGGCCCACGTCGACCGTGGTGCCCTCGGGGAAGCGCAGTTCGTGGACGACCCCGTCGAACGGGATCGGCAGCTCGACGGCGGCCTTCGCGGTCTCGACCTCGCAGACGACCTGGCCGTCCGTGACGGTGTCGCCGGGCTGGACGTACCACTTGAGGATCTCGGCCTCGGTCAGTCCCTCGCCCACGTCGGGCATCTTGAACTCACGGAAGCGAGCAGCGTTGGAAGTGTCGGTCATCGTGGTCACGCTCCTCTCTCCTCAGTACGCCAGCGAGCGGTCGACGGCGTCGAGCACCCGGTCCAGGCCCGGCAGGTACTCCTCCTCCAGCCGCGCCGGAGGGTACGGGGCGTGATAGCCGCCGACCCGCAGCACGGGCGCCTCCAGGTGGTAGAAGCACCGCTCCGTGATGCGAGCGGCGATCTCGGCCCCGGAGCCGTAGAAGACGGGTGCCTCGTGGACGACGACCAGGCGGCGGGTCTTCTCGACGGACGCCTGGATGGTGTCGAAGTCGATCGGGGACATCGAGCGCAGGTCCACGACCTCGACCGACTTGCCCTCCTCCTGGGCGGCCGCGGCGGCCTCCAGGCAGACCTTCACCATCGGGCCGTACGCGGCGAGCGTGAGGTCTGTGCCGGTGCGCGCGACGGCCGCCGCGTGCAGCGCGCCCGGGATGGACTCGGTGTCGACCTCGCCCTTGTCCCAGTAACGCCGCTTCGGCTCGAAGAAGATGACCGGGTCGTCGCTCTGGACGGCCTGCTGCATCATCCAGTACGCGTCGGACGCGTTGGACGGGGAGACCACCTTCAGACCCGCGACGTGCGCGAACAGCGCCTCGGGCGACTCGCTGTGGTGCTCGACGGCGCCGATGCCGCCGCCGTACGGGATGCGCACGACGACGGGGAGCTTGATCTTGCCCAGCGCGCGGGCGTGCATCTTCGCGAGCTGCGTGACGATCTGGTCGTACGCGGGGAAGACGAAGCCGTCGAACTGGATCTCCACGACGGGCCGGTAGCCGCGCAGCGCGAGCCCGATCGCCGTACCGACGATGCCGGACTCGGCGAGCGGGGTGTCGATGACGCGGTCCTCGCCGAAGTCCTTCTGGAGGCCGTCGGTGATCCGGAAGACGCCGCCGAGCTTGCCGACGTCCTCACCCATGATGAGGACCTTCGGGTCGGTGTCGAGGGCCTTGCGCAGCGACTCGTTGAGCGCCTTGGCGAGGGACATCTTTTCCACGGCCATGGTTACTTGCCCTCCTCGGCGAACGATGCCTGGTAGGCGGCGAACTCGGCGCGCTCCTCGTCGACGAGCGGGTTCCCGTCGGCGTAGACGTGGTCGAACATCGCCATCCGGTCCGGGTCGGGCATCGCCCGTACGGCCTCGCGGACGCGCTTGCCGAGCGCCTCGCTCTCCTCGTCCAGGGCGGTGAAGAACGCCTCGTCGGCCGCGCCCTGCTTCTCCAGGTACGCGCGCAGGCGCAGGATCGGGTCCTTGGCCTCCCAGGACGCGCGCTCCTCGTCCGCCCGGTACTTCGTCGGGTCGTCCGAGGTGGTGTGCGCGCCCATGCGGTAGGTGAACGCCTCGACCAGGGTCGGGCCCTCGCCGCGCCGGGCCCGCTCCAGGGCGGAGCGCGTGACGGCCAGGCAGGCCAGGACGTCGTTGCCGTCGACCCGGACGCCGGGGAAGCCGAAGCCCTGGGCGCGCTGGTAGAGCGGCACCCGGGTCTGCTTCTCGGTGGGCTCGGAGATCGCCCACTGGTTGTTCTGGCAGAAGAAGACGACCGGGGCGTTGTAGACGGCGGAGAAGGTGAACGCCTCCGCGACGTCGCCCTGGCTGGAGGCGCCGTCGCCGAAGTACGCGATCACGGCCGAGTCCGCGCCGTCCTTGGCCACGCCCATGGCGTAACCGGTGGCGTGCAGGGTCTGCGAGCCGATGACGATCGTGTACAGGTGGAAGTTGTTGCTGTTCGGGTCCCAGCCGCCGTGGTTCACACCGCGGAACATCCCGAGCAGATTGGTCGGGTCGACACCCCGGCACCAGGCCACACCGTGCTCACGGTAGGTCGGGAAGACGTAGTCGTCGTCGCGCAGGGCCCGGCCCGAACCGATCTGCGCGGCCTCCTGGCCGAGCAGCGAGGCCCACAGGCCCAGTTCGCCCTGGCGCTGGAGGGCGGTGGCCTCGGCGTCGAAACGGCGGGTGAGGACCATGTCCCGGTACAGGCCGCGCAGCTCCTCCGCGCTCAGGTCGATCGAGTAGTCCGGGTGCTCGACCCGCTCGCCCTCGGGCGTCAGCAGCTGTACGAGCTCGGGCGTCGAACCCTCCGGCGTCTTCGCGGGCGTTTTCGCGGCGCTGGTCCGCTTGCTGCTGCGTCGCGGTTTACGCGCGGCAGCAGTGCTCTCCACGGTCACGTGCGTGCTCCTCCGTCGGTCCGGCCCCCGGGGTCTGCCGGGAGACCAGTGCGGCTCGCCTGTGTCCGTACCCGTGCACGGGGTGGGTGCCGCTCGGTCCGGAAAAACAGGCGTGACAGGTGCCCCGGCGAGCGCCCTGTCCAAGGCACGTTACCCAGTGCGTCCCGCAACTGCGAAACCCTCCCTGACCTGCGATTTTGCTTGGATATCCAAGTAAATCGAGGAATTCGGGAAGCTTCCCTGGTCACAGCACTGATCACAGCCTCGCAGGCCGCCGGAACAACGGCACGTTATCCCGCGCGACAGCGGCAGGGAAGGGGTGAGTGTGTGAGACTGCGATTGTGCGCGAAAAAGGAAAAATCACGGTATTCCTACTCGATGATCATGAAGTAGTCCGGCGCGGGGTCCACGAGCTGCTCTCGATGGAGGACGACATCGAGGTGGTCGGCGAGGCCGGTACGGCGGCCGACGCACTGGTACGGATTCCGGCGGTCCGCCCCGATGTGGCGGTGCTCGACGTACGGCTGCCGGACGGCAGCGGGGTGGAGGTCTGCCGCGAGATCCGGTCGCAGGACGACTCCATCCACTGTCTGATGCTGACCTCGTACGCCGACGACGAGGCACTGTTCGACGCGATCATGGCGGGCGCCTCGGGCTATGTCCTCAAGGCGATCCGGGGGAACGAGCTGCTGACGGCGGTGCGCGACGTGGCGGAGGGGAAGTCGCTGCTGGACCCGGTCGCGACCGCGCGCGTACTGGAGCGGCTGCGCGACGGCAAGCGCGGGCGGGACGACGAGAAGCTGGCGAACCTCACGGAGCAGGAGCGCAAGATCCTGGACCTGATCGGCGAGGGGCTGACCAACCGGGTGATCGGCGAGCGCCTGCACCTCGCGGAGAAGACGATCAAGAACTACGTGTCCAGCCTGCTGTCCAAGCTGGGCATGGAACGCCGCTCGCAGGCCGCCGCCTACGTGGCACGGCTCCAGGCGGAGAAGCGCTGAGAGCAGGACTTTGGTCCCGGCGAAACGGGGGCCCCGGCCTCTTATCCGGTCCACACGCCCTGGCCGACAGTGGAAGGCATGTCCACCGAGGAACTCCACGCGATCGACCTGCTCGGCCGGGTCCCCTACGGCCGGCTGGCGACCAGCATGCGGGCCCTCCCGATGCTGACGGTGGCGCGGCACATCGTCATCGACGGGCGCGTCGTGCTGCGCATGCACAGCGGGCTCGGCCACCACGGCGCCTGCGACGGGGCGGTCGTGGCCTACGGCGCGGACAACTTCAACACCGCCCCGGTCGGCACCGAGGACCTGTGGTCCGTGCAGTTCACCGGGCCCGCGCGGGTCGTGGAGCCGACCCCCGCCCAGCGCGAGCGCTTCGGACCGGAGCCCGTCGAGGTCAACGGCGAGCCGTTCGCCCCCTCGTACCTCTGGCTCGAACCTCACTTCGTCACGGTGCACACTCTGGACTTCCACGCAAGCCGGCAGATCCGCAACGCAGCGTGATCTAACATCTGACGCGTGTCGCGCTCATCTGTCGCCTCCCCGCCGGTTCCGCCGGTCGGCGAGGTGCTTCGCCGTTACCCGGACGCCGGTACGCCGCTCACCTGCACCCCGCTCTCGCAGGGCCTGCTCAACCACGGTTACCGGGTGTCCACCACGCGCGGCTCGTACTTCCTCAAGCACCACTCGGACGACACCACCCGCGACCGCGCGACCATCGTCCGCCAGCACCGTGCGACCCGCCGCCTCCAGTCACTCGGAGTGCCCGTCGCCCCGCCCGTCCGGGCCCGCGACGGCGAGACCGTCACCGAGATCGCCGGCCGCTGCTACGCGCTCCACCCCTGGGTCGACGGGCTGCACCGGGGCGGCGCCCAGCTCACCCTCGCCCAGTCGACGCGGCTCGGGACGCTCCTCGGAGCCGTACACACGGGTCTTGAGCGGGTCATGGGGGCCGAGCGCGACACGGGAACCGGTGGCGGGCACCCGCCCGGTTACGCGAGCCCCGAGGCGGCCGACACCTTCGCGCTGATCGGCGATCTGCTCGCCGCCGCGCGCGGGCGCGCCGGCCGGGACGCCTTCGACGAGCTCGCCGAGCACCGGCTGCGCGAGCGGCGGACCCTGCTGGAACGCTACGCCGACCGCCGGCCGCCCGATCCCGGAGCGCCCGCGACCGGCTGGGTGCACGGCGACTTCCACCCGTTGAACGTGCTCTACCGGGGCGCCGACCCGGTCGCGATCCTGGACTGGGACCGGCTGGCCGTCCAGCCCCGGGCGGAGGAGGCGGTGCGTGCGGCGGCGATCTTCTTCGTGCAGCCGGCCGGGGCGCTGGACCTGGCGAAGGTACGCGCCTACGCCCGGGCCTACCGGCGGGCGGCCGGGGCGGACCCGGCCGAACTGGCGGCGGCGGTGCACCGGGTCTGGTGGGAGCGGCTCAACGACTTCTGGATACTCCGCTGGCGCTACTGCCTGAACGATCGGAGGGCCGACCCGCAGTTCCCCGCGGTGTCGGCCCTGGCGGTCTGGTGGACCCGTGAGTACGAGGCGGTGCGCGCGGCCTTCACGGGGTGAGCCGGGGTCAGTTGCCCGTCGCCGAGCCCGCCGCCCCCGTCGTCGTACCGGCGGAGGCGCCTTCGGCGACGCCGCCCGGGGCGCCCTCCGAACCCTCGGCCGCGCCGTCGCTCGTCCCGGTGCTGCCGCCGTCGCTGGTGCCCGTGCTGCCGCCGTCGCTGGTACCGGTGCTGCCGCCCTCGGTGGTCGTACCGGTGTCGCCGGTGTTCCCCGTGCCGCCGCTGCCGGAACCGCTGCTGCTGGTCCCGCCGGAGCCGTTGCCGCCGTCACCGCCGTCCGCGCCGCCGTTGTCCGTGCCGCCGGTGCCCGGCTGGGGCGAGGTGGCGGACGGGGACTCGGCGGTCTCGCTCGGGGTGGGCGACGGCGACCAGGTGTTGTCGCCCCAGTCGCCGCCGGTGCTGTCGCCCGGCTGCTGGGTGTCGTCCTCGGTGGCGTCGGGGGTCGGGGAGGGGGAGTCCTCCGTGGGCGTCGGCGTGCTGGAGGTCTCCGTGGGCTGCTTCTGGTGCTTCTGCCCGCTGCCGTTCGCCGCGTTGAGCGCGATGGCCACGCCCGCGCCGATGGCGATCAGGGCGAGCACGACGAACAGCCACAGCTTGCCGCGGCCGCCGCCCTGCCGGGTGCTGCCGCCGTCGTAACCCCCGTCGTCCGGGTTCATCGGCGGCAGGATGGGCGCCTGCGAGGTGTCGCCGTGCTGCGGGTAGCCGCCCATGGCGCGGGTGGCGCCGGTCATGCCGCCGGGCGGGGTGCCCGCGCCCTCGTTCAGGACGACCGGGCCGGTGTTCCACGTCCCGGTGTGGCCGCCCTGCACCTGGAGCATCTGCAGGCCGTACTGGACCAGGCCGCGCATCTCCTCGGCGCTCTGGAAGCGGTCGTCCGGGTCCTTCGCCAGCGAGCGCATGACGAGCCCGTCCAGCTCCGGCGGCACCGAGTCCAGGATGTTGGACGGCGGGACCGGGGTGTCCTGCACGTGCTGGTACACCACGGAGAGCGGCGTCTCGCCCGTGAACGGAGGTCGCAGCGCCAGCAGTTCGTACAGCAGGCAGCCCGTGGCGTACAGGTCGGAACGGTGGTCGACGGCCTTGCCGAGCGCCTGCTCGGGGGAGAGGTACTGCGGCGTGCCCATGACCATGCCGGTCTGCGTCATCGTGGACTGCGCGCCGTGCAGCGCGCGGGCGATGCCGAAGTCCATCACCTTGACCGCGCCCGAGTTCGTGATGATCACGTTGGCGGGCTTGATGTCGCGGTGCACGATGCCGTGCTGGTGCGAGTAGGCCAGCGCTTCCAGGACCCCGGAGACGATGATCAGCGCCTGCTCCGGCGGCGGCGCCTCGGCGCTGATCAGCAGGTCCCGGATGGTGCGGCCCTCGACCAGCTCCATCACGATGTACGGGACGGTCTGGCCGGCGACGGTGTCCTCGCCGGAGTCGTACACGGCGACGACCGCGTGGTGGTTGAGCCCGGCGACCGACTGCGCCTCGCGCGTGAAGCGGGCCTTGGAGACCGGGTCCTCCGCGAGGTCGGAGCGCAGCAGCTTCACGGCGACGGTGCGCCCGAGCCGGACGTCCTCCGCCGCGAACACCTCGGCCATGCCGCCCCGGCCGAGCCGGTGGGTCAGCCGGTAGCGTCCGTCGCCGACGACCCCGCCGATGCCCCAGGAATCGGTGCCATCCGGAACGCCGCCGCCGTTTGCTTCGGGTTCGGGTGCCATCAGTCCTCGCCGTCGTATCTGTCCGCGTCCGTCCGCGCGTCCGCGCGCCCGCGGGGTCTCACGGTGCCTTGCTGCGGCGCCGGCTGCGCTGCCGGCCGCATTGCCCCGTCACGCTACAGCCTCGGTAGGACAGGCCGATTCGGCGCCGGACCGGTCATCCAATCGGCTGGCGCGCCGCCGACGCAAATTCCATGCTGATCCTGTAACGCTTCCGAGACGCTTCCGGCGCGTACGGTCACGGAACGGGCACCCGGCTTGACGTGTCGGACCCCTACGGCAGACTTGGCCATTAATTACGGATGATCGCGTGAGTCGCGCGCCGAGTTCCCGGGAGTCGCGCGCCGAGGGGGAAGCAAGTCATGAGCCACGACGGCGGACACGGTTCGCAGGGTCGTTACGCGGGCGGGTCCGTCGCCGGCGGCCGCTACCAGCTGCGCGACCTGCTCGGCGAAGGCGGGATGGCGTCCGTATACCTGGCGTACGACTCCGCCCTCGACCGGCAGGTCGCGATCAAGACACTTCACACCGAGCTGGGCCGCGAGCAGTCCTTCCGCGAGCGCTTCCGCCGCGAGGCCCAGGCCGTGGCCAAGCTCCAGCACACCAACATCGTCTCGGTGTTCGACACGGGCGAGGACGAGCTCGGCGGCGCGCTGATGCCGTACATCGTCATGGAGTACGTCGAGGGGCAGCCGCTCGGCTCCGTGCTCGCGGCCGACATCCGTGCCCAGGGCGCCATGCCCGCCGACAAGGCGCTCAAGGTGACCTCGGACGTGCTGGCCGCGCTCGACACCAGCCACGAGATGGGCCTGGTGCACCGCGACATCAAGCCGGGCAACGTCATGGTGACCAAGCGCGGTGTCGTGAAGGTCATGGACTTCGGCATCGCCCGCGCCATGCAGTCGGGTGTGACGTCGATGACGCAGACCGGCATGGTCGTCGGCACCCCGCAGTACCTCTCCCCCGAGCAGGCCCTCGGCCGCGGCGTCGACGCGCGCTCCGACCTGTACTCGGTCGGCATCATGCTCTTCCAGCTGCTGACCGGGCGGCTCCCCTTCGACGCGGACTCCCCGCTCGCCATCGCGTACGCGCATGTGCAGGAGGAGCCGGTCGCCCCGTCCACGATCAACCGCTCGCTGACGCCGGCGATCGACGCCCTCGTCGCCCGCGCGCTCAAGAAGAACCCGAACGAGCGCTTCCCGAGCGCGGCGGCCATGCAGGACGAGATCGCCCGTGTGCTGAGCGCGAGCGGCCAGACCGGCGCCCCGATGATCGTCGGTGACGGCAGCGCCCCGGCCAACAGCGGCTCCGGCGTCGGCTCGGCGGTCTTCCCGCCCGTCGACCAGTCCGCCCAGGCCCCGCACAGCGTCCAGACGCCGTACCAGCCGGGCCCGTACCAGTCCCAGCCCGGCCCGTACGGCCCGGCGACACCGGCCCCCGCCACGAACCCGTCGTACGGCTATCCGCAGACGGCCGCCCCGGCGTACCAGAGCCCGGCGCCGCTCCAGCACCAGACGCCCGCGCCGTACACCGTCTCCCCGCAGACGACGACGTCCCCGGCCTCGGGCGGCGGCTCCAAGCGGAACATGCCCGTGATCATCGGCTCGATCGTCGTCGCGCTGGTCGCGATCGGCGGCCTGATCACCGTCATCGCGCTGAACGGCGACGACAAGGGCGGCGCGGACGCGAAGACCACCGAGTCCCCGGCCGGCGAGCACCGCGATCCGGAGCGGAACCGGACGATGGAGACCGAGAAGTGCACGGACGCGTCGGAGGACACCGACGACCCGCAGAAGGTCGACGCCCCGAGCTTCATGTACAAGGACCTCCTCTCGGTGCGCGCCTGCGCGGATGCTGCGGGCTGGACGATCAAGGTGAAGAAGGTCCCGGGCAACGCGTACGCCGAGGACCAGGTCATCAATCAGTTTCCGTCCTCCGGGACGGCGGTTCCGGAGACCGGCGCCCACTTCGAGCTGGAGGTCTCGACGGGGGACCCGGCGTAGTTCGCGGCGGGCCCCCGCCATCCGTACGCCTCACCCGGGGTGCCGGTCGCGCCGTCCCGTGTGACGGTGACCGCATGGCTTCGGGACGGCTCCACGCGCGCTGCTCCCGGGGCGTGGTCTGCCTGACGCTGACGGGGGCCGCGACCCTGGGGGCTGCGGCCGCGGATGCCTCGGGGGCGGCCTCCCCGTCTTCCTCACCGGTGAGCCGGTCTGCTTCTCCTTCTCCTTCTCCTTCGCCGAGCGCGTCCCGCCCCGTGGAGGCGCAGTCGCCGCTCGCCGGCCGGCCCGCCGGGGCGGGGCGGCAGCGGCCCGGGCGCTCGGCCGCCGAGGTGGCGCGGCAGGACGCGCTGGAGGACCGGGAGTCCCGGCCCTCGCCCTTCGAATCCGCCGCCGTGCCGGTCTTCACCCCTGACCCGGACGACTTCCGCGACCCTCCGCCCGGAGGACGGCAGGCGCTGAGCGGGGCGACCGTCCGGCGGTTGCAGCAGTTGTCGCTCGGCGCGGGAATCGGCCTGGTCGGGCTGGGTCTCGGCTTCCTCGCACTGCGGATGCGCCGGGCCCACTGACCGTACGGCCCTCCTCCGAGCCGCCGGCCCGTGGACTTGCAGTGATCAACATACTCGGTATACATACTCAGTATGTCGATCCGTCACGGGCTTCTTGCCCTCCTGGAGCGCGGGCCGCGCTACGGCTCCCAGCTCCGTACCGAATTCGAGTCGCGCACCGGCTCGACCTGGCCGCTCAACGTCGGGCAGGTGTACACGACGCTGAGCAGGCTGGAGCGCGACGGCCTGGTCGTCCAGGACGGCGAGGACGACCAGGGCCACGCCCTCTACTCGATCAGCGACGCCGGGCGCACCGAACTGCGCACCTGGTTCGAGACGCCGGTCGACCGCAGCAATCCGCCCCGTGACGAGCTGGCCATCAAGCTGGCCATGGCGGTCGGCGCGCCCGGCGTCGACATCAAGGCCGTCATCCAGGCCCAGCGCCACCACACGGTGAAGGCCATGCAGGACTACACGCGCCTCAAGGCACGGTCCCTCGCCCAGGCCCCCGCCAACCGCGACGAGGTGGCGTGGCTGCTCGTCGTGGAGCAGCTGATCTTCCAGGCCGAGGCCGAAGCGCGCTGGCTGGACCACTGCGAGGCCCGGCTGACCCGTCTCGCCGAGGCCGCGGCGACCGAGCCGGAAAAGGACCCGTCCCCGGGCCCGGCCGCCCGCTCCGCCGCCCGGCCGTCCGCCCGGTCCCGCACGCGCCGCTGAGTCCGGCGCCCGCTGCATCCGCCCGTTCCGAGAGGGAACCATGTCCCTGCACGTCCCGTCTCCGTCCGCTCCGCCCCTGCCGGTCGACGCACCGGTGCTCGAACTCCGCTCGCTCACCCGCACCCATGGCACCGGCATCGCCGAGGTGCAGGCGCTGCGCGGCATCAGCCTGTCGGTGCACGCCGGTGAACTCGTCGCCGTCATGGGCCCGTCCGGCTCCGGCAAGTCCACCCTGCTCACCCTCGCCGGCGGCCTCGACACCGCGAGCGGCGGCCAGGTGATCATCGAGGGCCAGGACATCTCCACGCTCGGCCGCAAGGGGCTCGCCGCCCTGCGCCGCCGCAGCGTCGGCTACGTCTTCCAGGACTACAACCTGATCCCCGCCCTGACCGCCGCCGAGAACATCGCCCTGCCCCGTGAGCTCGACGGCGTCTCGGTCCGCAAGGCGCGGAAGGAGGCCCGCGCCGCGCTGGAGGAGATGAACCTCCTGGAGATCGTGGACCGCTTCCCGGACGAGATGTCGGGCGGCCAGCAGCAGCGCGTCGCCATCGCCCGCGCGCTGGTGGGCGACCGGCGCCTGGTCCTCGCCGACGAGCCGACCGGGGCGCTCGACTCCGAGACCGGCGAGGCCGTCCTCGCGCTCCTGCGCAACCGCTGCGACCAGGGCGCGGCCGGGGTGATGGTGACGCACGAACCGCGGTACGCGGCGTGGGCGGACCGGGTCGTCTTCCTGCGGGACGGTTCGATCGTGGACCAGACGCTGACGGCCGGGGCCGAATCGCTGCTGGCCGCCGGGGGAGCCGAGTGAGCGTCTTCACGGGGTGGCGCGCCGCCCTCCGGATAGCCCGCCGCGACGCCCTGCGGGCCAAGGGCCGCAGCGCCCTGGTGGTCGCGATGATCGCGCTGCCGGTCCTCGGGGTGACGGCCGCCGACATCACGTACCGCAGCGCGGAGCTGAGCCCGGCCGAGCAGCTGACGTCCCGGCTCGGCGCAGCCGACGCGCTGTACAGCGATGCGGGCATGGGACCGATCCAGCAGATGCCGGACGGCAACATGTACGACACCGCGAGCGGTGAGGCGCCCAGCGAGGAACCGGCGCCGATCGACATGCGCCGCGCGTTCCCCGAGGGAGCCCGGGCGCTCAGTGAACAGCCCGTGCCCGCCACGGTCACCACCAAGTACGGGATCGCCAGCGTCGAGGTCATCGAGTTCAGGACCTCGGACCGGATGGCCCGCGGAAGGATCGACCTCCTGAAGGGCGCGCTCCCGCGTTCCATGGGCGAGATGGTGGCCACCGAGCCGTTCCTGGACTCGGCGGGCCTGCACGTGGGGTCCGAGGTCACGGTCACGCCGTCCGGCAAGAAGTACACGATCACCGGCGCGGTGGAACTGCCCGCCGACCTGAAGGCAAAGCAGCTGTACGCCGATCCGGGTGCGGTGATCGCTCCCTGGCAGGCGATGGCCGACCACGACAAGAAGGTCCCCGCGCCCAACGCGGGCTCGGTGCAGTGGCTGGTCGAGGGGCCGGGGCGGGCCGGGATCGGCTGGGAGGACGTGCTGGCGGCCAACAAGGCCGGCGCCGTCGTCACCTCCCGGCAGGTCTCCGAGAATCCCCCGCCCGACTCCGAGATCCCGCTGCTCCGGTCCCACCCGGACTACAACTCGATGGACATGGGGAGCGAGGAGACCAGCGCCGCCCTCGTCACCGTCGTCGCGATGACGATCCTGGAGATCGTGCTGCTGGCCGGGCCGGCGTTCGCCGTCGGCGCGCGCCGCTCCCGACGCCAGCTGGGCCTGCTCGGCACCTGCGGCGGCGACCGTGGCCAGGTCCGCGCGGTGGTCCTCGGAGGCGGTCTGGTACTCGGTGGTGCCGGCGCGGTCGCCGGGGTGGTGGTCGGGCTGCTGCTCACAGTGGTCTGCCGGCCGCTGATCGAGGACTGGGCCGGGCACCGCTTCGGTTCCCTGGTGATACGACCCACCGAACTCCTCGTCGTCGCCGTGCTCGGCCTGATCACCGGTGTCCTGGCGGCGCTCGCTCCGGCGATCGTGGCCGGCCGGCAGTCCGTGCTCGAATCGCTCACCGGCCGGCGCGGGGTGCGCCGCAGCTCCCGCGTGCTGCCGGTGACGGGCGCCTGCGTACTCGCGCTCGGTGTGCTCATCGCCGTGCTCGGGGGCACCAGCGGCGATTCCACTCTGGTTGCCGGCGGCTCGGTCGTCGCCGAGGTGGGCCTGCTCGCCTGCATTCCGGTGATCGTCGGACTGCTGGGCCGGCTCGGCCGCAGGTTCCCGCTCTCGCCCCGGATGGCGTTGCGCGATGCGGCCCGCAACCGGGGCCGCACCGCTCCGGCGGTGGCCGCCGTCATGGCGGCCGTGGCGGGGTCGGTGGCCATCGCCACCTACATGGCCAGCAACCTCGCCGAGTCCGACTACGAGTACACGCCCATGCTCGCCGAGGGGACGATCTCCCTCTCGGCGGGCGACGCGAAGGCCGTCGAACGGCTTCCGGCGGCCCGGGCCGCCGTGGAGCACAACATGGCGGTTACCGGTGGCCGGGCGGACATCTCCCGCGTGTGGGCGGGCAGCGACTGCAACGTCTATTACGAGGACGAGAGCAGCTGCGGCTCCATGACGCTGGTCAAGCCCACCGGAAAGGGCCACACCTGTCCGCTCGCCGACAAGGGCGCCAAGGAATTGGCCGCCCGGCTCTCCGCCGACGAGCACCGCACCCTGATGCGGTCCCCCGCCTGCGTGGACGTCCGCATCTCCGTCGGCACCTTCAGCTCGGATTCCAACAACATCGTCGTCGGCGACGCGGCCCTCCTCACCACGTATGTGAAGCTGCACGACCCCGCGGCGGCCGCGGCCCTGAAGGCCGGCACGCCCGTCCTGCTCAACGAGGCGTACGCGGAGAACGGCGAGGTCACCCTCAAGGCCGTCCATCGGTACAACCCCAAGGACACGGAGAACCGCAAGCTGCACCCCGGTAAGGCCCGCAAGACCACCGACCGGCTGAAGGTGTACGTCGCGAAGCCCGAATACGCCACCACACCCGGCATCCGCATGATCCTTCCGCAGCGGACCGCCGAACGACTCGGCCTGCACACGCAGCCGTACGGCAGTGTGTACGCCGTCAGCCACCAGCCCACGGACGCGGAGAACCAGCGGACATCGGCCACCATCGACCAGGCCGGCGGCGGACTCTGGGTGCAGTCCAATTCCGGCCCCAACGACCGGGGCAGCACCATCCAGCTGATCCTCACTCTGTTCGCCGGGGTGGTGACCATGGGCGCCGCCGCGATCACGACCGGCCTGGCCAAGGCGGACGCCGAGGCCGACCTCACCACGCTCAGCGCGGTCGGCGCACCCCCGCGTGTGCGGCGGTCGCTCTCCGGCTTCCAGTGCCTGGTGGTCGCGCTGACCGGCGTACTGCTCGGAACGGCCGCGGGGCTGGTGCCCGCGGTGGCGCTGCGCCTGGTCGATCTGCGCCAGGCCATGGAGCAGATGCGCCAGCAGCCCATGGAATCCGCGTACACGCCGATCGTGCTGCCCTGGGCGACCATCGGTCTGCTGGCCGTGGCGGTCCCGCTGCTGGCGGGCGGCCTCGCGGCGGCCTTCACTCGCTCGCGGGTGGCCCTGGCGAGGCGGGCCGGCTGAGCGGTTGAGCCGTTCGATGCCCCCGGGCGCGGTGGATCAACCGTTTCCGGGGGCACCACAGTGTTGAACACTTCGTGTGCGAGACAATGGCGGCATGGAGATGCCGAGGAATGAACGGTCGCAGGAGCACCCCCAGGTCCTCGTAGTGGGGCAGGACGGAATGGCGATCGGCGGCGGTGGCACTGACGACGAGTCGCGGGAGGTCCCGGTGACGGAGATGGTCGAGCAGCCCGCGAAGGTCATGCGGATCGGCAGCATGATCAAGCAGCTCCTGGAGGAGGTCAGGGCCGCTCCTCTTGACGAGGCGAGCCGGGTGCGGCTCAAGGAGATCCACGCCGGTTCCGTGAAGGAGCTGGAGGACGGTCTCGCGCCGGAGCTGGTGGAGGAGCTGGAGCGGCTGTCCCTGCCGTTCACCGAGGACTCGGTCCCCTCCGAGGCGGAGCTGCGGATCGCCCAGGCCCAGCTGGTGGGCTGGCTGGAGGGCCTGTTCCACGGCATCCAGACGGCGCTGTTCGCCCAGCAGATGGCGGCCCGCGCCCAGCTGGAGCAGATGCGCCGCGCGCTGCCGCCCGGCAGCGGCCCGGAGGAGGAGGGCGGCATCGACCCGCACGGCCCGGTCCGCTCGGGGCCGTACCTGTAACCGACCACGCACGAGGGCCCGGCACACAGCGGTGTGCCGGGCCCTCTCCGTACGCCCGTGTGCTCAGCCGGCCGTGTGCGGCTGGAGCAGCACCTTGCCGATGTGGGTGCTGGACTCCATGACCCGGTGCCCCTCGGCCGCGTCCCGCATCGGGACCGTGCGGTCGACCACCGGCTTCACGACGCCCTGCTCGATGAGCGGCCAGACGTGCTCGCGGACGGCCGCGACGATCGCCGCCTTCTCCGCGAGCGGGCGCCCGCGCAACGAGGTCGCCGTGACGGCCGCCCGCTTGTTGAGCAGCATGCCGAGGTTCAGCTCGCCCTTGGCGCCGCCCTGGAGCCCGATGATCGCGAGCCGGCCGTTGACGGCGAGCGCCTGCACGTTCCGGTCGAGGTACTTCGCGCCCATGATGTCGAGGATGACGTCCGCGCCCGCCCCGGCCGTGGTCTCGCGGATCTCCTCCACGAAGTCCTGCTCGTGGTAGTCGATGAGGATGTCCGCGCCCAGCTCGGCGCAGCGCGCCAGCTTGTCGGGGCTGCCGGCCGTCACGGCGACCCGTGCGCCGACGGCCTTGGCGAGCTGGATCGCCATCGTGCCGATGCCGCTGGACCCGCCGTGCACCAACAGGGTCTCGGCGGGCCGGAGGTGGGCCACCATGAAGACGTTGGACCAGACCGTGGCCGTCACCTCGGGCAGCGCGGCCGCCTGCACGAGATCCAGCCCCTTGGGAACGGGGAGGAGCTGGCCGGCCGGGACAGCGACCTTCTCCGCGTAGCCGCCGCCCGCGAGGAGCGCGCACACCTCGTCGCCGACGGCCCAGCCGGTGACCCCGGGCCCGAGGGCCGAGACGCGGCCGGAGCACTCCAGGCCCGGGTAGGGGGACGCTCCCGGCGGCGGGTCGTAGAAGCCCTGCCGCTGGAGCACATCGGCCCGGTTGACCGCACTGGCCACGACGTCGACGAGGACCTCGCCCTCGCCGGGAACGGGATCGGGCACCTCGGCCCACACGAGCGCCTCGGGGCCACCGGGTTCAGGGATCGTGATCGCATGCATGGCCGCGAGGCTACTCCGTGGGCGGGGCGGTCTCAGGAACGCGCGGTCCCCTGGTGCGGCGGGTAGCCGGGCGGCTCGTTCGAGGCGCGGACGATGGTGATCAGGCGGTCCGTCAACTGCAAGGGGCTCGCCGCCGGGTCGTCGTAGCCGAGGAGCCGGTGGCCCCGCAGCACGTTGACGACAAGGTCGTCGGTCTCCCGCACGCCCTTGCCGACCTCACTCTTTATCACCGGACGTTCGACCAGGTCGAGGCCGCTGCCCTGCTGGATCAGGTCCTCCATGACCGTGCCCGCGCTGGGGCTGAGCACGGACAGGCCGAGCAGCCGGCCCGCCGCGCTGGCACTGGTGATGACGGCGTCCGCACCGGACTGCCGCAGCAACGGGGCGTTCTCCTCCTCGCGGACCGCGGCCACGATCTTCGCGCCCCGGTTGAGCTGGCGGGCGGTCAGCGCGACCAGCACCGCGGTGTCGTCGCGCTGGGTGGCGATGATGACCTGACGGGCCTTCTGAAGCTCGGCCCGGAGCAGCACATCGCTGCGCGTGGCGTCCCCGACGACACCCGTGAAGCCCTCGGCGTTGGCGATCTCGATCACCTTGGACTGCGGGTCGACAATGACGATCTGTTCCTTGCTCAGCCCGGTGGCGCACAGGGTCTGGATGGCCGAGCGGCCCTTCGTGCCGAAGCCGACGACGACAGTGTGGTCACGCAAGTTGGTTCTCCAACGCTTCAGCCGGAAGTCCTCCCGGGTCCGCTCCGTGAGGACCTCAAGGGTGGTGCCGACCAGGATGATGAGGAAGAGCACGCGCAGCGGTGTCACGAGCACCACATTCATGAGGCGGGCGCCGTCGCTGTACGGGGTGATGTCGCCGTAGCCGGTGGTGGAGAGGGTGACCGTCGCGTAGTACACGGAGTCCAGCAGGTCGACCTTGCCGTCGGCCGCGTCGTGGTAGCCGGCCCGGTCGACCCAGACGATGAACACCGTGATGGCCAGCACCATCAGAGCCATCATCAGCCGCTTGGCGACCTGGCGCGCCGGCCCGTCCACGACCCGGCGCGGAAGCATCACACGGGTGGGGACGACCTGTTCGTCCGCCCGCCTGGCCATCGCGTCCTGGCCCGGAAGTTTCACGTGAAACACCCTTCAGTCCACGGCGTCGCCGGGACCCACGGTAGATCGAGGATCTCCACCTCGGTGCCGGACCGTACCCCGCCCGGCTCCACGACGGCCAGCCCGTCTGCGGCGGCGATCCCGCGCAGCATGGCGGGACCGTTGTAGTGCAGTGGTACGACGTGCTCGGCGCCGCCCGCGGTTCCGGGTTCTCCGGCCGCCCGGTGGACCACGGGCACCAGCCGGGTGTCGCGCGGATGCCCGTGCACATCGTCGCGCACAGCCACCCGGTAGGGGTCATCGGGGGTGCGGCCGGCCAGTCCGCCGAGGAGCGGCCCGGCCAGGGTGAGCAGTCCGGAGACGGCGGCCAGGGGGTTGCCGGGCAGCCCGACGAGCCAGGGCCCGTCGGAGGGGAGCCGGGCCAGCAGCATCGGATGACCAGGACGCACGGCGACCCCGTCGACCAGGAGCTCCGCCCCGATCCGGTCGAGGACGCGGTGGACGTGGTCGACCGGCCCGGCGGCGGTGCCACCGGTCGTGATGATCAGGTCGGCCTCGGAGCGGGTGAGCGCCTTGCGCAGGGCCTCCGCGTCGTCGCCGAGGCGCTGCGGGGGCGTGACCTCGGCGCCCAGCGCGTGCACCCAGGGCCCGATCATGGGGCCCAGCGCGTCGCGGATCAGCCCGTCGTGCGGCAGCCCGGCGGTGAGCAGTTCGTCGCCGAGCACCAGGACGTCGACGCGCGGCCGGGCCCGGACGGACAGCTCGTCGTACCCGGCGGCCGCGGCCAGTCCGAGGACGGCGGGTGTGACGACCGTTCCGGCGGGGAGCAGGATCTCCCCCGACCGGCACTCCTGGCCGCGGGGCCGGATGTCCTGACCCTGGCTCACGGACCGCTCCGCGTACAGCAGCCCCTTGGCCTCGTCGGCGTGCGCGTGCTCGCTGCGGATGACGGCGGTGACCTCGGCGGGGATACGGGCGCCGGTGGCGATACGCACGGCCTCCCCGTCGGGCAGGGGGGCGGGCGCGTCCTGGCCGGCGAGGATGCCGGTGTCGTCCCGGATCTGCCAGGGCCCGGGCCCCGCGACGGCCCAGCCATCCATGGCCGAGGTGTCAAAGGACGGCAGGTCGGTGAGCGCGACCAACGGCTCCCCCAGGCCCCGCCCCAGCACCGTGCCGAGCCCGAGCCGCTCGGTACGCACGGCACCACGCTGCCCGGCCCGGGCGGCGACGGCCCGCGCCGCGGGCCAGGGGACCGCTGCGTGCCGGGAGGCGCCGGGCCGAGGGGAGTCGGGCCGGGGGGAGTCGGGCCGAGGGGAGTCGGGCCGGAAGGCATCGGGCCGGGGGGCGTCAGGCCGAGGGCGGGACCGGTCACCGGCGGGGGAGCCGTCGGGCCGAGGGGAGTCGGGCTGAGGTCCGACGGGGGCGATGCCGGGCCGGGGGCCGGGCCGGTCACCGGCGGGGGCCGGGCCGGGGCGGTGGCTCCCTGACTGGTCCGAGCACCCGGCGTTGCTCAGCGGGGCTCCGCCGGGCCCGGGGTCCGACGAGGCGATCGGGCGGTCGCCCTGCTCTCCGGGCTGCCGGGGAGTACCGCCCCCCTGAGAGACGGGGGTTGCGGAGCTGGCGGGGCTGGCGGGCGCGTGGCCTCCCGGCCGGTCGGCGCGCTCGGCGCCGGGGCCGACGCTCGCCGGCGCTGCGGGGGTGGTGCCCCGCTCACCGGGGGCCGGGTCGTCCGACCAGTCGTTGTGCAGGCTGGTGAGCCAGTCGGACGGCGCGTCCGCCCGCGCGGGCTCCGCGTCGCGCGGCGACCGGCTCACGAGGGCCAGGGCCTGGGCGACGGCCCGCTCCTCGTCGGCCCGCGCCTCCGCCTCGGAGGCAACGCGCGACTCCGCGAGGGCGCGGGGGTCACCCCGGTCGCCCCCGGGCGCCCCGGACCCCGTCACGGCGTCTCGTTCTCGTCCGCCCACCGGAGCGCGAGCGCGGCCGCCTTGCGGGCGGCCTCGGCCACTGCCTCCGGTCCTCCGCCGGCGCCGCCCGCCTTCGCCGCCGCGTAGCCGACCAGGAAGGTCGTCAGGGGCGCGGCGGGCCGGGCGACACCATGCGCGGCGTCACGGGCGAGGTCGAGCAGGAGGCCGGTGTCGACGTCGAGGTCAATGCCGAGTTCTTCCTTGACTGCGGTGATCCATTCGTCCAGCACCGTCCCATGTTCTCTGATCCGGGCCCGGGCCGAAGCGATGTCCTCCCAGGTGTCGCAGTCGAACGAGGCGAGGGGGCCCGCCGCCACCCGGCACAGCGTCAGCTCCCGCGTGAGCAGCCTCAGCGGCAGCCCGCCCAGACCACCGTGCTCGGCGGCGAGGAAGGCCAGTTCGCGGCGGAGCGGCTCGCCCCGGTAGACGGCGACGAGCGGCTGGTCGCGCCCACCCTCGTCGGAGCACAGGGCACCCTCGACGCCGTCCCGCCCAGCGGCGGCCAGCAGCGCCGCGACCGTATCGGCGCCCAGGAACGGCAGATCGGCGGAGAGCACGAGCACCCGTTCCGCCGACGTGTGCCGGACCCCGGCCCCCAGCGCGGCCAACGGGCCACCGCCGGGAGGGACTTCGCGCGCCCAGGTCACCGCCCGCGCGGTGGGCCGCCGGTCCCCCACCACCACGGTGGTCCCGGCGCCGGAGCAGGCGGCGAGGACCCGGTCCAGGAGCGGGCGGCCGCCCACCCGGACGGCGGGCTTGTCGGCACCGCCCAGCCGCTTGGCGGCCCCTCCGGCGAGAACGATGGCGTCGTACGCGGTCATGCCCCGAGTATGCGGGGCCCGGCGGCCGGGCCCCGCCCCGCCGCTACACGCCCCGGAGCAGCAGCGCCGGCTGCTCCACGCAGTTCGCGACGTACCGCAGGAACCCTCCGGCGGTGCCGCCGTCGCAGACCCGGTGATCGAAGGTCAGGGAGAGCTGCACGACCTGGCGCACGGCGAGCTGCCCCTCGTGCACCCACGGCTTGGGGACGATCCGGCCGACGCCCAGCATCGCGGCCTCGGGGTGGTTGATGATCGGCGTCGAGCCGTCCACCCCGAAGACCCCGTAGTTGTTGAGCGTGAACGTGCCGCCGGTCAGTTCGGCCGGCGTCAGTGTGCCCGTTCTGGCCGCCTCGGTCAGCCGGGCGATCTCGGCGCCGATCGACTCCGTGGTGCGGGCGTGGGCGTCCCGTACGACGGGGACGACCAGGCCCCGGTCGGTCTGCGCCGCGAACCCGAGGTGGACCTGCGGCAGCCGGACGATCTCGCGCGCCTCCTGGTCCACCGTGGAGTTCAGCTCCGGGTAGCGGGCCAGGGCGGCGGTGCAGATGCGGGCGAGAAGGGCGAGCACCGACACCTTGGCCGCACCGGCCCCGGCGGCGTCGTTCATCGCGGCGCGGGCGGCCATCAGCCCGGTCGCGTCGGCGTCGACCCAGCAGGTGGCGTCGGGGATCTCCCGTCGGCTGCGGGCCAGTTTGTCGGCGACCGCTCCCCGTACACCGCGCAGCGCGATCCGCTCACCGACGGCAGAGGAATCCGCGGGGGAGGAGGCGACCTCCGGGGCGGGCGCCTCGGCGGCCGACCGGATCGCGGACTCGACGTCGGCGCGCAGGATCAGCCCGTCGGGCCCCGACCCGGCGAGCCGGCGCAGATCCAGATCGTGCTGCCGCGCGAGCCTGCGGACCAGGGGGGAAACCACCGCGACCGGCCCGGGTGCGGGGTCGGGCGCGGCGGCCGGGGCCGGTGCCGCGGCCTCGACAGACGTCACGGGCACGGCGACCGCCGCCTTCAGCCCCTCCGGCCGGACCCGCCGACGCCGCACCGGCGGTGCCCCGGTCCCGTAGCCCACCAGCACGTTCCCGGACCCGGAATCCTCTGTCCCGGAATCCGCGTCCGCACCGCCCCCGGCGGATTCCACGGGCGATCCGACGGCCACGGTCAGCAGCGGGGCCCCCACCGGGAGCTCGGCGCCCTCGTCGCCGAAGCGGGCGGTCACCACACCGCCGTACGGGCAGGGCACCTCCACCATCGCCTTGGCCGTCTCGACCTCGACCACGGGCTGGTCGATGGCGACGACGTCCCCGACCTCCACCAGCCAGCGCACGATCTCCGCCTCGGTCAGCCCCTCGCCGAGATCCGGAAGCCTGAACTCAAGAACCTGAGGCATCAGTTCTCCGCCTCCCACTGGAGCCGCGCGACGGCGTCGAGGACCCGGTCCACGCCGGGAAGGTGGTGCCGCTCCTGCATCGGCGGCGGATACGGAATGTCGAACCCGGCGACCCGCAGCACCGGCGCCTCCAGGTGGTGGAAGCACTGCTCGGTGATCCGGGCCGCGATCTCGCCGCCCGGTCCCCCGAAGCCGGTGGACTCGTGGACCACCACCGCACGCCCGGTACGGCGGACGGAGGCGGCGACGGTCTCGTCGTCGAACGGCACCAGCGAGCGCAGGTCGACCACTTCGAGGTCCCAGCCCTCTTCGACCGCCGCCTGCGCGGCCTCCATGCAGACCGGCAGGGACGGCCCGTAGGTGATCAGGGTCGCGCTGCGGCCGGGGCGTCGCACGACGGCGCGGCCGATGGGCTCCACGGCCGTGGGATGCTCCGGCGACCAGTCGGCCTTCGACCAGTACAGCCGCTTCGGCTCCAGGAAGACCACGGGGTCGTCCGAGGCGATCGAGGCCCGCAGCAGCCCGTAGGCGTCCTCCACCGTGGCCGCGGTGACGACATGGAGACCGGGGGTCGCCATGTAGTACGCCTCCGAGGAGTCGCTGTGGTGCTCGACGCCGCCGATGCCGCCGCCGTAGGGCACCCGGACGGTGATCGGGAGCGGCATCGCGCCTCCGGTCCGGTTCCGCATCTTGGCGACGTGGCTGACGAGTTGCTCGAACGCCGGGTACGCGAACGCGTCGAACTGCATCTCGACCACGGGCCGCAGCCCGTACATCGCCATGCCGACCGCGGCCCCGAGGATGCCCGCCTCGGCGAGCGGGGTGTCCGTACAGCGTTCGTCGCCGAACTCCTTCGCCAGGCCGTCCGTGATCCGGAAGACCCCGCCGAGCGTCCCGACGTCCTCCCCGAGGACGTGCACCGTGGGGTCCTCGGCCATCGAGTCGCGCAGTGCGCGCCCCAGCGCCTGCGCCATGGTGGCGGGCTTGGCCTTCGCCGTCCGCGCCCCGGCCGTCACCGCTGCCGTGGTCATCGCCCTGCTCCCCCGTCCTCCGTGCCGTGCTGGTCGTTCTCCGCGGCGAGCTCCTGGCGCAGCCGGGCCGCCTGCTCCCGCAACTGCGCCGTCTGCTCCGCGTACACATGGGTGAAGAGGTCCATCGGGTCGAGCACCGGGTCCGCGTTCATCCGCTCCCTCAGCGCCGCCGCCATCCGCTCGGCGGCCGACCGTGCCTCTTCCACCCCACCCTCATCGAGCAGACCGCGCCCGGTCAGCTCGCGCTCCATGAGCTGGACGGGGTCGTGGTCCCGCCACGCCTCGACCTCGCTGTCGCCGCGATAGCGGGTCGCGTCATCGGCGTTCGTATGGGCGTCCATGCGGTACGTGACCGCCTCGACCAGCGTCGGACCGCCCCCGCTCCTGGCCCGCGCCACCGCTTCGGTGAGCACCTGGTGCACCGCGGCCGCGTCGTTCCCGTCGACCAGCCGGCCGGGCATGCCGTACCCCACGGCCTTGTGGGCCAGGGACGGCGCCGCCGTCTGCTTGGCCAGCGGTACGGAGATGGCGAAGCCGTTGTTCTGCACGAGGAAGACCACCGGGGCCTTCCATACCGCCGCGAAGTTCAGCGCCTCGTGGAAATCGCCCTCGCTCGTGCCGCCGTCGCCGACCATCGCCAGCGCGACCACGTCGTCGCCCTTGAGCCGCGCCGCGTGGGCCAGCCCCACGGCGTGCGGCAGCTGGGTGGCGAGCGGCGTGCAGAGCGGGGCGATGCGGTGCGTACGCGGGTCGTAGCCGGTGTGCCGGTCACCCCGCAGCAGCGTCAGCGCCTCGACCGGGTCGAGACCCCGGGCCACCGCCGCGAGCGTGTCGCGGTAGCTGGGGAAGAGCCAGTCCTGTTCGTCGAGCACCAGGGCGGCCGCGATCTCGCAGGCCTCCTGGCCCGTGCTCGACGGGTAGACCGCCAGCCGGCCCTGCTTCGTCAGTGCCGTCGCCTGGGCGTTGTACCGCCGCCCGCGCACCAGCTCCGCGTAGAGCCGCAGCAGCAGCTCGGGATCGGCGTCGGCCACCGCGTCCGTACCGAGGACCCGGTACGGCTCCGGGTCCGGGAGCAGCGGCGCGGGATCGGTCAGCGGCTTCCAGGCCGGGGGCGGCGTGGGCCGGTAGGCGGCCGCTCCGGGCAGCTCTTGGACCGTCATGACAGGCACCTCCGAGCATCGAGGGGTGTCGACATATGGTGATATATCGAAAACGGCGTGAAGCACAGGTGTGGCGTGCCTCACCTACCGATTGTTCGGTCGCGAGCGCATTTTGGCTACAGGCGCCGCCAGCCTGTGGACAAACGGTTTTCCACAGCCTGGGATAGGAGCAGGTCGTCCAGGACGGGGAGGCGCGGGAACATGCCAGCTGAACAAATGGCCGACGGGGCCGACGGGCCGGGTCAGGTTCCTCCGGCGCGCCCGCTCGATTCCATCGACCACGCCATCCTGCGACTGCTCCAGACGGACGGGCGCGCCTCGATACGGTCGGTGGCCGACCGTGTCCACGTATCGCGCGCGAACGCGTACGCCCGGATCAACCGGCTCATCGAGGACGGTGTCATCCGGGGCTTCGGCGCGCGGGTGAACCACGAGCGGGCGGGGCAGGGCGCCTCCGCGTACATCACGCTCAAGATCGTCCAGAACTCCTGGCGGACCGTCCGCGAACAGCTCCAGGCACTGCCGGGAGCCACCCACATCGCGCTGGTCAGCGGCGATTTCGACGTCCTGCTCCTGGTGCACACACCGGACAACCGGACGCTGCGCGAGCTGGTGCTGACCCGCATTCAGGCCATTCCGGAAGTGCTCTCGACGCGCACGCTCCTGGTGTTCGAGGAAACGGACCTGGCGCCGGGACCGGACCGGCCCACGGAGCTCGCCTGAGCGGGTACGGGCAGGTCAGGAACCATATTTCGCGAGGAATCCGCGCACGGTGGCCCAGCGCGCGTCGTCGTAGAGCAGCGCCACCCCGTGAGCGCTCTCGTCCCGCACGTAGACCAGCTTGTGCTCGGGCGACTTCACGCTCTTCTTGTTCAGCTCCTTCACTCCGGCCCCGAAGTCGCCGTCCAGTTCCCCGACCATGTAGAGCACGGGCGAGGTCAGTTGGGGCACGGCCCCGACGGCATTCATGGTGGAGTACTGCTCGGGGGCGGAGAGCGCGACGACGGCGTCGGGCTGCGGGTTCAGCCGGGGCGCCGCGGCGAGCACCGCGGTACCGCCCTTGGAGGCACCCATGAGAAGGAGCTTCTCGGCACCCTTGTCCCGCAGATAGCCGGCAGCGCCGATGATCTCGGCAACCTCCGGCCCGGTCGAGTTGACCGCGAGCACGCGATAGCCGGCCTTGCTCAGCTCGTCGGCCTTGTCCTTCCACTGGCAGGCCGTGCCGTCGGACTGGTGCGCGAGCACGATCCCGGCGCCCGCACCGCCGCGCGGCGCGTACGCACCGGTTTCGGAGCCGTCCTCGCTCCGGAAGGTGATCGACGCCCGCTCGGCCTCCTCGGGCGTCAGACACCCGAAGTCGTCCGGCTTCCCGGCCGACGCGCCACCACCGGCGCCGTCACCCTTGTCGCCCCCGCCCTCCGACGAACAGCCCGCCAGCGAGGCCGTGAGGAACAGTGCGGCGGCGGCACAGAGGAGTCCGGGCACCCGGAGCGCAGCGGTCATGGGCGCGATATTGGTGGGGCCCCATGCCGCAGTCAACGGCGGTCCGGACCGGCCTTCATGCCGTCGAAAGCGAGCCGCACCACCGTGTCGGCGAGGCGGTCCCCGTCCGCGCCCCCGTCGGGCAGCGGCCGATACCACTCCACGAGCGAGTTCACCATCCCGAACAGCAGCCGCGTCGCGAGCCGTATGTCCACGTCGGAGCGGAGATCGCCGTCCGCGACGGCCGCCTTCAGCAACTCGGCGACCCGCTGGTCGAACTCGCGCCGCCGCTCCAGGGCCCAGCGCTCGGTCTTCGTGTTGCCCCGCACCCGCAGCAGCAGCGTGACGTAGGGGAGTTCGGCTATCAGCACCTCGACGGTGCGACGAGTTACGTACTCGACCCGCTCGATCGCACGGCCCCGCGTCGCCCCCGGTTCGTCCAGAATCCCGAACAGCCCGTCCAGGGCCCGGCTGACCGCGCGGCGCAGCAGCTCCTCCTTGCCCGCGACGTGGTGGTAGATGGACGACTTGGAGATTCCGGCCGCCTTGGACAGGTGCTCCATGGACGTGCCGTCGTAGCCGCGCTCGTTGAACACACGGACTGCGACGGTCAGCAGAGTCTCCGGTGTGTACGTGTCCCGCTTGGCCGTGGTCATGTCCGCGATCCTCCCCTACGCGTTGTCCACAGGTTTCGTGGGCCCCCTTGTCCCGACCGATCGTTCGGTTACTCTAACTCTGTCCGCCCGTCCCTGCCCAGCTCGATGAGGAGTTGGTCCGTCATGGCCGCCGAGCTCTCCCCGCACCTGCTGTCCGAGAGGCACCGCTCCACGCTGGACCGGGCCCTCGAAGCGATCCGCACGCGTGATTACTGGTCCCCGCACCCCGAGCACCCGAAGGCGTACGGCGAGGGCGGTGCTCCGGGAAGCCTCGGCACCGCCGAGGGCAAGGCCGCCTTCGACGCCGTGCTGCACGGCCGCCTCGACCTCGGACAGCCGGGCACCGACGGCTGGGCGGGCGGGGAGGTCTCTCCGTACGGCCCCGAGCTCGGCGTCGAGTACCCGCACGCGGACCCGGACGTGCTGATTCCGGCGATGCGGGCGGGCATGCCGGCCTGGCGCGAGGCGGGCCCCGAGACCAGGGCCCTGGTCTGTCTGGAGATCCTGGCGCGGATCAGCGCCCGCACCCATGAGTTCGCCCACGCCGTGATGCACACCAGCGGCCAGGCGTTCATGATGGCGTTCCAGGCCGGGGGCCCGCACGCCCAGGACCGCGGCCTCGAAGCCGTCGCCTACGCCTACGAGGAGCAGCTCCGCGCGCCCCGGACGGCCGACTGGTCGAAGCCGCAGGGCAAGCGCGACCCGCTCGCGCTGCACAAGACGTTCATCCCGGCGGGCCGCGGCATCTCGCTCCTGATCGGCTGCAACACCTTCCCCACGTGGAACGGCTACCCGGGCCTCTTCGCCTCCCTCGCCACGGGCAATCCCGTCCTGGTCAAGCCCCACCCCCGCGCGGTGCTCCCGCTGGCGCTCACGGTCCGGCTGGCGCGCGACGTGCTCGCGGAGGCCGGTTTCGACCCCAACCTCGTCGCCCTGGCCGCCGAGCGCCCGGGCGAGGGCATCGCCAAGGCCCTGGCGGTGCGCCCCGAGATCAAGATCATCGACTACACCGGGTCCACGGAGTTCGGTGACTGGCTGGAGGCCAACGCCCGCCAGGCCCAGGTCTACACGGAGAAGGCCGGCGTCAACACGGTCGTCGTGGACTCCACGAACGACTACCGCGGCATGCTCGCCAACCTGGCGTTCTCGTTCTCCCTGTACAGCGGCCAGATGTGCACCACCCCGCAGAACGTGCTCATCCCCCGCTCCGGCATCACCACGGACGTCGGCGACAAGTCGTACGACGACGTGGTCGGCGACATCGCCGCCGCCGTCACCGGCCTCCTCGGCGACGACGCCAGGGCGAACGGCCTGCTGGGCGCCCTGGTCAACCCGGACGTGAAGGCCCGCCTGGAGTCGGCGGCGCAGCTGGGCGAGGTCGCGCTCCCGTCCCGCGAGGTGACCAACCCGGACTTCCCGGACGCCACCGTACGCACCCCTGTGATCGTCAAGCTCGACGCGGCCAAGACGGACGGCGAGGCCCCCTACCTCTCGGAGTGCTTCGGCCCGGTCTCCTTCGCGGTCGCGGTCGACTCCACGGCTGACGCCCTGGAGCTGCTGCGCCGCACGATCCGCGAGAAGGGCGCGATGACGGTCGGCGCGTACACGACGTCCCCGGAGGTGGAGCGCGCGGTGGAGGACGTCTGCCTGGACGAGTCCGCCCAGCTCTCCCTGAACCTCACCGGCGGCGTGTACGTCAACCAGACGGCGGCCTTCTCCGACTACCACGGCTCAGGCGGCAACCCGGCGGCCAACGCGGCCCTCTGCGACGGCGCCTTCGTCTCGAACCGCTTCCGCACGATCGAGATCCGCCGCCAGAACTGAAGCCACCCACGAATCCCAGCGCGCCGGCGTGCCCCCCAGCCCCGCCGGCGTGCGCCCCAACCCGCTGGCGTGACCCCCAGCCCCGACAACGTGCCCCCAGCCTCGCCGGCGTTTGAGGCGCGGGGTCCGGGGCGGAGCCCCGGTTACGGGAAGGGGCGGGTAGGGGAAAGGGCCCGCCGCAAGCGCACCCACCCCACCCGTCCACACCCGGACCCGCACCGCACCCCACCTCACCCAGGAATCACCGCATACCGCTCCACCCAGGCATGCATGGCGATCGCGGCAGCCGCCCCCGCATTGATCGACCGCGTGGACCCGAACTGCGCGATGGAACACACCACCTCCGCACACCGCCGAGCCTCCTCCGTCAGCCCGGGCCCCTCCTGCCCGAACAGGAGGACACACCGCCGAGGCAGGACCGTCCGCTCCAACGGCACCGCCCCCGGCAGGTTGTCGATCCCGACGATCGGCAGCCCCTCGGCCGCCGCCCAAGCGGTCAGGCTCGCGGTGTCGGGGTGGTGCCGGACATGCTGGTAGCGGTCGGTGACCATCGCCCCGCGCCGGTTCCAGCGCCGCCGCCCGACGATGTGCACCTCCTTGGCCAGGAACGCGTTCGCGGTCCGCACGACGGACCCGATGTTGAAGTCGTGGCCCCAGTTCTCCACGGCCACGTGGAAGTCATGGCGGCGCAGATCGAGGTCGGCGACGATCGCCTCACGGGTCCAGTACCGGTACTGGTCGCCCACATTGCGCCGGTCACCACCGGCCAGCAGCTCGGGGTCGTACCGCTCGTCCTCGGGCCAGGGCTGCGGATGCGGCCCGACACCGATCTCCGTCCCGAATCCCTCGTCGTACTGCGCGGGCTCATCGCCCACGGGCGCGCCGCCGTCGCTGGTCTCACCGGTGCTGCCGGTCTCACTGCTCACCCGACGAGGGTATGGCTCCCGCCGCCGCCGGGCTCCGGTGCCTCCGGGCCGCCCCCGGCGGCACGTGGCGCCGGCACCCGTCCCCGCCGCCGGAACACCCGCTCGCGCCCGGCGGTCGCCCGCCCGCCGAGCCACACCAGGAAGGCGGTCGGCAGGAAGACGGCGTCCGCGGCGATCATGGCCATCGAGAAGAACGGCAGCCCCAGCAGGAGCGCGATCCCCGCGTGCTCGCAGATCATGGCGCCGAGCAGGAAGTTCTTCACGCGCCGGTTGAAGAGGGTGAACGGGAAGGCCACCTGCACGATGACCGTGGCGTACGACAGCACCATGACCATGACGCCGCTGGAGGCCAGGAGGTCCGACAGGGCGGGCCACGGGGTGAAGTACTCCAGCTTGAGCGGGTAGTACAGCGCGGTGCCGTCCTGCCAGCGCGAGCCCTGGATCTTGTACCAGCCGGCCGTCGCGTAGATCAGGCAGACCTCGGCCATGATCACGACGAGGGTGGCGTTGTGGGCGAGGTTGGCGATGACGTCGAGGAGGGTACGGAGCTCGCTGCGCGGCGCGTACCGGTTCACTGCCCACCAGGCGCCCTGACCGATCCACAGGCACCACAGGAGGAGCGGCAGCCACACGGTCCCGCCGAGACCGCCCGCCACCGAGCCCCCCACCAGGACGGCCCCGAGCACCACCCACAGCACGATCCCGGCCGGCTCCCCGGGCACGCGCCGCCCACCGGCCCCCTGGTCGGCGTACTCCTCGGATGCGCGGCCCCGCACCCGCCTGGCGTCCAGCGACCAGACCTGCCCGCAGCGGGTCAGCACTAGGTAGATGGCCATCAGGTGGATGACGTTGTCGCCACCGTCGCCCATGAAGATGCTGCGGTTCTGCAGCGAGAGGACTCCGGCCATGAAGACCACGGAGACGGCGCGGGTGTGCCAGCCCAGCATCAGCAGAAGGGACGAGAGCAGCGCCAGCGCGTAGACGGTCTCGAACCACAGGCCGCTGTCCGACCACATGAGGGTCGTGAACGCCTGGTTCCCGGATATCAGCTGCCGCGCCAGGTCCCAGCGCCAGGGCGCGTCGGGGCCGTACATCTCGTGCCGGTGGGGCAGTTCGCGGAGCAGGAACAGCAGGAAGGTGGCCGAGAAGCCGATGCGGATAACGGCGCTCTGGTACGGCCCGAGGGCCGAGGCCGTGACGCGCTGGACGGAGCCGGCGAGGCCGCGGACCGGGTGCGGGGTGCTCACTGTCCTGCCTCCTCGGGCAGGTCGTCAGCGGTGACCGTCCACCAGGGCAGGACGCGATAGGACGGGCCGGTGCTGATCTTCTCGCCGCTCCACTCGGGCGCCGCGACGGCCCGGACCTCGGACCGGACCTGAATCCTCAGGATGGTCCCGCCGTCGTCCCTGCCGCCGAGGCGCAGCATCACCAGGCGGCGGACGTACTTCTCGGACAGGGTGCCGCGCAGGCCGTTGGCCCGGTTCTTGTCGTCGTGCGATCCGACGTAGAAGTCCCAGGCCCGGCGGAGCTCGTTCTGCTGGACGTGGCTGGGCAGCGGATTGCCGCGTATCGCGCGGCCGTCCTCGGCGGAGAGGTTCCGCCAGGCCGTCGTGCGGGGGCCGTCGGGTCCGGCCATCTCGGTGCGCACCTGAACGGACACATTCTGTTGCAGCGGGTTGGGCGCGAAGAGCTTCCAGTTCTGCTCGAACTCGGGGTACACCCAGTCGTCCACCGCCGCGCCGTGCTGCTTGGTCAGCGTGTTGGCGGGCGCGACGTGCAGGAAGACCATGGCCAGCTGCGTACAGGCGAGCACCCCGAAAGCGGCGAGCGCCACGGCTGCGACGATCTGATACGGAAACGAGAGCCCGGCCATTCCGCCGGCCGCCGCGGGCGCCTCGACGGCATGAACAGGCCCGCCCCCGCCGTCGGCGACCCTGTCGTCGTCCGAATCCATCCCGCCCCGATCGCGTCGGTTATCCACAGGGTTGACACCCTACGGGCCACGGACTCACCATTGAAGACATTGAACCGAACGATCGGTCGGTAGGGAGTCCGGGATGGCGGCAGTGACTGCGGGCCAGACAGCGCAGACGGCAGCAAGCGGCGGAGAGGGGCCCGACGCGGTCCTTCTGGCCGCCTTCGACGCAGCGGTGGCAGCGGACGAACGCATCGAGCCGCGCGACTGGATGCCCGACGCGTACCGCGCCTCGCTGGTCAGGCAGATGGCGCAGCACGCCCACTCCGAGATCATCGGCATGCAGCCGGAGGCCAACTGGATCACCCGCGCCCCCTCGCTGCGCCGCAAGGCGATCCTCATGGCCAAGGTGCAGGACGAGGCCGGGCACGGCCTGTATCTGTACAGCGCGGCCGAGACCCTGGGCACCGGCCGCGAGGAGCTGCTCGACAAGCTCCACGCAGGGCGCCAGCGCTATTCGTCGATCTTCAACTACCCGACGCTGACCTGGGCGGACGTGGGCGCCATCGGCTGGCTCGTGGACGGCGCCGCGATCACCAACCAGGTGCCCCTCTGCCGCTGCTCCTACGGCCCGTACGCCCGCGCGATGGTCCGCATCTGCAAGGAGGAGTCGTTCCACCAGCGCCAGGGCTACGAACTGCTCCTCGCGCTGAGCAACGGCACGCCCGCACAGCACGAGATGGCCCAGGACGCGGTGAACCGCTGGTGGTGGCCCTCCCTGATGATGTTCGGCCCCCCGGACGACGCCTCGGCCCACTCGGCGCAGTCGATGGCCTGGAAGATCAAACGGCATTCCAACGACGAGCTGCGGCAGCGGTTCGTGGACATCTGCGTCCCCCAGGCCGAGGCGCTCGGCCTGACCCTCCCGGACCCGGACATCCGGTGGAACGAGGAACGCGGCAGGCACGACTTCGGCGCGATCGACTGGACCGAGTTCCAGGAGGTCCTGAAGGGCAACGGCCCGTGCAACGAGCAGCGCCTCACGCAGCGCCGCCGCGCACACGAGGAAGGCGCCTGGGTCCGCGAGGCCGCCGCCGCGTACGCCCGCAAGCACACGCCCGGCGAGGACCCGGCCGTACGGAACGGAAAGGCGACAGCATGAGCAGCTCGACGGACTGGCCGCTGTGGGAGGTGTTCGTCCGCTCGCGGCGCGGGCTCTCCCACACCCACGCCGGCAGCCTCCACGCGCCGGACGCCGAAATGGCCCTCCGCAACGCGCGCGACCTCTACACCCGCCGGTCCGAGGGGGTCTCGCTGTGGGTCGTGCCCTCCTCCCAGATCACGGCCTCCTCGCCGGACGAGAAGGACTCTTTCTTCGAGCCGGCCGGGGACAAGCCCTACCGGCACCCGACGTTCTACGAGATCCCGGACGGGGTGAAGCACCTGTGACCGCGGCCCTCGCCCTGGGCGACGACGCGCTGGTCCTTTCGCACCGGCTGGGGGAGTGGGCCGGCCACGCCCCGGTGCTGGAGGAGGAGGTCGCCCTCGCCAACATCGCCCTCGATCTGCTGGGCCAGGCGCGGCTGCTGCTCTCGCTCGCGGGCGACGAGGACCAACTGGCCTACCTCCGCGAGGAACGCGCCTTCCGCAACCTCCAGCTGGTCGAGCAGCCGAACGGCGACTTCGCCCACACCATCGCCCGGCAGCTCTACTTCTCGGTTTACCAGCAGGGCCTGTACGAGCAGCTGGCCGCCGGCGACGGCCCGTTCACGGGGATCGCGGCCAAGGCGGTCAAAGAGGTCGCCTACCACCGGGACCACGCCGAACAGTGGACCCTGCGCCTCGGTGACGGGACGGACGAGAGCCACGAGCGAATGCAGCGGGCGGCGGACGCCCTGTGGCGCTTCACCGGCGAGCTGTTCCAGCCGGTCGAGGGCATCGACGTCGACTGGCAGGCGCTGCACAGCCGCTGGCTGGAGGCCGTCACCGACGTCCTCGGCCGGGCCACCCTGACCGTGCCGGCGGGCCCGCAGTCCGGCGCCTGGACGGCGGGCGCGGGCCGGCAGGGCATCCACACGGAGTCCTTCGGCCGGATGCTCGCCGAGATGCAGCACCTGCACCGCAGCCACCCGGGGGCGTCATGGTGACCTGGACCTCCGTCGAGCAGGAGCTGCTGAGTATCGCGGGCTCCGTCCCGGACCCGGAGCTGCCGGTGCTGACGCTGGAGGACCTGGGTGTGGTCCGGGGCGTGGAGGTGCACGACCCGGACCATGTCACGGTCAGGCTCACGCCGACCTACACCGGCTGCCCGGCGATCGAGGCGATGTCGGCGGACATCGAGCGCGTGCTGCACGACCACGGCGTGGCCGAGGTGTCCGTGGAGACGGTCCTGTCGCCCGCCTGGTCGACGGACGACATGAGCGCCGAAGGGCGCCGGAAGCTGGCGGAGTTCGGCATAGCCCCGCCCCGGCCGCACGACACCACGCCCGGCGGTCCGGTGCCGCTGGCCCTGTCCGTGCGCTGTCCGCACTGCGGCTCCACCGAGACGGAGCTGCTGAGCCGGTTCTCCTCCACGGCGTGCAAGGCGCTCCGGCGCTGCGTGGCCTGCCAGGAGCCGTTCGACCACTTCAAGGAGTTGTAGATGTTCCATCCGCTCCGGGTCAGCGGGATCGAGCGGCTCACGGACGATTCGGTGGCCGTCACCCTCGCCGTCCCGCCCGGCCTGCACGAGACCTTCCGGCACAAGCCCGGCCAGCATCTCAACGTCCGCTACACCGTGGACGGCGAGGAGGTCCGCCGCTCGTACTCGATCTGCGCACCGGCCCCCGAGCCCTCGGCCGGTCCGGCGCTGCGGGTGGGCATCCGCCTCGTGGACGGCGGCGCGTTCTCCACGTACGCGCTCAAGGAGCTGCTGGTCGGGGACACGATCGAGGCGATGCCCCCGATGGGGCGCTTCGTCCTGACGCCCCGCGCCGGCCAGTTCGCGGCGATCGTCGGCGGAAGCGGCATCACCCCGGTGCTGTCCATGGCGGCCACCCTGCTCGCCCGGGAGCCGAACGCCACGTTCTGCCTGGTCCGCAGTGACCGGACCGCCGCCTCGACGATGTTCCTGGACGAGGTCGCTGACCTGAAGGACCGCTATCCGGACCGGTTCCAGCTGGTCACCGCCCTGTCCCGGGAGGAGCAGCAGGCCGGTCTGCCCTCGGGCCGGCTGGACGGCGAACGGCTCTCCGGACTGCTGCCGGCGCTGCTGCCGGTGGCGGAGATCGACGGCTGGTTCCTGTGCGGGCCGCTGGGCCTGGTCCGGGCAGCCGAGGGCGCGCTGCACGGGATGGGCGTGGACCGCTCCCGCATTCATCAGGAGATCTTCCACGTCGAGGACACCCCCGCCACGTCTGCGGGGCCCCGGGTCGAGACGCCGGTCGGCGGCGTCCTGACGGCGACGCTCGACGGCCGGTCCGGCACCTGGCCGGTGGAGGGGGGCGAGTCGCTGCTGGAGACGGTGCTGCGCAGCCGCTCGGACGCCCCGTACGCGTGCAAGGGCGGCGTCTGCGGCACCTGCCGGGCGTTCCTGGTCTCCGGCGAGGTGCGGATGGACCGCAATTACGCCCTGGAGCCGGAGGAGACCGACGCGGGTTACGTGCTGGCCTGCCAGTCCCATCCGGTCACCGAGGAGGTGGAGCTCGACTTCGACCGCTGACCCCCCGGCGCCGGAGGGGCCGGGGGCGGACGGGTCGCGGGCGGGTCCGCGTCAGGCGACGAAGGCCGGGGTGCCGTCGTCGGTGACCATCGGGCGGCCCGCGCCGTCCCAGGCGAGCATGCCGCCGTCGATGTTGACGGCGTCGATCCCCTGCTGCACCAGGTACTGGGTGACCTGGGCGGACCGGCCGCCGACCCGGCACATCACATGCACGCGACGGCCGTCCTCCACCGCTTCGGTCAGCTCACCGAAGCGGCCCACGAAGTCGCTCATGGGAATGTGCAGGGCGCCCTCGACGTGGCCCGCCACCCACTCGTCGTTCTCCCGGACGTCCAGCACGAGGCCGTCCGCCGGAACGGAGGCGACATCGACCGTGGGAAGCGGGCCGAAATTCATGGGTCATGCCTTCTCTCGTCAGTGCGCTCGGGTCACCGAACCAGTGCGCTCGGGGCCACCGAAAACGCTACTGCACCAGAGCCGCGAGCTCCGCCTCCCGCTGCGAGACCTCGCCCAGCAGCTGTTCGGCGATCTCGTTCAGCAGCTGGTCCGGGTCGTCCGGGGCCATCCGCAGCATGGCGCCGATCGCGCTCTCCTCCAGCTCCTGTGCCCACTCGGTCAGCAGTTCCTTGCGCTGGGTCAGCCAGTCCAGCCGGGCGTAGAGCTCGTCGGCCTCGCTCAGCTCCTGCCGCGGCGCCGCCGGTCCCGCCGCCCACTCCTCGGCCAGTTCGTTGAGCTGGGCCTCGTCCCCGCGCCCGTAGGCGGCGTTGACGCGCGCGATGAACTCGTCCCGCCTGGCCCGCTCCGCCTCGTCCTGGGCGAGGTCCGGGTGCGCCTTGCGGACAAGATCGCGGTACAGCTTGCGGGCCTCGTCGGTGGGCCGGACCCGCTTAGGCGGGCGGACCGTCTGATCGGTCAGCATGGCCGACGCCTCGGGGGACAGGCCCTCGGAGTCCATCCAGTCGTGGAACAGCTCGTCCACGCCCGGCATGGGCATCACGACCGATCGCGCCTCCTCGGCCTTGCGCAGGTCCTCGGGGTCCCCGGTCTTCGCCGCCCGCGCCTCGGCGATCTGCGCGTCCAGCTCGTCCAGCCGCGCGTACATCGGACCGAGCCGCTGGTGGTGCAGCCGGGAGAAGTTCTCCACCTCGACCCGGAACGTCTCCACCGCGATCTCGAACTCGATCAGCGCCTGCTCGGCCGCCCGGACGGCCTGGGCAAGCCGCGCCTCGGGCCGCTCCTGCGCCGCGGTATCCGCCGCCTCCTCGCGGCCGGCGGCCGGCCTGGCCTCGTCCTGCAGGTCATCGTCATTCCGGGAGGTCGGCACCCCGGGCGCTTCGTGGGTCACCCGTCCAGCGTATGGCCCCGGCCCGTCCCCGTGGACCCGTGGTGGCCCCGGCAAACCTCACTCGTCCTGCCGGGCTGTCGGCGCATCCGCCGCTCACACGCCCCGCTCCGCAGCGATCCGTCCCGCCCCGATCGCCCGCACCAGCTCCCCGTGGTCCGCCTCCGTGCGGTCCGCGTAGGTCACCGCGAACGACGCCACCGCCTCGTCCAGCTCGTCGTTCTTGCCGCAGTAGCCGGCCAGCAGCCTCGGGTCCGCGCTGTGGGCGTGGGCCCGCGCCAGCAGCGCCCCGGTCATCCGGCCGTAGTCGTCCACCTGGTCGGCGGCCAGGGCGGCGGGGTCGACGCTCCCCTTGCGGTTCCTGAACTGCCGTACCTGGAAGGGCCGGCCGTCCACCGTCGTCCAGCCCAGCAGATGGTCGCTGACGACCTGCATCCGCTTCTGCCCGAGCACCACGCGCCGCCCCTCGTGCGCGACCTCCGGCACCGCGAACCCCACGGCGGCCAGATGCGGCCCGAGCACCGAGGGCCTGGCCTCCTTCACCTGGAGCACCAGCGCCTCCCCCCGGTGGTCCAGCAGCAGCACCACGTACGAGCGGGTGCCGACGCTGCCGGTGCCGACGACCCGGAACGCCACGTCGTGGATCGCGTACCGGGCCAGCAGCGGCAGCCGGTCCTCGGAGACGGTCCCCAGATAGTCGCCGAGACCCGCCGCCACGGCCGCGGCCTCCGCGTCCGGGACCCGGCGCAGCACCGGCGGCGCGTCCACGAAGCGGCGGCCGCCGTCCTCGCACTCCTCCGTGGACTTCGCGGCGAAGCGGGCACCGGTGTTGTTGCGGGCCTTCTCGGAGACCCGCTCCAGGGTGCCGAGCAGGTCCCGCGCGTCGGTGTGGGAGACGAGCTCCTCGTCCGCGATGGCGTTCCACGCGTCGAGCGCGGGCATCCGGGCCAGCAGCCGCATCGTCCGCCGGTAGGCGCCCACGGTGTCGTACGCGCCCTTGCGGCAGGTGTCCTCGTCGGCACCGGCCTCCCGGCCCGCGAGCACCAGCGAGGTCGCCAGGCGCTTGAGGTCCCACTCCCAGGGCCCGGCCACGGTCTCGTCGAAGTCGTTCAGGTCGATGACGAGGCCGCCGCGCGCATCGCCGTACAGCCCGAAGTTGGCCGCGTGCGCGTCGCCGCAGAGCTGGGCGGCGATCCCGGTGACGGGGGTGCCCACCAGGTCATGGGCCATCAGGCCGGCCGCGCCGCGCAGGAAGGCGAAGGGGGTGGCGGCCATCCGGCCCACCCGTATCGGTGTCAGCTCCGCCACCCGGCCCCGGTTGGACTCCTCGACGGCGCGCACCGCGTCCGGCCGCCCGGCCGGCAGGTCCAGCGTCGCGTGCGCGGACCTGGGCACCCGCGCCCGCAGCGCCTTGCCCCTGTCCTTCGCCCGGCCCCCGGCCTGCGCATGAGCCCGGTCCGTACGGCGGGCGAACCCCGGCACGGCCGGTATGCGCGGGCCACCCCCGCCTGCGGGGAGCACGGCCCCCGTGTTCGCGGCTTCACCACCGGGTTCAACGAGTCGTACCGGCGGCAGTCCCGTCCCGGTCGTTTCCATGGCGCGCAGCCTCCCCGCCCCGCCCGGCGCAGCCGCCGGGACCTGCACCGACATCAACTGCCGCCGACGGTACCGCCGTACAACGATCGACGTCTGCCCCTGTGGACAACTCCGGGGACCGAGCGCTCCCCCGCTGGTCAGCCGCTCAGACCCCGACCGCCTCCTCCATCTCCTCTTCCTCCTCCGCGGCCGACGCGCCGGCCGGGCCTGCGGAAGCGGGGGCAGGAGGGACGGCCGGAAGGGCGGCCGCCGAGCGCCGACGCGCCTCCGCGAGGCCCGCGAGCCCCGTCAGCGCCACGCCCGCGACGAACCAGAGCGCCAGCACCAGCAGATTTCCGCCCAGCGCGTGGCCGCCGAAGTACACATGGCTGCGTACGCCCTCCACGAAGCCCGCCCCGTTCCAGAAGGAGTGCAGCGCGCCGAAGAAGCCGGGCTGGAGCTCGGGGCGGAAGATCCCGCCGGAGCTGGTGAAGTTGAGCATGACGAACAGCACCATCACGCCGAGCGTGGTCCACCGCTTGAGGAACGTGTGCAAGCCCACACCGATCAGCAGGATGCCCGCCGAGTAGAGCCACGCCATGGCCCAGAGCCCCGCGAGTCCGTGGTCCACGAGACCGAACAGCGGTCCCGCGAACACCGCCCCGATGGCGCTGACCACCAGCGAGGCGCCCAGCGCCAGCGCCGCCCGGACCCGCAGCCGCAGGACCGCTCCGGCGCCGCCGATCACGGCGACGGAGGCGTACGAGCCGATGCTCACGGCGACCAGCAGGAAGAAGATGCCCTGGCCGGTCGGATCGCCGTCCGCCGTGGGCGCGGTGTCCGTCACCTTCAGCGGGGCGCCCTGGCCGGCCGCGACCTGGGTGAAGACCTTCTCGACCGCCGTGGCGCTGGTGTCGGAGGAGGCGGAGGCGACGAGCAGTTCGGGGGCGTTGCCGGGGATGTAGGCGCCGTAGCTGTCCTGCGTGCGCAGGTGCTCGGCGGCGGTGGTGCGGTCGGCGACGGTACGCACGCTGAGCGCCCCGTCCCCCTTGTCCTGGAGGGTCTGCGCCAGCACCTGCGCGGAGGGCCCGGAGCCGACCACGTCGACCCGGAGGTCGTGCGGTTGCGGGGCGTGGAAGGCGCCGAGGTAGGCGAGGCCCATGCCGATGCACATCAGCAGCGGGGTGACGAGGTGGCTCAGTACGTGGCGCAGCGCGCCCGCCGGAGTGCCGGCGGCGGCGCTCGGGCCTGCGGACATGGAGGGCTCCAGACGATCGGCCAGATAGTTGGTTTTTACAACTCAACTGGTTGGCTTTTACAACTTCGATTCCGTTGTACTCTACAACTGAACTCTCGAGGAAGGCGAACCCGTGCCAGGCACCCCCGGAGAACGCGAGGAGTCGCTGGACGTCATCCAGCGCGAGCTGACCGCCTTCGCCCGCCGCGCGCGGGCCGCCGCGGCCAGACTCCACCCCGAGCTGCCCCTCGTCTCGTACACGCTGCTGGCACACATCGATGACCAGCAGGGGTGCCGCGCGACCGATCTGGCGGCGCACTACATGCTCGACAAGTCCACGGTCAGCCGGCAGATCGGCGCCCTGGAGAAGCTGGGCCTGGTCGAACGGCACCCCGACCCGGACGACCACCGCATCCAGGTCCTGCACCCCACCGAGGCCGGAACCCAAGCCCTCGCCGCCACTCAGGCCAGCCGGCGCGCGGCCTACCAGAACCGCCTCGCGGACTGGACGGAGGACGACCTCGCCCGGTTCGCCGCGTACCTGCTGCGCTACAACGCGGCGGGCGACGCACCGCACTCGTAAAACGGGCGTTTCACGTGAAACCAAACACCGTGAAACCAACCACACAGGGAGGCGTCGTCTCCGGACCGCCCCCGAACCGAAGAAGCCCCCCGGGCTGATGCCTGGGGGGCTTCTTTCTTGTGCGCGAGGGGGGATTTGAACCCCCACGTCCCTAGGGACACTGGCACCTGAAGCCAGCGCGTCTGCCGTTCCGCCACTCGCGCAAGAGTGGTGTTTCCGGGCTCTCTCACCTTTCGGTGCGAGCGCCTGGCGACATCCGGAAGATTAGCACGCTGGACAGGGTGGATTCACATCCGTTGTTTCGCCGCCCGCTCACCGGGCACTCGCCGCACGCTCGGCCGACGTCCGCAGAACGTCCGAAAGGAACCGGGAACCCCCAGAGGTCGCCCCCACTCCTCCTGAGTGCGTCCAAGGTGCGGGACACTGTGAGGAGGCCACCTCTACGATCCGTGTGAGGGGGGACACTCGTCCCCAGGGCAGACAAGGGGAACCAGCCGATTTCCCAACGCGTGGATACGATCAGTAAGCAGTACAGGGACGACGACACCGGAGGAGGTGCCCCATGGGAGTGATGAAGCGTTTCGAGCAGCGTCTCGAAGGTCTGGTCAACGGCACTTTCGCCAAGGTCTTCAAGTCCGAGGTCCAGCCGGTCGAGATCGCGGGTGCCCTCCAGCGGGAGTGCGACAACAACGCCACCATCTGGAACCGTGAGCGCACCGTCGTCCCCAACGACTTCATCGTCGAGCTCAGCGCCCCGGACTACGAGCGGCTTAGCCCGTACTCCGGCCAGCTGGGCGACGAGCTCTCCGGCCTCGTCCGGGACTACGCCAAGCAGCAGCGGTACACGTTCATGGGCCCCATCAAGGTCCACCTGGAGAAGGCCGAGGACCTCGACACCGGTCTGTACCGGGTCCGCAGCCGCACCCTGGCGTCGAGTTCGTCACAGGGCCAGGGTCACGGCCAGGCGCCGAACCAGGGCCAGAGCTACGGCGGCCAGCCCCCCCAGGGGTACCCCGGCCGTCCCGCCGCGCAGGCCCCCGGCGGTTACGGCTACCCGCCCGCCTCCGCCCCGCCCATGCCCGCCGGTCCGCCGCCGGGCGCCGGGCGTCACGGCGGTCCCGACCGGCGTCCGCCGGCCACCCCCACCTCCCTGCCGAACGTGCAGGTGCGGCGCTGGATCGAGATCAACGGAACCCGTCACCAGATCTCCCGCCCGACGCTGGTCATGGGCCGCAGCACCGACGCCGATGTGCGGATCGACGACCCCGGCGTCTCCCGCCGGCACTGTGAGATCAGGACCGGAACGCCCTCGACGATCCAGGATCTCGGGTCTACCAACGGCATCGTGGTAGACGGGCAGCACACCACCCGCGCTACGCTCCGCGACGGCTCGCGGATCGTCGTGGGCAGCACCACCATCGTTTACCGGCAAGCCGAAGGGTGAAGCGGGGGCAATGTCAGAGCTGACCCTGACGGTCATGCGGCTAGGTTTCCTGGCTGTTCTGTGGCTGTTCGTGATCGTGGCCGTCCAGGTCATTCGCAGCGACCTGTTCGGAACGCGCGTCACGCAGCGCGGCTCACGCCGCACCGCGAACGACGCGCGTCCGCCCCAGGGACGCCAGAACGCGGCACCGCCGCAGCAGCGCCAGCAGCCCGGCCGCCAGCGCCGGGGGGCGCCGACCAAGCTGGTCGTCTCCGAGGGCACGCTCACCGGCACCACGGTGGCGCTCCAGGGGCAGACCATCACGCTGGGCCGGGCCCATGATTCAACGATCGTGCTGGACGACGACTACGCGTCCAGCAGGCATGCCAGGATCTACCCCGACCGTGACGGCCAGTGGATCGTCGAGGATCTCGGGTCCACCAACGGCACGTACCTGGACCGGACCCGCCTCACCACCCCGACGCCCGTTCCGCTGGGCGCGCCGATCCGGATCGGCAAGACCGTCATCGAGCTGCGGAAGTAGTACGACAATGAGCGAGCGGAGCGAGCGAGCCGCGGGGGTCCGGGCATCGGACCCGGCCAGGCTCCCGACCGGAGGGTGGGCAGTGTGGCTCGAGACCGGCTGTACCCCGAACCGACGGGTGAGGTGCGCATGAGTCTGTCCCTGCGCTTCGCCGCCGGGTCGCACAAGGGCATGATCCGCGAGGGCAACGAGGACTCCGGCTACGCCGGTCCCCGCCTCCTCGCGATCGCCGACGGAATGGGTGGCCAGGCGGCCGGTGAGGTCGCCAGTTCCGAGGTGATCTCCACCCTCGTCCAGCTCGATGACGACGTCCCGGGCTCCGACATCCTCACCTCGCTCGGTACGGCGGTCCAGCGGGCCAACGACCAGCTGCGGATGATGGTCGAGGAGGACCCGCAGCTGGAGGGCATGGGCACCACGCTCACCGCGCTGCTCTGGACCGGCCAGCGCCTCGGCCTGGTGCACGTCGGCGACTCGCGCGCGTACTTGCTGCGCGACGGCGTGCTCACCCAGATCACGCAGGACCACACCTGGGTCCAGCGGCTGGTGGACGAGGGCCGGATCACCGAGGAGGAGGCCACCACCCACCCGCAGCGCTCCCTGCTGATGCGCGCGCTGGGCAGTGGCGACCACGTCGAACCCGACCTCTCCATCCGTGAGGTCCGGGCCGGCGACCGCTACCTGATCTGCTCCGACGGGCTCTCCGGCGTCGTCTCCCACCAGACGATGGAGGAGACGCTCGCCAGCTACCAGGGCCCGCAGGAGACCATCCAGGACCTGATCCAGCTCGCCCTGCGCGGCGGCGGACCGGACAACATCACCTGCATCGTCGCCGATGTCTTCGACGTCGACAGCAACGACACCCTGGCCGGGCAGCTCAATGACACCCCGGTCGTCGTCGGCGCGGTCGCCGAGAACCAGGCGGCCCAGCTGAACGACGGCGGTGCGATGCAGACCCCGGCGGGCCGTGCGGCCGGCCTCGGCCGTCCCGTACCTCCGCCCTCCGGCAGCTTCGGCCCGCCCGGCAGCGGCGACGACTCCGGCTACGACGGGATGCCCGAGGGGTCCTTCGGGTCCTACTCCGACGACGACTTCGTCAAGCAGGGCGGCGGCCGCAAGTGGCTCAAGCGCTCCCTGTACGTGGTGCTCGCGCTGGCCGTCGTCGGCGGCGGGCTCTACGGCGGCTACCGCTGGACGCAGACCCAGTTCTACGTCGGCGCGAAGAACGACAACGTCGCGCTGTACCGGGGCATCAGCCAGGATCTCGGCTGGCTCTCGCTCTCGAAGGTCGAGACCGACCATCCCGAGATCGAACTCAAGTACCTCCCGGCCTACCAGCGCAAGAAGGTCGAGGCCACGATCGCCGAGGGCAGCCTCGCCGACGCCCGCGAGAAGATCGCCGAGCTCTCCACCCAGGCGTCCGCCTGCAAGAAGGACGCGGCCCGCCGCGCGGCGGAGAAGGCGCACGGCGACGAGGGCCAGGCGCAGGGCACGGACAGCGACGCCACCAAGGCGTCGAAGTCCGGCAAGACATCCGGTGGCGACACCAAGTCCGAGCAGACTTCCACGACTCCCACTCCTGGGCCCAGCCTCTCGGAGGAAGAGAAGAAGCTGGTCCCGCAGTGCGGTAAGAAGTAGAGCCGTAGGGGGCCTTCAGCACCATGAGCGTTGTCACCAACACGACCACGATCGGCGCGATCGACGCGCCGAGCCGACGCAACACCGAACTGATGATGATGGGTTTCGCCATCGCCATCTCGGTGTTCGCCTACGCCAACGTGGGCCTGGCCATGGACGGCACGCTGCCCTCCGGAATGTTCGGCTACGGGGCGGGGCTCATCCTGCTCGGCGGGGTGGCCCACCTCGTGGTCCGCAAGTTCGCCCGGTACGCCGACCCGCTGCTGCTGCCGCTGGCCACGCTGCTCAACGGACTGGGGCTGGTGCTGATCTGGCGGCTCGACCAGTCGCCGAAGCTGATCAGGGACGCCGAGAACTACTACGGGGTGTTCACCCCGTCCGCCCCCCGTCAGCTGATGTACTCGGCGGTCGGTGTGGCGCTCTTCGTCGGCGTGCTGCTGCTACTCAAGGACCACCGCATCCTGCAGCGCTACACGTACATCTCGATGGTGGCCGCGCTGTTCCTGCTGATCCTGCCGATGTTCTTTCCGGCCAAGTTCGGCGCGAAGATCTGGATCACCATCGCCGGCTTCTCCATCCAGCCCGGGGAGTTCGCGAAGATCATCATCGCGATCTTCTTCGCCGGGTATCTCATGGTCAAACGTGATGCACTGGCGCTCGCCAGCCGCCGCTTCATGGGGCTGTACCTGCCGCGCGGGCGCGACCTGGGGCCCATCCTGGTCATCTGGGCGCTGTCGATCCTGATCCTCGTCTTCGAGACCGACCTGGGTACGTCACTCCTGTTCTTCGGCCTCTTCGTGATCATGCTGTACGTCGCCACCGAGCGGACCAGCTGGATCGTCTTCGGGCTCCTCATGTCGGCGGCCGGAGCCGTCGGCGTCGCGACCTTCGAACCGCACGTCCAGGCCCGTGTGACCGCCTGGCAGGACCCGTTCAAGTGCTTCAAGACGGACGGCGCCTGCGAGCAGATCGGCAACGCCATCATGTCGTTCGGGTCGGGCGGCACGCTGGGCTCCGGCTGGGGCCAGGGCCACTCGGACCTGATCGGCTTCGCCGCCAACGCCGACTTCGTCCTCGCCACCGTCGGTGACGAGCTCGGCCTCGCCGGGATGATGGCCGTCCTGCTGGTGTACGGCCTCATCGTGGAACGCGGTGTCCGCACGGCGCTCGCCGCCCGTGACCCCTTCGGCAAGCTCCTCGCGATCGGCCTCTCCGGCGCCTTCGCGATCCAGGTCTTCGTCGTCGCCGGCGGCGTCATGGGTCTGATCCCGCTCACCGGTATGACGATGCCGTTCCTCGCGGCCGGTGGTTCGTCCGTGATCGCCAACTGGGCCCTGATCGGCATCCTCATCCGCATCAGCGACACCGCCCGCCGCCCCGCGCCCGCCCCCGCACCCTCGACCGACGCCGAGATGACCCAGGTGGTCCGCCCGTGAACAAGCCCCTGCGCCGGATCGCGATCTTCTGCGGCGTCCTGATCTTCGCCCTGCTCGCGCGGACCAACTACCTGCAGTACGTGAAGGCCGACGACCTCAACACCCGCGACGAGAACCGCCGCGTCCGCATCGAGCGGTACGCCCATGAGCGCGGCAACATCATCGTGGACGGCAAGTCGATCACCGGGTCCACCGAGACCAAGGGCAGCGACTTCAAGTACAAGCGGGTCTGGAAGAACGGGCCCATGTGGGCCCCCGTGACCGGCTACTCCTCGCAGGCGTTCGGCGCCACCCAGCTGGAGAACCTCGAGGACGGCATCCTCACCGGCAACGACGACCAGCTCTTCTTCAACCGGACGATGTCGATGTTCACCGGTGAGGAGAGGACGGGCGGCAACGTCGTCACCACGCTCAACGGCGCGGCCCAGAAGGCCGCCTTCGAGGGCCTCGGCAACAAGAAGGGCGCCGTCGCCGCCCTCGACCCGCAGACCGGTGCCATCCTGGCGCTCGCCAGCACCCCTTCGTACGACCCCTCGTCCTTCGCGGGCAACGGCCAGTCCGACAGCAAGGCGTGGCAGACCCTGAAGGACGACAAGGACAAGCCCATGCTCAACCGGGCGCTGCGCGAGACCTACCCGCCCGGCTCCACGTTCAAGGTCGTCACCGCCGCCGCCGCCCTGGAGAACGGGCTCTACAAAGACATCGACGAGGACACGAAGTCCCCGCTGCCCTGGCGCCTGCCGCAGACCAGTCAGGACCTGCCCAACGAGGGCAACATCCCGTGCGAGAACGCTTCGCTCCGCAACGCGCTGCGCTTCTCCTGCAACACCGTCTTCGGCAAGATCAGTGACGACCTGGGCAACCAGAAGATGATCGACGAGGCCGGCAAGTTCGGCTTCAACAAGGAGATCTTCACCCCGGTCCGCGCGGACGCCAGCGTGTACCCCGAGGACAACCGGCCGCAGAACGCCATGGCGGGCATCGGCCAGGCGTCGAACCGCGCCACCCCGCTCCAGATGGCGATGGTCGCCTCCGCCGTCGCCAACGACGGCAAGCTCATGCAGCCGTACATGGTCGCCGAGCGCAAGGCGCCCAACCTGGACGTGATCTACACGCACGAGAAGGAAGAGTTCAGCCGGCCCCTCTCGGCGGAGAACGCCCAGAAGCTCCAGGAAATGATGGAGACCGTCGTCAAGCAGGGCACCGGCACGAACGCCCAGATCCCGGGCGTCACGGTCGGCGGCAAGACCGGAACCGCCCAGCACGGCGTGAAGAACAGCGAGAACCCGTACGCGTGGTTCATCTCGTACGCGAAGACGGACAACGGTTCCCCGGTGGCCGTGGCCGTCGTCGTCGAGGACAGCGACGCCACCCGCGACGACATCTCCGGTGGCGGCCTGGCCGCCCCGATCGCGAAGGCGGTCATGAAGGCGGTCATCGACAGCGAGAAGTGACACCACTCACACCCGGCCGCGAAAGCGCCTCTGCGGATACCGGTCGGATATCAGGTATTGCCTGCGGGCCGATCAGCTGATGCGCGGCCGGTAGCGTATGCGCGAACAGCACACCGCCGGACCGCACACCGGTGCGGTCAGGACTGACGGAGAGGGCTGGAACAGTTATGGAAGAGCCGCGTCGCCTAGGCGGCCGGTACGAGCTGGGCTCGGTGCTCGGCCGTGGTGGCATGGCCGAGGTCTACCTCGCCCACGACACCCGGCTCGGACGCACCGTCGCCGTGAAGACGCTCCGGGCGGACCTCGCCCGCGACCCGTCCTTCCAGGCCCGGTTCCGCCGTGAGGCCCAGTCCGCCGCCTCGCTCAACCATCCGGCGATCGTCGCGGTGTACGACACCGGCGAGGACTACGTCGACGGGGTCTCCATCCCGTACATCGTCATGGAGTACGTCGACGGCTCGACGCTCCGCGAGCTGCTGCACTCCGGGCGCAGGCTGCTGCCCGAGCGGACGCTCGAAATGACGGTGGGCATCCTCCAGGCTCTGGAGTACTCGCACCGCGCGGGCATCGTCCACCGGGACATCAAGCCGGCCAACGTCATGCTGACCCGGACCGGCCAGGTCAAGGTCATGGACTTCGGTATCGCCCGCGCCATGGGCGACTCCGGGATGACGATGACCCAGACCGCCGCCGTCATCGGCACCGCCCAGTACCTCTCCCCGGAGCAGGCCAAGGGCGAGCAGGTCGACGCGCGCTCGGACCTCTACTCGACCGGCTGCCTGCTCTACGAGCTGCTGACCGTCCGGCCGCCGTTCGTCGGCGACTCCCCGGTGGCGGTCGCTTACCAGCACGTACGGGAAGAGCCGCAGCCGCCGAGCAACTTCGACCCCGAGATCACGCCCGCGATGGACGCGATCGTGCTGAAGGCCCTCACCAAGGACCCCGACTACCGCTATCAGTCGGCCGACGAGATGCGCGCGGACATCGAGGCGTGCCTCGACGGCCAGCCGGTCGCCGCGACCGCCGCGATGGGTGCGGCGGGTTACGGCGGCGGCTACCCCGGCGGCTACGACAACGACCAGCCCACCACCGCCCTGCGCGCCGCCGACCAGAGCGGCGAGCGCACGTCGATGCTGCCGCCGGTCAACCCGGACGACGGCGGCTACGGCTACGACGACCGCCCCGACCGCCGCAGGCAGAAGAAGAACCACACCTCGACGATCCTCCTGGTCGTCGCGGGCATCCTGGTGCTGATCGGCGCGATCCTCATCGGCAAGGCGGTCTTCCCCGGCGACGGTGGCGACGACGGTGCGTTCGACGTGCCCCAGATGGTCGGCAGCACGGTCGAGGACGCTCAGAAACTGGCCGACAACACGAACATCATTCTCAAGGTCGGCCCGAAGGAAGAGTGCAAGGACCAGCCCAAGGGCAAGATCTGCCGCCAGACACCGGAGGACGGGCAGATGAAGGAGCAGGAGACCGTCACGGTCTTCGTCTCCAGCGGCCCGCCGAAGGTCGAGGTGCCGGACGTCACCGAGAAGTCCGAGGACAACGCCCGCGAGCTTCTTGAAAAGCGGGGCTTCACCGTCAACGTCACCTCGGTCGAGTCCGACCAGGCCGAACCGGGCACCGTCCTGGAGCAGTCCCCGAAGGGTGGCGAGAAGGCCGAGGAGAACTCCGAGGTCACGCTCAAGGTCGCCACGGAGAAGCTGCTCACCGTGCCCAACGTCTCCACCCGCTCGTACGACGACGCGGTGGCCCAGCTGAAGGGTCTCGGCTTCACCAACATCGGCAGGTCCGACGAGGATTCCGACAAGCCGGCGAACGAGGTGATCGGCCAGAACCCCGAGCCGAACACGAAGGCCGGCAAGGACACCTCGATCATCCTCAAGGTCTCCAAGGGCCCGGCCGAGCCCGAGCAGGTGAACGTCCCGGGTGACATCGTCGGCAAGACGTACCAGGACGCGAAGGCGCAGCTGGAGGCCATGGGCCTGGTCGTCGCACTCGGTCCCGGTTCCGTGGACAAGCCGGACGCCAAGGTGGTCCTGAGCACCCCGATGCCCAACCAGCCGGTGAACAAGGGCGGCACGGTCACCCTGAACACCGTCGAGGGCGGTGGCGGCGGCAACATCTTCGGCGGTCCGAACGGCGGACAGGGTCACTGACCCGTACCGCCCGGCACGAACAGAGGGCCCCGGTCACCGCGATGGTGACCGGGGCCCTCTGCCGTAAGGCCTCTCAGCGCAGCTCGACCGGCTTCGTGCGGTCGCGGTCGACCTTCTCCGTACGCACCAGCTCGCCCCACACGACGTAGCGGTACTTGGACGTGTAGACCGGGGTGCAGGTCGTGAGCGTGATGTAGCGGCCCGCCTTCTTCGCTCCCGAGCCCTTCGGGACCGGGCCCAGCACGTCGACGTTGTACTTGGACGTCTCCGGCAGCTCGCTGAAGACCTTGTAGACGTACCAGGTGTCCTTCGTCTCGAAGACGATCGCGTCCCCGGTGCGCACCTTGTCGATGTTGTGGAACTTCGCGCCGTGGCCGTCCCGGTGGGCGGCGAGCGAGAAGTTGCCCTCCTTGGCGGAGGGGAGCGCGGATTTCACCGGATCGGTGTAGTAGCCGGCGACCCCGTCGTTGAGGATGTCGGTGTCGGTGCCCTTCTTGACGAGCACCTCGCCGTTCCGCATCGACGGGACGTGGAGGAAGCCGATGCCGTCCTTGGTGTCCAGCGCGCCGGGGCCGTCGGCCCACTTGTCGCGGACGGTGTGGCCCTGCTTGGTGGCCTCGCGGTCGGCGAGCACGTTCGTCCACCACAGCGAGTAGACGACGAAGAGACCGAGCACCAGACCTGCGGTGATGAGCAGTTCACCGAAGACGCTGACCGCGGTCGCGATGGGATGGCGGCCGCCCTTCCGCCCGGGCGGCGCGGGCTCCTCGGTCCGCTCCTGGTCCTCGGTCGTCGCTGTCATCGCACCGCCCTGTCGTCATGGCGTGGGGCCCGTTCAGTCCGCGAGCACGTCGGGCATCCCCTTGCTGCGCGGCCGTTCGTCGACCATCTTGCCCCAGACGATCAAACGGTACGTACTCGTGAATTCCGGCGTACACGTCGTCAAGGTGATGTACCGGCCGGGCTCGGTGAACCCGGACCGCTCCGGCACCGGCGCGATCACGGAGACGTTGGAGGGCGAGGTCTGCGGCAGCACGCTCGTCATCTCGTAGGTGTAGTACGCCTCCCGGGTCTCGACCACGATCGGGTCGCCGGGCTTCAGGCGGTTGATGTAGCGGAACGGTTCGCCGTGGGTGTTCCGGTGGCCGGCCAGCGCGAAGTTGCCCTGCTTGTCGGAGGGCATCGCCGTTTTCAAGGGCTTCTCGCTGTAATGGCCGACCATGCCCCGGTCGAGGACCTTCTCCTTGCTGGTGCCCTCGGCGATCGGCGTGACGACGTCCAGCTTGGGGATGTGGAGGATCGCGAAGCCCTGCCCCGGCTCGAACGCCTCCTGTTTCACGGGGGTGTTCTCGTGCTTGGCCCAGTCGTCCTGGATCTTGTGGGTCTCCCGGCCGGCGAGCCGGTCGGCACGCACATTCGTCCACCACAGCTGGTAGGTGACGAACAGCAGCATCAGGACGCCCAGGGTGATGAAGAGTTCGCCGATGCCCCGGCTGATGACGATCGCGGGGCTGTCCTTGGCGGCCTTGGCCGCGCGGCGCGCCTCCATGCGCGTCATGGGCTTCGCCGGGGCGCCGTCCGTCGCGGTGCCGGGCGGGCAAGGCGGCGGCCCGGAGCGCCGCCTGCCACGGCCCTTCGCGGCACGCCTGCGCTCGGCGCGGCCACCGGTGGGCGGTGGCGTGGCCTCGTCCGGTACGCCTCCGGCCTCGCCGCCGGACCCGGCGGGCGACTCGGGTTCCGGCTCCGGACGGGGCGCCGGCACGGCCGGGTCGCCCACGTCCACCCGCCCGAGGACCGCGGTGGCCGACTCCACGGCGTCGTCGGCCGGGGGCAGCGGAGGGGCCGCGGGGCCCGGCACGTACGGGGCGGACGCGGGCGGCGATGCCCCCGGGGAGGGCTGTACGGGCTCCTGGTGGCCGTACCAGTCCCGTTGGTACCCGTGAGGGTCGTACCACTCCTGCGGGGCCTGCTGGGCGCCCTGTGGCTCGTAGGGCGCCTGCTGCTGCGGGGCCGGGGGCTCCGGACCCGGCAGCGGGTCGTTCAAGGGGTCCGCCAGCCGGTGGACCGCCGCCTCGAAGGCACCCGGGTCCTCGTACGCCCGCGGATCGTGCGGGTCGTCCTGCCCGGCCCCGGCTCCGTGGCGGGGTGGGGTCACGCGGCGGCCTTGCCCACCACCGGAGCGAGCCCCGCCGACCTCTCGACGGCTCCGGTGTCCCCGCAGCGGACCAGCCAGTTGGCCAGCATCAGGTGGCCGTGCTCGGTGAGCACCGACTCCGGGTGGAACTGCACGCCCTCGACGGCCAGCTCGCGGTGGCGGAGGCCCATGATGATGCCGTCGGCCGTTCGCGCGGTGACCTCCAGCTCGTCGGGCACCGTGTCCGGTTCGGCGGCGAGCGAGTGGTAGCGGGTCGCGGTGAACGGCGAGGGCAGTCCGGCGAACACGCCCGCGCCCTCGTGGAGCACCGGCGAGGTCTTGCCGTGCAGCAGCTCGGGGGCGCGGCCGACGACGCCGCCGTACGCCACCGCCATGGACTGCATGCCCAGGCAGACCCCGAAGACCGGGACGCCGGTCGCCGCGCAGTGGCGCACCATGTCGACGCAGACGCCCGCGTGCTCCGGGGTGCCGGGGCCGGGGGAGAGCAGGACGCCGTCGAAGCCGTCCTGCGCGTGGGCCGTGGTCACCTCGTCGTTGCGCAGCACCTCGCACTCGGCGCCGAGCTGGTAGAGGTACTGGACGAGGTTGAAGACGAAGCTGTCGTAGTTGTCCACGACCAGGATGCGGGCGCTCATCGGGCGGCCCCCGTCGGCGCGCTCGCTCCGTCGACCGTCACGTCGCCGAACGGGAGCAGCGGCTCCGCCCACGGGAAGACGTACTGGAACAGCACATAGACGACCGCCAGGGCGAGCGCGAGCGAAATGAACGCGCGCACCCACACGTTGCCCGGCAGATGCCGCCAGATCCAGCTGTACATCCAGACCCTCCATTCGGTACCGGGTCCAGACTAAAGGGCCCGGGGCCCGGCGTGGGATGCCTGTGGAAAGCTGTGCGGCGCCCGTCGCCGTCTGCTACTTCACCGGCTCCGCGTAGTGCAGGTCCACCGCGCCCGAGTAGCCGGGGAGGGTCGCCCTCTCCTGCTCGTCCACCTGCCAGCCGAGCCCGTAGGCCTTCACGTACAGCAGGTAGTTCTGGATGGCCGGCGAGGCGTCCAGCGCCCGTCGCAGCGCACCGGTGTCGCCGACCGCGGTGATCTTGTACGGCGGTGAGTAGACCCGGCCCTGGAGGATCAGGGTGTTGCCGACGCAGCGCACGGCGCTGGTGGAGATCAGCCGCTGGTCCATGACCTTGACGCCCTTGGCGCCGCCCTGCCACAGGGCGTTGACGACCGCCTGGAGGTCCTGCTGGTGGATGACCAGGTCGTTGGGCTGCGGGTCGGGGTAGCCGGGGCTGGCGGTGGCGTTGGGCGGGGCGTCGTTGAGCGTGACGGAGACGGCCGGGCCGGACAGCTCGGTGGTGCCCGCGGTCCGCTCCAGGGCCTTGAGCCTGGCGGCCTCCGCCTTGGTGCTGCCGTTGTCCCGCTGCGCGAGGCTGTCGATGTCCTCGCGCACGGAGGCGGCGGACTCCTCCAGGGCCGCGTTCTTCTCGCTGCGCTGCTGGATGAGGTCGGAAAGCTTCAGCAGTGAGGCGTCGGTGCGGATATTGGTGCCCTTCGCCGTATTCGCGCTGGTCACGAAGATGAGTCCGGCAAGGGCGAAAACGGCAGCCGTGAGCACTCTGGCCGGGTGCCGGAAGGGGCGGCGGACCGGTCCGGGGGGAGAGTCGGCAGAATTGCTCAACGTACCCTTATCTCCTTCGGTGCCACGGAAGGACTACGCTAACGGACGCCCCGGGGAGGCCACATTCCCCCTCGCGCCCAGCCCCGGCGCCAGCCACAGTTCCCTGCGCGGTCACGCAGCGCATCGACAGGAGAGTTCCTCGTGCCGAAGTCACGGATCCGCAAGAAGGCCGACTTCACGCCGCCCCCGGCGAAGCAGGCGACCAACATAAAGCTGACCAGCCGTAGCTGGGTGGCGCCCGTGATGCTGGCGCTCTTCCTGATCGGGCTGGCCTGGATCGTCGTTTTCTACGTGACCGACGGCGATCTGCCGGTGGACTCGCTGGGGAACTGGAACATCGTCGTCGGCTTCGGTTTCATCGCCGGTGGCTTCGGCGTCTCCACACAGTGGAAGTAGCCCGCGCGACCCCCTAGAACCACACACCGGCCCTGCTGCGCAACCCCTGCCCTGAGTTACCCACAGCGTTATCCACAGGTGGGGGAAAAGGTCAGACGATCTGTGGATAACTCTCAGGCCGTTGACGCCGGTGCGACTGCAGCCGCCTCCGCCCCGAGGCGGGACGCCCCTTGTCCCTACTGGAAAAACCCAGCTCAGGGACAAGGGGCACAGTTGTGCCCGCGATATGCACAAGATCCGGATCACGCTGTGGAACCCTGTGGACAACTTCGGTCACAAATGGTCCACAACCGCCTGGGGGCACGGGCTAGGTCAGCGCGGCCGTTCTCGTCATCACGATCACGACGACGGCCGCCAGCACCAGGGCGCAGGTCCCGAACTGCACCAGATCGCGCCGCTCACGCGGGGCGTGCACCATGCCGATCCCGATCAGCACTCCGGCGATCAGCCCTCCGACATGTGCCTGCCAGGCGATTCCGCCCCAGGGGTTGAAGGTGATGATCAGGTTGAGCACGAAGATCGCGATGACCGGACGCATGTCGTAGTTCAGCCGGCGCATCAGTACGGCCGTGGCGCCCAGCAGACCGTAGATGGCTCCCGAGGCTCCCAGCGACGGCTGGTTCGGCTCCGCGAGCCAGTACGTCAGGGCGCCGCCCGCCAGGCCGGAGAGCAGATAGAGGGCCAGGAAGCGGACGCGGCCCAGCTTCGCCTCCAGCGGACCGCCCAGCCACCACAGACCCAGCATGTTGAAGGCGATGTGCCACACCTCCTGGTGCAGGAACATCGACGTCACCAGCCGGTACCACTGGCCTTCTGCGACGCCCTCGGGCGGCCCGCCGAAGTAGAAGTTGGCGCGGCCGAGCAGCATCAGGCGGTCGACCAGCGATTCGTCGGCCAGGACCGCGACGAACACGGCGACGTTGATCCCCAACAGGATCTTGGTGATCAGCCTGGGGTCCGCCGCGACGACGCCCCCGGCCAGCGTGCGCGGCCGGGCGGCGGACGCCCCGTGCCCCGTACCGGACCCCGAGCGGACGCAGTCCGGGCACTGGAAGCCGACCGACGCGTCGACCATGCAGTCCGGGCAGATGGGCCGGTCGCAGCGGACGCACCGGACCGCCGTCTCCCGGTCCGGGTGGCGGTAGCAGTGGGCCGGCCCCCCGACGGGCGGGGGCGGTCCGGCCGCGCCCGGCGGCTGCTGGTCCATCGGTCCCATGGCTTAACGGTCCCCTCGGTCCTCGTCGTCGCACGGTGCGCACGACACCGCCCCGCGCATCCGTTCTGCCAAGAGATACGGACGGGCGGGGCGGTTGGTTCCCGAACGCGAAGTCGGAGAGTGAGCTCCCGGACGCGGAGGGCGATCAGCGCGTCTCGATGGCGACCGACTCGATGACGACGTCCTGCACCGGACGGTCGGTACGCGCGTTGGTCGCGGTGGCCGCGATGGCGTCCACCACCTGACGGCTCTTCGCGTCCTCGACCTCACCGAAGATCGTGTGCTTGCCGGTCAGCCAGGCCGTCGGCGAGACGGTGATGAAGAACTGCGAGCCGTTGGTGCCCGGTCCGGCGTTGGCCATGGCCAGCAGATAGGGCTTGTTGAACGCGAGGTCGGGGTGGAACTCGTCCTTGAACTCGTACCCCGGACCGCCGGTGCCGTTCCCCAGCGGGTCACCGCCCTGAATCATGAAACCGCTGATGACGCGGTGGAAGACGGTGCCGTCGTACAACCGGGCCCGGGTCGCCTGGCCCGTTGTCGGATCGGTCCACTCGCGCTCCCCCTGGGCGAGCTCGACGAAGTTCTTGACCGTCTTCGGCGCGTGGTTCGGCAGGAGCCGGATCTCGATGTCGCCCTTGTTGGTCTTCAAGGTGGCGTAAAGCTGCTCGGCCACGATCTGCCTTCCGTGAGTCTGCACATGTGCTCCGCGCGACTGCGCCGCGCGTCGGACCGGCCCGCTGGCCGGGCCGGTCCGACGCTCCGATCCTTGCACGGGCCGCCCCCACGGCGTCCGAGGCGAAAGCCGGTGGCCTCCGCGCCGCCGCGGCACGGACGATGCGGCCATGTGCGTGACGAACCGGCGCGATACCGGACGAACCGTGGCATGGTCGTCGGAAGTACCGCATGACCCGGATGCCCGCCCCACGTGCCGCACAGGGCCCCCGCAGGCATGATCTCGAATTGGGTGGAAAGGCGGAGTACCTACCCGCCACCAAGGAGGAGGATCCCGTGACCCGCATCGACAGCGTGCGTGCCGCAACCGACTCGGCGAGGGACAGCGTGCAGCACGCCGCGGAAGTGGTGGCGCCCTACGCCGACTCGGCCAAGGACCAGGCCGTTCACTATGCGCATGAGGCCCGCACGCTGCTCGCACCGAAGGTGTCGAAGGCAGCCAAGCAGGCCCGTGTGCAGTACGGAGCGCACGTCGCCCCACGCATCGAGCTCGCCCGCACACACGTGCCCCCCAAGGTGGACGAGGTCGCCCAGCGCGCCGCGCTCCGCACCCGCCAGGCCGCCCGCAGCGCCGCGGACTACACCGTCCCGCGCATCGAGAGCGCCCGGGCCGCCGCCCAGCCGGTGGCCGAGGAGGCCGCCGCCCGCAGCGCCGCCGCGGTGGCCGCCCTGCGCGGCCAGGTCACGGCGAAGCAGATCCGCAAGCTGGCCCGGAAGCACGAACGGCGGGCCAGGGCGGGCAAGGCGTTCAAGGGCCTGGCCATCACCGGCGTCCTGGCAGCCGCCGGCTACGCGGTGTGGCGCTGGTGGGACAAGCAGGCCAACCCCGAGTGGCTGGTGGAGCCGCCCGCCCCCACCGAGGTCGACGACCGCGCGCCGCTGTCCTCCGTCGACGGCAGCCCGCACGCCTCGACGCTCCTGGACCCCGAGGTCGAGGCCAAGCAGGCCGACGCCGAGGCGGCCGGTGAGGACGGCCCGGACACCACGGGTCCGGACGACCGCGCCTGACCCGAACACCCGCACGACGGCACGCACGCCAGGACGGGCGCCGGAGGACCGCGAGGTCTCCCGGCGCCCGTCCGCGTACCCGGAACCCTCGCTCCGTACCGGCTTCGCACGGTCGTTCTGTACTACCGTTCGGGAGGCGGCAGGAGGCCGTGGAGGGGGGAACGTGAGCGCTCGCATTCTGGTCGCAGAGGACGACGCGAAGCAGTCCCGTCTGATCCGGATCTATCTCGAAAGAGAAGGACACGCGGTCCACGTGGTCGCGGACGGACGGGCGGCGCTGGAACGGGCGCGTTCGGCCAGACCGGACCTCATCGTCCTCGACGTGATGCTCCCCCTGGTCGACGGCCTCGACGTGTGCCGCATCCTGCGCATCGAGTCCGATGTGCCGATCCTGCTGCTCACCGCCCGGGTGGCCGAGGAGGACATGCTCCTCGGCCTCGACCTCGGCGCCGACGACTACCTCACCAAGCCGTACAGCCCGCGTGAGCTGACCGCCCGGGTGCGGGCGCTGCTGCGCCGCTCGGGAAGGCCCGGCGGGGGCGGCGGACCCGCGGTGCTGCGGGTCGGCGAGGTGGAGCTCGACACCGCGCGGTTCGAGGTCCGGGTCGCGGGCCGGCCGGTGGAGCTGACCGCGAAGGAGTTCGCGATCCTGGAGACACTCGCGCGGGAGCCGGGCCGGGTCTTCACCCGTGCCCAGATCATCGAGCGCGTCTTCGGCTTCGACCGGGACGTGCTGGAGAGAACCGTCGACGCCCATGTGATGAACATGCGACGGAAGCTGGGGACGGGCCCGGACGGCAGTCATGTGGAGACGGTGTACGGGAGGGGCTACCGGCTCGCGGACGGCCCCGTCCCGGCATCACCCCCCGCCGGGGGCTGACCGTCCCGTGCCCGGGGAAGGGCGACCGCGAACGTCGTCCCCTCCCCGACCGCGCTGCGCACCTCGATGGTGCCCCCCTGGTCGGCGACGATCTGTCGGGCGATCGAAAGTCCCAGTCCACTGCCTCCGGTGGCCCGGCCCCGTGAGACATCCGCCCGCCAGAAGCGGTCGAAGAGCCGCGGCAGGTCCTCGGCCGCTATCCCCGTGCCCGTGTCGCGTACCTCCAGGACGGCCCGGTCGCCGTCCCCGAGCAGGGCCAGGGTCACGCTTCCCCCCGTGGCGGTGGCGCGCAGCGCGTTGCTGATGAGGTTGCCGACGACCTGGCGCAGCCGGTCCGGGTCAACCCGTGCGTACACCGGACGCGGCGCCTCCAGGGTCAGCACGAGGCCGGCGGCTCCGGCCTGGGGGAGGTGGGCGCGGTGGCTCGTCTCCAGGAGTTCGCGGAGATCGACGTCCCTGGGGTGGTAGGCCAGCGCGCCCGCCTCGGCCAGCGCGAGGTCCCGCAGATCGTCCACGATCCGCTGCTGCAACAGCGCCTCCTCGTGGAGGGATTCGAGGAGTTCGGGGGTCGGTTCGAGGACCCCGTCGCGCAGTGCCTCCAGATAACCCCGCAGATTGGCCAGCGGGGTGCGCAGCTCGTGCGCGATGTCGCTGGTGAGGCGGCGCTGGTGCTCCTCGCTCGCCTGGAGCGAGTCGGCCATGCGGTTGAAGGCCCCGCCGAGCTGCGCGATCTCGTCCCGGCCGGACACGGGCACCCGCCGCCCGAGGTCGCCTTCGCCCAGCCCCTTGGCGGCGAGCGTCAGGGCGCGTACGGGACGCAGGACCGCCCTGCTCAGCAGCAGCCCGCCCAGGATGACCGCGAGCGCCACGCCCGCCGCGACGGCCGCAGTGGGCGCGACGGCCAGGGCGGGCGGCGACTCGTCCCGGAAGCCGAGCCCTACTTCGAGGCGCGGCGGGGCCACCGAGGCGACGCGGTCGTTGAAGACCCGCTGCAAACAGTCGGAGAACCGTTTCTCGGCCTCGCAGGGCCGCAGCGCGTCGAGGTCCCGGGGGGTCAGCGAGTCGTACGCCTCCGTGGGCTCCGGGCACCGGGCGGGCCTGTGCTCCGCGCGCACCGTCGGCACACCGAAGGCACCCGTCCCGGTGACGGTCTCCGCCCCGGCGCGGGTCAGGCAGACCGCGTCGGCGGCGTACGAACGGTAGGCGGCGATGGCGGACGCGGTCTGCTTCATGGAGGCCCGCCTCACCTGTCCCGCGGCGAGCCGCAGCGTGGGGCGCGCGTCGACCAGGACCGGCGGCCGGACGCTCACCGTGCGCGGTGGGCGTCCGGCCAGGATGTCGGAGTCGGCGAGCAGCACGTCGGCCTCCGTGACCACCCGGATGCGCTGCCCGGTGTCCTTCGCGAGCGCGGTGACCGTCGGCGCGAGCCCGTCCCAGGTGGCGTGCGCCAGCCCGTACGCGCGCAGCTCCCCGGCGATCCGGGAGGTCTCCTGCTGCCCGGCCGTGACGGTCTCGCGCACCTGGCGGTTGGCCTGACGCAGGGTCAGCCAGGCGGTGGCCACCGTGGCGGTCATCGCGATCAGCATCAGCAGGCCGAGGGCCCTGATCCGGAAGCTCACCCTGTCCCCTCCCGTTATGTGCCGGCCAGTGCCTGGGTGGGCGCCAGCCTGCTGGCCCGTACCGCCGGATACAGCCCGGCGGCCGCACCGATGAGCAGGGTCGATCCGATTCCCGCCGCGCTCGCCCAAGCGGGCACGACCGTAGGCCAGTCGCGGCTGAGGGCGTACCCCGAGGTGATCAGCGTCCCCAGGACCGTTCCGGCGAGTCCGCCGATGAGCGACAGGAGCAGTGACTCCATCACGAACTGCGTGCGGATCTGTGCCCGGGTCGCGCCGAGCGCGCGGCGCAGCCCTATTTCCGTACGCCGTTCCAGTACGGAGATCACCATGGTGTTCCCGACGCCGACCCCGCCGACCAGGAGGGCGACCCCGCCGAGGCCGAGCAGCAGCCCGGTCAGCGCGGATTCGGTGGCCTCGCGGGCGGCGAGCGCGTCCGAGGGCCGCGAGATGCGCACCTCGCCGGGTTTCTCGGGGTACGCCGTGGCCGGGAGCACCTCCCTGACCGCGGTGACCCGGCTGTCCTCCGCTCGTACGTAGACCGTGGACGGGTGGCCGTCGAAGCGGAGGTGGGTCCGCGCGGCCGGCCGGCCGACCAGGGCCGCGCTGTCGAGCTCCGGGGCGAGCGGCACCGGGTCGAGCACGCCGATCAGCGAGAACCACCGGCCGCCGATCCAGAGCCGGATGCCAGGCCGGTACACGTCCAGCCGCTGGGCGGCCGTCGCCCCGAGCACGACAGCCGGGTACTCCTCGGTGGCGGAGTCCAGCCAGCGGCCCTCGCGGAGGCGCCCGCCGACGGTCGGCAGCAGGCCGGTGTCCGCCGCCAGGACGCTCAGCGAACCGGTGTGCCCGATGGCGATGCGATCGTTGCGGTAGACGTGCGCGCCGGTGTCGCCGGTGGCGGCGACCTCCTGGACCGGCGGGATGCGGCGGATCATGGCCACGGACTCCTCCGGGAGTTCGGCCTTCTCGCCGGAGAGGGATTCGCCGGGGGCGACCCGCAGCAGATTCGTCCCCAGTGCGTCGAGCCTGCGGTCCACCTCGGCCTGGCCGGAGCCGGAGATGCCGACCACCGCGATCATGGCGGCGACCCCGATGGCGATCCCGAGGGCGGAGAGGAAGACGCGGAGGGGCCGGGTGCGGAGTCCGGTGGAGCCGAGCCGTACGACGTCGGCGGGGCGCAGGCGGGCGGGGCGCGGGCGGGACGGGCCTCGCTTTCGGTTGCGCGCCGGCCGGGGTGGGAGCGGCGAGGGCGCCCCGGCCTCTTCCCGGGCCGGCCCGGGGGTATGCGTGCGCTCGGTCATCGGGGTGCCCCGATCGTCGTGCCGCGCGCAACGTCACCGGTCAGCCGGCCGTCGCGCATGTCGAGGCGGCGGGGGAGCCGGGCCGCGATCTCCCGGTCATGGGTGATGACGACGACCGTGGTGCCCGCCGCGTGCAGCCCGTGCAGCAGGTCCAGCACGGCCGCCCCGGAGGCGGAGTCGAGGTTCCCGGTCGGCTCGTCGGCCAGGAGCACCGCGGGGTCGCCGACCACCGCGCGGGCGACCGCGACCCGCTGCCGCTCACCGCCGGAGAGCTGATGCGGAAGGTGGTGGACGCGGTGGCTGAGCCCCACCCGGGCGAGCGCGGCGGCTGCCCGGGCCCTGCGGCGGCGCAGCGGCACCCCCGCGTAGAGCAGGCCGTCCCCGACCGCGTCGAGCACCGGGACTCCGACCGCCAGGTGGAACTGCTGGAAGACGAAGCCGATCCGGGTGGCCCGGAGCGCCGAGACCTCCCGGTCGGACAGCTTCGCCACGTCGTGGCCGTCGATCAGGACGCGGCCGGAGGACGGCCGGTCCAGGCTGCCCATCAGATGCAGCATGCTCGACTTGCCGGAGCCCGAGGGGCCGACGACGGCGACCAGCTCCCCGCGTCCGATCCGCAGGCTGACGTCACGGACCGCGTGCACCCCGCCGGGATACGTCTTGGAGACGGCGTCGAATTCCACGACCGCCGAAGAGCCCGCACCGGACGCCGTGGATTCCCCGCTCACTCCGGAATCCTCACCTTCAGGCCCTCGCGGACTCCCGGTCCGCTCACCTCCACGTCCCCGTCCGCGAACAGCCCGGTCTTCACCGCGACGAAGGTGCCGTCCGTCTTCTCCAGGCCGTGGCCGCCCTCCGCGAGGGCGACCAGGGCGGCGACCGGGACGGTCAGCACGTTCTCGGCCCGCCGCCCCACGTACTCGACGGTCACGGGTCCGCTCTCCCATTTCCCCACGGCCTTCTGGTCCTCGATGGTGAGGGTCACCGGCACGGTCGCCGCCCGCTCGCCCGTGCCGCCGCTCCCCTCGGCCTCGTTCGCCTGCTTCCCTACGGACGCCACCCGCCCCTTCACGGGGGTCTCGTCGGGCAGCCGGATCGTGACGCCTGCGCCGCGCACGGCCCAGGAAGCTTCGGACGCGGAGGCGTTGACGACGACCTTGCGGGTCGTGCCGGTGTAGGTGAGCGCGCCCTCTCCGACGGCGGCGCCCAGCCGAACGCCGGGCCGGCCGATCCGTATCCGCCCGGCGGTGTAGATGACGTCCCCGACGCCGACCGTGCCGGTCTGGGGCAGGCCGAGCGACTTCTGCCAGCGCTCGACCGCCGCGGCGGTGCCCTCAGTGAACGTCTCGTCCACCGTGAAGCCCGTGTAGCCGAGGGCGGCGAGGTTCGTCTCGAACTGCATGACGTCCATGCCCCGTACGGGTTCCTGGGCGGCCGGGTGCGCGTCCTTGCCGGGCTCTTCCGACCCTTCCGCCGCGTCGGCCTCCGGAGCGGCCGGGGTCAGGGCGAGGTCGCGATACATCGGCAGCGCCCCGTAGAGCAGCACCGTCGGGCGGTCATCGACGCGCAGCAGCGTGTCCCCCCGCTCCGCGGTCGTGCCGGACGCGGGCAGCCAGGTCACCGTGCCCGTCGCCTTGACCGGCAGCGGGATCTCGGGACCGTATCCCAAGGCGCCGTCCACCGTGGTGCGCTCGGTCAGCGTCGCCCGGGTGACGGGGACGGTCGAACCGGCCCTGGGAGGGGCTTTCGGCCCCTCGTCCCGGCCGCCGCCGAACCCGAGGGCCCCGGTCACCGCGACCGCCGCCACGACGGCCACACCGGCGACGACGAGGAACGTCCGCCGTCCGCGAGGCACGCGCTCCTCGTCGAGGTCTGTCACCTTCTCCACCGCTCAGCCCTCGCCCGGCCCCGCGTGCTCAGGGACCCCGACGATCGGCCCGCAGATCCGGGCGGCCCGCTTCGCTCCGGCCGCGCTCTGGTCCCACTCGCCCTGGCCGAGGCCGTCGGGGCCGGGGTCGGGAAAGTCAGCCGCGCCGTTCTTCTGCATGCAGGCGGCGTACTCGCGCTTCACCTTGATCTGGGCGGCCGACAGCTTGGGCTGGTTGCCCTTCTCGATGCTCTCGGGCACGGCGGAGGCGTACTGCGCGCACTTCTCCTGGGCGGCCCTGTACTTCGGGTCCTGCTTCAGCGCACGCCGCTGGTCGCCCGCACCGAAGTCGATGGTGCCCTTCGCGTCGGGGTCCGGGGCGTCCACGCCGTGTTCCCGCAGGCACTTCACGTACGCGCGCTGCGCCTTCACGTACGCGGCCACGTCGTCCGTGTCCTTTCCCCCCTCGGCCGGGGCCGACCCCTTCTTCCCTCCGGCCGTCGGGACCTCCACGCCGCCGTCGCTTCCGCCGCAGCCGGCCAGTACGAAGGCCATGACCCCAGCTGCGACGGCCGGCCGTACCCGGTTCGTCCTCATCGTTCTCCCGCTCTCCCTGCCGGGCCCGGCCGCGGGCGCGGCGGGCAGGGCGAAGGTAGGAGCGGAACGATGAAGAACCTTTGAAGAACCTGTCCGACTGCGATGCGGTCCGGCGACGGCCCATGCAAAGAGGCTCCCTGATCTGCGTTTCCGCAGTTCAGGGAGCCTCTCGGGATGTGGAGCCTAGGAGATTCGAACTCCTGACATCTGCCTTGCAAAGGCAGCGCTCTACCAACTGAGCTAAGGCCCCGACAGCACGCAGCCCGAACACTTCGATGTTCCGGCCACCGCCGCAGAACAGACTACCGGCTCACCCCGGTGGTCCTGCAAGAAATCAGGGACTCCCCGTGTGCGACCACGCTCCGTAAGATGCTGGTCGAGGTTCGCAGCAGCGAAGCCGATGCGAAGGGGAGACGCAATGGATACAGCTCAGCAAGAGGCCACGGCCAGAGCCAGGGACCTCCAACGCAGTTGGTACGGGGAGCCGTTGGGCGCGCTCTTCCGTCGGCTGATCGATGACCTCGGTCTCAACCAGGCCCGCCTCGCCGCGGCTCTGGGACTGTCCGCTCCCATGCTTTCCCAGCTCATGAGCGGCCAGCGCGCGAAGATCGGCAACCCGGCTGTCGTCCAGCGCGTACAGGCCCTGCAGGAGCTGGCCGGCCAGGTCGCCGACGGCAGCGTCAGCGCCGCCGAGGCCACGGCCCGCATGGAGGAGATCAAGAAGTCGCAGGGCGGCTCGGTTCTCTCGGGCACCGGCCAGACCACGGCGAGCGGCGGGGCGCCCACCGTCCGACGGGTGGTCCGGGAGATCCAGTCGCTGCTGCGCTCGGTCGCGGCCGCCGGTGACATCATCGATGCGGCGGACTCCCTCGCCCCGACGCACCCGGAACTGGCAGAGTTCCTCCGGGTGTACGGAGCGGGGCGCACCGCGGAAGCGGTGGCGCACTACGAGAGCCACCAGAGCTAGGCCCCGCACGGTACGGGGGCACGGGCCGGAACATGAACGGGGAGCGGGCGCAGCGCCATGGGTGAGGTCTTCGCCGGACGGTACGAACTGGTCGATCCGATCGGACGCGGTGGGGTCGGCGCCGTGTGGCGCGCCTGGGACCACCGGCGCCGCCGCTATGTGGCGGCCAAGGTCCTCCAGCAGAGCGACGCGCACACGTTGCTCCGCTTCGTCCGTGAACAGGCGCTGCGCATCGAGCACCCCCACGTGCTGGCACCGGCCAGCTGGGCCGCCGACGACGACCAGGTCCTCTTCACCATGGACCTGGTCAGCGGCGGCTCGCTGGCCCATGTCATCGGCGACTACGGTCCGTTGCCCCCACGCTTCGTCTGCACCCTCCTCGACCAGTTGCTCTCCGGCCTCTCGACGGTGCACGCCGAAGGCGTCGTGCACCGGGACATCAAACCGGCCAACATCCTCATGGAGGCCACGGGCCGGGGCCGGCCGCATCTGCGGCTGTCGGACTTCGGCATCTCCATGCGCAAGGGCGAGCCGCGCCTCACCGAGACGAACTACGTGGTGGGGACGCTCGGTTACTTCGCGCCCGAGCAGATGATGGGCGCCGAACCGGACTTCCCGGCGGACCTCTTCGCGGTCGGCCTGGTGGCCCTCTATCTGCTCCAGGGCACCAAGCCCGACTCGCAGGCGCTCATCGAGCACTTCGCGGAGCACGGCACACCCAGTGCCCCGGACGGCGTCCCGGAGCCGTTGTGGCAGGTCATCGCGGGACTCCTGCAGCCGGACCCGCAGGACCGTTTCCGTACGGCCACGGGCGCGCGCAAGGCCCTGAACGCCGCCGTCGAGATGCTTCCCGAGCCCTCGGACACCGAGGAGCCGGTGGAGGTCTTCGACCAGATCGGCCCGCTTCCCGAGGGGTTCGGCCCGGACGGCCCCCTGCGGTCCGGCGGGACGGCGGCAGCGCACTCCCCCGGTCCTCGGACAACCGGTCAGCCGACCGCACCTCCGTCGCCCCAGGAAGCCCCGGTTCCCCAGGCGGCCGTCCCGCACCCGGGCGGGCAGCAGCCGCAGCCCTACCCCGCCGCGCCGGCTTCCATGTCAGAGACGGGCAGCTTCCACCTCCCGCCCCCGGGGCCCGCCGTTCCCGCACACCAAGCCCCGCAAACCGCCGCACCCGCGGGCCCGTACGGCTACCCGAACCCGGCCGGCTACCCCGCCGCCGACGCCGGCCCCGCACCGGCTCCGAGCCCGCAGGACCGGTCCTTCACCCACCCCTACACGGCCCCCCAGCAAGGCGCCGCCCCCATCCAGGCCCCCGCGTCGGCCCCCGGAACGCGTCCGGGACCGCCTCCGAAGGTGGCGGTCCCGGTCCTGCTGGTGGCGCTGATCTGCTTCGCCGTGGGCATCTGGGCGCTGACCCAGTCCTGAGCACGGGGCGGCCGCCCCCTACCAAGCCTGCGGCGGCCCTCCATACGGGTACTGCCCGCCCGCGGGCGCGGCCGGCGCGGCGGCCGTGCGGCGGCGCGCGATCAGGGTCCACGCACCCAGCCAGAGCACCAGCACGGTCCCGGCGCCGATTCCGGCCGCCGCGACCAGCTTCATCGTGCCGCGCTCGCTGCTGGCCTCGGCGGCCTGCGCGCCGCTCTGCCCCTTCCGTGCCGCGTCCTTGTCGCCCTGGGTCACGGAGAAGATCCCGGCATCGCCCTTGTACGGCGACTTCCCCGCCTCGCCCTTCACGCTGATCTTGAGGGTCAGCGCGATCGGCTTCTGTCCGTACGGCTTCGCGACGTCGGGGCTCAGCGAGACGGAGAGGTAGTACCAGCCCGCGAACCGCATTCCGCCGACGTCGTCACTGGAGTCGTACCGGTTCTCGTACGCCACCGGGGGCAGGGGGTCGAAGGGGACGGAAATCGGCTTTCCCGAATAGGACATGGGCGACACATCGGCAACGTGCCCCAGCGCGGGATTCTCCAGCGACACCGCCAGCGCACTGCTGACGTACGCGCTCTTCTCCGAAGTGCTGTTGCTCAGCTCGGCCGTGGCGAACAGCTGCTGTCCCCAGTCCACCGGCACCCGGTAGAAGAGGCTCTGCCCGGGCTCGATCCGGTCCTTCCACTCACCGGTCTCCAGGCTCGTGGCGTCGTAGTAACCGGAGCCACCGCGCCGGGTGTTGTCCGTGGCGGCGGCGGGCGGCGGCGGGGAAGCGGACGGCCAGGACGTCGGGGCGGTGGTCGCCTCGGCCGAGGGCTTCGCGAGCTGCGGCTCGGAGGCGTACCGCAGTTCCAGGTCCCACTCTCCCTGGTCGGAGGTCTCCTTGCTCTCCCGCTCGATCAGCGCGTAGTACGTGCCGGCGTCCTGGCAGGATCCGTCCTTCTCGATCCGCCGCGAGGCGTACGCGGCGATGGGGCGTGGATACTGCGCGGACCCGAACACGGCGTCCTGCGAACTGCATTCGTCGTCCGAGCTGTCCCGGATGCTGACCGTGATCCCGTCCCCGTACGCCACCTTGCCGCCGCTCTTCGGCACGACGACGGCGGAGACATAGGCATTCGTCTTGGCGTCCAGGTCCAGCCGGTAGTACAGCTTCTGCCCGCTCCGGATGGCGCTCTTGTAGACGCCGCCCGGGTTCAGCTTCGTCGCCTCGGCGCTGATGTCCGCGCCGACGGCCGACTCGGCGTCCGGATCGAAGGTGTACGCGCCGGGGGCGCCGGCCGCGTACACCTGTCCCGGCAGCGCCGCCACCGCGAACACCGCCGCCACCACCGCGAGCGCCCCCCGCGTCCTGCTGCGCCGCCTCATCACGCGCTCCCCCTCGTCATTCGTACGGCTGCCCCTCGGCGGCCGCGTGCAAATACGAACACGGCCGGAATCGCGGCCATGGCGGCAGCCCCCGCGCCCGCGGCCGCAACGACCGCCCATCCTGCCCCTCCCGCACCGTCACTGTCTGCGGCAGCGGCCGAATCGCCCCGTTTGCCCGCCGCGGTGACGGCCTGCCCTCCTGTGCGCCCCGACTGAACAGCCAGCATCTTTGCTTGCGCAAGCTATTGATTCACTTGAGCGAATTCAAGAGCACAGCCGTCACGGTCCCGCAACAGCACGAAGCCCCGGCCGCGTCAGCGACCGGGGCCCGTACCAGGCTGTTCCGTCTCAGACACCCGAACCTGCGGGCACGGAGTCGGTCGCCTCCGTCCACAGATCCTGCTCGGCGCGATCCGCCTGGATCTGGCGGTACACGAGGAGCCCGCCGATGGCGGCCAGTGCGACCAGGAGAAGCTTCTTCACCGCGCGACCTCGTCCTTCGTTGGCGTAGGGGACTTCTGCCGCCCGACTATACACACCGGCCGATATCGACCGGTGACCTCCCCGCAACCCAATTGGCGCCTGCCGACGTGCGGCCGGGACCCCTCTGTGCGTGCCCCCTCGGAAGCTCCCGCGGAAGGCCCGAGCGGGCCGGTTGAACCATACGAGTGGTGTTCATCTGAAGATCGGCGCATGCGCGGCGTCGATCCACGAAATCGCGGGCCGGATCCACATCATCGGAAAGGTAAGCAAACCGGACCACCCGAAAGTGAGGGGCCATGAGCACCGTCTCGGCCAAGAACATCTGGACCGCCCTCGTCACCGCGTTCTTCGCACTCCTCGCGGCCCTGGGCTTCGCGAGCTCCACGGCCACCGCCGCGCAGGCCACGGCCACGAACACGAACACGGAGCCGGCGGCCACCGCCCCCGAGCACACGCCCGCCGCCCGCGCAACCGCGACCGGACCTTCGGTGCGATGGACCCTTCCGCGTGACCGGGCGCTCCCGCCCACGATGAAGCAGCGCATCCGGGCCGAGGCCCACGGCTCCTCACCCGCCACCCGGCACCTGTCCGCGGACACCAGGAACACCGTGAACACCACGGGCTCCGCCCGCACCGCGCACGGCACTCCGGCGCAGGACGCCTCGCTCCTCCCACCGTGACAGCGCCGCGGCACCTGATCCCCTGAGCCCCCGGGCCGGTTCATACCGGACGGGGGCTTTCCCGTGCGCCCGGGCGTTCACACATGCCGGTTGAGTACGTGTACTCACGCCCGCAGCGCGGTCCGCAACGAGCATGGGGAACACCACAGCACCACGACTCCCGGGGGGAATCCCATGCACGTTCGCGCCCTGCTCCGCCTGACCTTCGCCAACCCCGCCTCCGCCGTCTACCTCGGGGTCGTCGGCGCTTCCATCCTGTTCGAGGCGGCCGTCGCGATCTTCGGGGAGCCCGGCTTCGTCGGGGTCTGGCCGTTCCTGCTCACCGCCCCGGCCTCCCTGCTGTTCGCCATGGTGGGCGCGGAGGCCGGGGGCCCCAGTGCGCTCTCGTACTGGTTCCTGGCCGGCGGGGTCGTCGTCAGCGCCCTGATCCAGGCGTTCGTCCTGGGCGCCCTCACGGAGACGCTGCGCGGCCGTCTGCGGCGTACCGCCACGAGATGACGCCGCATCCGGGACGCCGTCCCGGCAACGCCGAAGGCCCCCACCGTTTCCGGTGGGGGCCTTCGTGCTGGTGGGGCTAACAGGATTTGAACCTGTGGCCTCATCCTTATCAGGGATGCGCTCTAACCAACTGAGCTATAGCCCCGCCGCGCTTTTCCGTCGCGCTGACTTCTGAAGATTAGCGCACGTCGGGGCCAGTCCCAAAATCGATACCCGCCGGGCTACTCGTCCTCCGCCAGCGTGAGCTCGACACCGCCCACGAAGCCCGCCGACAGGTTGTAGATGAAGGCGCCCAGGGTGGCCAGCGCGGTGGCCAGGACCACGTCGATCACCGCGATGACCGAGGTGAAGATCAGGACCCTGGGCAGCGACAGGAACGCCTGGAGGTCGAAGCCGTTGCCCTCGTTGGAACCGGTCGCCTCGCTGATGGTGCCGCCCACGGTGGAGAAGACGCCCATCGCGTCCATCACCATCCACAGGACCGCCGACGCCATCACCGTGCAGATGCCGAGCGCGATGGACAGCAGGAAGCTGACCTTCATGACCGACCACGGATCGGCCTTGGACACCCGCAGACGCGCCTTGCGGGTACGCGGAGTGGTCCGCGCCCCCGTCCGCGGCTTGCGGGCCGTCTGGGCCGGTCCCACGCCCTGCTGGGCGCCGTAGGGCCGCCCGCCGCCCTGCGGCCCGCCCGGAGGCGAGGGGTAGGCCTGCGGCGGGTGGTACGGGCCCGCCTGGCCAGGTGCGGGTTCCCGCTCGCCGGGCAGCGGCCCGGTCGCGTAACCCTCGTACTGGGGCTGAGGGCCCCGCGTATCCGTCACAGTGCCCCCTTGGGAGTCCGTGGCGGGGCCACGGGCACCGTTACCTCCGGCTCCGGAAGCGGCCGAACCGGCGCCCGTGGCTCCACTCACGCTCTACTCCTCGTGCTCCCCGGTCGAGGACGACGTGTCCTCGACATTGCTGTCGACCGTGCTGCCGGCGGCCTCGTCGGCCGTGGTCACCTCGGTCGTCCCGCCTTCGGCGTCGCTGTCGACGGGTCCGTCGACCTCGTCGGCCTCGCGGCCCGCCTCGGCGTTGCGGGCGATGCCGACGACGGCGTCCCGCTTGCCCAGATTGATCAGTTGGACGCCCATGGTGTCACGGCCCGTCTCCCTGACTTCGTTGACTCGCGTACGAATCACACCACCGCCGAGCGTGATGGCGAGGATCTCGTCCGTCTCCTCCACCACCAGCGCGCCGACCAGCGAGCCCCGGTCCTCCACGATCTTGGCGGCCTTGATGCCGAGGCCACCGCGACCCTGGACGCGGTACTCGTCGACCGCGGTCCGCTTCGCGTACCCGCCGTCGGTGGCAGTGAACACGAAAGTACCGGGCCTGACGACATTCATCGAGAGCAGTTCGTCTCCCTCGCGGAAACTCATGCCCTTGACGCCCGAGGTGGCGCGGCCCATCGGCCGCAGCGCCTCGTCCGTCGCGGTGAACCTGATCGACTGGGCCTTCTTGCTGATGAGCAGCAGGTCGTCCTCGGCCGAGACCAGCTCCGCGCCGATCAGCTCGTCGTCGGCGCCGTCCGCCGTCTCCCGCAGGTTGATGGCGATGACGCCACCGGAGCGGGGCGAGTCGTAGTCCTTCAGCGCGGTCTTCTTCACCAGGCCGCCCTGGGTGGCGAGGATCAGGTAGGGCGCGGCGTCGTAGTCGCGGATCGCCAGGATCTGCGCGATCCGCTCGTCCGGCTGGAAGGCCAGCAGGTTCGCCACGTGCTGGCCGCGCGCGTCCCGGCCGGCGTCCGGCAGCTCGTACGCCTTGGCCCGGTAGACCCGGCCCTTGTTGGTGAAGAACAGCAGCCAGTGGTGCGTCGTGGACACGAAGAAGTGGTCGACGATGTCGTCTTCCTTGAGCTTCGTGCCGCGCACGCCCTTCCCGCCGCGCTTCTGCGAGCGGTAGTCGTCCGTCTTGGTGCGCTTCACATAGCCGCCACGGGTGATCGTGACGACGATGTCCTCCTCGGCGATCAGGTCCTCGATGGACATGTCGCCCTCGAAGGGCACCAGCTTGGAACGCCGGTCGTCGCCGAACTTGTCGACGATCGCCGCCAGTTCCTCACTGACGATCTGCCGCTGCCGCGCCGGCGAGGCCAGGATCTCGTTGTACTCGTTGATCTTCGCCTGCAGTTCGTCGTGCTCGGCGGTGATCTTCTGGTGCTCCAGCGCGGCCAGGCGGCGCAGCTGCATCTCCAGGATCGCGTTCGCCTGGAGGTCATCGATCTCCAGCAGGCCCATCAGGCCCTCGCGCGCGATCTCGACGGTCTGGCTGCGCCGGATGAGGGCGATGACCTCGTCGATGGCGTTCAGGGCCTTCAGCAGGCCGCGCAGGATGTGCGCGCGCTCCTCGGCCTTGCGCAGCCGGAACTTCGTACGCCGGACGATGACCTCGATCTGGTGCGTCACCCAGTGGCGGATGAACGCGTCGATCGACAGGGTGCGCGGCACCCCGTCCACCAGCGCCAGCATGTTGGCGCCGAAGTTGGTCTGCAGATCGGTGTGCTTGTACAGGTTGTTCAGGACGACCTTCGCGACCGCGTCCCGCTTGAGCACGACGACCAGGCGCTGGCCGGTACGCGAGGAGGTCTCGTCCCGCACGTCGGCGATGCCGCCGATCTTGCCGTCCTTCACCAGGTCGGCGATCTTCTGCGCGAGGTTGTCGGGGTTGGTCTGGTACGGAAGCTCCGTGACGACCAGGCACTGGCGGTTCTGGATCTCCTCGACCGCCACGACCGCGCGCATCGTGATCGAGCCACGGCCCGTGCGGTACGCCTCCTCGATGCCCTTGCGGCCGACGACCAGCGCGCCGGTCGGGAAGTCCGGGCCCTTGATCCGCTCGATCAGGGCGTCCAGCAGCTCCTCCTGCGAGGCCTCCGGGTTCTCCAGGTACCACTGGGCACCGGACGCGACCTCGCGCAGGTTGTGCGGCGGGATGTTGGTCGCCATGCCGACCGCGATGCCCGCGGAGCCGTTGACCAGCAGGTTCGGGAAGCGCGCCGGGAGGACCGTCGGCTCCTGGTTGCGGCCGTCGTAGTTGTCCTGGAAGTCGACGGTCTCCTCGTCGATGTCCCGGACCATCTCCATGGACAGCGGCATCATCTTGCACTCGGTGTACCGCATGGCGGCGGCCGGGTCGTTGCCCGGGGAACCGAAGTTGCCGTTGGAGTCCACCAGAGGCATGCGCATCGACCACGGCTGGGCCAGGCGGACCAGGGCGTCGTAGATCGAGGAGTCGCCGTGCGGGTGGTACGTGCCCATGACGTCACCGACGACGCGGGCGCACTTGTAGAAGCCCTTCTCCGGCCGGTAGCCGCCGTCGTACATCGCGTACAGCACCCGGCGGTGGACGGGCTTGAGGCCGTCCCGCACGTCGGGCAGCGCACGCGAGACGATGACGGACATCGCGTAGTCGAGGTAGGAGCGCTGCATCTCCGTCTCGAGCCCGACGGGCTCGACACGCATGCCCACGCCCTCGACGGGCGGAACCTCTTCGGGCGTCACGGGTGCGGGGGTGTTCTCGTCGGCCATTGCTGGTCAAAGTCCTTTCGCGCTGCGGCTTGCTTGTACGGCCGACTCAGATGTCGAGGAAGCGGACGTCCTTGGCGTTGCGCTGGATGAACGAGCGCCGCGCCTCGACGTCCTCACCCATGAGCACCGAGAACAGGTCGTCGGCCTGCGCCGCGTCGTCCAGCGTGACCTGGCCGAGCACCCGGTGGTCGACGTCCATCGTGGTGACGCGCAGCTCCTCGGCGTTCATCTCGCCGAGACCCTTGAAGCGCTGGATCGAGTCTTCCTTGATCCGCTTGCCGTTCTGCTTGCCGAGGGCGACCAGGGCGTCCCGCTCGCGGTCCGAGTACGCGTACTCGGAGTCGTCGCGGCCCCACTTGATCTTGTACAGCGGGGGCCGCGACAGGTAGACGTGGCCGGCCTCGACCAGCGGGCGCATGAAGCGGAACAGGAACGTCAGCAGCAGGGTGTTGATGTGCTGGCCGTCGACGTCGGCGTCCGCCATCAGGATGATCTTGTGATAGCGGAGCTTCTCGATGTCGAAGTCCTCGTGGACCCCGGTGCCGAACGCCGAGATCAGCGCCTGGACCTCGGTGTTCTGGAGGATCTTGTCGACCCGGGCCTTCTCGACGTTCAGGATCTTGCCGCGGATCGGCAGGATCGCCTGGTACATCGGGTTGCGGCCGGACTTGGCCGAGCCGCCCGCGGAGTCACCCTCGACGATGAAGATCTCGCACTTGGTGGGGTCGTTCGACTGGCAGTCGCTGAGCTTGCCGGGGAGCGACGCGCTCTCCAGCAGCCCCTTGCGCCGGGTCAGGTCGCGCGCCTTGCGGGCCGCCACGCGGGCGGTCGAGGCGGCGATGCCCTTGCGGATGATGTCGGCCGCCTCGTTGGGGTTGCGGTCGAACCAGTCGGTCAGCTGCTCGTGGACGACCTTCTGCACGAAGGTCTTGGCCTCCGTGTTGCCCAGCTTGGTCTTCGTCTGGCCCTCGAACTGCGGCTCGCCCAGCTTCACCGAGATGATCGCGGTCAGACCTTCGCGGACGTCCTCACCGGTGAGGTTGTCGTCCTTCTCGCGCAGCAGCTTCTTGTCGCGGGCGTACCGGTTGACCAGGGAGGTCAGCGCGGCGCGGAAGCCTTCCTCGTGCGTACCGCCCTCGTGCGTGTGGATCGCGTTGGCGAAGGAGTACACACCCTCGGTGTACTGCGTGTTCCACTGCATGGCGATCTCGACCGAGAGCAGCCGGTCCTTGTCCTCCGCCGCGATGTCGATCACCGACTGGTGGATGACGTCGCCCTTGCGGGAGTTGAGGTACTTGACGAAGTCGACGATGCCGTTCTCGTAGTGGTACGTGACCGAGCGGGCCACTTCCTCCTCGGGAACGTCCGCCGCCTCGGCGCTGTCCGCGCCGGCCGTCGCCTTCGCCGACTCGCGCTCGTCGGTCAGCTTGAGGGTGAGGCCCTTGTTGAGGAAGGCCATCTCCTGGAAGCGCCGCGAGAGCGTCTCGAAGGAGTACTCGGTCGTCTCGAAGATGTCGCCGTCGGCCCAGAAGGTGACGCTGGTGCCCGTCTCGTCGGTCTCCTCGTTGCGCGCCAGCGGGGCGGTCGGGACACCGAACTTGTAGTCCTGGGTCCAGCGGTACCCGTCGGTCTTCACCTCGACGGCCACCCGCGTGGACAGGGCGTTGACGACGGAGACGCCGACGCCGTGCAGACCACCGGAGACGGCGTAACCGCCGCCGCCGAACTTGCCGCCCGCGTGCAGGACGGTGAGGACGACCTCGACGGCCGGCTTGCCCTCGGACGGCACGATGCCGACGGGGATGCCACGGCCGTTGTCGACTACGCGCACCCCGCCGTCGGCGAGGATCGTGACGTCGATGGAGTCCGCGTGCCCGGCCATGGCCTCGTCGACCGAGTTGTCCACGACCTCCTGCACGAGGTGGTGGAGACCGCGCTCACCGGTCGAGCCGATGTACATGCCAGGTCGCTTGCGGACCGCGTCCAGACCCTCCAGCACGGTGATCGCGCTGGCGTCGTACGAGGCCTGCGCCTCGGCCGGGACGGGAGCGGCGTCGCCCTCGCCCTGGGTGGACGGAATGTTCTCGTTGGGGTTGCCGGAATCGGCCACGAAGCGCCCTTTCTGGCACAGCACAGGCCGTTCTCCGGGCAGGCGGGAGCGGCTGCGTCGTTCGGCTTGTATCGACGAATCCCGCAAGACGCGGGATTGTTCATCAGTCTACCGGTAGCGCCGACCCGAATGGGGGTTTGCGGGTACCTGAGTACGCATGTGCCGCCCTGAATGAGCGGCTGACGACTCCCCATATCCAGGCAGGGGCCTCAAGGGGCTCACACAGGCGTTGAGCGCTTCGGCCTGTCAGCCTCCCGCTACGGTGAGGGACGCCAGCTCACCACCACCTGGTTTCACGTGCCACGCAATCGGGTCCCCGGGCGGCCGGGACGCGGCCCAGGTCCGGCCGCGGAGGTGAAAGGCCCAGGTCGCAGCGGTCAGCCGTAGGTGTCGCCCGGGCCCGTGCTGCCCGGGGCACGCAGCGGGCCGAACCGGTGCTGCGGGCCGCCGGGGCCCAGCACCTTGATCATCCGCACCGTGCCGTTGCCCAGGTCCGCGTTGAGCCGGGCCACCAGCTGGGGAGCCAGCAGCCGCAGCTGCGTCGCCCAGGCCGTCGAATCGCACTGCACCGTCAGCACCCGCTGGTCCGGCTCCTCGTCGTACCGCACGGGCACACAGTGCAGCGCCAGGTCGTCACCGACGATCTGCGGCCAGCGGCCCATCACCCCGCCCACCGCCGCCGGGGTCTCCCAGCCGCGCTCGGTGATCAGCCGGTTGATCGCGGCGCCCAGCGGCAGCGGATCGCGGCCGTCCCGCCGCGCCCCGGAGCGCAGCCCGCCGCCGCGCCTGGCCTGCTTCTTCTGCTGCGCCGCCTCACCGCGCGCCCGCGCCTGCTCCTTCGCCGCGCGCAGGGCGACCCGGGCCAGGTCGACGCCGGACGGCTCCGCCGGCTTCGGCCCGTCCGGGCCGCCCGGGGCCTTTCCCTCACCCTCGCCGCTCACAGCCGCTCCACCTCGCCGGCGGACACCGCGTACCGGGTCCCCGCGAGCGCCCCCGGGACGTCGTCGTCGACCGCCGCGGTCACCAGCACCTGTTCGGCCGGCGCCACCAGCTCCGCCAGCCGCTCCCTGCGGCGGGCGTCCAGCTCGGCGAACACGTCGTCCAGCACCAGCACCGGTTCGTTGCCCTCGCCGCGCAGCAGCTCGTACGAGGCGAGGCGCAGCGCCAGCGCGTACGACCAGGACTCCCCGTGGCTCGCGTATCCCTTGGCGGGCATCCCGCGCAGGCCGAGCACCAGGTCGTCGCGGTGCGGGCCGACCAGCGTCACCCCGCGCTCGATCTCCTGCTTGCGGACGCCGGCCAGGGCATCGATGAGCTGCCCGTACAGCTCCTCACGCGTGCGGGCGGGGCCGGCCTCGCCGCCGACGGAGCTGCGGTAGTCCAGCGCCACCGGACCGCCGCCCGGCGCCACGTCCCCGTACGCCTTGTCCGCCAGCGGCTGGAGCGTGGCGATCAGGTCCAGGCGCTGGGCCAGCAGCTCCGCGCCCACCCCGGCCAGATGCTGGTCCCACACGTCGAGCGTCGAGAGGTCCAGGGAGCGCCCGCCGTGCCTGCGGGCCATCGCGGCGGACTTCAGCAGTGTGTTCCGCTGCTTGAGCACGCGCTCGTAGTCGGAACGCACCCCGGCCATCCGCGGCGCCCGTGCGGTGATCAGCTCGTCCAGGAACCGCCGGCGCTCGCCGGGGTCGCCCTTGATCAGGGCCAGGTCCTCGGGGGCGAACAGCACCGTCCGTACGATGCCGAGCACGTCACGGGGTCTGACCTGCGACGATCTATTGATCCTGGCGCGGTTCGCCTTGCCCGGGTTGAGCTCCAGCTCGACCAGCTGCGAGCGCTCGCCCTGGGTGACGGCCGCCCTGATCACGGCGCGCTCGGCGCCCATGCGGACGAGCGGGGCGTCGGAGGAGACGCGGTGGCTGCCGAGCGTGGCGAGATAGCCGACGGCCTCCACCAGATTCGTCTTGCCCTGGCCGTTGGCCCCCACGAACGCGGTGACGCCCGGGTCGAGGGACACCTCGGCCCGGGCGTACGAGCGGAAGTCGGCCAGCGACAGATGCGTGACGTGCATGATGTGCGCCGACCTTCCCGGCTTCCTGCTCCGTGCTCCGTAGGCGGGAGGGACGGTCGGCCCCTCCCGCTCCTCGTTGCGGGTTACTTCTTGTTCTCGACCGCGTGGCCGCCGAACTGGTTGCGCAGGGCGGCGATCATCTTCATCTGCGGGGAGTCGTCCTGGCGCGAGGCGAAGCGCGCGAAGAGCGACGCCGTGATCGCGGGCAGCGGCACCGCGTTGTCGATCGCGGCCTCGACCGTCCAGCGGCCCTCGCCCGAGTCGGCCGCGTAGCCGCGGAGCTTGTCGAGGTGCTCGTCGTCGTCCAGGGCGTTGACCGCCAGGTCGAGCAGCCAGGAACGGATGACCGTACCCTCCTGCCAGGAGCGGAAGACCTCGCGCACGTCGGTGACGGAGTCGACCTTCTCCAGGAGCTCCCAGCCCTCGGCGTACGCCTGCATCATGGCGTACTCGATGCCGTTGTGGACCATCTTGGCGAAGTGGCCGGCGCCGACCTTGCCCGCGTGGACCGAGCCGAAATCGCCCTCGGGCTTCAGCGCGTCGAAGATCGGCTGGACCTTCGCCACGTCCTCGGCGTCGCCGCCGTACATGAGCGCGTAGCCGTTCTCCAGGCCCCAGACGCCGCCGGAGACGCCGCAGTCCACGAAGCCGATGCCCTTGGCGCGCAGCTCCTCGGCGTGCTTCTCGTCGTCGGTCCAGCGGCTGTTCCCGCCGTCCACGACGATGTCGCCGGGCGAGAGGAGCTCGGCCAGCTCGTCCACGGTGGACTGGGTCGCCGCTCCGGCCGGGACCATCACCCACACGACCCGGGGGCCCTTGAGGCTGCCCACAAGCTCTTCCAGGCTGTGGACGTCGGCGAGATCCGGGTTGCGGTCGTAACCGATGACGGTGTGGCCTGCGCGGCGGATGCGCTCGCGCATGTTGCCGCCCATCTTGCCGAGGCCGACGAGACCGAGCTCCATCAGAGATTCCTTAGCGTTGTGCCGATTCGTACCCGCATCCGAGCCTACGCCCGGAAGGGGACAGGACGCCGGGCGTGCTCGGCGCTGAACACACCCGTCGGGCCCCGCCGGAGCGGGGCCGGAGGAGGTCAGCCGGAGAGGCGGACCGGCATGATCAGGTACTTGTACGCGTCGTCCGCCTCGGCGTCCACGGCCGGGCGGCCGCTGAGCAGCGCCGGCTTGGTGGAGGTCGTGAACGAGAGCTGGGCGACCGGGGAGTCGATGGCGCTGAGGCCGTCGAGCAGGAAGGTCGGGTTGAAGGCGATCGAGATGTCGTCGCCCTCCAGCACGGCGTCGACCCTTTCCACAGCCTGTGCGTCGTCGCTGGAGCCGGCCTCCAGGATGAGCACGCCCTGCTCGAAGGTCAGCCGGACCGGGGTGTTGCGCTCGGCCACCAGGGCGACGCGCTTGACGGCCTCCACGAACGGGGCGGTCTCGATCACCGCGACCGAGTTGAACTCGGTGGGGAAGAGCGTCCGGTACTTCGGCAGGTCGCCTTCGAGCAGTCGGGTGGTCGTCCGCCGTCCGGCACCCTCGAAACCGATGAGCCCTTCCCCCGCGCCGGAGCCGGACAGCGCCAGGGTGACCGTGTCACCGCTGGTGAGGGCCTTGGCGGTGTCGAGCAGCGTCTTGGCGGGGACCAGGGCGACGGCGGAGGCCTCCGGGTCCTCCGGCTTCCAGAGGAACTCGCGGACCGCGAAGCGGTAGCGGTCGGTGGAGGCGAGGGTGACGGTGTCGCCCTCGATCTCGATACGGACACCGGTCAGGACGGGCAGCGTGTCGTCGCGACCCGCGGCGATGGCGACCTGGGCGGCGGCGGAAGCGAAGACCTCACCGGGGACGGTGCCGGTCGCGGTCGGCATCTGCGGAAGCGCCGGGTACTCCTCCACAGGAAGGGTGTGGAGTGTGAATCGCGAGGAGCCGCAGGAGACGGTCGCCCGTACACCGTCTGTGGAGATCTCCACCGGCCGGTTGGGCAGGGCGCGGCAGATGTCGGCGAGCAGCCGGCCGGAGACGAGGACGGTGCCGTCCTCCTCGACCTCGGCCTCCACCGAGACCCGCGCAGAGACCTCGTAGTCGAAGCTGGAGAAGCTGAGCGCTCCGTCCTCGGCCTTCAGCAGAAGGCCCGCGAGAACGGGCGCCGGCGGACGGGCCGGAAGGCTGCGGGCCACCCAGGCCACCGCCTCCGCGAGTACATCGCGCTCCACCCGGATCTTCACCGGAACCGCCTCCTGCTGTTTTCGCCCTGTCGGCCTTCGTCGTCTGGTCGGGTCGCTCCGCCGATGAGAGGGGAGGACGCCGGGGACCAGTCTGACGCACCGCACCGACACTCGTTGCTGCTCGGGGTCAAATCGCGGCGAGCGGCCCGAAGCGCTCCGAGGGCGAGTTGTGCACAGGACCCACTTCGAAACGGATTCCGGGCTAACTATGGGTGGTGGTAGTAGTAGGCCCTGTGGAAACCGTGGATAACCCCGTTTTCGCAGCTCAGAGCCTGTTTTTTATCCACCGACCCTGTGGGCGGTACCAGTGGACAACCCGGGCTTTCTGTGGACACCCGGAAGTTGTGCACAACCCGTACACAGGGGAGGGCGGTTTCTCCCCAGGTCTGTCCCCAGCTTTACCCCCGTTCCCCACAGGCCAACCCTGCCTCTTGGTGTGACGCCTTTCACTCGGGCCGGTGACGCGCCCTCTCATGTTGCCGAACAGTGGACAGCGGTGTGGAGAAGCGGCTGCCTGCTGGGGAAAACGGCCTCGAGCCTGTGGGCATCCGGTGGACAACGTTGACCACAGGCTGTGGACGAAGATCTTGTCCACAGCCTGTGGATCATCGTTGACCACAAATCCCCAACCCGCTGAGCTGGCCCGATGTCCTCCCGGAGGTTCTGCCTGTGGATGCAGTATGGACAACTTTTGGATCCCCAGGCTGTGGAGGGGAAAAAGTGCCCAGATCTGTGGAGAACACCCGTGACCTCACGATTAATCGAACAGACCGGGGCTCCTGGAGCGCACCCGGTGGACGGCAGGGCGGCGTCCGGATCGGTGCGAAGGGGGTTGCGAGCCGCTTTCCGGGGAACACGGAAGGGCGCTGTGCGGACTCCTGACGAGTCCGCACAGCGCCCTTCGGGTACGTGCTGCGGTCGGCGCGGGGCGCCGTCAGCCGTTCTTGATGCGGTTGGTGAGCTCGGTGACCTGGTTGTAGATGGAGCGCCGCTCCGCCATCAGCGCCCGGATCTTGCGGTCCGCGTGCATCACCGTCGTGTGGTCCCGGCCGCCGAACTGCGCACCGATCTTGGGCAGTGAGAGATCGGTCAGCTCACGGCACAGGTACATGGCGATCTGCCGGGCCGTCACCAGCACCCGGCTGCGCGACGAACCGCAGAGGTCTTCCACCGTCAGGCCGAAGTAGTCCGCGGTCGCCGCCATGATGGCGGACGCGGTGATCTCGGGGGCCGTGTCCTCACCGCCCGGGATCAGGTCCTTCAGCACGATCTCGGTGAGCCCCAGGTCCACGGGCTGCCGATTGAGGCTCGCGAACGCCGTCACGCGGATGAGAGCGCCCTCCAGCTCACGGATGTTGCGGGAGATCCGTGAGGCGATGAACTCCAGCACTTCCGGAGGGGCGTTGAGCTGCTCCTGCACCGCCTTCTTGCGCAGGATCGCGATCCGCGTCTCCAGCTCGGGGGGCTGTACGTCGGTGGTCAGCCCCCACTCGAAACGATTCCGCAACCGGTCCTCCAGAGTGACCAGTTGCTTCGGCGGCCGGTCGGAGGACAGCACGATCTGCTTGTTGGCGTTGTGCAGCGTATTGAAGGTGTGGAAGAACTCCTCCTGCGTCGACTCCTTGCTCGCCAGGAACTGGATGTCGTCCACGAGCAGGATGTCGACGTCGCGGTACCGCTTCCGGAACGTGTCGCCCTTGCCGTCGCGGATCGAGTTGATGAACTCGTTGGTGAACTCCTCGGAGCTCACGTACCGCACCCGGGTGCCCGGGTAGAGGCTCCGCGCGTAGTGCCCGATGGCGTGCAGCAGATGGGTCTTGCCGAGTCCCGACTCCCCGTAGACGAACAGGGGGTTGTACGCCTTCGCCGGCGCCTCGGCCACCGCCACGGCCGCGGCGTGCGCGAAGCGGTTCGAGGCCCCGATGACGAAGGTGTCGAAGAGGTACTTCGGGTTCAGCCGGGCGTGCGGCTCGCCGGGGCCGGGGGCCGGCGCGGGCTGTGCGCCCATCGGGCCCGGGGCTCCGCCGGGGCGGCCGGTACCGGCGCGGTGCTGCGGCTCCGGCAGCTCCGGCCGCTCGGAGCGGGGGCGCTCGGTGTGCTGGGGCTCGTACCCCTGGCGCTCGGGCGGCTGCTGGCGGTAGTCGTGCTGCGGCGGGCGGCCGCCGCCGTACGGCTCGCGCCACTGGTCGGCCGCCGGCTCGCGGTCCTGGAAACCGCCGAGCCGGGGCTGCTGCCAGGACAGGTCCTCCTGGGTGCGCGGCCAGGCGCCGGGTTCCGGGCGCTGCTGCTGGTAGTCCGGATACGCGGGCCGGGCGGTGGGCATGCCGTCGTCCGCGGGGCGGTTCCCGTAGCCGTCGTACGCGTCGCCGGGCCGGCCCTCGTCGTGCTGCGGGCCCTGGTAGCGGTGCGACGGCGGGGGGGACTGGTGCATCGGCGGTGCCGGCGGACCCGACGGCTCGCCCGCGGAGTCGTCGACCGTGATCGCGATCCGGATGGGGCGCCCGCACTCCCGGCTCAGCGTCTCACTGATGAGGGGGGCGAGGCGGCCTTCGAGGACCCGCTTGCCCCATTCATTGGGGACGGCGAGGAGTGCCGTGTCGGCGACCAGGGCGAGCGGCTGGCAGCGCTCGATCCACTGCTTGTCCTTCGGCTCGATGCCCTGCTGCCCCTCCCCGAGGAGCTGCTCCAGCACTCGCGGCCACACTGCGGCAAGATCGGCAGGTACGTCAGCCACAGGGCACGCTCTCTCGCTGGTCCCACGAATGTGTGGTTCTCGGGACGGTTTGGGTCGGGGTGGGTGAGGACCGGCAGGCGGGAAGAAAAAGAACCGGAGTTCAGCCACGGTAGTCAGCCCGACCCGCGCGGTTCAAGTCGTTGTCCACAGCCTGTGCACAATGGGGGGTCCGACAGGGTCGGTTTGACCGGATGGCGTAGCCGCGCGTACCGTGACCAGGTCGAGTTGTCGATGGCTGCTGCCGCCTGCCTCCGATGGGCAAAGATCACGATCTGTGATTGTGAATGCGGTGCACTAGGGCGTTTACGCGAGTCTCTCGTGGGCGCACGGTGACAGCCAGGCGATGTCCCGCCAACACACGAGTCATTTCTGGAGCCCCCGAGTGAGCAAGCGCACCTTCCAGCCGAACAACCGTCGTCGCGCGAAGACCCACGGCTTCCGGCTGCGTATGCGCACCCGTGCCGGCCGCGCGATCCTCGCGTCCCGCCGTAGCAAGGGTCGCGCCAGCCTGTCCGCCTGATCGCGTACAGGTCGTCATGACGTGCTGCCTTCCGAGAATCGGCTGAGGCGGCGCGAGGACTTCGCGACCGCGGTACGACGAGGACGCCGGGCCGGTCGTCCGCTCCTCGTCGTCCATCTACGAAGCGGTGCAACCGACCCGCACGTGCCTGGGGAGAACGTTCCCCCGCCGCGTGCGGGTTTCGTTGTCAGCAAAGCCGTAGGTGGTGCGGTCGTCCGCACAGCGGTGAAGCGCAGGCTTCGCCACCTGGTCCGAGAACGACTCGCCCTGCTGCCCCCCGGTAGCCTGGTTGTCGTACGAGCGTTGCCCGGTTCGGGTGACGCCGGCCATGAACAGCTGGCCCGAGACCTGGACGCCGCCTTGCAGCGGCTGCTGGGAGGGGGCGTGCGATGAAGTACCCGCTGCTGGCTCTCATCAAGCTGTACCAGTGGACGATCAGCCCACTTCTCGGGCCTGTCTGCCGTTACTACCCGTCGTGTTCCCACTATGGATATACGGCGATCGACCGGCACGGAGCGATCAAGGGAACTGCGCTGACGGCCTGGCGCATCCTGCGATGCAATCCGTGGTCACCCGGCGGCGTGGACTACGTACCACCACGCAAACGTCCGCGTTGGCACGAACTGCTGCGCAGCGCCATACGCGGCAGCAAGGGCGGGGACTCCGCCGCTGACGTGCCTCCCGGGGGTTCGGCCACCGATCTCCCGAGTTCGGCCGCAGAGACTTCGCCCAATGCTCAAGGAGCCTGATTAGTGGACACGATTGCCAGTCTGTTCAGCTTCATCACCTGGCCCGTCTCCTGGGTCATCGTCCAGTTCCACAAGTTGTACGGGTGGATCTTCGGGCCTGACACCGGATGGGCCTGGGGTCTGTCCATCGTGTCCCTCGTGGTCCTGATCCGTATCTGCTTGATCCCGCTGTTCGTCAAGCAGATCAAGTCGACGCGGAACATGCAGCTGCTCCAGCCGAAGATGAAGGCGATCCAGGAGCGCTACAAGAGCGACAAGCAGCGTCAGTCCGAAGAGATGATGAAGCTGTACAAGGAGACGGGTACCAACCCGCTCTCCTCGTGCCTGCCCATCATCGCGCAGTCGCCGTTCTTCTTCGCGCTGTACCACGTACTCTCCGCGATCGCCTCGAACAAGAAGATCGGCGTCATCGACCAGTCGCTGCTGGACAGCGCTCGTCAGGCCCACATCTTCGGTGCGCCGCTGGCCGCCAAGTTCATGGACAGTGCGGAGAAGGTCGACGCCCTCGGTGCTTCGCTGACCGATGTCCGGATCGTCACCGCGGTCATGATCGTGCTGATGTCGGCCTCGCAGTTCTTCACGCAGCGCCAGCTGATGACGAAGAACGTCGACCTGACGGTCAAGACGCCGTACATGCAGCAGCAGAAGATGCTGATGTACATCTTCCCGCTGATCTTCGCGGTCATGGGCATCAACTTCCCCGTCGGTGTCCTCGTCTACTGGCTCACCACGAACGTCTGGACCATGGGTCAGCAGATGTACGTGATCAACCAGAACCCGACGCCGGGCAGCAAGGCCCAGGAGCAGTACCTCGGACGCCTGCTGAAGAGCGTTACCGCGCACGGTGAGGTCCGCGGCCGGACACGGCGCAACACCGTCAAGCGGATCGTGGCCAAGGGCCCGGACCGCAATGACATCGAGCGGAAGTTCGTCGTCGGGCTGGCCAAGCTCGGGCTCGCTCCTCAGGAGGACGGCACGGTCGCCAAGAGCGACACCGCCGTCGCCGAGGCCGAGGGCAGTGCCCCGCAGCGCCGTCACCAGCCCAAGCGGCAGACGAAGGCGCAGCGCCAGACCGGAGCGGCTCACCAGGGCGGAGCCAAGGATGACGACTCCAGTGAGTCGGCTTCCAAGACGTCCCTGAAGAAGAGCTCCGCGCAGGACGACAAGTCGAAGCCGGCGGGCAAGGCCGCGTCCGGCTCCTCACGCCAAGCCAAGTCCGGACAGCGCAAGGGCCCGCAGCGGCCCAAGCACCCGTCCAAGAAGTAAGAAGGAGTCGATCCGTGACGGAAGGCACCACCTCCACGGCCGCTGAGGGCAGCGACACCCTGACCCGCCTTGAGCAGGAAGGGGAGATCGCAGCGGACTACCTCGAGGGGCTGCTCGACATCGCCGACCTCGACGGCGACATCGACATGGACGTCGAGGCGGACCGTGCCGCGGTCTCGATCATCAGCGACTCGGCGCGCGAGCTGCAGAAGCTCGTGGGGCGCGACGGTGAGGTCCTGGAGGCGCTCCAGGAGCTGACGCGGCTCGCCGTGCACCGGGAGACCGGTGACCGGAGCCGCCTGATGCTGGACATCGCCGGGTTCCGGGCCAAGAAGCGCACGGAGCTCGCCGAGCTGGGTGCCAAGGCGGCGGCCGAGGTCAAGAGCACCGGTGAGCCGGTGAAGCTGGACCCGATGACGCCGTTCGAGCGGAAGGTCGTGCACGACGCGGTCGCCGCGGCGGGCCTGCGCAGTGAATCGGAGGGCGAGGAGCCGCAGCGCTTCGTCGTCGTCCTGCCGGCCTGACCGGCTCCTTACCTGTCGGCCCCGTCTGTTCGCAGACGGGGCCGATCTTTGTCAGCCTGATAGACAGCCACCATGGTGCGGTAGTGCGGTATGGAAGGACGGTCCCCCGTGACGGAGGAAGTAGCGCTTCCCCAGGCGCCCGACGAGGCCCGGGAAGTATTCGGTGAGTGCTTTCCCGAGGCTGTCCGGTACGCGGAACTGCTGGCGGACGCGGGGGTCACCCGCGGGCTGATCGGGCCGCGCGAGGTTCCGCGCCTGTGGGAGCGGCATCTGCTGAACTGCGCGGTGCTCTCCGAGGTCGTTCCCGAGGGGGTCACGGTGTGCGACGTGGGCTCCGGGGCCGGGCTTCCCGGTATTCCCCTGGCGTTGGTGCGCCCGGACCTGAAGATCACTCTCCTGGAACCGCTGCTGCGTCGGACGAACTTCCTCCAGGAGGTCGTGGAACTTCTGGGGCTCGATCATGTGACGGTGGTCCGCGGCCGCGCCGAGGAGGTTCTTGGCTCCCTGCAACCGGTGCATGTCGTGACCGCCCGGGCGGTGGCCCCGCTGGACCGGCTGGCCGGCTGGGGTGTGCCCCTGTTGCGTCCGTACGGCGAGATGCTCGCGCTCAAGGGCGACACCGCCGAGGAGGAGATCAACGGGGCGCGGGCCGCGCTCAGCAAGCTGGGAGTGGTGGACACCGAGGTGCTGCATGTCGGCGAGGGCGTGGTCGACCCGACGTCCACCGTGGTCCGGGTGGTGGTTGGGGAGAGCCCCGGGGGTGTGAGGTTCGCCGCAAAGCGAGCCAAGGCTGCGCGGACCAGCCGGACGCGACGCCGTCGCTGAGCCCTGCGCGGAGTGTCGTAGCTCCGTAGCTACGCTGCGGAGGCATCGTGTTTCACGTGAAACGTCGTTCTCTGCTGCATGGAATCATCGGCCGCGGTCATGAGGCAGCCGCCCCTCCCCATCGCAGGCCCGTTAGGGCTACGGAGTTGTCCACAGAAGTGGTTTCATCCACAGAAGAGCGGGCCTCGCTGGTTCACGACCCCGAAACCATGACAGGCTCTGCTCATTGCGAGCCTGAAGTCGAGGAGAGTGAATCCTTGCGGTCCGACGCCAACATCGCGGGGCCGATGACCGATCCGGTCCCCGGCCCCCGAACCGAATCGGTGGGGAACGGTGTTTCACGTGAAACACCGCCGCCGATGGACGACACACCCATTGGTCGTGCGGCCCAGCTGGCGGTGGAGGCCCTTGGCCGTGCCGGCGAGGGGTTGCCACGGCCCGAGCAGACCCGCGTCATGGTCGTGGCCAACCAGAAGGGTGGGGTTGGCAAGACCACCTCGACGGTCAACCTTGCCGCGTCGCTGGCACTGCACGGGGCACGGGTCCTGGTGGTGGACCTCGACCCGCAGGGCAACGCCTCGACGGCTCTTGGGATCGATCACCACGCCGAAGTTCCCTCGATCTATGACGTCCTGGTGGAGAGCAAGCCGCTCTCCGACGTGGTTCAGCCCGTCCCGGACGTCGAAGGTCTCTTCTGCGCCCCGGCCACCATCGATCTCGCCGGTGCGGAGATCGAGCTGGTGTCGCTGGTGGCGCGGGAGAGTCGACTCCAGCGCGCCATCCAGGCGTATGAGCAGCCGCTGGATTACATCCTGATCGACTGCCCGCCCTCGCTGGGCCTGCTGACGGTCAACGCGCTGGTGGCAGGGGCGGAGGTACTGATCCCCATTCAGTGCGAGTACTACGCGCTGGAGGGCCTGGGCCAGCTCCTGCGGAACGTCGAGTTGGTACGGGGCCACCTGAACCCCGACCTCCATGTCTCGACCATCCTGCTCACCATGTACGACGGCCGGACCCGGCTGGCGTCACAGGTCGCGGAGGAGGTTCGCAGTCACTTCGGTAAGGAGGTGCTGAGGACCAGCATCCCCCGGTCGGTCCGTATCTCCGAGGCGCCGAGCTACGGGCAGACCGTGCTCACATACGACCCCGGGTCCAGCGGGTCGCTGTCGTACCTCGAAGCAGCCCGCGAGATCGCGCTGCGAGGAGTCGGGGTGCACTACGAGGGACAGCACGCCCACACGGGCGGTTCGATCAGTCAGCAGAGCAATTCGGAGGGGATCCAGTGAGTGAGCGTCGTCGAGGGTTGGGGCGAGGGCTCGGTGCCCTGATCCCAGCCGCTCCGCAGGAGAAGCAGCTGTCGTCCGCCGGCTCCGGGTCACCCTCGCCCGTACTGACCTCGGAGCGGGGTGTCGCCGCCGCCAAGGTGGCCACGCTCGGGGCCGCTCCCGTCGTGCCTGAGCCGAGTTCCCCTGTGTCGGGCTCCGAGCCGACGGTCTCGGGCGATGTGGCGGGGGCGTACTTCGCCGAGGTGCCGCTCGACTCCATCACGCCGAACCCGCGTCAGCCACGTGAGGTCTTTGACGAGGACGCGCTGGCGGAGCTGGTCACCTCCATCAAGGAGGTCGGTCTTCTCCAGCCGGTCGTGGTGCGCAAGATCGGAGCCGACCGCTTCGAGCTCATCATGGGCGAGCGGCGCTGGAGGGCCTGCCGCGAGGCCGGCCTGGAGCGCATCCCGGCCATCGTCCGGGCCACGGACGACGAGAAGCTTCTCCTGGACGCCCTCCTGGAGAACCTGCACCGGGCTCAGCTGAACCCGCTGGAGGAGGCGGCCGCCTACGACCAGCTGCTCAAGGACTTCAAGTGCACGCATGACCAGCTGGCGGACCGGATCGGCCGTTCCCGGCCGCAGGTGTCCAACACCCTGCGCCTGCTGCGGCTGTCGCCGCCGGTGCAGCGCAGGGTCGCGGCCGGGGTGCTCTCGGCGGGCCACGCGCGTGCGCTGCTGTCGGTGGATGACTCCGAGGAGCAGGACAAGCTGGCCCATCGCATCGTGGCCGAAGGGCTCTCGGTGCGCGCGGTCGAGGAGATCGTGACGCTCATGGGTTCCAGGCCCACGAGCGCCAAGAAGGCCAAGGGGCCCCGCGCCGGGGCGCGGCTCTCCCCGGCGCTCTCCGACCTGGCATCGCGGCTTTCCGACCGCTTCGAGACCCGGGTGAAGGTCGACCTCGGGCAGAAGAAGGGCAAGATCGTCGTAGAGTTCGCCTCGATGGAGGACCTGGACCGCATTCTGGGCAGTCTCGCCCCGGGCGAGGGCCGGGTGCTGGACCAAGCTTCCGAGAAGTCGGCCGAGGGCGACGAGAGCTGACGTACGCCGAACGCTGAGGGCGGGCTGTTTCCGGTTCACGGATTACAGCCCGCCCTTTGCTCTCTCGCGGTGTCGGCTTGATCCGACGGTGGCTACGATGCGTTCTGGCAGGGCATTTCCGTCCATGACGCAGTGGGCGAGAGAAGTGAGGAACAGCCTTCATGGGGCGTCGGCTCGTACCGCTCACGCTGGACAACCTTTCCGACCTTCCCCGGCGCTGCCGCTCCTGTGTCTTCTGGGAGCTCGACCCGGTCAGCGGCGAGGCCGCCGTCAAGAGCGGGACATCCGACCGGGAGAAGGAAGCATGGATCTCCGGGGTTCTGCTGGAGTGGGGCTCCTGCGGGCGCGTGGTCTACGTCGATGACGTGCCGGCCGGCTTTGTGCTCTACGCGCCACCCGCATACGTTCCGCGCGCCACTGCCTTCCCGACGAGCCCCGTCTCCCCCGATGCCGTTCAGCTGATGACCGCGCTGATCATGCCGGGCTACCGGGGGCAGGGGCTGGGCCGGGTCATGGTGCAGACGGTTGCCAAAGACCTGATCCGTCGGGGCTTCAAGGCGATCGAAGCCTTCGGAGATGCCCGGTGGAAGGAGCCGGCCTGCGTGTTGCCCGCCGACCATCTTCTGGCAGTGGGGTTCAAGACGGTACGCCCACACCCGGTACACCCGCGACTGCGGCTGGAACTTCGCACGACGCTCTCCTGGAAGGAAGACGTGGAGCTGGCCCTGGACCGGCTCCTGGGAGCGGTGCAGAAGGAGCCTGCACTGCGGCCGCTGTGAGGTGCTCGCTCCACGACGCACGTGAAACGGGCCCGCCCTGACAAGGACGGGCCCGTTTCACGTGAAACAAGCGGACGCAGCTTCTGCCTTACTGATCCTTCTCGGCGATGAAGCCCGCGAGGTCGCGGAGGATCGCGGCCTTCGGCTTGGCGCCGACGATGGTCTTGGCGACCTCGCCGCCCTGGTAGACGTTCAGCGTCGGAATGGACATGACGCCGTACTTGGCAGCGGTGGCCGGGTTCTCGTCAATGTTGAGCTTTACGACCTCGATCTCGCCGTGCTCGGCCGCGATGGCCTCCAGCGACGGGGCGATCTGGCGGCACGGGCCGCACCAGGCGGCCCAGAAGTCCACCAGCACGGGCTTGTCGCTCTTGAGGACGACCTCTTCGAAGGAGTCGTCGGTCACGTTCTGCAGGGCGCCGGCCACGGCGGCCTCCTAACTTCGCGGGGTGTGGGGATGTGAGTAGGACGTGGGTGGGTCAGACGGCAGCCGCAGAGGCGGCCTGCTCGTCGTCGGCGAGAGCGGCGAGGAAGCGCTCTGCGTCGAGAGCGGCGGAGCAGCCGGTGCCGGCCGCGGTGATCGCCTGGCGGTAGGTGTGGTCGACAACGTCGCCGGCGCCGAAGACCCCGGACAGGTTGGTGCGCGTCGAGGGAGCGGCGACCTTCAGGTAGCCCTCGTCGTCAAGGTCGAGCTGGCCCTTGAAGAGCTCGGTGCGCGGGTCGTGGCCGACGGCGATGAACAGGCCGGTCACGGGCAGCTCGGAGGTCTCGCCGGTCTTGGTGTTGCGCAGCGTCACGCCGGAGAGCTTCTGCTCGCCGTTGACTCCGGCAACCTCGCTGTCCCAGGCGAACTTGATCTTCGGGTCGGCGAAGGCGCGGTCCTGCATGGTCTTGGAGGCGCGCAGGGTGTCGCGGCGGTGGATGATCGTGACCGACTTGGCGAAACGCGAGAGGAAGGTCGCCTCCTCCATCGCGGTGTCGCCACCGCCGACCACGGCGATGTCCTGGTCCTTGAAGAAGAAGCCGTCGCAGGTCGCGCACCAGGAGACGCCGCGCCCGGAGAGGGCGTCCTCGTTGGGGAGTCCGAGCTTGCGGTGCTGGGAGCCGGTGGTGACGATGACCGCCTTGGCTCGGTGGACGGTGCCTGCCGTGTCGGTGACGGTCTTGATGTCACCGGTGAGGTCGACGGAAACCACGTCGTCCGGGACCAGCTCGGCACCGAAGCGCTCGGCCTGGGCACGCATGTTGTCCATGAGCTCGGGGCCCATGATCCCGTCCTGGAAGCCCGGGAAGTTCTCCACGTCGGTCGTGTTCATGAGCGCACCACCGGCGGTGACGGCCCCCTCGAAGACCAGCGGCTTCAGCGAGGCGCGCGCGGTGTACAGGGCGGCTGTGTAGCCGGCGGGGCCGGAGCCGATGATGATCACATTACGCACGTCGCTCACGGGTTTCTTCCTCGTCTCTGCAGACTGCCTACTGTCCACGCCTACTGGGGTCGGTTCAACGACTCTCACCCCACCCAACGGATCCTACGGGGGATGCATTCCCGACGTGCCGGGGCGGATGGCGGCGCGGTTCTCAGGGGCGCGCGTAGGCGTGAGTCAGCAGCAGCTTCCCCTTGGAGGGAGGCTCGGCTCCCACGCAAGCCGCGTCGACGACGTACGCCTGGACACTGTCCGGGTCCGTGGGATGAGGCAGGACGACGAGGAACGCGTCGGCGCCTTCGTAGCTGCCCCGCTCGATGGCGAGCGCCGGGTCGTCGCGGTCGATGCCTGCTTCCACGCACGCAGGGACGGTCACTGCGGGGGCTCGGAGCGGGGAATCGGGAGACATCGAGTCCGAAGGATCCGCTTGGAGCGAGGGATGGGACTGGGGCGAGGACTGGGATCCGATCGAGGGGGCCTCCTCGTTTCCCTTGGGGTGCGGGCTCTCGGTGCCGGAGCCCGGGCCCAGCAGCGCGTGCACCTGGTCCTCGAGGGTGTCTGCGGAGAACGCCTGCGGGCGGCTTTTCGGGGCGGTGGCCCTCGTGTCCTGGCTGACTCCGGCGGCGGAGGTGTCGTTTCGATCCGCTCCAGGGACGTTCTGCAACAGGAAGACGCTCATGCCGACCAAGGCTGCGGCGCCGAGTGCCGAGGCGAGCAGAGTGCTGCGGCGACGCCTCGTTCCGGGGCGCCGGCCGGGGCCGGTGTTCGCACGCGGATGTCCGGCCGGACGATCTGGGCCATGCGCCGTGGACGGAGCGCCCCCGGCTATGCGCGCGGGCGCTGTTTCACGTGAAACATCGGTCGCCGTATCCGGCTCCGCGCCATGGGGCCTTGCTTCGGCGGCGAGCGCGGCATCGATGCGTTCGGCGATGTCTGTGGGCATGGGCCCGGCGGCGGACAGACCGCCGAGCAGCCCGCGAATCTCCTCCAAGGAGGCGAGGACCTCGGCGCAGACTTCACAGGTATCCAGGTGGCCGCGGACCTCGGCTGCCCGGACCTCGGGGAGCAGGTCCTCGGTCAGGTCGGAGATTTCCGAGACTTCCGGGTGCTGGGTTGTGCCGGGTGTTGACGTCATCGGTGTCCACCTCCGCCCTTCATCACAGTGGGGTCGCTCGTGCCTGCGTCTCGTGGCCCGGCTGCCGGTGGGACGGATGCTCTGGGCGTCCGGTTCCCTTCCGTGCCGGGTGCCTCACCGGCGCACCCGTCGCTGCGGAGATGCGTCAGCAGGGGCGCCAGGCGGGCCCGGCCTCGGGCACAGCGGCTCTTCACTGTGCCCACGGGTACATCGAGGATGCGGGCGGCCTCCGCCACCGGATACCCCTGCATGTCCACGAGGACGAGCGCTGCGCGCTGTTCGGCGGGGAGGGTGGCCAGCGCGGCAAGGAGTTCGCGGTGAAGATCGTGGCGTTCCGCAGGGGCCTCCGCGGACTCGTGCGGCTCCAGCAGTTGGTCGAGCCGTTCCGGGTCATCGACGGGCGAGGTCTTCCGGGAAGCGGCCTTGCGGACGCGGTCGAGACAGGCGTTCACCGTGATGCGGTGGAGCCAGGTGGTGACGGCGGACTGTCCTCGGAACGTGTGGGCGGCGCGGAATGCGGAGATCAGCGCGTCCTGTACGGCATCGGCCGCTTCCTCGCGGTCGCCCAGCGTCCGCAGGGCCACGGCCCACAGCCGGTCTCGATGGCGTCGAGCCAACTCGCCGAAGGCGTCGGGGTCGCCGGCGACGTGCTGCGCGAGGAGGTCCGCGTCGCTCGGTGGATCGGCGGCACCGGTGCCGTAGCGCTCCCGGTCTCCCCCCTCAGCTGTCGCCATCCGTGCATTCAAACCGATCCGCGCCGGGAAGTAAATGGCGAAGAGGGTTGGATTGTATGAATGATAAGTGGCGCGATTCGATCGCGCTTCGGAGGTGCCCTGTCCGCCCTATATTGAGGGAAATCAGAAAGGGGACCATGTGATGCAGAAGCATGTGAAGCGATACCTGGGAAAGGTCCTCCCGGTCGTTCTCACCGCACCGGTGCTCGTGGCATTGCTCCCGGGGAGCGCACAGGCGGCCACCTATTCGATGGACGGGAAGAATCCCATTTCTGCCGGGTGCTCCGGCGACGCCACCACCGTGAAGCGCGCACTGATCGGCACCTCCACTTGGACGCTCGGTGCCATTGAGCTGCGGTACAGCGTCAAGTGCCACACTGCGTGGGCGCGGATCAGCCTCTCCGAGGACGTGTGGGGCAAAGCTCGGATCGTCCGGAACTCGGATGGTAAATCTTATAACTGCACGAAGCTTTCCTACAGCTCTTCGCTCGGCGCCTATACCTGCTACACGGCAATGGTCTACGACAAGGACCCGCTCTCCGCATACGCGGAGGGCTGGTCCCAGTACGACAACGTGAGCCTCAACTCGAAGACCCCTTCGTACTGACCGCTGAATCGGTACGCGGGTAAAGAAATGGGGCTGGGACGGATCCGAGGATCCGTCCCAGCCCCATTCTCGTGTTCGCGGCCGTCAGCTGGTGACCTTGATGTCCGAGACCTTCCCTCGGAAGTTGCCCTCGCCGCTCGGCGGGAGCTTGGTGAGCCAGACGAGCAGGAACCGTGCCTGCACCGGCTTGGAGGGCTTCAGCGACACCTGGGTGCCCGACCCCTGGGCGACCTTGTCGAAGCCGGTCGGACCGGTCGGCACCGTCGAGCCTCCGGCGGTGCGCAGCTCGACCGAAGTGGAACCGCCGAGGAAGGACACGTCCACCTTGCTGACGCGCTGTGTCTTGCCCAGGTCCAGGACGACGCCGACTCCTTCCTTGAGCCTGCCGAAATCGGCTGACGCGTACCAGTCGGTGTGCCAGTACGAGCTCGGGTCGTCGTCGTAGACGTTGCCTATGCTCTGCGGCTTCTCACTGCCATCGGCGCCGAGCGGGTCGTAGTCCTGGGCGGTGACGATCGGAACGGGCTTGCTCTTCTCGACCGGCGGGGCGTCGTTGTTCTCCGGGTTGGACTGAGTGGTGCCGGGGTCGCCGCCCGAGTTCTTGTCCCGGTCGATGAGTGTCTCGGCGAGCTGCCAGCTGCCCAGGCCAAGGGCGGCGATCAGCAGTGCGGACACGACCCACTTCAGCGCCCTGCCGGTGCGGCTCTGCAAGGGCGCGGGGGGCACCGGCACGACCGGCTGGGTCGCGACGGCACCGGCCGCCGCCGGCCTCCCGTACGTGCCCTGCTGGTAGGTGGTCCGCTGGTACTCGGGCGGAGCGGTGAAGACGGGCTCCGGCGGGGGGACGCGGGGCATGGCCGCCACCGCTTTGGCGAGCTCGTCGGGCGTGGTGCAGGGCTGCTCCTGGCGGGAAGCCGTGGCGCCGTCATTGGCGAGAGCCCGCATGGCGATCTCGGACAGGCCCCTGTGGACTCCGGCCCGCACCTGGTCGGGCGGGAGCAGACCCATCCCCTTGGGCAGTCCGGTGAGCCCGTAGGCATCGCTCTCGTACGGCCAGCGCTGGGTCAGCGCGGCGTACAACAGGGCCCCGATGGCCTCCGTGTCCGTGCGCTGAGGGCCCTCGGACGTGATGCCCCGCAGGGCGGCGTTCACCGCGAGGCCGCGGATGCGGTACTGGCCGGACGAGCTGCGCAGCACGGCCCCCGGCGTCAGCCTCAGGTGGGCCAGGCCCTCCCGGTGCGCGGCCGCCATGGCCTGGGAGACCTGGCTGACGAGCTGGTACGCGTCGTGCGCATCCATCGGGCCCGCGCTCAGCAGGGCCGTGAGCTCGGTGGCGTCGGGAAGCCACTCGTGGACGACGTAGACGAGATCGTCCTCCTCGACGGCGTCGAGGACCTGCACGAAGCGCGGGTCTCCCAGCAGTGCGGAGGACCGGGCGGCGGCCAGAACCGAGCGCGCCCGCGGGTGGTCCGCGGGCAGGAGGTGAACCCCCACCGCGCGACGGAGCTTCTCGTCGACGGCACGCCAGCTGCTGAAGCCGTCCAGACGGGTGACGCATTCCTCCAGCCGGTACCGGCCGGCCAGCTTGTGACCGCTGTGCAGATCCGGGGTGGCCGGGAAGGTCTTCGATGCGGCCCTCTCGTCGTCCTCCTCCTGGGAGCCCGTGTCTGCCGCGTCCTGCGCTTCTGCCGTGCCGTCGGTCGTGGCCTCGTCCGCCTTGGCGGTCAGCGGCTCGTCCCCGCTGTTATCGGCCACGTCGACGGCAGCCGTGCTACGTTCCGCCACCGTCGTTCCTGCCTCCCCATCCGTTGCGCGATGCCAGCCAGCTCTGCTCTGCACAGTCACGCCAATTGTGCCCACACTCCGGCGCTATGCACGACACGCGGAGTCCGGCGATGGTTGTGCGGTCCGGCCGGCTCAGCGGCCGAGCCGCCCCCTGACCATGCCGACCATGCCGTTGATCTCCTCGATACGCATTCTTCTCGCCGCGACGAAGAACACTCCCAGCAGCAGGGCACCGCCGCAGACCAGGGCCACGAGCGAGCCGAAGGCGCCTTCCCCGAGCACCTGCAGAAGGCCGAAGCCCGCGGCCCCGCCGACCACGGTCGCGGGCAGAGCGGCGAGGCACAGCCTGGCGTAGGTGCGGACCACGTGCGCGCCGTCCAGGTCACCGCCCAGGCGGTTGCGCAGCCGGCGCCAGGCGATACCGACGCCGACGGCATAGGCGAGGCCGTACGAGGCTGCCATGCCGACGACTGCCCACTGGGCGGGCAGCACGACGTAGCAGAGGGCCGAGGCCGCCGCGTTGACCAGGGCGACGATGACGGTGTTGTAGAAGGGCGTGCGGGTGTCCTCGTACGCGTAGAACCCGCGCAGCACCACGTACTGCACCGAGTACGGGATCAGACCGAGGCCGAAGGCCATCAGGATGAAGCCCATGGAGCGGGCGGCCTCGGGGCCGCTGGAGGAGTAGAGCAGGGTGCACATCGGCACACCCAGGGCGAGGAAAGCGAAGGCGACCGGGACGATGGCCACGGCGGAGTTGCGGAGCCCCTGCGAGATGTCGTCGCGGACGGCGCCGGGGTCGTTGTCGTGGGCGGCCCGGGAGATCCGGGGCAGCAGGGCGGCCATGACCGAGACGGTGATGATCGCCTGCGGCATGCCCCAGATCAGCTGGGCGTTGGAGTAGGCGAGGAAGCCCGCGCCGTTCTTCCCGGACGCCTTGCCGGCCGAGGTCGCGAGCTGGGTGACGACCAGCACACCGGCCTGGTTGGCGAAGACGAACAGCACCGTCCACTTCGCGAGCTTTATCGTCTTCCCCAGCCCGTGGCCCTTCCAGTCGAACCGCGGACGGAAGCGGAAGCCGGCCTCGCGCAGATACGGGATCATGGCCAGCGCCTGCACGACCAGGCCGAGCAGGGTCCCGATGCCCAGCAGGCGCACACCCTCCGGCGGGATGGTGTCCACGCCCATGTGGGACTCGTGGGACGTGCCGTAGACCCAGATGAACATCCCGAAGGTGAAGATCATGACGATGTTGTTCAGGACCGGAGTCCACATCATCGCGCCGAACTTCCCGCGGGCGTTGAGGATCTGTCCCATCACGACGTGCACACCCATGAAGAAGATGGTGGGCAGGCAGTAGCGGGCGAAAGTGACGGCGACGTTGTTGGCCGCCGGGTCGTCCGCGATGGTCGACGACATCAGCCGGATCAGCCAGGGGGCCGCGAAGACCACCACGGCGACGATGAGGCCGAGGGCGACCATCACCAGGGTCAGCAGCCGGTTGGCATACGCCTCGCCGCCGTCCTCGTCATCCTTCATCGAGCGGACGAGCTGGGGCACGAAGACCGAGTTGAGGCCCCCGCCCACAGTGAGGATGTAGATCATCGTGGGCAGCGTGTACGCGATGGTGAAGCTGTCGCCGAGCAGCGCCGCGCCGAGCGCCGCCGTGATCACGAGGCTGCGGACGAAGCCGGTGAGGCGCGAGACGAGCGTGCCGGCCGCCATGACCGCGCTGGACTTCAGCAGGCTGGAGGCACGACCGCCGGACTTGGCCGGTGACGGGGCGGGCTCGGGCTGGGCCGCGGCCGGAGAGTGGCCCGGGTTCGCGGGGCCCTCCTGGTCGCGGAAGAGGTGGGCGAACGCATCGGGCTCGTCACGGTCCGCGGAAGCCTGAGTGACGAGGTCGTCCACGCCCACGAACTGTGTCGTGGCGGCATTGTCCCCGTACGGGAGATGGCGCGAGGGCCCGGCGGGCTCGGGCGGCGGCGTCTGGGCCCAGATGCGAGGGTCGGGGGCGTACTGCGGCGACGGCGGCTGCTGGTAGAGCGGCTGAGGCTGCTGGTAGGTGCCGGGAGGCGGCGGCGGATGCGCGGCGCGGTCGTACAGCGCCTCATCCACCGGGTCCTGGGCAGAGAGGTCCTGCGCCCAGTACGGGTCGGGTTCGTACGCGGACTGCAGATACGGGTCCTGCGCCGGCTGCTGCTGCGGGTCAGGGGGCACCGGTGGGCCGCCGGAGTACCCGGCTCCGCCCGTACCCTGACCGCGGTCACCGTCGTACGGCGCGTTCATCGAAACCCCACCTCATCGTCCCCGGCCGACCGGCCACGACAGACATCGCTCAACGGTCCACTTTCTCACCCGTGCCCGACGGCTCCGCGCTTTCGGGACCGGTGTCCGGCGTCGGGTCACTCGGCTGCTCGGGTTCACTGCCGTCGTCGCCCGCCGCGCCGCCCGCGTTGGCGCGCTTGCGATGTGCATACATCCTGATGCCGGCCAGCACCAGCAGCAGGAGCCCGCCGGCGATGACCAGAAGGACCGTCGGGGTGATCTCGGAGACCTTCACGGTGAAGGCCATTTCCTCGCCGTACGGGGTCCCGTCCTCCGTGTAGAGCTGTGCGGTCATCTGGACCTGGCCGTTGATGTTGGCCGCGGCGTCGAACTTCACGGACTGGCTGTGCCCGGCGCCGATCTGGATGGGCTGTTCCGCGATGCTGCCGCCGTCGTTCAGCTTGAGCCGGGTCGCGTTGTCCGACTTCAGCCGCAGCACCAAGCCCTCGACGTCCTGCAACAGCCTGTTCTGCACGGTGACGGGGATCGTGGCGCTCCGGCCGGACAAGGTGATGTCCGACTTCGGGACGAGCTGGACCTCGCCGACGAGCCCTTGCAGATAGGTGCGGACCGAGTCCCGGTACTGCTGGGCCCTCAGCGGCTTCCCTCGCCACGACGTCGACATGGACCGGTTGACGGCGTTGCCGAAGGGGGTCACCACACGCTCGGGGTGGGTCAGGATGACCTGGAAGTTGTTGAGCGAGGACTGGATGGACTTGATGTCCTGGAACGCCTGCGTGGGCAGCTCCTGGTGGCGCAGCTTCTTGGGGTAGCGGGACGCGGGAGGCACATCGGTGGTCGCCTCGGAGTCCGGCTTGGTCGCGGCAGCCTGGACCAGCCCCTCGGACTTCGTCCAGCGGTCGTCGTCCAGTGCGTGGAGGGCGCGTGCCATCGACTGCGCCTGGGCGACCGTCGGCGTGCGCTGGGGCGCCACGACGACTGAACGATCCTTGTCCGTGTCCTGCTCGGTCAGGGCGAGGGTGAGGGCGAGGAACTTCTGGACGGCGAGCGTGGAGTTCCCGGCGTTGCCCATGTCCCCCTGGAAGGCCGTGGAGAGCCTCGCGTCGGAGACGACCGCCGTGGTGCCGCCGCCGATCGGACGGGCGGCGGACGGCGTGTAGACCAGGTTCTTGGTCTCGTCGAGGCTGTCGCTGCGGGCGATCACGTGATGGGCACCGGCCGAGGTGGCGACGTCCACGATCGAGGGGTCCACCGCACCGTCGACCGGCCAGGCGAAGTCGGTGGACGGCTTCAGATGAAGGATCGTCTCCACCGTCATCCCGGCGACCTCGCTGGCGGTCTGCAGATGGCTGAGGGTGCCGGAGACGTTCTTGCCGCGGTGGGCGATCGAGGCCAGGTCCGGGTCGCCAAATGGCAGGGCTACGACCTTGCCCTCGGACACGGCGGCTTCCAGCGAGGTCAGCCACTTCTTGGCCACGTCCTGGTTCGTCCCGGCGACCGTGGTGTCGCCGGACTTCACCCGGTAGGGCTTGGTCATCGCATCGACGCTGGCCAGCAGGTCCGGATCGATGACCCAGGTCACGGGCAGCCGGCTGCCCAGGGAGACCATCTGTTCGAGTCGGCCGCCCGGTGCGATCTCCGCGGCGAGGTCGTCATCGGCGAACACCGGGGTCTGCTGCTCGTCCGAGCCGGTCTCCGCCGTGAGGTGCGCGGACGCGATGAGCGGCCAGAGGTAGCTGATGCCGATCTTGGAGTCGCGGTCGCCTTCCTGCCAGGGCAGGAAGGTCCGCTTGATGCCGAGCACCTGGTCGTACACGGTGTGTGAGGTGCGCCCCGACAGCGAGACGCCCAGCTGGTAGACCCCGTCGTCCCCGAGGTTCAGCTTGCTGACGGGGACGGCCAGCGTGAAGTCCTGACTGATTCCCGAGCGCAGCTTGTCGATCTCGACCGAGTACTTGCCCCCGATCGGAAGGGGGTCGGTACCGGGCAGGTATCCGGTGCGCCGGGCTGCCGCGTCGATGGCGGTCCGGCTGAAGAGGCGGGGGCCGACCCGAAGGTCGACCTGGGCGTCGGTGACGGTCTCCTTGCCCTTGTTGGTCAGCGTCCCGGAGATCCGCAGCGTGTCCCCCTTCTCCGGGGCGCTGGGGGTGATCTCGTCCAGGGACACCGACACCGTGCTGGAACCCGTCGGAGCCTTGGCCGGAGCATCGGCTCGGGCCTGCGGGGTGGAGGCGCCTGCCAGCAGGGCGGCGACGAGCGGTGCCCCGGCGAGCACAGCGGCCGTGCGCCGCAGCCACCGGCGGGCAGGAGAGGGATTCATCCCCTGGATGTCTGCCGCCTCGGCCACGCGTACCCGTCCCTCGTCATCGTCAACTGCTGTGGATCGTCGTCCGTTGCTGCGCCCCCGCATGGTAACGAGGTGCGTCGAGGCTAAGTGCCGGGGAGTGTGCTGCATGATCGGGAGAGTCTCGCAGGGCCCGGGAAATGGGTGACGTCCGGACCGGCCCGTGCACGTACCCTTTTCTGTTGTGCCGAACGCCAACGAAGACAACCCCAGCGCCCTGACCCAGGTGCAGCACCGCGCAGTCAGCGAACTGCTGCGGGTCGCCCCGGTCGCCGACGACCTCGCCCGCCGATTCCAGGATGCCGGATTCAGTCTCGCACTGGTCGGCGGCTCGGTCCGTGACGCACTTCTCGGCAGGCTCGGGAACGACCTCGACTTCACGACCGACGCCCACCCCGAGGACGTGCTGAAGATCGTCAGGCCCTGGGCCGACTCCGTGTGGGAGGTCGGCATCGCCTTCGGCACGGTGGGGGCCCAGAAGCACGGCTACCAGATCGAGATCACGACGTACCGGTCGGAGGCGTACGACAGGACTTCGCGCAAGCCTGAGGTGTCCTACGGCGACTCCATCGAGGACGACCTCGTGCGGCGCGATTTCACGGTCAACGCCATGGCCGTCGCTCTGCCGGAGAAGGTCTTCATCGACCCCCATGACGGCCGGAAGGACCTCGCCGAGCGGGTCCTGCGTACGCCCGGGACGCCTGAGGCCTCGTTCTCCGACGATCCGCTGCGCATGCTGCGGGCGGCCCGCTTCGCCGCGCAGCTCGACTTCGAGGTGGCCCCCGAGGTCGTCAGCGCCATGACGGAGATGGCGGGCCGGATTGAGATCGTCTCCGCCGAGCGAGTGCGCGAGGAGCTGAACAAGCTCCTGCTGTCCGCGCATCCTCGGAAGGGCCTGTCCCTCCTCGTGGAAACGGGGCTGGCCCAGCAGGTGCTGCCCGAGTTGCCGGCGCTCCGGCTGGAGAGTGACGAGCACCACCGGCACAAGGACGTGTACGAGCACTCCCTGACCGTCTTGGAGCAGGCGATCGCACTGGAGGAGGACGGGCCGGACCTCGTCCTGCGCCTTGCCGCTCTCCTTCATGACATCGGCAAGCCGAGGACGCGGCGCTTCGAGAAGGACGGGCGCGTCTCCTTCCACCACCACGAGGTGGTGGGCGCCAAGATGGCAAAGAAGCGCATGGCGGCGCTCAAGTACTCCAACGAGATGGTCAAGGACGTCTCGAAGCTGGTGGAGCTGCACCTGCGCTTCCACGGCTACGGCGACGGCGAGTGGACCGATTCCGCGGTGCGCCGCTACGTACGGGATGCCGGCCCCCTCCTGGAGCGGCTGCACAAGCTGACCCGTTCGGACTGCACCACGCGCAACAAGCGCAAGGCCGCTGCCCTTTCGCGGACCTACGACGGGCTTGAGGAGCGCATCGCTCAACTGAAGAGCCAGGAGGAGCTGGACGCGATCCGGCCGGACCTGGACGGCAACGAGATCATGCAGATCCTGGGCGTGGGCCCGGGCCCGGTCATCGGCAAGGCGTACGCGTTCCTGCTGGAACTGCGCCTGGAGAACGGCCCGCTGGAGCATGACGCGGCGGTTGCGGAGCTGAAGAAGTGGTGGGAGGCGCAGAGCTGACGCTCTCGCTTCCCTTCAACGCCTCGGCGCTCATGTTTCACGTGAAACATGAGCGCCGAGGCGTGCACCGAGGGCGTTGTTTCACGTGAAACAACGCCCTCGGCTGTGCTCGGAGTGCTGCGGAGACTCAGCCGGTCGGCTTGAGCGGCGTGAGGCAGAGCACCACACTGTTCCGGCTCTTACGGCGCCCCGAGCTCTCGGTGTAGGCGGAGTACTTCTCCGCGTCGCAGAGGTCCGTGTCAGTCGTGTTGTCGTGCACTTCGGCGACCTTGTACTCGGCGGCGGACGAGTCGCAGTCGACGGACTCCATGTCGGGGCTGTAGTTGGTGCCCTTGTTCTCCAGGCAGTCCCCGACCGATGCGGCCTTGGCGTCGGACTCGAACATGTCGCCCAGGCCGAACTTCAGCGCGCCGAGCACGACGAGGCCCACGACGATGATGATGATGTTGCGGGTGGCGAGGAACGCCTTCTTGCCGCCCGAGGGCTGCGAAGGTCCCTGCGGAGGAGTGCCCCAGCCCTGGGGCTGCGGCTGCTGAGGGGCTCCCCAGCCCTGCTGCGGCTGCTGCTGGGGGCCGCCCCACCCCTGCTGGGGCTGTTGCGGCGGGTAGCCGTATCCGCCCTGCTGCGGCGGGTAGGGCTGAGGCTGCTGGCCGTAGGGACCGTTGCCCTGCTGCGGCGGGTAAGTCATCTGGATGCCCCCGTGATTCGTGCGTCTTGTTTGACGCGGGCACGCTATAGGACATCACCGCTCCGACTCCAATGCGCGAGGCCCAGGGCAGAGCCTGCGTAGAGTGCCGCCACACCGATCACCAGCGCCACAGACCGTCCGTCAGGCGGGAGTACCAGCGCGGCGACCGCGGCCGCGGCCACGAAGGCCACGTTGAACAGCACGTCGTAGAACGAGAAGGCCCTGCCCCGGTAGACGTCGTCCACGGCGGTCTGCACCACCGTGTCCGTGGCGATCTTCGCTCCCTGCGTGACGAGGCCGAGGACGAACGCGGCGACGAGCATCGGCGCCGGAGCGAACCACAGTCCCAGAGCCGGTTCGAGCGCCGCGGCGGTGCCCGCGCACACCACCATCCAGCGGAGCCGCCCGAGCCTCCCCGCGGCCCAGGGGGTCAGTAGGGCTGCCGCGAAGAACCCGGCACCGGAGACGAACACCGCCAGGCCGAGGAGGGCCAGCCCGTCGTCCTCGCTGTCCGTCCAGGCGTACCGGCAGAGCATCAGGACCATGACGGTCAGCGCCCCGTAACAGAACCGGATCACCGTCATCGCGGCCAGCGCCCGGGAGGCGCTCCGGTGCTCCAGCAAGTGCCGCAATCCGTCGAGGAGTCCTCCGGCCGCCGACGCCAGCGCCGCCCGCAGCGCCGTGCGCCCGGCGTCGCGGTCGGGCCCGAGGAGCCCCGCAGTGAGGCTCAGCGCCGCCAGTGCCGAGGCGAGGTAGAGCACCGCACCGAGCAGCACCACAGCGGAGTCCGAAGCGGCCAGCAGCCGCACCACGAAGGCGAGTCCGCCGCCCGCGGTGGCGGCGAGAGTGCCCGCGGTCGGCGACAGCGAGTTGGCGAGCACCAGATGCTGCCGCTCGACCACGCGCGGCAGAACGGCGGAGAGACCGGCGAGGACGAAGCGGTTGACCGCGGTGACGCACAGCGCGGAGGCGTAGAAGAGCCACGCCGGAGCCGCGCCGATGATCAGGAGGGCGGTGCAGCAGGCGAGCCCGGAGCGCAGCAGGTTGCCGTAGACGAAGACCTGACGCCGTGGCCAGCGGTCCAGCAGCACGCCCGCGAAGGGACCGACGAGTGAATAGGGGAGCAGGAGCACGGCCATGGCGGAGGCGATCGCCCCGGCGGACGCCTGCTTCTCGGGCGCGAAGACCACGTACGTGGCCAGCGCCACCTGATAGACGCCGTCGGCCGCCTGGGACATGATCCGCACGGCCAGCAGGCGGCGGAAGTCCCGGAGGCGGAGAAGTATGCGCAGGTCGCGCGCGACGGGCATGGGAGCAAGGGTCACACACGACGAGGGCCCCCGAGCGGATTGCCCGGGGGCCCTCAACGGCGCGGCAGGTGACAAGCGTTGCCGCGTCTCACCTGCGCGACTGACTCACGGGAGTCAGTTGGAGACCTCACCGCGGATGAACTTCTCGACGTTCTCGCGGGCCTCGTCGTCGAAGTACTGGACCGGCGGGGACTTCATGAAGTACGAGGATGCCGAGAGGATCGGGCCACCGATGCCGCGGTCCTTGGCGATCTTCGCCGCACGGACGGCGTCGATGATGACACCGGCGGAGTTCGGGGAGTCCCACACCTCGAGCTTGTACTCCAGGTTCAGCGGGACGTCACCGAAGGCGCGGCCCTCGAGGCGCACGTACGCCCACTTGCGGTCGTCCAGCCAGGCCACGTAGTCCGAGGGGCCGATGTGGACGTTGTCCGCGCCGAGCTCGCGGTCACGGATCTGCGAGGTGACGGCCTGCGTCTTGGAGATCTTCTTGGACTCCAGGCGCTCACGCTCGAGCATGTTCTTGAAGTCCATGTTGCCGCCGACGTTCAGCTGCATCGTGCGGTCCAGGATGACACCCCGGTCCTCGAAGAGCTTCGCCATCACGCGGTGCGTGATGGTGGCGCCGACCTGCGACTTGATGTCGTCGCCGACGATCGGGACACCGGCCTCGGTGAACTTGTCCGCCCACTCCTTGGTGCCGGCGATGAAGACCGGAAGGGCGTTGACGAACGCGACCTTGGCGTCGATGGCGCACTGGGCGTAGAACTTCGCGGCGACCTCGGAACCCACCGGGAGGTAGCAGACCAGGACGTCGACCTTGCGGTCCTTGAGGACCTGGACGACGTCGACCGGCGCCTCGGCCGACTCCTCGATGGTCTGGCGGTAGTACTTGCCGAGGCCGTCGTGGGTGTGGCCGCGCTGGACGGTGACACCGGCGTGCGGCACGTCGCAGAGCTTGATGGTGTTGTTCTCGCTCGCACCGATGGCGTCCGCGAGGTCCAGGCCGACCTTCTTCGCGTCGACGTCGAAGGCGGCGACGAACTCGACGTCCCGCACGTGGTAGTCGCCGAACTGGACGTGCATCAGGCCGGGCACCTTGCCGGCCGGATCGGCGTCCTTGTAGTACTCGACGCCCTGGACCAGCGAGGCGGCGCAGTTGCCCACGCCGACGATGGCTACGCGAACCGAACCCATTCCGGTTGCTCCCTGTGTGTAATGGATGTTTCTTATGAGCCCGCCGCGGATCTGCGGCGCACTCACTTGGCGGTGTCGCCGGACGGATCCGGCGGGTTGTCTCCCCGCCGGGGCAGGCCGTCAGGCTCTCCTGCGGTCTTCTGCTGAGCTGAGCTCTCGGGCGAGGATCGTCGCTGATCCCGTCCCGACCGCTCGCTCTCGATGAGCTCGTTCAGCCAGCGCACTTCGCGCTCCACGGACTCCATGCCGTGTCGCTGCAGCTCAAGTGTGTAGTCGTCGAGGCGCTCACGGGTGCGGGCAAGAGAGGCGCTCATCTTCTCCAGGCGCTCCTCCAGCCGGCTGCGACGGCCCTCCAGCACCCGCATGCGCACCTCGTGCTCCGTCTGCCCGAAGAAGGCGAAGCGAGCCGCGAAGTGCTCGTCCTCCCAGGAATCGGGGCCGGTGTGCGAGAGCAGCTCCTCGAAATGCTCCTTACCTTCGGCCGTCAATCGGTAGACGATCTTGGCGCGGCGCCCCGCCAGGGACGAGGCGGGAGCGACGGGCCGGCCGGAGCCGGGTGCCGTCTCCGGAGCGGGCCCCGGTTCCTCGATCAACCAGCCGTTGGCGACCAGCGTCTTGAGGCAGGGGTAGAGCGTCCCGTAACTGAAGGCACGGAAGATGCCCAACGAGGTGTTGAGGCGTTTGCGCAGCTCGTAGCCGTGCATCGGGGATTCGCGGAGCAGTCCGAGGACGGCGAACTCGAGGATGCCGGAACGTCTGCTCAACCTCGCTCCTCCTTCTCCGAGTGCTCTCACGGTCCCTTGTACCGGGTCGATGTACCGAGCTGATGTATCGACTCGATACATCAGCACGATAGATCGGACCGGCGGTGCCGACAAGGGGAGCCTCAGTGAGCGGCGTCACATCGCCAATTCGTAGGAACCGACTTGCGTTATTTGGGGTGAAGTTCGGTCCCAGGGGGGTTTTGACCGTGCGTAGTCTGTGCGGCATGCAGACCACCGGGAACCGCGAGACGCGCGCATGCGTGAGTGTTCGCGGGCCATCCGGACGCATAGCGGGCGAGCCCGTAGCCGGGCCGGCCCGTCATTCGGGGGACCGGATCTCACCTGCCGCTTCCAGGCGCTCTCGCCTGCCCGAGGAGTAGTCGTTCGATGAGCGAGCACCGTCGCAAAACGTCGCAACCGCAAGGCGGCGGACGTGCCGCGGCCCGACGAGCCGCCCAGCAGTCCTCAGGACGCCGCGCAGCACCGTCACGCGGAGTAACTTCAGCCTCACCTTCCGGTTCGCACGGCGAGGAGGCACCGTACGCAGGTCGCGCCGCCGCCAGACGGGCGGCCCAGCGCGGCGGCGGAGGAGGCCGTGGAGGTTCCGACGGCGGCGGTGGACGGCGTCGCGGCGGCGGGGACGGAGGGCACGAGGGCCGCGGGCGCGGTGGACGGCGCCCGGGCAAGAAGCGCTTCATCGACTACCCGCGCGCCGGCCGTCGTGGCCTGCGTCGTTGGGTTCCGTCCTGGAAGCTGGTGTCCGGCCTGTGCATCGGCTTCCTCGGCCTGCTGATGGGCCTCGCGGGTCTCGCGTACGCGATGGTCGCCAAGCCGGAGGTCAAGGACGCCGCGAAGGCGGAGAACAACGTCTACTACTGGGCGGACGGCAGCCAGATGGTGGCCACCGGCGGTGAGGTCAACCGCCAGGTCATCGACTACGCGCAGATCCCCGAGGCAATGCGCAACGCCGTCATCTCGGCCGAGAACAAGTCCTTCGACACCGACCACGGCATCGACCCCATGGGTATCGCCCGCGCCGTCTTCAACATGGCCAAGGGCGGCGAGACCCAGGGCGGTTCGACGATCACCCAGCAGTACGTGAAGAACTCGCGGCTGTCGCAGGAGCAGACGCTCAGCCGCAAGTTCGAAGAACTCTTCATCACGCTCAAGGTCGGCAGCGAGATGAAGAAGAAGGACGTCATGGCCGGGTACCTGAACGTCTCGTACTACGGCCGCGGCGCCTCCGGCATCCAGGCCGCGGCCCGTACGTACTACGGCGTGGACGCCAAGGACCTGAACGCCAGCCAGTGCGCCTTCCTGGCCAGCCTCCTCAAGGGCGCCAGCTACTACGACCCGGCCGGCGCGCCGGAGGTCGACCCGGTGCAGGCGACCGCTGCGAAGAACCTCGCTCGGGCGAAGAAGCGCTGGAAGTGGATCCTCGACGAGGAGGTGAAGGACGGCCGGATGTCGCAGAAGGAGCGCGACGGGTACACCAAGTTCCCGATGCCCGACAAGCCGAAGCGGGCCGCGCAGCTGGGCGGCCAGATCGGCTACCTCGTCAACACCGCCAATGCCGAGATCTACGAGCACACCAACATCACCAAGGACATGCTCGACCAGGGCGGCTACGAGATCCACACGACTTTCGACCAGAAGAAGGTCAATCAGCTCAGCAAGGCCGTCAAGCGGGTCTACGACGAGAACATCGACCCGAAGAAGCGCCCGGAAGACACCCACGTGCAGTTCGGTGGTACGTCGGTCGATCCCAAGACCGGCGCGATCCAGGCGATCTACGGTGGCGTGGACGCGACCAAGCACTACCAGAGCAACGCCGACCCCACCGGTGCCGCGGTCGGCTCGACCTTCAAGCCCTTCGTGCTGGCGGCGGCCATGGAGTACGGCAAGCGGGACCCGTCCGGCGGTGAGGAGCAGGACGAGTCGCAGCGCACGAAGGTCTCGCCGCTCAGCATCTACAACGGCGCCAACAAGCTGAAGATCAAGAAGTACAACGGCGAGATCTGGACCGACAAGGCCGGCAAGGAGTGGCTGCAGACCAACGACGACCACGAGTCGTACGGCAACATCACCCTGCGTGAGGCCATGCAGTGGTCCGCCAACTCACCGTACGTGCAGCTGGGTATGGACGTCGGCACGGACAAGGTGAAGAAGGCGGCCATCGCGGCGGGCCTCAAGGACGACCGGTACATGGCGGACGCCAGCGTGCCGTCCTTCTCGATCGGTACGTCCTCGCCCAGCACGACGAGCATGGCGGGCGCCTACGCCACCTTCGCGGCCCGGGGCCAGCAGCGCGATCCGTTCTCCGTCACCGAGGTGAAGAAGCGCGGCAAGCCGGAGTACCAGCACAAGGTGGTCACCAAGAGCGCCTTCGACAGCGTCATCGCCGACAACGTCACGGACGTGCTCAAGAACGTCGTCGAGAAGGGGACCGGTACGTCGGCCCAGCTTCCCGGCCGTGAGGTCGCGGGCAAGACGGGTACCACCGACGACAACCTGTCGGCCTGGTTCGTCGGCTATACGCCGCAGCTGTCGACGGCGATCAGCATGTACCGGCTGGACGACGACGAGAAGCACAAGAACCGCAAGTTCGAGAAGATGTACGGCACCGGTGGCAAGGACAAGATCCACGGTGCCTCCTTCCCCGCCCAGGTCTGGCACGACTACATGATCGAGGCGATGAAGAAGGAGAAGGCGGAGCCCTTCCCCAAGGCGGAGCCGATCGGGGACAAGGTCTACGGCGGCGGCGCGTCCAAGAAGCCCACGCCCACGCCGACGCCCACGCCGACCGAGACCGAGACGACGAAGCCGACCCCGACGCCCACGCCCACGAAGGACGTCCCGAGCCCCGATCCCTCCGAGACCTGCGGTACGTGGGACTGGAACTGCCAGAACAACAACGGAGGCGCCAACGCGGGCACCGTTCAGGGCAACGACGGCGGAACGGATACCGGCACGACCCAGGGCGGCGACGCGGGAACGGATACCGGCACCTCCACCGGCACGACGGGCGGTGACGACGGTTCGGACGGGGGCACCACCACCGGAACCAACAACGGTGGCACCGGCGGCAACGGCAACGGGAACAACAGCACCGGAAGCACCAACTGGTGGGGTGGCACGACCGGGTAGAGCCCGGTACGCAGGAAGATGAGGGCCGCGGCACCCCGGTGCGGCGGCCCTCGTCCTTTCCACAGCGGCGTACGGCAGGATGTGCGGCATGCCAAGCGCAGAGGAAACGAGCGTGCACCAGGAACGGCCCCTCGTACGGCCCACGCACCGGGACGAGGTCGCGGCCGCCGGGAGCGAGCTGATCGGCGGGAGGTCGGGCCGCTGGTCGCGGCTCGGGAGCGCCGCCCTCACACCGGTAGGGGCGGTCGCCCTGGTGGCCATCGGGATGTTCGCGCTCGGCATGGTGCAGAAGCTTCCCTGCTACAACTGGGCGTGGTTCAGGGGCGCCGGCTCCCAGTACACCCACGCGTGCTACTCGGACATTCCGCACCTGTACTCGGGGCGCGGCTTCGCCGACGGCCTGGTGCCGTACTTCGACCGGCTGCCCGGGGACATGCAGTTCCTGGAGTACCCGGTCCTCACCGGGGTCTTCATGCAGATCGCGGCATGGCTGACACCGGGCGGCTCCATCCAGGAGCAGGAGCAGGCGTACTGGCTGGTCAACGCCGGGATGCTGATGATCTGCACCGCCGTGATCGCCGTCTGTGTCGCCCGCACGCACCGGCGGCGCCCCTGGGACGGTCTGCTGGTCGCGCTCGCGCCCGCCTTCGCGCTCACCGCCACGATCAACTGGGACCTGCTGGCCGTGGCGCTCACGGCCGGGGCGATGCTCATGTGGTCCCGGAGCCGGCCGCTGGCGTTCGGCATCCTGATCGGCCTTGCGACGGCGGCGAAGCTCTACCCCGTGCTGCTGCTGGGGCCCGCGTTGGTCCTGTGCTGGCGGGCGGGGAAGTGGCGGGAGTTCGGGTCGGCGTTGCTGGGAGCGGCCGGCTCCTGGCTGGTGGTCAACCTGCCGGTCATGGTCTTCGCCCCCGAGGGGTGGAAGAAGTTCTACACCTTCAGCGAAGAACGCGGCATCGACTTCGGGTCGTTCTGGCTGGTCATCACGCAGCGCACCGGTGAGTCCATCGACGTCGGCACGGTCAACACCGTCTCGACGGTGACCACCATCGTGCTGTGCGCCGCGATCGGCGTCCTGACCCTCACGGCACCGCGCCGGCCGCGTTTCGCGCAGCTCGCATTCCTCGTCGTCGCGGTGTTCATCCTCGTCAACAAGGTCTACTCACCGCAGTACGTCCTGTGGCTGATCCCCCTCGCCGCCCTCGCCAGGCCCCGCTGGCGGGACTTCCTGATCTGGCAGACGTGCGAGGTCCTGTACTTCCTCGGGATCTGGTTGTACCTCGCGTACACGACGAGCGGCGACAAGCACCAGGGGCTGCCGACCGAGGGCTACCAGCTGGCGATCGTGCTGCACCTGCTGGGCACGCTCTACCTGTGCGCCGTAGTCGTACGGGACATCGTGATGCCGGAACGCGACGGGGTGCGGCGCGACGGCTCGGACGATCCGTCGGGCGGGGTGCTCGACGGGGCCGAGGACGTGTTCGTACTGTCCCGTCTGGTCGAGACGGGTGCCGCACGCCGGGAGGCGTTGCCCGTGGCGTCCGGGCCGCGGGTGGAATGGGGTACGGCCGGCACGCCCGCCGCCGACTGAGCGGGGCGGGCGGCGCGCGGGCTCAGCGTTCGACGATGCGGTCGTACTGCGTGGTCGTGTGGCGCAGGTGGGCCACCAGCTCGTCGCCCACCCGGGGCTCCTGGGCGTCCGAGGGCACGAACAGGATCGACACCTGCATGTGCGGCGGTTCGGCGAACCAGCGCTGCTTGCCCGCCCAGACGAACGGGGACAGATTCCGGTTCACGGTGGCCAGGCCGGCCCGGGCGACGCCCTTGGCGCGCGGCATCACACCATGCAGGGCCTTCGGAGCCTCCAGGCCCACGCCGTGCGAGGTGCCGCCGGCGACGACGACCAGCCAGCCGTCGGAAGCGGCCTTCTGCTGCCGGTAGCCGAACCGGTCGCCCTTGACGACGCGGGTGACGTCGAGCACGGCGCCCCGGTACTCCGTCGCCTCGTGGTCCCCGAGCCAGAGCCGGGTGCCGATGCGGGCACGGAACCGGGTCTGCGGAAACTGCTGCTGCAGCCGGGCGAGCTCGTCGGAGCGCAGGTGGCTGACGAACATCGTGTGCAGCGGAAGCCGGGCCGCCCGCAGGCGGTCCATCCACGCGATGACCTCCTCGACCGCGTCCGACCCGTCGGTACGGTCCAGCGGCAGGTGGAGGGCGAAGCCTTCGAGGCGTACGTCCTCGATGGCCGCGTGCAGCTGACCGAGCTCCTCCTCCTTGACGCCGTGGCGCTTCATGGAGCTCATGCACTCGATGACGACCCGGGCGCCCACCAGGGCGTGCACCCCGTCCACGGAGGACACGGACCGTACGACCCGATCGGGCAGCGGCACCGGTTCCTCACCGCGCCGGAACGGCGTGAGGACCAGCAGGTCACCGCTGAACCAGTCCTTGATGCGAGCCGCCTCGTAGGTGGTCCCGACCGCGAGGATGTCGGACCCGAAGCGGATCGCCTCGTCGGCCAGCCGCTCGTGACCGAAGCCGTATCCGTTGCCCTTGCAGACCGGCACGATGCCGGGGAACTGGTCGATCACGGATTTCTGGTGCGCCCGCCAGCGCGCGGTGTCGACGTACAGGGAGAGCGCCATGGCCGGTCCGGAACCCTTCTGGTGGCTGCGGTGGATCAGGGAGGAGAAGCGTGTTCAGGCCCCATTGAAACCAATGAAGCCGGTTTCGTCAGCTGTGGGGCCCGGATCAGCGGCGCGACATGTAGATGTCGAGCGCCTTGTGCAGCAGCTTGTTGAGCGGGAAGTCCCACTCGCCGAGGTACTCCGCAGCCTGCCCGCCGGTGCCGACCTTGAACTGGATCAGGCCGAAGAGGTGGTCGGTCTCGTCCAGCGAGTCGGAGATGCCCCGCAGGTCGTAGACCGTGGCGCCCATGGCGTACGCGTCGCGCAGCATCCGCCACTGCATCGCGTTCGAGGGGCGGACCTCGCGCTTGTGGTTGGCCGAGGCGCCGTACGAGTACCAGACGTGCCCGCCGACGATCAGCATGGTCGCCGCCGCGACGTTCTCGCCCTCGTGCCGGGCGAAGTAGAGGCGCATCCGGTTCGGGTCCTCGCTGTTGAGGGCCGTCCACATGCGCTGGAAGTAGCCGAGCGGGCGCGGGCGGAAGCGGTCGCGCTCCGCCGTGATCTCGTACAGCCGCTGCCATTCGGAGAGCTCCGCGTAGCTGCCCTGGACCACCTCGACGCCGGCCTTCTCGGCCTTCTTGATGTTGCGCCGCCAGAGCTGGTTGAAGCCCTTGTGGACATCCTCCAGCGAGCGGTTCGCCAGCGGCACCTGGAAGACGTAGCGGGGCTGTACGTCACCGAAGCCGGCGCCGCCGTCCTCGCCCTGCTGCCAGCCCATCTTCCGCAGGCGGTCGGCGACCTCGAAGGCGCGCGGCTCGATGTGCGTGGCCTCGACGTCGCGCAGGCGCTTCACGTCCGGGTCCTGGATGCCGGCCTTGATGGCTGCCGCGTCCCAGCGGCGGATGACGACCGGCGGGCCCATCTTGACCGAGAAGGCGCCCTGCTGCTTGAGGTGCGCCAGCATCGGCTGCAGCCAGTCGCTCAGGTTCGGGGCGTACCAGTTGATGACCGGGCCCTCGGGCAGGTAGGCCAGGTAGCGCTTGATCTTGGGGAGCTGCCGGTAGAGCACCAGGCCGGCACCGACGAGCTGACCGGTCTTGTCGAACCAGCCCAGGCTCTCGGAGCGCCATTCGGCCTTCACGTCCGCCCATGCCGGAACCTGCATGTGGCTGGCCGCGGGCAGGCTCTGGATGTACGCCAGATGCTGCTCTCGGCTGATGGTCCTCAGGGTCAGGCTCATGCGGGGCGCTCCTCGGCAGGTGTGTCCCCATCGGTCAGGGGCTCCGGCTCTCGCGCCGAAGCCTACTGTGGCCGTGCGGGGAGCGGTCTGGCCCCATGTACCTGGACGCGTGCGGGGGCGGCCCCGTCCGGTGACGGAGCCGCCCGGGCCGGACCCGAGAGGTCAGCCGATCACGCCGCCGAAGAGCCCGCCGTGGGCCATGCCGAGGAAGAATCCCAGGGCGGACGCGCCCATGCCGATGATCAGTGGGAACCTCTCGCGCGTGGTGACGGAGATGTACTGGCCGTACGCCCCCGTGAGGATCCCGATGAGGCCCGCCCACGAACTGAGCAGGTGCAGGTTGTGGAACATCGCCGAGATGAAGGCGAGGGCGCCGAGGACGAGCGTGACCACCACGAGCGCGTCCTGCAGCGGATGGGGCCTGCCGTCCGTGGCGAAGAGGGAGACGGAGGGGCGGGTCCGCGTTACGTGTGCCATGGAGTACCTCCTGGCCGACATGCGGCGCTTCGTGGCGCCGCTCACACCCGATGTGTACAGATTGCGTCCCCTGACCACTGGATTTCAACCGGAAGGCGGTCTGCGGGTACTCTGGTCGGTCTGCACCGGTGTCTGCCCAGGCCAGCACGGACCGCCCCTCCTCACCGAGGGCACTGTCAGTGGGGGCTGTTTTACTCGGGCACCGTTGCTCAACGCATCACGACCCTCCTGCCACGGAACGACCGTGGCCGCTGAGTCCAAAGGAGGTGGGTTCCACATGCGTCACTACGAGGTGATGGTCATCCTCGACCCCGATCTCGAGGAGCGAGCAGTCTCCCCGCTGATCGAGAACTTCCTCTCCGTCGTCCGTGAGGGCGAAGGAAAGGTTGAGAAGGTCGACACCTGGGGCCGTCGTCGTCTCGCTTACGAGATCAAGAAGAAGCCCGAGGGCATCTACTCGGTCATCGACCTGCAGGCCGAGCCTGCGGTCGTCAAGGAGCTCGACCGCCAGATGAACCTGAACGAGTCGGTCCTCCGGACCAAGGTCCTCCGTCCCGAGATTCACTGAGCTTTCAGCTCAGTGGTCATCGGGTCCGAGTAGCAGCAAGCAGCCAAGAAATCCCCGCCGAGAGGTTCACCCATGGCAGGCGAGACCGTCATCACGGTCGTCGGCAATCTCGTCGACGACCCCGAGCTGCGCTTCACCCCGTCCGGTGCGGCGGTCGCGAAGTTCCGTGTCGCGTCCACTCCCCGCATCTTCGACCGGCAGACCAATGAGTGGAAGGACGGCGAAGGCCTGTTCCTCACCTGCTCGGTCTGGCGGCAGGCGGCGGAGAACGTCGCCGAGTCGCTCACGCGAGGCATGCGCGTTGTCGTGCAGGGCCGGCTGAAGCAGCGGTCTTACGAAGACCGCGAGGGCGTCAAGCGCACGGTCTACGAGCTGGATGTCGAGGAAGTCGGCCCCAGCCTCAAGAACGCCACTGCCAAGGTCACCAAGACCACCGGTCGCGGTGGCCAGGGCGGCCAGGGTGGATACGGCGGCGGCCAGCAGGGTGGCGGTAACTGGGGCGGCGGTCCCGGTGGTGGCCAGCAGGGTGGTGGCGGTGCTCCCGCCGACGACCCGTGGGCCACGAGCGCTCCGGCCGGCGGCCAGGGCGGGGGCCAGCAAGGCGGAGGCGGTTGGGGCGGAAGCTCCGGCGGCTCCGGCGGCGGCTACTCGGACGAGCCCCCCTTCTAGGGAAGCTCGTACTCCCACTTCTTGATCACACAGGAGAAACACCATGGCGAAGCCGCCTGTGCGCAAGCCTAAGAAGAAGGTCTGCGCGTTCTGCAAGGACAAGACCCAGTACGTGGACTACAAGGACACGAACATGCTGCGGAAGTTCATTTCCGACCGCGGCAAGATCCGTGCCCGCCGCGTCACCGGCAACTGCACGCAGCACCAGCGTGACGTCGCCACGGCAGTCAAGAACAGCCGTGAGATGGCGCTGCTGCCCTACACGTCCACCGCGCGATAAGGGAAGGGTGACCGAAACATGAAGATCATCCTCACCCACGAGGTCACCGGCCTCGGTGCTGCGGGCGACGTCGTGGACGTCAAGGACGGGTACGCCCGTAACTACCTGGTTCCGCGTGGCTTCGCCATCCGCTGGACCAAGGGTGGCGAGAAGGACGTGGCGCAGATCCGCCGCGCCCGCAAGATCCACGAGATCGCCACGATCGAGCAGGCCAACGAGGTCAAGGCCAAGCTGGAGGCCGTGAAGGTCCGTCTGGCCGTTCGCTCCGGCGACGCCGGCCGCCTCTTCGGTTCCGTCACCCCGGCCGACATCGCCTCGGCGATCAAGGCCGCCGGTGGTCCGGACGTCGACAAGCGTCGCGTCGAGCTGGGCTCGCCGATCAAGACGCTCGGCGGGCACCAGGTCTCCGTGCGTCTGCACCCCGAGGTCGCTGCGAAGCTCGGCGTCGAGGTCGTTGCTGCCTGATCGGGCCGCACCTCAGCAGAACAGTGAAGGGCCGCACCCCTCCGGGGTTGCGGCCCTTCGCCGTTTCACGTGAAACACGGCGAGTCGGTCAGCGGGTCGCGCCGGTGACAAGCCACTTTCCGGAGCGGGTACGGAGCCAGAGCGTCGCCATCCGCACGATCATCATCAGCGCCATCGCGCCCCACAGGGCGCCGAGCCCGCCACCCAGCGTGGGAACCAGGAGGGCTACGGGGGCGAAGACGGCCAGCGTCACGAGCATGGCCCAGGCCAGGTACGGTCCGTCGCCGGCGCCCATCAGTACACCGTCGAGAACGAAGACGACACCGGCGACCGGCTGGGTGGCCGCCACGACCAGAAGGGCAGGCAGCAGGGCGTTCTGAACCGCCGTGTCGCTGGTGAACAGTGGGACGAACAGCGGGCGGGCCAGGACGATGAGCACGCCCAGCACCACACCGGACGCGATGCCCCACTCCACCATCCGGCGGCACGCTTCGCGTGCGCCCTGCGCATCGTCCGCACCCAGGTAGCGCCCGATGATGGCCTGCCCGGCGATGGCGATGGCGTCGAGGGCGAAGGCCATCAGGCTCCACAGGGAAAGGATGATCTGATGGGCGGCGATGTCGGTGTCGCCGAGCCGGGCGGCGACCGCCGTGGCGATGAGCAGGACAGCCCGCAGCGAAAGCGTTCGGACCAGTAGGGGTGCACCCGCCTGCGCGCAGGCCTTGATGCCCGCGGCGTCGGGGCGCAGTGACGCCCCGTGGCGGCGGGCGCCCCGTACGACGACGACCAGGTACGCGGCCGCCATCGCGAACTGGGCGACGACGGTGCCCCAGGCCGAGCCGGCGATGCCCAGACCGGCGCCATAGACGAGGCCGGCGTTGAGGGCCGCGTTGGCGGCGAAGCCGCCGATGGCGACGTAGAGCGGGGTGCGGGTGTCCTGGAGGCCCCTGAGCACCCCGGTCGCGGCCATCACCACCAGCATCGCGGGGATGCCGAGGCTGGAGATCCGGAGATAGGTGATGGCGTGGGGTGCCGCTGTGGAGGAGGCCCCGAAGACATCGGTGAGCCAGGGGGCGAGGGGGAGCGTCAGGGCGATGACAGCAACACCAAGGAGGAGCGCCAGCCAGATGCCGTCCATGCCCTGACGGATCGCGGAGGCAAGATCTCCGGCGCCCACCCGACGGGCGACCGCTGCCGTGGTGGCGTACGCGAGGAAGACGAAGATGCTCACCGCTGTAGTCAGCAGGGCGGCGGCCACCGCCAGGCCCGCCAGCTGAGGGGTGCCGAGGTGGCCGACGATGGCGCTGTCGACCATCACGAAAAGCGGCTCGGCCACGAGCGCGCCGAAGGCCGGGACGGCGAGCGCGATGATCTCGCGGTCGTGGCGTCGGCGGTGGGAAGACGGGGTTCCCTGCGGCTGGATCATGGCAGCCAATCTAATCTTCCACAGGTAAGAGATGCAATCAGTCGTGGGTCCTTACATTTGCTTGCTTGTGGGCAACTCTTGCACCGGACGCACGATGAAGTCGCCCCGACCGTCCAACTTTTTCTCCCCCACAGCCGGTGGACGGGAAAACGCCAGGTCACAGGGGTATGTGCAGGGGCCCTATGAGTTTGTCCACAGTGCTGTCCCCTGGTCCGTGCACAGGTTCCGGGGGGTTCTCCACAGCATCTGCCCGCTCGTCCACAGGGCCTGTGGATAACCAGATTGGCTGACGGTCCCGAGCCGCCTACCGTAGTCCGGCGCCCCCACCCCGTTTCGGCTCTGCGAGACCGCAGAACTCGACACACCGGAACCGGAGTCGGGGGTCTTGTTTGTCGGTGCCGTGCCGTAAGAAAGAGGAGCACGGCTAAGTCCGCGGAGCGGACGGGAGGAGGTGGCCGGATGAGCATTCCCGAACCCTTGGACGACCCTTGGGCGGAGACCGGCCCCAGTGACCGGCTGCCCGTCTCCCGCCAGCGCCGGGGTGAGGACCGGGACCGGGGCGACCGCCACGACCGCGGCCGTGAGTCCACCGACTGGGAGGGCGGCACGGCCGGCTTCGAGCGGGTGCCGCCCCAGGACCTGGACGCGGAACAGTCCGTGCTCGGCGGCATGCTCCTGTCCAAGGACGCCATCGCCGACGTCGTGGAGATCATCAAGGGGCACGACTTCTACCGCCCCGCGCACGAGACCGTCTATCAGGCGATCCTCGACCTCTATGCCAAGGGTGAGCCCGCCGACCCGATCACCGTGGCCGCCGAGCTGGTCAAGCGTGGCGAGATCACCAAGGTGGGTGGGGCGCCCTATCTGCACACCTTGGTCCAGTCGGTGCCCACGGCGGCCAACGCCTCGTACTACGCGGAGATCGTCCACGAACGCGCCGTCCTGCGGCGGCTCGTGGAAGCCGGTACGAAGATCACGCAGATGGGATACGCGGCCGACGGCGATGTCGATGACATCGTGAACTCGGCCCAGGCGGAGATCTACGCCGTCACCGAGCAGCGGACCAGCGAGGACTATCTGCCGCTGGGCGACATCATGGAAGGCGCCCTGGACGAGATCGAGGCGATCGGTTCGCGCAGCGGCGAAATGACGGGCGTGCCCACCGGGTTCACCGACCTCGACGCCCTGACCAACGGTCTGCACCCGGGCCAGATGGTCGTCATCGCGGCCCGCCCCGCCATGGGTAAGTCGACCCTGGCCCTGGACTTCGCCCGTGCCTGCTCGATCAAGAGCAATATGCCCAGCGTGATCTTCTCCCTGGAAATGGGGCGGAACGAGATCGCGATGCGTCTGCTGTCCGCCGAAGCACGCGTGGCCCTGCACCACATGCGTTCCGGCACGATGACCGACGAGGACTGGACGCGGCTGGCCCGGCGGATGCCGGACGTCTCCGCGGCTCCGCTCTACATCGACGACTCCCCCAACCTCTCCATGATGGAGATCCGGGCGAAGTGCCGTCGCCTCAAGCAGCGCAACGATCTCAAATTGGTGGTCATCGACTATCTCCAGCTGATGCAGTCCGGCGGCTCGAAGCGCGCCGAGAGCCGTCAGCAGGAGGTCTCCGACATGTCGCGAAACCTCAAGCTCCTGGCCAAGGAACTGCAGCTCCCGGTCATCGCGCTCTCCCAGCTGAACCGTGGCCCCGAGCAGCGCACGGACAAGAAGCCGATGGTCTCCGACCTCCGTGAGTCCGGCTCCATCGAGCAGGACGCCGACATGGTCATCCTGCTGCACCGTGAGGACGCGTACGAGAAGGAGTCGCCGCGCGCCGGCGAGGCTGACCTGATCGTGGCCAAGCACCGAAACGGCCCCACGGCGACGATCACCGTCGCGTTCCAGGGGCACTACTCCCGCTTCGTGGACATGGCGCAGACCTGACCGGCGCCGACGGGGAAATGCGGTCGCCACACGCCGGTGCAGGCGGTAGTTGTTGACGATGACTTCTCCAGCTGAACAGTTGCTTCCCGGTACCCGGCGAGCCTTGCTCCACCGCGTGGCCACGGCTCAGGCCGAAGGCCGTACTCCCTCTCTCGTCGCCGCCGTGCAACGGCAGGGGCAGGTGGTCTGGGAGGGTTCGCGCAGCTGCGTCGACGGTCACGCTCCGGACTCCGACACGCAGTTCAGAATCGGGTCACTCACCAAGACCTTTACCGCCGTTCTGGTGATGCGGCTGCGTGACGAAGGGCTGCTCGACCTGGCGGATCCGCTGGAGAAGCACCTGCCGGGCACCGGTGCGGCGGACGTGACCATTTATCAGCTGCTCGGCCACAGCGCGGGGCTCGGAGCCGAAACGACCGCGCCCTGGTGGGAGCGGACCCCCGGCAGCGTGCGGCCCACCCTCGCTGACGTGCTCGATGAGCAGGTCGGGATGCATCCGCCCGGCACCCGGCATCACTACTCCAATCCCGGCTACACGCTGCTCGGTTCGCTGGTCGAGGCCCTGCGCGGGGCTGCGTGGGAGGAAGTGCTGCGCCGCGAGGTGCTCGAACCGCTCGGGATGCACCGGACGAGTTCGCTTCCCCAGGCTCCGCACGCCGGTGGCTGGGCGGTGCACCCCTGGGCGGACGCCCTGCTTCCCGAACCGGCGGAGGACCTGGGCCTGATGGCGCCTGCCGGACAGCTCTGGTCCACGACCGCGGACCTGCTCCGCTTCGCGGCCTTTCTCGCCGAGGGTGACGACCGAGTGCTCGCCGCGGCTTCCGTGGACGAGATGAAGCAGCCGTCGGCCGCCCCCGCCCCCGGTGAGTGGGTCGATCACTACGGCCTGGGGCTGCAACTGGTCCGGCGCAAGGGCCGTACCCTCATCGGGCATACGGGCTCGCTTCCCGGTTTCCTGGCCGCCCTCTGGGTCAGCGCCGAGGACGACGTGACGGCCGTGGTGCTCGTCAACGCGACGTCGGGGGTCGCGATCGGTGAGGTGGCCGCCGACCTCGTGGACATCGTCGTCGAGGCCGAGCCCCGCATCCCCGAGCCGTGGCGCCCGCTGCCCGAGGTGGACGCGGAGCTTCTTGCCCTGACGGGGCCGTGGTACTGGGCCACGCGCCCCAACGTTCTGACGCTGACCGCCGATCGCGGGCTGGAGCTGCGGCCGGTGAACGGCCAGGGTCGCGGTGCCCGTTTCTCCGCCCGCCCGGACGGCACCTGGGTCGGCCTGGACGGTTACTACGCAGGAGAGACGTTGCGGATCGTGCGGAACGCGGACGGCAGCGTGAACCACCTCGATCTGGGGTCCTTCGTGTTCACGCGTGAGCCGTACGACCCCGCCGCTGCGGTACCCGGCGGTGTGGACAAGGAGGGGTGGCGCGGCCTGGGGGACTGAGGGAAGCCGGACGCGCTCAGAACCGGTGCTGCCCGTTTCACGTGAAACGGGCAGCACCGCTGCTCAGGCCGTCAACTCCCGCTCCAGCGGGGTCCGGAAGCGCGGGGTGATCCGGGCTTCCCCCACCCAGCCCGCCAGCCGGTCCGCCTCGGCCTCGATCGCTGCCGTGGCCTCCCGGCCGGGATCGGTCAGCAGCCGCCAGGTGAGCTCACCGTCGTCTCGCTGCGCCCAGCCGCCCACGATCCGGCCGTCCCACCACACCGTGGGGCCGATGTTGCCCGAGCGATCGAAGAGGGCCGCCCGGTGCTCGGTCGGCAGATGGAAGCCGCGATCCGCCCAGCCCATGCCACTCGGGTCGAGAGCAGGCAGCAGGGCCGCGCAGGGGGCCTGGGCGGGCTGGGGCTCCGTGTCTTCAGGGGCGACCCAGGCCGGTGCCCCGCCGTCGAGCCGCACCTCCACGGCTCCGACCGCCGCGAGAGCGGTACGCACCTCGCGCGTTCCCCAGCCGGTCCACCACTTCAGGTCCGCCTCGGTGCCGGGGCCGTACGCCCGGAGCCAGCGCAGGGCCAGCTCCGCCTGGGCCGGAGCGGTCTCCTCCACCGGCCGGGGGCGGGACAGGGCCCACCGGAACTGGCTGGAGGTCCAGGAGCCCCGCGGCCGGTCCCTGCGGATCCTGCCCTCGGCGGCCAGCACCCGGATCACCCGGGTGGCGACGCCCTGGACCGTCTCTTGCTTCTTTCCCGGGAAGACGGTGATCTTTGTGCGAAGGGCGGGCACGCCGGCAGCGAGTTGGGTGCCTGAGACCGGACCGCTGCCTTCCAGGAATGCGAGGGCGCTCCTCTCGGTCTCATCGAGCCAGCGCTCGTCCAGGCCGTTGCCGTCCTCGTGGAGGTGCTTGAGCAGGTTGCGGCGCTCCTTGGCGGCCACGGCGCGTGCGTTCGCAGCCTCGACGTAAGGGGCCAACTCGTCCGACATGACGAAGAGGGTGTTGCGCATGGAGAGCATCCGGACCAGCGAGATGTCGTCGTAGAGACACTGCTCCACAGCGGCGATGTCCGGCTCGGCGAGCCTGGCGCAGGCCGAGAGGAAGACGGTGGCCGCGTCGGTCGCGTGGAGTGCGACGACGGCGTTCGCCACATCGACGGGCGATGCCGCCCGTTCCCCCGGGGCCAGCAGATGGCGGCGGACGATACGGATACGGCGCTGTTCGTCACTGATACGTTGCACGTCGGCTCCCCGGAAACGCGGCAGGCAGGTCAGAGGGTGAGCTTGAAGCCCACATGGCTGGCGACGAACCCCAGCCGTTCGTAGAAGCGATGGGCGTCGGTGCGGGACACGTCAGAGGTGAGCTGGACCAGTTGGCAGCTCTGCCGACGCGATTCGTCCACCGCCCACTGGATCAGCCTGGTGCCGAGACCGCTTCCCCGTTCGTCCGCGTGGATGCGGACACCCTCGATCACGGACCGGGTCGAACCGCGCCGGGACAGCCCCGGGATCACGGTCAGCTGCAGGGTCCCGACAACGCGCTCCTCGCGCACGGCGACCATCATGTGCTGATTCGGGTCGTCGGCCAGCCGCCGCAGCGCTGCTCGGTAGGGCGCGAGGTCGTCCGGCGACTCCCGCTGCGCGCCCAGCGGGTCGTCCGCGAGCAGGCCCACGATCGCGGCCAGATCGTCAGCGGTCGCGCGGCGTATCTCCAGATCGCTCATGATCCGCAGCCTACGCAGTCGACAGGCCCTACGCGGGAACGGCTTTCAGTTCCTCGACGGCCCGGACGAGCGGGGCCAGTTCGGGATTCTCGGCTGCCTCGTCGAGCGCGATGCGCAGGGCGCGGTCGTTGGTGGGCCGGGCCTCGGAGAGCAGGGTGAGCCCGTCAGGGGTGACGTCGGTGTAGATGCCCCTGCGGTCGGTGTCACAGAGATACCGGGTCAGGAGTCCGCGATCTTCGAGGCGGGTGACCAGGCGCGTGGTGGCGCTCTGGCTCAGCCCTACGGCGTCCGCCACCTGCTTCATCTGCAGGTGCCCGCCCGGGCCGCTGTGCTGTCGGCTGAGCACGTCCAGCAGGGAGTACTCGCGCACGCTCAGATCGTGGCCGCTCTGCAGGGCCCGCTCGATGCGGGTCTCGATCCTGCCGTGGAGCAGGGACAGCGCGATCCAGCCCTGAGAGAGGGCGGTGAGGGCCGGGTCCGTGGCTGTCATGTTCTCTCCTCCGTGCTGGAGCCGCTTACGTCCAGAGTAGCCGACCACCGCAATAGCCAGCGTTTGCAATTAAAGCGCGTCTGCAATTAATGTCTATGCGTGTAAGGGGCAGTAGCAACCATCTGGGAAGGGAACCCATGCCGCTCGCACTCCTCGCCCTGGCCATCGGGGCATTCGGTATCGGAACCACCGAGTTCGTGGTGATGGGACTGCTTCCCGAGGTGGCCGCCGAGTTCCAGGTGTCCATCCCGGCCGCGGGCTTTCTGGCCACGGGCTATGCGCTCGGCGTTGTGCTCGGGGCGCCGCTGATGACCGCGCTCGGCACGAAGGTCAGCCGTAAGCGGATGTTGATGATCCTCATGGGCCTGTTCATCGTCGGCAATGTGGTCACCGCGGCGGCCCCCGTCTTCGAAGTGATGGTCGTCGGCCGAGTGATCGCCTCGCTCGCCCACGGTGCCTTCTTCGGCATCGGGGCGGTCGTGGCGGCGGATCTGGTCGCTCCGCAGAAGAAGGCCGGCGCCATTGCCCTGATGTTCACCGGGCTCACCGTCGCCAACGTCGTCGGGGTGCCCGTGGGCACCTACATCGGGCAGCACTCGGGCTGGCGGGTCACGTTCTTCCTGGTCGCCGCGTTGGGCGTCCTCGGCCTGCTCGGCGTCGCCCGGCTCGTTCCCGAACAGCCCCGAGCCGAGGGTGTCAGGCTGCGGCAGGAAGTCGCCGCCTTCAGGAATGTGCAGGTCCTGCTCGCCATGGCGATGACGGTCCTCGGATTCGGCGGCGTCTTCGCCGCGATCACCTACATCACACCGATGATGACGGAGACCGCCGGGTACCCGGCCTCCGCCGTCACCTGGCTGCTGGTCCTCTTCGGTCTCGGCATGGTCGGCGGCAACCTGGTCGGCGGCAGGTACGCCGACCGCCGCCCCACCCTCATGCTCTCCGTGTCGCTGGGCGGTCTCGCTCTGGTCCTGGCCCTGTTCACCCTGACCGCCCACAACAAGATCGCGGCCGCCCTCACCCTCGTTCTGATCGGTGCCTTCGGCTTCGCGACGGTGCCTCCGCTCCAGAAGCGGGTGCTCGACCAGGCGGTCGACGCCCCGACGCTGGCCTCCGCGATGAACATCGGCGCCTTCAACCTCGGCAACGCGCTCGCGGCCTGGCTCGGCGGCCTCGTGATCGGTGCCGGTCTCGGCTACACCGCCCCCAACTGGGTCGGAGCGGCGCTCGCAGCGTCGGCGCTGGTACTCGCCCTCGTCTCCAGCACGCTGGAGCGGCGTACGACCGCATCGAGCCGCCTCGTCGTCACCCACGTCCCGGAGCCGGCAGAAGTCCCCGAGCTCCGGAGCTGACTCCGGGGGTCAGCCCGTGGCCAGGCTGAAGGGCGCGAAGTAGCGGGGCCAGTCCGCGTGCTGCCGCCCACCGAGCGCCATCAACGTGGTCTCCGAGGCCGACCGCAGCCCACAGCGCCCGAGCCAGTCCAGCAACTCCTCGTGACGGGCGTCGACATCCACGCGCAGCGGTCGGTTCGTCGCCTCGGCCAGCGAGGCGACGAGCAGCTTCGCCGTGGACGTGTCTTTGGCAATCAGCGGCCCGATCGCATGGTTCGCCGCGCTCGGCGAGAGCGCGGCGAACCCGGTCAGCTCCCCGTCCTCCTCGGCGACCCGCAGGTGATCGGCGAACGTGGGGAGCCGGGTCAGGAGGTGCGTACGGTCGAGCCCGAAGACGACCGAGTCCAGCCGGACCACCGCTCGCAGATCGTGCGCGGAAGCGGACCGGATGACGGTCTCCGTGCTGCCGAGAGTCTTCGGGGAGGCTGCCGCAGCCGGTGCGAAGGCCCCGGTCAGGCGGACGGTGCGCCCCACCGGCGCGAATCCGAGATCCTCGTAGAGGGGGCGGCCCGCCGCTGTCGCGTGAAGGCTGAGCGGAGTGTCCCCGGCGGCCTCGATCACCCGCTGCATGAGATACCGGCCGACTCCACGTCGGGCATGGCGCCCGGCAACCAGCAGCATTCCGACGGCGGCCAGCTCGGAGCCGTACGAGACCAGCACGCAGCTCGCCATCAGGCCCTTGCTGTCGGGGTCATCGATCCCGTAGCCCGTACCGGCGGCGAGCAGCAGGGTCCAGCGCTCCTCATCGCGTGGCCAGCCCCGGTCCTCGCTGAGATCGGCGCAGGCGACCAGGTCGTCCCGAGTGAGGCGCCGGATGGGGAGATCGGACAGCGGGCGGGGCAATGAGCTGGGCATACGGGCCAGGCTCTCCGACCGATGATCGCCCGTCCACCGCTTTAGCGGAACTGGGCGAGTCCCGCAGCGAAATTTGAGCCGGCCCCGGGCCCTCGAACGGTTTCACGTGAAACGCGGACGAGCCGCGGAGCCGGTGCCGTGCGAGCCGGCACCGTTTGGTCCGGTCCCCGCGTCAGCCCAGGTCGGCGGCGTGCAGGGCCCGGACCCCCTCGATATTGCCGTCCAGATAGTGCCGCAACGACAGCGGTACGAGGTGGACCGCCGCGATGCCGACCCGGCTGAAGGGCACGCGTACGACGTCGTACTCGCCGCAGGGGGCGTCGACCTCGGGGCCGTGGCGCAGGGACAGGTCCATGGAGTCGAGGCGGCAGACGAAGAAGTGCTGGACCTTGACGCCCTTCACTCCGCCCTCCTCGATGTGTTCCACCGTGTCCACGAAGCAGGGCACCACATCGGTGATCTTGGCCCCCAGCTCCTCGTCCACCTCGCGGTGCAGGGCGTCGACAACGGTGGCGTCCTCGGGCTCGACCCCGCCACCCGGTGTGACCCAGTACGGGTCCACCCCGGGCTTGGTGCGCTTGATGAGGATGAGGTCGTCGCCGTCGAGCAGGATGGCGCGTGCGGTGCGCTTGACCACAGGACGTTCGGTCATGGCAGAAGCGTGGCCCACGGGACCCGTTCTGAAACACCGGGGCGCTGTCGGGTGCTCCTGCGGTCACCAGTCGGCTGCCGCCCGTAGCAGCCCCTCGTGTGCCCGGGCGAGATGAGGAAGCGCGAGGGTGCCGGTCCGCGCGGCCAGGAAGTACGTGCGCAGTGGCGGCACCGGAGGATCGAGAAGGGCCACGACCTCGCCGCGTTCCAGCGCGCCCTCGCACAGGTAGCGCGGCAGCACGGCGAGCCCGGCGCCCGCGGCCGCGCACTCCAGAACCGCCCGCAGGTCCGGGGCGATGACCGCGCCGGCGGCCGCGGGCGCGCTGTCGAAGACGGCGGCCCAGTAGCGGGAGACGAGCGGCAGGCTCTCGTGCACCTCCACCACGGGAAGCTGCTCCAGGACCACGGGACCGTTGTGTCGTAACGTGCCCGGCCCCAGCCGCCCGGCCCAGCGCGGGGCTGCGACCAGGACGTGCTCCTCGTCGCAGAGCGGGGTGGCGGTGAGCAGTTCCCCGCGCGGCCGGACCGTCACGACGGCCAGGTCGTGGTGACCGGCCGCCAGGCCCTCCAGGGTCTCGTCGGGGTCGGCGGAGAACGAACCGCGCAGCGCGAGGCCCTGGGTGATCAGCGGTGTGAGGGCGGGCAGGACGCGCAGGGAGAGGAATTCCGGTGGGCCCGCCAGATGCAGGGTCCGTACGCCCGACTCCTCATCGAGCTCGGTCTCGGCGATCTCGACCAGTGCGTCCAGGTGCGGGGCGGCCCGGTGCGCGAGTTCGTCGCCGATCGTCGTCGGGGTCACTCCCCGGGCCCTGCGCAGGAACAGGGGGCGCCCCAGCTGCCGTTCCAGGGTGCGTATCTGGGACGTCACGGCGGGCTGCGAGAGGCCGAGCAGTGCGGCGGCGCGGGTGAATGAGCCGGCGCGGTGGACGGTGACGAAGGTGCGCAGCAGGGCCAGATCCACGCCTCGTTCCCTCCTGCCCTCGCGCAGTGACGTATCCGATTGGACCCGGACAGCTATAAATATGTCGATAGGTCTCTGTCGCTACTGTGATTGGACACTGACGCAGAGTCAACTAGCCTTGTCGAGGCGGCTCTTCACGAGGGGAAACAGGAGGGGCCGGAGCGGTCCGAGCCACGAGGGGGGAGGCTCGGACCGCCTTACCGCGCGCCGGGATCAGCTCCCGGCGATGGCCGCGGTCAGCGCCTGCTCGACGTCGGCCACCAGATCGGCGGTGTTCTCGGCGCCGACGGAGAAGCGGATGAAGCCTTCCGGTACGGCGTCACCGCCCCAACGGCCCCGCCGCTCGGCGGTGGAGCGCACGCCCCCGAAGCTGGTGGCGTCCTCGACCAGCCGCAGGGCCGCGAGGAAGCGTTCCGCGGTCCCCCGGTCGGCGAGCACGAACGACACCACGGAGCCGAAGCGCCGCATCTGGCGTACCGCGTTCGCGTACGAGGGGTCGGTGGGCAGGCCGGGGTAGCGCAGGCCGGACACGGCCTGGTGCTTGGCGAGCACCTCGGCGAGCGCGAGGGCACTGGCGCACTGCCGCTCGATCCGCAGTTCCAGCGTGGCCAGCGACCGGTGCGCGAGCCATGCCTCCATCGGGCCGGGGATCGCGCCGACGACCTTGCGCCAGCGCCGCACCCCGGCCGTGAGCTCGGGGTCGCGGCAGGTCACATGGCCGAGCAGCAGGTCGCCGTGGCCCGTCATGCCCTTGGTGTCACTGGCCACGGAGAAGTCGGCGCCCAGTTCCAGCGGACGCTGGCCGAGCGGCGTGGCCAGGGTGTTGTCGACGGCGACCAGCGTGCCGCCGGCATGCGCGGCCTCGACGAGGCGCCGCACGTCGCAGACGTCGAGGCCTGGGTTGGACGGCGTCTCCAGCCACAGGAGCTTGGCGCCCTCCAGGACGGCGAGCTGGGCGTCGCCGCCCGTCGGCGCGGTCCGCACCTCGACTCCGTACGCCTCCAACTGCTCGCGCAGGAGAGGAAGCGCCTGATAGCCGTCATCAGGGAGGACGACGGCGTCGCCGCTGCGCGCCTGGGAGAGCAGGACGGCCGAGATCGCCGCCATGCCGGAGGCGAAGACGGTGGTCTCCACGTTCTCGCCCGGCGCTTCGAGCTCGCCGATGGCCTGTTCCAGCCGGGTCCAGGTGGGGTTGCCGTCCCGGCCGTAGGTGTAGGGGCCGGTCGGCTCACCGGACAGGTGGAAGTGTGCCGCGAAGACCGGTCCGGGGAGAGTGGGCTCGTACTGCTGTGGTTCCGGCAGCCCCGCGCGTACCGCACGCGTTCCGTCGCCCTGCGCGTTCATGATTCGTCCTCGCTTCTCTCCCCGGTCGGTCACCGGTCCTGGTCGCACTGTCTCAGGCGGACGCGGGTCGCCTTCCGCCGGGCGGATCAGTCTTCGTCCGGGAGGACGACGTTCAGCGCCCAGGAGACGATCGAGACGATCAGGCCGCCGAGGACGGCGGTCCAGAAGCCGGAGACGTGGAAGCTCAGGTCGAGCACTCCCGCCAGCCACGAGGTGAGCAGCAGCATCAGGGCGTTCACCACGAGGGTGATCAGGCCCAGCGTGAGGATGAAGAGCGGCAGGGTGAGCAGCTTCACGATCGGCTTGACCACGACGTTGACCAGGCCGAAGACCAGCGCGACGAGGATCAGGGTCAGGGCCTTGCGGCCGGTGCTGCCGCCGGTCAGCGTGATGTCCTGGACCAGCCAGATGGCCACGGCCAGCGCACCCGCGTTGGCGATCGTCTTGACTACGAAATTCTTCATGTGTCTGATCGTGGCAGACATGATCGGTGGCGGACACCGGCTGGGCAGAGGCAAGGGGCGGACGGTCCATGAAGGCATTCAGGCTGGACGAACTGGAGGCGGAACGGGCCGCCAACGACGGCGCGTACCTGCAGTTTCTTCGCGAGCGGAACATGTCGGTCGGGCTGTACGCGCTGGACGCCGGTGATCTCGACCCGCAGAAGCCGCACAGCCAGGACGAGGTCTACTTCGTGGTCAGTGGTCGCGCGTCGATCACCGTCGGCATGGAAACGACACAGGTGGGAAGAGGGAGTGTGGTGTACGTACCCGCAGGTACGGCCCACAAGTTCCACCACATCACCGAGGACCTGCGCGTGATGGTGGTCTTCTCGCCGCCCGAGGGATGAGTTCGCTGCCGGTGCGTCCCAGGGTTCCCTAAGGGATCGATCAGGGGAGGACAAGGGCTCTCCGGGGCCCGGCGGTCGTTTTTCGCCTCTAGCATCGAAGCAGGAACTCACAGAGACGAGGTAGGACGATGGCCGTGCGGGAGATATTCGCCGGGATGCCCTGGTGGGTGAAGTGGATCGCGGTGCCCGTGATCGCGATCGTCGTGTTCGGTGGTCTGATCGCCAGTGTGGTCGCGTTCGTGGTCGGCCTGCTCTTCAAGATCCTGATCTTCGTGATCCTGGTCGGCGGGCTCGTCTTCCTCGTACGGAAGTTCATGTCGTCGTCCTCCGGGAACGGCTGGTGACCGCACGCCCGATGGGGGATTAGCCCAGCTGAGCTAAGGGAAAGGCGAATCGGCACCCGGTCACAGGGCGGCCGATACAGTGACAGTCCTCTGCCACCACCTGGGAAAACACCGCAAGTCACCACCCCGACCAGTGGTTTGTGCGGGATCCGGCCTTCCGGACCCCCAGGTCCGCGGCAGACCTGTGGGGGCGGCCCCCACGGGCGGGCTGACCGCCCGTCACCACGCCTGGGGGTGACCGTTGACCACGGCATCGAGTACGGCTGTTCCGACGCTCATCGGGTCGGTGCAGCGGGCGCTGAGGCTGCTGGAGGCTGTGGGCACCCATCGCGACGGGGCCCCGGCCAAACAGCTCGCGAGGGAAGCGGGGCTTCCCCTTCCCACCGCCTATCACCTGCTGCGGACCCTGACCCATGAGGGATATCTGCGCCGGGAGAACGGCGTCTTCCGCTTCGGTACCGCCGCCGAACGGCTGATGGGCGACCGCGCCGCTCAGAGCCGCCGCAGCGCCATGGCCCGGTCGCTGGGCCGCTGGCGGGACATCGTCGGAGCACCGGTGTACTGCGCCATCTACCGCGAGGGCGAGATCGAGCTCCTGGCCGTGGCGGACACCCCCGAGCGTCCCGCGGTTGACGAGTGGGCGGCGTTCCGCGAGACCGGGCACGCGCACGCGATCGGTCAGTGCCTGCTGAGCCGGCTGGACGAGAAGGCCCGCGAGGACCACCTGGACCGACACCCGGTGCGCCCGCTGACTCGGTACTCGGTGCGCGACCGCGCGGCCTTCCTCACCCGGCTGAGGTCGCTGGAGCGCACGGAACCGGTCATCGAGCGCCAGGAGTACGCGCTCGGGACCGTCTGCGCGGCCATCCCGATCACGGCCGGATTCACCGCCGCCGCGATGGCTATTTCGGTACCCCTCCATGAGGAAGATCGGTTGCTGCCCGCAGTCGAACGGCTACGCGGTGAAGTGTCGAGCCTCTTGCGTTCGTTCGTGTTCTCTATCAGTATCTGAAAAATCACTCCTTGTGATCTGCTATCGCGTGCACCACGATGGCGTCAATAGGGCCATGGGGGATCATTCCTGGCCAGATTCATCTACTGCGGGGTTGAACGATGCGCGAGTCGGTTCAAGCTGAGGTCATGATGAGCTTCCTCGTCTCCGAGGAGCTCTCATTCCGTATCCCGGTGGAGCTCCGGTACGAAGTGTGCGATCCGTACGCGATCCGGATGACCTTCCATCTGCCCGGCGACGCCCCCGTCACCTGGGCCTTCGGCCGTGAGCTGCTGCTCGACGGCCTCAACAGCCCCAGTGGTGACGGCGATGTGCACATCGCGCCGACCGAGCCGGAGGGGCTGTGCGATGTCCACATCCGGCTGCAGGTGGGCGCCGACCGTGCGCTCTTCCGGGCAGGCACGGCACCTCTTGTTGCTTTCCTCGACCGTACGGACAAGCTGGTGCCCCTCGGGCAGGAGTGCACTCTGGGTGACTTCGACGGCAACTTGGAGGAGGCGCTGGGTCGGATTCTGGCCGAAGAGCAGAACGCGGGCTGAAGCGGCCCACGGCCCGGGAGCCGTCTTGGCGCTCGAACACGACACCTGCCGATCGGGTGAATCACGCTGTGTGTTCCGGTCACGACCTCGCCCGTCGTCGCCGGCCCCTGCCGCTCCGCACGGGTGCCGAAGCCCCGGCTTCCGCGCCGACCCCCGTGCGGTCCGCGGAGACGACCAGCGCCGCCAGCGCTGTCGTCACCGGCACGGAGGCGACCAGTCCGATCGAGCCGACGAGGGTGCGCACGATCTCCTCCGCCACCAGCTCGCTGTTGGCGACCGTTCCCACACTGCTCTGCGCGACCGTGAACAGCAGGAGGAGGGGCAGTGCGGCGCCCGCATAGGCGAGCACCAGGGTGTTGACGACGGAGGCGATGTGATCGCGGCCGATTCTGATCCCTGCGCGGTAGAGCTGCTTCGCACTCATGGTGGGGTTCGCCCGGCGCAGCTCCCAGACGGCCGAGGTCTGGGTGACCGTGACGTCGTCAAGCACTCCCAGGGAGCCGATGATGACGCCTGCCAGCAGCAGTCCGCTCATGTCGATGTGCGGATACAGGCCGTGGATGAGGCCGGTGCTGTCGTCGGTGTTCCCGCTCAGGCTCGCCCAGCCGATGAAGAGCGAGCCGAGCAGCCCGATCAGGAGCAGTGAGATCAGGGTGCCGATGACGGCGACGGAGGTGCGGGCGGTCGGTCCGTGGCAGATGTAGAGCGCGATCAGCATGATCGCTCCGGCCCCGACGACCGCCACCAGCAGCGGATTGGAGCCCTGAAGTATGGCCGGAAGGATGAACAGGGTCAGTACGGCGAACGACAGGGCGAGCGCCACCAGGGCCATGACCCCGCGCATCCTGCCCACGAGCACCACCGCGAGGGCGAAGATCCCGGCCAGCAGCATGAGGGGGAACTTCCGGTTCACGTCTGTCACGGAGTACTGGAGGTCGTGGGGCGCGTCGGGGGCGTACGCCACCACCACCCCTTGGCCCTCCCGCAGTTGCCTCGGTGCGTCCGGCTGGACGACCTCCACGAACCGGCGTCCCGCGTCGGGGCCGGTGGTGACCTCGACGGTGGCCTTCTCGCAGAGACCGCCGGAAACCGGGCGGCCCTCGGAGGGCTCGGTCTCGCCGCTGACGGGAAGCTGGGCTGCGTTCACGTCCTTGCAGTCGACCTTGACGACGCTCACCACCTTTCCCTGCTGGGTCTGCCGGTCGAAACCGACACCTGTCCGTTCGTGCGCCGGCGCTCCGTTCGGCCAGAGCGCCACGAGACCGATGAGTACGGCGGTCGCGAAGGGGATCAGCACGGCGGCGATCACCTTGCGCAGATGGGCGGAGACGGGTGCGGCCGGGCCATGGCTGTGCGTGTGCTGATGGCCCTGCGGTTCGGGATCGCGATGAGGGGGCGTCACCGGCCGATCATCGCAAGAAGGAAGGGGCCCTCTGTTCAGCCCGCCCGTCGGGGGGCTAGCGTGGTGGCACCTTTGCACACGCGGGAGCTCGGAGCACCGGGCTGAGAGGGCGCTGACCGCCGTACGACCGTACGGGAGACGCTGCGCCGACCGCCGAACCTGTTACCGGGTAATGCCGGCGTAGGGAGTAGGTCTCATGACCACATCGGACACACGCACGCCTGCCTCCAATCAGGGCGACGAGGCCGGGAAGTCCATCGGCTGGCACAAGGGATACGTCCAGGGGCCGCGCCCCGACATCCGGGTGCCGGTCCGGCAGGTGCACCTGACCAACGGCAAGAACGTGACGCTGTACGACACGTCCGGGCCGTACACCGACCCCGCGGCCCGGACCGACGTGCGGCGCGGCCTCGCGCCGCTCCGGGAGAACTGGATCATCGCCCGCAGCGACACCGAGGAGTACGCGGGGCGCCCCGCCCGCCCCGAGGACGACGGGCTCAAGCACACCTCTCCGCGGGGTGGGCTGCGCAATCTGGACGCGGTGTTCCCCGGCAGGCCGCGCCGGCCGCGGCGGAGTCGGGACGGCCGGCCCGTCACCCAGCTCGCGTACGCCCGGAGGGGCGAGATCACCCCGGAGATGGAGTACGTCGCGGTCCGCGAGAACGTGCCGGCCGAGGTGGTGCGCGAGGAGATCGCGGCCGGCCGGGCGGTGCTGCCCGCGAACGTCAACCACCCGGAGGCCGAGCCGATGATCATCGGAAAGCGGTTCCTGGTGAAGGTCAATGCCAACATCGGCAACTCCGCGGTGACGTCCTCCATCGAGGAGGAGGTGGACAAGATGACGTGGGCGACCCGGTGGGGTGCGGACACGGTCATGGACCTTTCCACCGGCCGCAACATCCACACCACCCGTGAGTGGGTTCTTCGCAATTCACCCGTACCGATCGGAACCGTCCCCCTCTACCAGGCCCTTGAGAAGGTCGACGGACGGGCGGAGGAACTGACCTGGGAGATCTACAAGGACACCGTCATCGAGCAGGCCGAGCAGGGCGTGGACTACATGACGGTGCACGCCGGGGTGCGCCTGCCGTACGTGCCGCTGACCGCCCGGCGCAAGACCGGCATCGTCTCCCGGGGCGGCTCGATCATGGCGGCGTGGTGCCTGGCGCACCACAAGGAGTCCTTCCTGTACGAGCACTTCGAGGAGCTCTGCGAGATCCTCGGCGCGTACGACGTGACGTACTCGCTGGGTGACGGGCTGCGTCCCGGGTCGATCGCGGACGCCAACGACGAGGCGCAGTTCGCCGAGTTGCGCACGCTCGGCGAACTGAACGCGGTCGCCAAGCGGTTCGGCGTGCAGACCATGATCGAGGGCCCGGGGCACGTCCCGATGCACAAGATCAAGGAGAACATCGACCTTCAGCAGGAGATCTGTGAAGAGGCGCCGTTCTACACGCTCGGCCCGCTGACCACCGACATCGCGCCGGCGTACGACCACATCACCTCGGGCATCGGCGCCGCGATGATCGCCTGGTGGGGGACGGCGATGCTCTGCTACGTGACGCCCAAGGAGCACCTGGGGCTGCCGAACCGGGACGATGTGAAGACCGGGGTCATCACGTACAAGATCGCGGCCCACGCCGCCGACCTGGCCAAGGGCCACCCGGGGGCACAGGAGTGGGACGACGCGCTGTCGGACGCCCGGTTCGAATTCCGCTGGGAGGACCAGTTCAACCTGGCGCTCGACCCGGAAACGGCGCGGGAGTTCCACGACGAGACCCTGCCGGCCGAGCCCGCGAAGACGGCGCACTTCTGCTCGATGTGCGGTCCGAAGTTCTGCTCGATGAAGATCAGCCACAGCATCACCGAGCAGTTCGGCGGCGCGGACGGCGCGGAGGCGACGGCCGAGGACATCGCCGCGGGGATGCTCGCCAAGTCGCGTGAATTCGCGGCGGGCGGGAACCGGGTCTATCTGCCGCTGGCCGACTGACCGGCACCGGACACCGGTCGCCCACGGCTCCGGCGCCTTCGCCGGGGCCGTGGGCGGTCAGTCCAGTTCGTGCTCGGGCCCGCCGAAGTCGGGGCTGGTGAAGTCCGGGCTGCTGTAAGTGGGGCGGGGCGCCGCCGACGGGCCCTCGTCCGGCCCTGCGAAGTCGGGCCTGCTGTAGCCGATCTTGGGGAGGCGGCCGGTCGGGCGGTGCGGGGCGGGGACCGCAGGACCGGCGGGCTCGGTGAGGGCGTCGCGCAGGAAGGGCACGATGCCCCGTTCCAGCAGCGCCTGGCGCCAAGCCTCCTTGGCGCGTGCCACGTCGTCGGGCAGTTGCTCTCGGGCTTCCCGGGCGGGCAGGGAGGTCGAGCCGTTGCGCAGAGCGGCGATGAGCAGGCCGATGGCGGCGACGAAGATGGCGGCGGCCGTGACGGCGGCGAAGAACCAGCCCGCGTCCACCATGGGGCCGGCGAACGCCGGTGGTGGATCCAGCATCTTCAGGAGGTAGCCGACCAGCAGGAATATGGCCGCCGCCGTTCCCGCCAGCATGGGCGCCAGAACGGTGACGACCGCACCTATGCCGGCGCCCGACTGGCCGAGGCCGTCCGGCGCTGTGACGGAAGCCGTCTCCCGGGCGGAGGCACGTGCTTCGTCACGGGCCTTCACGTACTGCTCGTACTCGGTGGCGGCCGTGGCGGTGATCAGGGCGACGGCCGCCAGCGCCATGGTGCGCAGCTGGGCGGCGTTGAGGCGTTCGCCGACGGCGGCCAGTTCCGGTCGTGCGTGTGCGTGACGCAGTGCGTCGTCGAGGAGCCGTTCGTACTCGGGCCGGTCCTCGGTCAGCAGGTGCGGAGCGCTGTTCATCTGCATCCCCCGATGCTCCGTCGGGCCTGTGTGCCCGCTGGATCCGGGCAGTTTGGGCGGAAACGGAGGAGAGCCTGCTACTGATAGGCCGATGGTAGAGCGCGCACAGCACGGGGTGACAGAGGGTTTCCGGAAATAGCCCCTGACTCGACGTGGTCAGCGCGGCAGGCACCTTCCCCGCTGAATATCAGTCACGCAGGGGGAGTTGGACGACCAGTAGCTTTCCGGCCATGGTCACCCCGCCGTCCATGGCGATGGCGAGCCCGTCCGCGTACACATGCGGCCCGTTGACCTGCGGCCCGGCGCCGTCCTCGCCGTCCTCGGAGCCGACCTCGCCGGTCAGATACGGGATGGGGCTGTGACCATGGACGACGCGGCGGCCGCCGTACGCCGCCATCAGCTCCTGGACGGCCTGGGCGCCCGAGTCGTCACGGAAGGCGAACCGCTTGGTGAGCTTGCGGAACAGGTCCCAGCACTCGTCGGCGTCGTTACGCGTGAGGATGGCGTGCACCGTGTCGTTCACGTCCTCGATGGTGGAGCCGTAGTCGAGGTACGCCGTCGTGTCCGAGTGCATCAGGAGGTGCCCGTCCTCCTCGACGACGGCGTCGAGCCGGGACATCCACTGCAGGTGGACGTCCTGGAGGCGCTCCATGTCGGTCTTCTGCCCGCCGTTGAGCAGCCAGGCCGCCTGGAAGGTGGCGGTTCCGGCGCCGGAGTTCACCGGGGTGTCCCCGAACCGCTTTGCGCCGATGAGCAGCAGTTCGTGGTTGCCCATCAGGGCCTTGCAGTAGCCGCCGGCGGCCGCGGCCTCGGCGGAGAGCCGCATGACGAGGTCGATGACGCCGATGCCGTCGGGGCCCCTGTCCGTGAAGTCGCCGAGGAACCAGAGGCGTGCGTTGCCCGCCGCCCAGTGGCCTTCGGAGTCGATCAGGCCCTGCTCCGCGAGGGCTGCGAGCAGTTCGTCCAGATAGCCGTGGACGTCACCGACCACGTAGAGGGGGCCGAGGCCCGGGTCGGCGGCGGGGCGCGGTTCGAGCACGGGCTGCACCTGGGCGGGTTTGTCGACGCTGATGACGGGAAGGTCGCGCGCGGTCGGGGTGTACCCCTCAGGCACCTCGCCCTCGGGGAACGCGTTTCCCGGGTGCGGGGACGCGGGCGGCGCCGGGGACTGCGCATAGGGCGGTACGCGGAAGTCGCGCAACGTCGCCGTCCGCACCACGGGTTCCTGACCGGCCCCCTGTGTCATCGACCCCTCCACACCACCGTCGCGCCGCCGTACACCTGACGGGCCCTGCTGGTCGGGTTGGTCCGCGGTGTCGTGCGCCCATCATAGGAATGCAGATCGTGCTCTGGGACGCACCAGGGGTGGTGAATCCTTCCGCATGCCAGGTTCGTCGGTCGATTGGTCCTAATTGAGATGATCAGTCCCCTGCCGGGGAACGCGGCGCACTGACTGTGGTGCGGGGCGGGCGGCGTTGCGAGGACGTCCGGACGATGAGCTCCGTCGGCACCACGCGTTCCACCGGACCGTCCTGGTCGATTCCCTCGATGGCGTCGATGAGCAGCTGGACGACTGCCGTGCCGATCCTCCGCGGCTTCAGCGAGAGCGTCGTGATGGGCGGCTCGGTCGTCGCGTACACCGTGGATTCGCTGCAGCAGACCAGGAGCAGGTCCTCGGGGACGCGCAGGCCGTAGCGGCGCGCGGCCGCGAGCAGGTCCGTGCCGTTGGGGTCGAAGAGCCCGTAGACGGCGTCGGGGCGGTCCGGACGGGCCAGCAGCCGGTCGGCGGCCACCGCCCCCGCGCACGGGTCGTGGGCGGGATAGGACTCGTAGACCGGGTCCTGGCCCACACGCTCGCACCAGTGCAGGTAGGCGGTGGTGGAGAGCCGGGTGTACGTGTCGGTGGTGGTGCCGGTGAGCAGTCCGATACGGCGGGCCCCGGCGGCGGCGAGATGGTCGAGGAGATCGAGCACGGCCGCCCGGTGGTCGTTGTCCACCCAGGCGGTCACGGGCAGCGACCCGGCGGGGCGGCCGTCGGAGACCACGGGAAGCCCCTGGCGGACCAGCTCGGAGACGACGGGGTCCTGGTCGGACGGGTCGATGACGACGGTGCCGTCGAGCGCCACGTTGGACCAGACGTCGTGCCGGGAGGTCGCCGGCAGGATGACCAAGGCGTAGCCGCGGGCGAGGGCCGCCGAGGTGGCCGCCCTCGCCATTTCCGCGAAGTACGCGAACTCGGTGAAGGTGAAAGGTTCATCCCCGTACGTCGTCACGGTCAGGCCGATGAGGCCGGACTTGCCGGTACGGAGCGTGCGGGCCGCTGCGGAAGGGCGATAGCCCAGGCGCTCTGCGACCTCGCGGACATGGCGGCGGGTGGCGTCCGGGAGCCTGCCCTTGCCGTTGAGCGCGTCGGAGACGGTCGTGATGGAGACGCCGGCGGCGGCGGCCACATCCCGGATTCCGGCACGTCCCTGCCTGCCGCCGCGCCGGGGGGTCTCCGTCCGGCTCACCTGGTGCTTCCCTGCTGCTGTCATGGCGAGCCGATAGTAGGGGCCGGGCGGGGAATCGGTCCGGTCGCATATGCACGCGTTGACAGGCACGTTTCTGCAAGGTCATCAGGCGGCAATCACCTTATGAAACAAGGCTGTTGGCGGGGTTGGCCGTCATGTGACATGCATCCGGCCGGATGGACCTGTCGAGGGGGCAAGGTCTCGAGGAGGTCTCAACTCACTATTTCGAGGGACGCGCGCCACGGAGTGAGCCACCAGCGCGCGCCACCTCCGGTCGCGCTCCCCCTCATTCCGGGGTTCACCGGACGAATCCGCTGTCCACCCGTTCGCAGCGGCACCCAATCCTCATAAGGTGAGCAGTATTGATGTGTACGGATGGTCGAGGAGGACCTGCGGTGAGCGAGACGAGCCCCAAGCTGCGCGCCGAACTGGACGGCGTTCCCGCCTATGTTCCGGGCAAACCGGCATCGGGGGACGGACCCGCTGCCTTCAAGCTGTCCTCCAACGAGAACCCGTATCCGCCGCTGCCGGGCGTGATGGAGAGCGCGCTCGCGGCCGCTGAGCACTTCAACCGCTACCCGGACATGGCCTGCACCGGTCTGATGAACGAGCTGGCCGACCGTTTCGGCGTGCCCGTGTCGCACCTGGCCACCGGCACCGGTTCGGTCGGCGTGGCCCAGCAGCTGCTCCAGGCCACCTCGGGGCCGGGCGACGAGGTGATCTACGCCTGGCGTTCCTTCGAGGCGTACCCGATCATCACGCAGGTCAGCGGTGCGACCTCGGTCAAGGTGCCGCTGACCGACGGGGATGTGCACGACCTGGACGCGATGGCGGACGCGATCACCGACCGGACGCGGCTGATCTTCGTCTGCAACCCGAACAACCCGACCGGCACCGTCGTGCGCCGGGCCGAGCTCGAACGATTCCTCGACCGGGTGCCGAGCGATGTGCTCGTGGTGCTGGACGAGGCGTACAAGGAGTTCATCCGCGACGTCGAGGTCCCCGACGGCCTCGAGATCTACCGGGACCGCCCCAACGTGGCGGTGCTGCGGACGTTCTCCAAGGCGTACGGGCTCGCGGGGCTGCGGGTCGGCTTCGCGGTGGCCCATGAGCCGGTGGCGGCCGCGCTGCGCAAGACGGCGGTGCCGTTCGGTGTGAGCCAGCTCGCCCAGGACGCGGCGGTGGCCTCGCTGCGTGCAGAGGACGAGCTGCTCGGCCGGGTCGGCTCGCTGGTGTGTGAGCGGGACCGGGTCTCCGAGGCCCTGGCGCGGCAGGGCTGGACGGTGCCCGAGTCCCAGGCGAACTTCGTCTGGCTGCGCCTCGGCGACCGCACCCTGGACTTCGCGGCGGCCTGCGAGAAGGCCGGCGTGGTGGTCCGGCCGTTCGCGGGTGAGGGCGTGCGCGTGACGATCGGCGAGGGCGAGGCGAACGACCTGTTCCTGAAGGTGACGGAGTCGTTCCGCCAGGAGCTGTAGCCGGAGCCGCCCCGCAACAGGGCCCCGCGTCTCGGGAGAGGTGCGGGGCCCTTTCGCGTGCCCGGAGCGGGAGCGGCGAGTGGCAGGGGACCCCGGGCGAAGGTGTCGAAAGGGAGTGCGCCATAATTGCTTGTGAATGTGAACGCGTTCACAAGCGTGTCCTGCTTCCTCCCGTGATCCGTTGGATTTCACGGACAAATCGCCGCTGCGGCGGCGGTGACGTAAGGAGAAGACGACGTGGAGCTAGCTCTGGCGCCGGAGACCCTGGCGCGATGGCAGTTCGGTACGACGACCGTCTACCACTTCCTCTTCGTTCCTCTGACGATCTCTCTCGCGGCGCTCACCGCCGGCCTGCAGACCGCCTGGGTGCGTACGAACAAGGAGAAGTACCTCAGAGCCACCAAGTTCTGGGGAAAGCTCTTCCTGATCAACATCGCCATGGGTGTCGTCACCGGCATCGTCCAGGAGTTCCAGTTCGGCATGAACTGGTCCGACTACTCGCGCTTCGTCGGTGACGTCTTCGGGGCTCCGCTCGCGTTCGAGGCCCTGATCGCGTTCTTCTTCGAGTCCACCTTCATCGGCCTGTGGATCTTCGGCTGGGACAAGCTCCCGAAGAAGATCCACCTCGCCTGCATCTGGATGGTGTCCCTCGGCACCATCCTCTCCGCCTACTTCATCCTGGCGGCCAACTCCTGGATGCAGCACCCGGTCGGCTACCGCATCAACAAGGAACGCGGACGCGCCGAGCTCACCGATTTCTGGCACGTGCTCACGCAGAACACCGCGCTGACCCAGTTCTTCCACACCATCACGGCCGCCTTCCTGGTCGGTGGTGCGTTCATGGTCGGCATCGCGGCCTTCCACCTGGCCCGCAAGAAGCACATTCCGGTGATGCGGACCTCGCTGCGACTGGGCCTCATCACCGTGGTGATCGCCGGCCTCCTGACCGCCGTCAGCGGTGACCAGCTCGGCAAGGTGATGTTCAAGCAGCAGCCGATGAAGATGGCGGCGGCCGAGGCGCTGTGGGACGGGCAGAACGCCGCACCCTTCTCGATCTTCGCCTACGGAGACGTCAGCAAGGGCCACAACTCCGTCGAGATCTCCGTACCCGGGGTGCTGTCCTTCCTCGCCGACGACGACTTCCACTCGTATGTGCCCGGCATCAACGACATCAACAAGGCCGAGCAGGAGCGCTTTGGCCCCGGTGACTACCGGCCCAACATCCCGGTCGCCTTCTGGAGCTTCCGGTGGATGATCGGCTTCGGCATGGCCTCGTTCGGCCTCGGCATCCTCGGCCTGTGGCTCACCCGCAAGAAGTTCATGCTTCCCGAGGCGATGCGCACCGGTGAGGACGAGGTGCCACATCTGGTCCTCTTCAAGAACAAGGCCCTCAGTCCGCGCCTCACCCGGTGCTACTGGATCGTCGCCCTGTGGACCCTGCTCTTCCCGCTGATCGCCAACTCCTGGGGCTGGATCTTCACCGAGATGGGCCGGCAGCCCTGGGTGGTCTACGGCGTGCTCCGGACCCGTGACGCGGTCTCCCCCGGTGTCTCCCAGGGCGAGGTGCTGACCTCGCTCATCGTCTTCACGGTGCTGTACGCGGTGCTCGCCGTCATCGAGGTCCGGCTCCTCCTGAAGTACATCAAGGCCGGACCGCCGGAGCTCACGAAGGACGACCTCAACCCGCCCACCCGGATCGGCGGCGACCACGAAGACGCCGACCGGCCCATGGCCTTCTCCTACTGAGAGCGGGAGCCGAGATATGGAACTCCACGACGTCTGGTTCGTGCTCATCGCCGTCCTGTGGACCGGCTACTTCTTCCTGGAGGGCTTCGACTTCGGGATCGGCGTCCTCACCAAGCTGCTGGCCCGGGACCGCAAGGAACGGCGGGTGCTGATCAACACCATCGGCCCGGTCTGGGACGGCAACGAGGTCTGGCTGCTCAGCGCCGGAGGGGCCACCTTCGCCGCGTTCCCCGAGTGGTACGCCACGCTCTTCTCCGGTTTCTACCTGCCGCTGCTCGTCATCCTGCTCTGCCTGATCGTGCGTGGCGTCGCCTTCGAGTACCGGGCGAAGCGGCCCGAGGAGAAGTGGCAGACCAACTGGGAGCACGCGATCTTCTGGACCTCGCTGATCCCCGCCGTGCTGTGGGGGGTGGCCTTCGGGAACATCGTGCGCGGCGTGAAGATCGACGCGCACATGGAGTACACGGGCAGCGTCATGGACCTGCTGAACCCCTACGCGCTCCTCGGCGGTCTGGTCACCCTCACTCTCTTCACCTTCCACGGCGCGGTGTTCGCCGGGCTGAAGACGGCCGGTGACATCCGGGCCCGGGCGCGTGGGCTGGCACTGAAGCTGGGCGCCGCCACGGCTGTGCTCGCGCTCGCCTTCCTCGTCTGGACCCAGCTCGACAACGGGGACGGGCGGAGCCTGATCGCGATGGTCGTCGCCGCGGTGGCGCTGGTCGGTGCCATCGGGATGACCGCGGCCGGTCGCGAGGGGTGGTCCTTCGCGCTCTCCGGTGTGGCCATCGCGGCGACGGTCGCCATGTTGTTCCTGACGCTCTTCCCGAACGTCATGCCGTCCTCGCTGAACGACGCCTGGAGCCTCACGGTCACCAACGCCTCGTCCAGTCCGTACACGCTGAAGATCATGACCTGGTGCGCCGGTATCGCCACCCCCGTCGTACTGCTCTACCAGGGGTGGACGTACTGGGTGTTCCGCAAGCGGATCGGCACCCAGCACATCGCCGAAGCGCACTGACGCAGTGAGTTCCCCGACCGAGCCGAGCCGCAAGGGATGTTTCACGTGAAACCGATCGACCCGCGCCTGCTCCGCCACGCTCGCGCCACACGCCTGTTCATCGTGACTGTGGTGGCCCTCGGCCTGGCCGGGGCGGCGCTGGTCATCGCCCAGGCCATGCTCATTGCCGAGATCGTGGTGGGCGGCTTCGAGGACGGGCTCACGGCGGGCGGACTGCGCACCCCGCTCCTGCTGCTCGCGGCCGTCGCGCTCGGGCGGGCTCTGGTTGCCTGGCTCACCGAGCTGGCCGCGCACCGGGCCGGAGCGGCGGTCAAGTCCGAACTGCGCCGGCGGCTGCTCGACCGGGCTGCGGCGCTGGGACCGGACTGGCTGAGCGGGCAGCGCACCGGCTCGCTGGTGACGCTGGCCACGCGGGGGATCGATGCCCTGGACGATTACTTCGCGCGCTATCTGCCCCAGTTGGGGCTCGCGGTGGTCGTGCCGGCGGCCGTGCTGGCCAGGGTGGTCACCGAGGACTGGGTGTCGGCGGCGATCATTGTGGTCACCCTGCCGCTCATCCCGCTCTTCATGATCCTGATCGGCTGGGCGACTCAGTCGCGCATGGACCGCCAGTGGCGGCTGCTCTCCCGGCTCTCCGGTCACTTCCTCGACGTGGTGGCCGGTCTGCCGACGCTGAAGGTGTTCGGCCGGGCGAAGGCTCAGGCCGAATCCATCCGCAGGATCACCTCGCAGTACCGGCAGGCCACCCTGCGCACGCTCCGGATCGCGTTCCTGTCGTCCTTTGCCCTCGAACTCCTCGCCACCCTTTCGGTGGCCCTCGTCGCGGTCACCATCGGCATGCGACTCGTGCATGGTGAACTCGATCTCTACACCGGTCTGCTGGTCCTGATCCTCGCGCCGGAGGCATATCTGCCGATCCGGCAGGTGGGGGCCCAGTTCCATGCCGCCGCCGAGGGCCTTTCGGCGGCGGAGGAGGTCTTCGCGGTGCTGGAGACGGAGCCTCGCGCAAGCGGTGCGGGGGAGGTGCCCGGCTCGCTGCGGCTGGAGTTGGACCGGGTGACGGTACGCCATGCGGGGCGGTCCGAGCCCTCGCTCGCCGCTGCCCGGCTGACCGTCGCGGAGGGGGAGACGGTCGCCCTGGTCGGCCCGAGCGGTGCCGGCAAGTCCACCTTGCTGAACGTGGTGCTGGGCTTCACGGCCCCCGACGAAGGACGGGTACGGGTCGGTGGCACCGATCTGGCGGACATCTCCCTCGAACGCTGGCGGGAGCGCATCGCCTGGGTGCCGCAGCACCCCCACCTCTTCGCGGGCACCATCGCGGAGAACGTGAAGCTCGCCCGGCCCGCCGCCGACGACAGCGCGGTGACGGCGGCGCTGCGCGACGCGGGGGCCTACGAGTTCGTACGAGGTCTTCCGGACGGCGACCGCACCGTTCTCGGCGAGGACGGCGCCGGGCTCTCCGCGGGCCAGCGGCAGCGGATCGCGCTGGCCCGGGCCTTTCTCGCCGACCGGCCGGTGCTGCTGCTGGACGAGCCGACCGCGAGCCTGGACGGCGAGACGGAGGCGGGGATCGTCGAGGCCGTACGGAGGCTGGCCGCGGGCCGGACCGTGCTGCTGGTGGTGCACCGGCCGGCGCTGCTGTCGGTCGCGGACCGGGTGGTGACGCTGACGGGCCCGGCTGCCCTTGCGCAGGAGACTCGTGCCGCGTCGGCCGGCCCGACGAGCGTGCCGGGCTCCGCGAGCGCGCCCGGCGACATCCTGCCCGCCGAGCCGCCGTCCGCGGCCGAGGCGGCCGAGGAAACCACGGCAGCGCGCGGGCACGTGCTGACCCGGGTCCGGGAAGCCGCAGGCGCCCAACGTGCCCGGTTCGGGCTCGCCCTGCTGCTGGGAAGCCTTGCTCTGGGGTCCGCCGTTGGGCTCATGGCGGTCTCCGGCTGGCTGATCTCCCGGGCGTCCGAGCAGCCGCCCGTCCTCTATCTGATGGTGGCGGTGACGGCCACCCGCGCCTTCGGTATCGGACGGGCCGTCTTCCGCTACGCCGAGCGCCTCGTCTCGCACGACGCGGTCCTGCGGATGCTCGCCGAACTGCGCGTCGCCGTGTACCGCAGCCTGGAGCGCATCGCACCGGGCGGCCTGCGCCGTGCCCGGCGCGGGGATCTGCTCTCGCGGCTGGTCGCGGACGTGGACGCGCTCCAGGACTACTGGCTGCGGTGGCTGCTGCCCGTCGGCACGGCCGTCCTCGTGGGCGCCGCGACCGTCGGCTTCACCGGCTGGCTGCTCCCCCAGGCGGGCCTGGTCCTGGCCGTGGGGCTGCTGCTGGCGGGCGTCGGGGTCCCCCTCGTCAGCGGTGCCTGCGCCCGCCGCGCGGAACACCGGCTGGCCCCCGCCCGCGCCGAGCTGGCCACCGGGATCACCGATCTGCTGGGCGGGACGGCCGAGCTGACCGTGGCGGGCGCCCTGCCGGGGCGTGCCGCCCGCACGCGCGCGGCGGACGCCGTACTCACCCGGATCGCATCGCGTGCGGCGACCGCGACCGCGCTCGGGAGCGGTCTCACCGCTCTGGTCGCCGGCCTCACCGTGGTGGCCGCCGCCGCGGTCGCGCTTCCTGCGGTGGCGGACGGCAGGCTCGCCGGAGTGGAGCTCGCCGTGGTCGTCCTCACTCCGCTGGCCGCCTTCGAGGCCGTGACCGGGCTGCCGCTCGCCGCCCAGTGCCGGCAGCGGGTCAGGCGGAGCGCGGAGCGCGTGTACGAGGTGCTGGACGCCCCCGTGCCCGTACGGGAGCCCGAAGCGGCGGCCGAGACACCGGTGAGCCCGTTCCCGCTGGAGGTGCGCGGGCTGTCGGCCCGGTACGCGGACGACGCCCATGACGCGCTCGCCTCCGTCGACCTCACGCTGGACGCGGGCCGCCGCATCGCTGTCGTGGGGCCCTCCGGGTCCGGGAAGACCACGCTGGCCCAGGTGTTGCTGCGCTTCCTGGACGCACGGGCGGGCACCTACCGGATCGGCGGCGTGGACGCCTCGGCGCTGGACGGGGACACCGTGCGGAGGTTCGTCGGGCTGTGCGCCCAGGACGCCCACATCTTCGACAGCTCGCTGCGGGAGAACCTGCGGCTCGCACGCCCTGCCGCGACCGAGCCGGAGCTGCGGGACGCCCTGGCGCGGGCCCGCCTGCTCGACTGGGCGGACGGGCTGCCGGACGGGCTGGACACCCTGGTCGGGGAGCACGGCGCCCGCCTCTCCGGAGGGCAGCGCCAGCGGCTCGCCCTGGCCCGGGCCCTGCTCGCCGACTTCCCCGTCCTCGTGCTGGACGAGCCCGCCGAGCACCTGGACCTGCCCACGGCGGACGCCCTGACGGCGGACCTGCTGGCGGCCACCCTGGGGCGTACGACGGTCCTGATCACGCACCGGCTCGCCGGTCTCGACGCCGTGGACGAGGTGGTGGTCCTGGAGGCGGGGGCGATCGTGCAGCGGGGCCCGTACGACGTACTGGCCTCGGTCGACGGCCCGCTGCGCCGGATGTTGGCGCGGGAACAGGAGAGCACCGGGCAGCCGGGAGCGGCTGTGGGGCCCGCCTCTAGCTGCCCGGCCTTGGGCCTTCGCTTCCGGAAGGGGGTGCCGGCCCGCCTCCGAAGGGGGGCGGACCTCATTTCCGACTTTCCAGGGCAAATATGACTAATTAGGCTCGCAGTATGTCTGAGGAGGATCCGGCCAGGAGTCTGCAGGACCTGTCCACCGAGCTCACCACCCAGGTGCCGCGCCTGCTGGAAGCCATGCGCTCCGTGGGGACCGGCCTCGAACTGCACTCCACGCTCGACCGGATCTGCGAGACGGCGGCGGAACTGGCCCACGCCCGGTACGCCGCGATCGGCGTCGTGAACGAGGAGGGCGAAGGGCTCTCCGACTTCGTCACCTATGGGGTGCCCGACCCGGTGGCGCACGAGATCGGCCGGCGGCCCGACGGGCAGCGTGGGCTGCTCGGCGCCCTCATCCACGACCCCCGCCCGCTGCGCCTCGCGGACCTGACCAGTGATCCGCGATTCGCCGGATTTCCGCCCGGCCATCCGCTGATGCGCACGTTCCTCGGCGTTCCGATCAGGGTCCAGGGCGAGATTTTCGGCAACCTGTATCTGGCCGAGAAGGACGGCGGCGGCGAGTTCAGCGACTACGACCTGCACCTGGTGCGCGTACTGGCGACCGAGGCCGGGATCGCCATCGGCAACGCGCGGCTGTACGAGGCGGCCCGGCAGCGCGAGCGGTGGATCGACGGCTCGGTCGCCGTGACGACCGCCCTGCTCTCCGGGAGCGATGCCGATGACGCCCTCACGGTCGTCGCGGAGCAGGCCCGCCGTCTGGCGGGGGCCGCGGCCGGCATCGTGCTGCTGCCCGCCGAGGGCGGCGGACTGGAGATCGTCGCCGTCTCGGCGGACGACCCGGCCGACTCGCTCGGGGTGATCGTTCCCGCTCAGAGCCCGGTAGTGGGCAAGCTGCTGAGCGGCGAGGCGGTCTTCGTGGAGGACTCGGCCACCGACACCCGCTTGATCACCAGGCTGGCGGATCCGTTCGGCCCGAGCATGCTGCTGCCCCTGCACAGCGGGGGCCGGGTGCTGGGCGCGCTGGCCATGCCCCGGGCGAGGGGCGACCGGCCCTTCACGGAGACGGAACGGACGCTGGCCACCCAGTTCGCCTCGCAGGCCGCGCTGGCCCTGATGATGGCCGACGCCCAGCGCGACCGGGAGCGCCTCGCGGTCTACGAGGACCGCGACCGGATCGCTCGTGACCTGCACGATCTGGTCATCCAGCGGCTGTTCGCGACCGGGATGATGCTGGAGAGCGCGCAGCGGCGGTCGGACGTGCCGGAGGTGCGGACCGGGGTCGGCCGGGCGGTGGACGAGCTGGACGTGACCATCCAGGAGATCCGGACCGCGATCTTCGCGCTCCAGCAGGAACCCGCCGAGGCGCCGTCCGGGCTGCGCACCCGGGTCCTGCGCGAGATCAACATGGCGGCCGTGCCCCTGGGTTTCAAGCCGTCGCACCGCTTCCGCGGGGCGGTCGACTCGCTGGTCGGCGAGCTGACGGCAAAGAACCTCATCGCGGCGCTGCGGGAGGCGTTGTCCAACGCCTTTCGGCACGCCGGCGCGGCCCGCATCGAGGTGGTCGTGGACGCGACCGTCACGCTGGACGACGGGCGGGACGCGGTGCGGCTCTCGGTCGCTGATGACGGGGTGGGCATGCCGGAGGGCGGGCGCCGCAGCGGACTGCGGAATCTGGCCCGGCGGGCAGAGTCGCTGGGCGGGGCCAGCTGGTTCGAGCGGGGGATCGGGGAGGGCGGCGGCGGTACGACGGTGGTGTGGCAGGCGCCCCTGTGAGCGGCGGTGAGCGGCGCGAGGGCCTGGCCGGCCGGGCTTGAGCTCCCGGCCGGCTCAGCGTCCCGCGAGGCTTCCCGCGCGTTCGGCGAGGATGCGTTCGATGACGACGGCCACACCGTCCTCGTTGTTGGTGACCGTGCGGCCGGATGCGGCGGCCAGGGCGGCCGGGTGGGCGTTGCCCATGGCGTACGAGGTGCCGGCCCAGCTCAGCATCTCCACGTCGTTGGGCATGTCACCGAAGGCGACGACCTCGGCAGCCGCGATGCCGCGCTCGGCGCAGCACAGCTCCAGGGTGCTGGCCTTGGAGACGCCCGGCCCGCTGATCTCGATGAGGGCGGTGGGGCTGGACCGGGTGAAGGTGGCGCGATCCCCGGCGGCCGCCCGGGCCAGCGCCAGGAACTCGTCCGGGTCCAGCTCGCCGTGGCGGGCGAGCAGCTTCAGCACGGGCACGCCGCCGCGCGGGGCCTCCTCGTGCAGCAGCTTCTCCGCCGGGGCCACCGTGGCGCCCGGGTCGAGGTAGAAGGGCGGGTAGGCGGGCTCGTAGTGGATGCCGGTGGCCAGCTCGACGGCGAAGGACGTGCCGGGCGCGGCGGCGCGCAGCGTGTGGACGACGTCGAGTGCCGTCCCGCGCTCCAGGCCCCGGACCTTCAGCAGCTGTCCGCCCGCGTGCAGATCGGCGACGGCCGCGCCGTTGGCGCAGATCGCCAGACCGTGTCCGTGGACGTGGTCGCTGACAACACCCATCCAGCGGGCGGGGCGGCCGGTGACGAAGAAGACCTCGACCCCCGCTTCCTCGGCAGCCGCGAGCGCCCGGACTGTGCGGTCGGAGACGGTCTTGTCGTCGCGCAGAAGAGTGCCGTCCAGATCCGTGGCGATCAGCCGGGGGGCGACGGGAGCGGACTGCTCGATAACGGTGGTCACCCGTACATTCTCGCGCATGAAGACGCACGTGCGTGCGGAGGGTCGCACATTTGAGAGCACGCCGCCCTGACCTCGGAACATTCCCCGGGCATATGCCCGCGTCGTCCTGGGACCGCGCACACCGCGCACGCGATGCGGCGCCTCCTCGTCCTCTCATAGGGTCGCCCCATGCGACTGAGCACTGTGATTCTGCCGATCCACCGCTGGCATCAGGGCGGACGCGAGCGCTGGCGGCGCGCCGAGGAGCTGGGTTTCCACGCCGCGTACACCTATGACCACCTGTCCTGGCGGGCCTTCCGGGACAGCCCGTGGTTCGGGGCGCTGCCGACGCTCACGGCAGCCGCGGCGGCCACCGACCGCCTCCGCCTCGGCACGCTGGTCACTTCGCCGAACTTCCGCCACCCGGTCACCCTGGCCAAGGAGCTGATCTCGCTCGACGACATCTCGGCCGGCCGGATCACGTTGGGCATCGGGGCGGGCGGCAACGGCTTCGACGCGACGACTCTGCTGCGGAGCGGTGAGGAGCCGTGGACGCCGCGGCAGCGCGCCGACCGTTTCGGCGAGTTCGTGACCCTGCTCGACGCCCTGTTGCGCGAGCCTGCCGATAAGTCGTACGAGGGGGAGTTCTACGCGGCCAGTGAGGCCCGGAACCTGCCCGGCTGTGTGCAGCGGCCCCGACTGCCCTTCGCGGTCGCCGCCACGGGGCCGCGCGGTCTGGCGCTGGCCGCGCGCCACGGTCAGGCGTGGGTGACCACGGGAGACCCGAAGCTGTACGAGGCGGGCAGCGGCGCTCAGTCGGTCGAGGCCCTCGGCCGGCAGGTGGACGGGCTGGGGCGCGCGTGCGCGGAGGCCGGGCGGGACGTGGCCGACCTGGAGAAGGTCCTGCTCACCGGCTTCACTCCCGAGTTCAACCCGGGCCTTGCCGCGGGCGGGGGGCGGCCCCTCGACTCCGTCGACGCGTTCGTGGACTTCGCGGGCAGGCATGCGGAGCTGGGGTTCACGGAGATCGTCATCCATGCGCCGGTGCCCGCGGACGGGCCGGGGTTCGACGCGGCGGTGCCGGACGAGAAGCTGTTCGAGGAGATCGCGACGCGGGGCGCGGCGCAGCTGGCCGGCTGAGGGTGGGCCGGGGCCCTACGCTCCTGGGCCCCGGATCATCCCGGCAGGCGCAGGAACTCGGCGGGGACGGCATCCGTGAGCCACACTCCGTTGGCGCTGACCCAGAACGTGTGACCCGCGCGGTGCATGGCGCCGGCGTCCACGGACAGCACGACGGGACGCCCGCGCCGGGCTCCCACGCGGGTGGCGGTCTCGCGGTCGGGCGAGAGGTGCACGTGGGTACGGTTCATCGCGCGCAGCCCCTCGGCTCGGATCGCGTCCAGGGCCCGGCCGACCGTACCGTGGTAGAGGTACGCGGGCGGTTCTGCCGGTGGCAGCCCGAGGTCGACGGCCACGGTGTGTGCCTGGCTCGCCCGGATGCGGCCGGCGTCCACGGCGAAGCGCTGCTTGTCGTTGGAGGCGACCACATGGTCGAGTTCCGCCCTGCTGATCGGGAAGTGATGGCGGGCCGCCGCGCTCAGCAGCTCCTCGATCGGCACCCAGCCGTGGGCGTCGAGCGTGAGCCCGATCCGCTCGGGCTGGTGCCGTAGGTGCTTGGAGAGGTACTTGGACACCTTGACGGTGCGTCTTTCATCCATCTTCTCAGCGTGCCCCTGACACCTCCTCGATGCATCTCCATTTCGCTCGGCCTTCACCGAAACGAATCTCGGCCACAGGTTTGATCCACAGTCAGTTCGACTTATCCACAAGAAAATTGACGCTACTGTGGACAACTCCCGTCCAAAAAAGGCCGTTTGGGTAACTTGTCAGTTTCTGTTGGGTGATGAGGCAAGTGCGTCCAATGCCCTTTTGTGTACCTCTCGTTCGGTGGCAGCGACAATGAAGGCCGGGACGCCGCCGGGTCCAACCAGGCGCTCGACCGCGTCGATTGTCGATGCCGGCAGGCTCACGGGAATCTCGGCTCGGACGGACTTCACCGCTCGGCCGGGCATGTCGACGGCGAGATGGTCATCCAGGTGCCTGGTCGCGAACGTTCTCATGGCACGGGCGAGTTCGACGCCCACTGTCTGCTGGGCGAGAGGTCTGAGTCGCCGCACCATCGACGCAGCGTCATTCGCGTCCTCGTCGGTCGGGGGTCGGTGGCCCAGATACCGGGCGAAGACGTGCTCGGTCGTGAACTCCAGGAATCGGCAGGCGATCTGCTCGACCTGACCGCGAAGTTCCCGCAGTTGGCCGGAGATGGCGGACAGCGGCACGCCTGCCGCGTACAACTCGGCTGCCACCTCCAGCTCCTGAGGGCTCGGTACGCCGAACTCCTCCTCAGTTCCCGGAATTCGCTCGAGGACACCGAGCTCGATCGCCTCGCCGATGGCCCGGTCATCGGCCTCGCCTCCGAATTTCCAGGCAAGTTGAGCGCGGGTGATGCGACCCGCCCGCTCGTCGGTCCACGGCCCGTGTACCTCGGCGACGAGCCCCAGCACACCGCCAAGTCCGCGACCGGTGTCCCAGGCGTCCAGCAACTCCTTGATGCTCGCCAGGGTGTAGCCCCGGTCCAGCAGGTCGGCGATCTGCCGGAGGCGGCCGAGGTGGGCGGGCCCGTACACATTGGCGCGACCCCGCCGCTCCGGGGCGGGGAGCAGGCCGCGGTCCTGATAACCGCGGATCGTACGGACCGTGGCACCACTCGCGTGGGCGAGGTCGTCGATCCGGTACTCGGGCGCCAACCGGTCGCTCGTCGCGGCTGGTTCATCCTCGGAGACCCCAGCCCTCGCCCCGCTCACAGCGGGGGCTTCAGGCGGGCGATGCCCCGCAGCACACCGGGGCGGACGCGGGACAGGATGCGTACGGCGTGGGACTCCGGCGTCACCGGAACGACGGCCTGATTGCGCACGACCGCACGGAGGACCGCCTGCGCGACCTTCTCCGGAGAGTAGTTGCGTGCGCCGTAGAGCTTGCCGGCGCGCGTGCGCAGCCGCTGCTCCTCCGCCTCGTCCGTCCCGACGAACCGCGCCGTGGCAGTGATCCCGGTGTTGACGATCCCGGGGCAGATCGCGCTGACCCCGATCGACTTCTCGGCCAGCTCGGCGCGCAGGCACTCGCTGAGCATCAGCACGGCGGCCTTCGACGTGCTGTACGCGGGGAGCGCGCGGGACGGCTGAAAGGCGGCCGCTGAAGCGGTGTTGACGATGTGACCGCCCTGGCCGCGCTCCGCCATCTGGCGCCCGAAGAGCCGGCAGCCGTGGATGACCCCCCACAGGTTGACGTCCAGGACGTTCCGCCAGTCCTCGGAGTTCGTCTCCAGGAACGGACCCGACAGCCCGATGCCCGCGTTGTTGACCAGCACATCGACCACGCCGTACTCGTCGGCCACCCGGTCGGCAAGCTTCTCCATGGCCTGCTCGTCGCTCACGTCCACCGCCTCGGCCCAGGCTTCCGGAGCGCCGGCCAACCGGGCCGACTCCGCCGTCCGCTCGGCCCCCGCGGCATCCCGGTCGACGGCCACCACCCGGGCCCCCGCCTCCGCGAAGGCCAGCGCCGTGGCGCGTCCTATGCCGCCCGCAGCCCCCGTCACCAGCACGAGCCGGCCGCCGAACCACTCCGCGTAGGGCCCACTCGCACGGGCCTCCACCGAGGCGCCGGTCGTCCGGGCCGACTCGACGGCCGTCACGAACTCCCCGACCCACGAGGCCAGCTGGTCCGGCCGGGTGCGCGGCACCCAGTGCTTGGCCGGAAGCGAGCGACGGGTCAACTGCGGGACCCAGGACTCGAGGTCGTCGTACAGCTGCTCCGAGAGGAACACGTCGCCGGTCGGCGTGATGAGCTGCACCGGCACGTGCGCGTACGCGTCGGTACGCGGCCTGCGCAGCCGGGAACGGACGTTGTCCCGGTAGAGCCAGGCACCGTGCGCCGCGTCATTGGGCAGCGAGGACGTCGGGTAGTCGCCCGGGGGCACCTTCTCCAGCCGCTCCAGGATGCCCGGCCACCGCTTGCCGAGCGGCCCGCGCCAGGCCAGTTCCGGCAGGACCGGGGTGTGCAGCATGTACACGTACCAGGACTTGGCGCCCTGTCCGAGTAGCTGGCCGACGCGGCGCGGGGTGGGCCGGTTCATCCGGCGCTTGATCCAGTGCCCGAAGTGGTCCAGGGAAGGGCCGGACATCGAGGTGAAGGACGCGATCCGGCCCTCCGTGCGGCTGACCGTGGCGAATTCCCAGGACTGGACCGAGCCCCAGTCGTGCCCCACCACATGCACAGGGTGGTCCGGGCTCACCGCGTCGGCCACGGCCAGGAAGTCGTCGGTCAGCTTCTCCAGCGTGAAGCCGCCGCGCAGGGGCTTGGGCGCCGTCGAGCCGCCATGGCCCCGTACGTCGTACAGGACGACGTGCCACTCGTCGGCCAGTTGGGCGGCGACCTCTGTCCAGACCTCCTTGCTGTCCGGATAGCCGTGCACCAGGACGATCGTCGGCCGCTCCGCGGCTCCCAGCTCGACGACGCACAGCTCGATGCCGCCCGTGGCCACCCGCCGCTCGCGCGCGCCCGGCAGATCACGCAGGCGCGGGCCGCCCTTCCCGCCGGACCGCCCCGTGCTCGCGGGCTGTTCACTCTTCCCTCGTGACGCCATGCCACCGTCCGTTCGCTGCTGTGTGCGGTACGTGCTCGTAACGTGACACTGATGAATGTGACAATGACTGGTGGCTGCGTCAAGAGGTGCGTACGGCCTGTGGACAACCCCTCTGCGCCGGCCATGAGACCGCAGGGAGCGGGGCTGCCGTGGTCCTCAATGAGGTCCCCTTACGGGTCCCCTACATCTCGAGGCTGACGCCGATCCAACCGTCAGGTCTGACGACCGGTGTGGTCCGCGCCACTACCGTCGTATTCGTGAATGTCATCGCTGCCGAAGGTCTGAGTAAACGGTTCCCCCGGGTGACCGCGCTTGACCGGCTCACCCTGGACATCGGCCCGGGTGTGACCGGGCTGGTGGGTGCCAACGGGGCCGGCAAGTCCACGCTGATCAAGATCCTGCTGGGTCTGTCCCCCGCGACCGAGGGCAGGGCCGCCGTGCTCGGGCTCGACGTCTCGACCAGCGGTCCCGCCATCCGCGAGCGGGTCGGCTACATGCCGGAGCACGACTGCCTGCCGCCCGACGTCTCGGCCACCGAGTTCGTCGTCCACATGGCGCGCATGTCCGGTCTGCCCCCGACCGCCGCCCGTGAACGCACGGCGGACACCCTGCGCCATGTCGGTTTGTACGAGGAGCGCTACCGACCCATCGGCGGCTACTCGACGGGCATGAAGCAGCGGGTGAAGCTGGCCCAGGCGCTGGTGCACGACCCCCAGCTGGTCCTGCTCGACGAGCCGACGAACGGGCTGGACCCGGTCGGGCGCGACGAGATGCTCGGCCTGATCCGCCGTATCCACAGCGACTTCGGCATCTCGGTCCTGGTCACCTCGCACCTGCTCGGCGAGCTGGAACGCACCTGCGACCACGTCGTCGTCATCGACGGCGGAAAGCTGCTGCGCTCCAGCTCCACCAGCGACTTCACCCAGACCACGACGACCCTCGCGGTCGAGGTCACCGACAGCGACACCCACCCGGACGGGACGGACGCCCTGCGCCGTTCCCTCATCGAGGCGGGCGTCGGACTCGTCGGCCTCGACGGACTGGACACCCAGGGGCTGCCCGGCGCCGGCCACATCCTGCTGGTCGAGGCGACCGGCGAGGAGACGTACGACCTCGTGCGCGACAGCGTCGCGGGGCTCGGCCTCGGCCTCGTCCGCATGGAACAGCGCCGTCACCACATCGCCGAGGTGTTCCGCAGCGACGAGGCGCCGTCCGCGGCCGTGCCGGCCGGAGCCGTACTGCAGAAGGGGAGCGGACGCGATGAGCACTGAGACCGGCGCCGCGACCGGGAGCGAGACCTCCCGGATCCACAACATCGGCTACCGCGCCTACGACGGGCCGCGGCTCGGGCGCGCCTATGCCCGCCGCTCGCTGTACTCGCAGACCCTGCGCGGCTCCTTCGGCCTCGGCCGGTCGGCCAAGTCCAAGGTGCTGCCCATGCTGCTGTTCGGTGTGATGTGCATGGTGGCCGCGATCATCGTGGCCGTCGCCATCGCCACTCCGGGGACGACGAAACTTCCCATCAAGTACACGTCGTTCGCGATCTACCTGCAGCCCGTCATCAGCCTGTTCATCGCCGCGCAGGCGCCGCAGGCGGTCTCCAGGGACCTGCGGTTCAAGACCGTACCGCTGTACTTCTCGCGGCCGATCGAGCACGGGGACTACGTGCTCGCCAAGTTCGCCGCCATGGCCTCGGCGGTCTTCGTGCTCACCGGGGCGCCGGTCGTGATCCTCTACATCGGCGCGCTGCTGGGGAAGTTCGACTTCGGCGACCAGACCGAGTGGTTCGCCCAGGGGATGGTTTCCGTGCTGCTTCTCTCCGTGCTGTTCGCCGGACTCGGCCTGGTGATGGCCGCGCTCACCCCGCGTCGGGGCTTCGGCGTGGCGGCCGTCATCGCGCTGCTGATGATCACGTACGGAGCGGTCTCGACCGTCCAGGGCATCGCCTGGTCCACGGGTTCGGACGGCGCGGTCCCCTGGCTGGGGCTGTTCTCCCCGCTCACGCTCGTCGACGGGGTGCAGACCGCGTTCCTCGGCGCGACATCGGCCTTCCCCGGCGGGAACGGTCCGGGCGCCGGCACGGGCGTCGTCTACCTGCTCGTTGTTCTCGCGCTCGTCGCCGGCTCGTACGCCGTACTGATGCGCCGCTACCGGAAGGTCGGGCTGTGACCACGATCGAGATCGACCACACCTCCCGCTGGTTCGGCAACGTGGTCGCCGTCAACGACGTCAGTATGACCGTGGGGCCGGGTGTCACCGGGCTGCTGGGCCCCAACGGCGCCGGCAAGTCGACGCTGATCAACATGATGGCCGGATTCCTCGCTCCGTCGACGGGCACGGTCACGCTGGACGGGAAGGCGATCTGGCGCAACGAGGCCGTGTACCGGGAGATCGGCATCGTCCCGGAACGCGAGGCGATGTACGACTTCCTGACCGGCCGCGAGTTCGTGGTGGCCAATGCCGAACTGCACGGACTGGGCGCCGCCGAGGCGGCCGCGGCCCTGGCCACGGTCGAGATGGAGTACGCGCAGGACCGCAAGATCGCGACGTACAGCAAGGGCATGCGCCAGCGCGTGAAGATGGCGTCCGCGCTGGTCCACAACCCGTCCGTGCTGCTGCTGGACGAGCCGTTCAACGGGATGGACCCGCGCCAGCGGATGCAGCTGATGGATCTGCTGCGGAGGATGGGCGCGGAGGGCCGGACGGTCCTCTTCTCCTCGCACATCCTCGAAGAGGTCGAGCAGCTCGCCTCGCACATCGAGGTCGTCGTCGCGGGCCGGCACGCGGCGTCGGGTGACTTCCGCCGCATCCGCCGGCTGATGACGGACCGGCCGCACCGCTATCTCGTACGGTCGAGCGACGACCGCGCCCTGGCTGCCGCGCTCATCGCTGATCCCTCGACGGCAGGGATCGAAGTGGACCTGAGCGAGAACGCTTTGCGTATCCAGGCGATCGATTTTGCCCGCTTCACCGTGCTGTTGCCCAAGGTCGCACGCGAGCAGGGCATTCGTCTGCTGACCGTTTCACCGTCCGACGAGTCCCTCGAATCGGTCTTTTCCTATCTAGTAGCGGCCTGAGGCCGACAAGGAGCTGTGACGTCATGTACGACCCCACAGTCGCCCGGCTCACCTACCGGGCGCTGCTCGGCCGGCGCCGGGCCGCCATCCTCTTCGTGCTGCCCGCACTGCTGATCGTCATCGCGGTGGCGGTACGGATGTTCGCGGGGGCCGACGACCAGGTGGCCTCGGACGTCCTGGGCGGGTTCGCCATCGCCACCATGGTGCCGCTGATCGGCGTGATCGCCGGTACGGGCGCCATCGGGCCGGAGATCGATGACGGCTCGATCGTCTATCTGCTGTCCAAGCCGGTGAGCCGGCCGACGATCATCTTCACCAAGCTGATCGTCGCGATCGCGGTGACCATGGTCTTCTCGGCGGTTCCGACGATGATCGCGGGCCTGATCCTCAATGGCAACGGCCAGCAGATCGCGGTGGCGTACACCATCGCCGCCCTGGTCGCCTCCATCGCCTACAGCGCGCTGTTCCTGCTGCTGGGCACGGTCAGCCGGCACGCGGTCGTGCTCGGCCTCGTCTACGCGCTGGTGTGGGAGGCCCTGTTCGGCAGCCTGGTGCCGGGCGCGCGCACGCTCAGCGTCCAGCAGTGGTCGCTCGCCCTGGCGGAGAAGACCGCGGGCAACGGTGCGATCACCTCGGACGTCGGTCTGCCGCTCGCCACGGTCCTGCTGGCCGTGGTCACCGTCGCGGCGACCTGGTACGCGGGGCAGAAGCTGCGCACGCTGAAGCTGGCCGGCGAGGAGTGAGCGGACGGCCGCTCGACATGTGAGAACCCCCGGTCATCGACCGGGGTTTTTCACATGTCGGACAGTCTTACGCGTAACTGTACGTTTATCGGTGCGTTGTTCACGATGCGTGGAGGCAACTGGAATCCGTGGCGTCGTAGCGTTCGTGAAAGTGCAGATGGCCGATGCGGCGGGGGGAGAGCCCTCGTCGGTCGGTTCCGTGAGTGAGTGGCAACCGTGAGCGTCCTCCGCCCCTGAAGCCCGGGGAGAGGGCTGTCCATTTCCGCGAAGCTCTCACGAACGGAAGGCAGCTCATGCCAACGGAAGTCGCTCTACTCGAATCGCGCGCGTTGCGCGTCGAACAGATGGGGCGTGTCGACGCCCTGGACAAGGTGAAGTGCCTTGTCATGCTCCCGGACGGGATTCACGTTCGCACCGAGGATGTGGCTCGTTACTTCGAAGTATCCACAGAGGTGGTCAAGAAGGTGGTCCACCGCCATCGAGTCGAGCTTGAGGAGAACGGGCTCAGGACGCTTCGAGGCTCTGACCTGCAAAACTTCCATAGGGACATGTTGTCCCTATGGAACGGTGAAGGTGCCGGAAGTTATCCACAGGCGGCCACTCAGCTCCGCCTCTACACCCGCCGGACCGTCCTCAACGTCGCCATGCTTCTTCGCGACAGCGACGTCGCCCGGTGCGTGCGTACGTATCTGCTCGACGCCGAGCAGGACCTGCGCGCGGGGTACGCGTCGCTCGAACACCGGGTCACCCGGGTCGAAAGCCACCTGGCCGGTGTGGGCAGCGCGCTCCAGGAGCTGGGCCCGGTCCTCAGCCGGATGTCGCACCGGCTGGACAGCCTCGACCGGAGGCTGGAGGCGACCCATCAGGTCGTCGGCGCCATGAGCGTGAGGCTCAGCGGGGTGTCCGAGGACGTGGTCCGTCTTGACGACCGCATGGACGCCCTGGCACGGAATCTGAAGGAGCTGAACCGCCGCAACAAGCGCTGATCCGGAACCGCGAGGTCCGGGAGAGGACGAGACGGCGCAGAAAGGGCGCAGGGACCGAGGTCGAGTGCCCCGGTCCCTGCGCCACGCGTCGAGCGGCGGAACGCGACCGCCTACGACTCCCGCAACAGCCTCTCCAGCACCACGGCGATCCCGTCGTCGTCGTTCGACGTGGTCGTCTCGTGAGCGACGGCCTTCAGATCGGCGTGGGCGTTGGCCATGGCCACGCCGTGCCGTGCCCAGGCGAACATGGGGATGTCGTTGGGCATGTCGCCGAAGGCGATCGTGTCCGCGGCCTTCACACCAAGCCGGCGCGCGGCGAGCGAGAGGCCGGTGGCCTTGCTCAGTCCCAGCGGCAGGATCTCAACGACCCCCGGGCCCGCCATGACCACGTCGACCAGATTGCCGACCGCCGCCCGCGCGGCCTCGGCCAGTGCGTCGTCGTCCAGGTCCGGATGCTGTATGTACACCTTGTTCAGCGGAGCGGCCCACATCTCGGCCGGGTCCTGGACGAAGACGGCCGGACGCGGCCCCTCCTGGACGCGGTAGCCCGGACCGACCAGCACCTCGCCGTCGAGCCCGTCGCGGCTCGCGGCCAGCGCCAGCGGACCCACCTCGGCCTCGACCTTGGAGAGAGCGAGCCCGGCGAGCTGCCGGTCGAGGGTGAGCGAGGTGAGCAGCCTGCGCTCGCCCGCGTGGTAGACCTGAGCGCCCTGCGCGCAGACGGCCAGCCCCTCGTAGCCGAGGTCGTCCAGGATGTGCCGGGTCCACGGGACGGCACGGCCGGTGACGACGATGTGCGCCGCTCCGGCACCGGCGGCGGCCTTCAGCGCCTCGCGCGTCCGAGCCGAGACGGTCTCGTCGTCGCGCAGAAGGGTGCCGTCGAGGTCGGTCGCGACGAGCTTGTACGGAAAGGTCACTTGGCGACCGGCTCCAGAATCTCGCGCCCGCCGAGGTAGGGGCGGAGCACCTCGGGCACCCGCACCGAACCGTCGGCCAGCTGGTGGTTCTCCAGGATCGCCACGATGGTGCGCGGGACGGCGCAGAGCGTGCCGTTCAGCGTGGCCAGGGGGCGCATGCTCTTCTTGCCGTCGCGGTTGTCCCGCATCCGGACCGAGAGCCTGCGGGCCTGGAACTCGCCGCAGTTGGACGCCGAGGTGAGCTCGCGGTACTTGCCCTGGGTCGGGATCCACGCCTCGCAGTCGTACTTCCTGGTGGCCGACGCCCCCAGGTCGCCGCTGGCGACATCGATGACCTGGAAGGGCAGTTCGAGGCCGGTGAGCCACTGCTTCTCCCAGTCCAGGAGGCGCAGGTGCTCGGCCTCCGCGTCCGCCGGGTCGACGTACGAGAACATCTCGACCTTGGTGAACTGGTGCACCCGGAAGATGCCGCGGGTGTCCTTGCCGTACGTCCCCGCCTCGCGGCGGTAGCAGGAGGAGTAGCCGGCGTAGCGCAGCGGCAGCTTCTCCGCGTCGATGATCTCGTCCATGTGATACGCGGCGAGCGGGACCTCGGAGGTGCCGACCAGGTACTGGTCGTCCTTGTCCAGGTGGTACACGTCCTCCGCGGCCTGGCCGAGGAAACCGGTGCCCTCCATGGCGCGGGGGCGGACCAGGGTCGGGGTCAGCATCGGGGTGAAGCCGGCCTCGGTGGCCTGGGCGATCGCCGCGTTGACGAGGGCGAGTTCCAGCAGGGCGCCGACGCCCGTCAGGTAGTAGAAGCGCGAGCCGGAGACCTTGGCGCCGCGTTCCACGTCGATCGCGCCCAGGGCCTCGCCGAGCTCCAGGTGGTCCTTGGGCTCGAATCCCTCCGCCCCGAAGTCACGGATCGTCCCGTGCGTCTCCAGGACGACGAAGTCCTCCTCGCCGCCCACAGGCACGTCCGGGTGGACGATGTTGCCGAGCCGCAGCAGCAGGTTCCTGGTTTCCGCGTCGGCCTCGTCCTGGGCGGCGTCGGCCGCCTTGACGTCCGCCTTGAGCTGCTCGGCGCGCTTCAGGAGTTCGGTGCGCTCCTCGGGAGAAGCCTTGGGGATGAGTTTGCCGAGCGATTTCTGCTCGGAACGGAGTTCGTCGAAAGCGACCCCGGACGACCTGCGCCGTTCGTCGGCGGAGAGCAGGGCGTCGACGAGTGCGACGTCCTCTCCCCGGTTGCGCTGGGAGGCGCGAACACGGTCGGGGTCCTCACGAATCAGGCGAAGGTCAATCACTGCTCCAGGCTACCGGTGTCGGCTTCGCCCACTTGAACCGATAGGTACAAGCGTGGCGCTTTGCCCGAATTGCCGGTATTCGGCATTGTGGAGCGAGTGGGTAACGAGGCTTCCCGCTGGGGCAGTTGGGCGGGGCTTTTCCACAGGAGTGACCGACTCGTTGAAGTTATCCACAGGCTGTGGGGGAAGTCTGTGGACCTGGAAGAGATCATTCCGGGGGGTTGGTGAAAACGTATGGATTCAAGGTTCAAACCCGATTCACGCGCTCGTTTGGGTGGGAATTGCTAGCCCTAAAGAGTTGATCAGCGGAATTGGGCTGACACGGGGTGAACGGATGCCCTGTGGACGGGTGTGAGTGGGCTGTGTCGGTTTGTCGACCATGTCGGATTGCGGTGTCGACTTGTCCCCAGGCGCTACCCCCTGCCTGTGGATAACTTTTCCCGAGGTGGAAAATCCTCTGATCCCACCGGCTCTGTGGACACAGAGCGGCCCTGGGCCGTGAGGCCCAGGGCCTTTCGGTCCAGGCCGGTCAGGCCCGCCCGTCCTGGCTGCGGGCCAGCCAGTCGGACGCCTCGGTGAACTCCGCGTCGGACGTGCCCGCGCGCAGCGGACGTACATCCTCCGGAGCCACATCGGCCCGCGGGTAGGAGCCGAGGAAGCGCACATTCGGGCAGATGCGCTTGAGCCCCATCAGGGCCTCACCGACCCGGCGGTCGGAGATGTGGCCCTCAGCGTCCACCGCGAAGCAGTAGTTGCCGATGCCGGCCCCGGTCGGCCGTGACTGGATCAGCATCAGGTTCACCCCGCGCACCGCGAACTCCTGGAGCAGTTCGAGCAGGGCGCCGGGGTGGTCTTCGCCCAGCCAGATCACCACGGAGGTCTTGTCCGCACCGGTCGGCGCGGACGGCCGGGCCGGGCGGCCCACCAGCACGAAGCGGGTCTGCGCGTTCTCCGCGTCGTGGATCTCGGTCACCAGCGGTTCGAGCCCGTACCGCTCCGCCGCGAACTCCCCCGCGAAGGCGGCGTCGTAGCGACCCTCCTGCACGAGACGTGCGCCGTCCGCGTTGGATGCCGCCGACTCCCATACCGCCTGCGGGAGATGAGCGGCCATCCAGTTGCGCACCTGCGGCTGCGCGGCCGGGTGAGCGGTGACCGTCTTGATGTCGGACAGCTTGGTGCCGGGCCGTACGAGCAGCGCGAAGGTGATCGAGAGCAGCACCTCGCGGTAGATCATCAGCGGCTCGCCGCTGGTGAGCTGGTCGAGGGTGGTGGTGATGCCGCCCTCGACGGAGTTCTCGATCGGTACGAGTGCCGCGGCGGCCGTTCCGTTGCGCACCGCGTCCAGAGCCGCCGGTACGGAGACCATCGGGACGAGTTCGCGGGTGGCGGCTTCCGGGAGCGTACGGAGGGCGACCTCGGTGAAGGTGCCCTCGGGGCCGAGATAGGCGTAGCGCGTGGCGGACATACCGTCACCCTAATGCGCGGTGACGGCGCGGGAGCCCCGGACGGGAAGGCCCCCGGGGGTCAGGACTCCAGAAGCCGCTGCCCCACGTACTCACCGGCCGCGGCCCCGCCCGGCACCGCGAACAGCCCGCTCGCCTCGTGGCGGATGAAGGGGGAGAGCGCGTCCCCCCGGTCCAGCTTGCGCTGCACCGGGACGAAGCCGCGGAGCGGGTCGGCCTGCCAGCAGATGAACAGCAGTCCGGCGTCCGGTGTGCCGTCCGGGGCGATCCCGTCGTGGAACGAGAACGGGCGGCGCAGCATCGCCGCACCGCTGTTGCGCTCGGGCGACGAGATCCGGGCGTGCGCGTTGTCCGGGATCAGCAGCTTGCCGTCCGGACCCGCCTTGTCGAGGTCCATCGCTGTGGTCTCGGTGCCGCCGCTGAGGGGGGCGCCGTCCGCCTTGCGTCGGCCGATGACCCGTTCCTGGCGCTCCACCGGAAGCTTCTCCCAGTCGTCCAGGAGCATCCGGATCCGCCGCACCACCGCGTAGGAGCCGCCCGCGAGCCAGTCGTACGCCGGGTCCTGGCCGCCGGGGACGAACACGCGCTCGGCGAAGTCGTCGTCCGTGGGCTTCGGGTTGCCCGTGCCGTCGACCTGGCCCATCAGGTTACGGGCCGTCATCGGCTTCGCGGTCGCGCCGGGCGTGCGGTTGAAGCCGTTCATCTGCCAGCGCACGGTGGCCGTCGAGGCGGCCTCCTTCTGCACGGCCCGCAGTGCGTGGAAGGCGACGAGCGCGTCGTCGGCGCCGATCTGGACCCACAGGTCTCCGTTGGACCGGCCGGCGTCGAGGTGGTCGGAGGAGAACGGCGGCAGCGGATCGAGCCCCGGCGGGCGGTGCGTGGTGAGGCCCGTGCGTTCGAAGAAGGTGGCGCCGAAGCCGAAGGTGACGGTGAGCGAGGACGGGCCCGCGTCCAGCGCGACACCGGTGTCGTGTCCGGGGCCGTCCGCCGCGCCCGTGGTGGGTTCGCCGGCCATCAGCCGCTGAGCCACCGCGGACCACCGACGCATCAGGGCGGCGGCCTGCTTGCGCCCGGCCCCGGGAACGAGGTCGAAGGCGATCAGATGGCCGGACGCCTGAAGCGGAGTGGTGATCCCCGGTTGATGTTTCCCGTGAAACATCACCTCGGTGGAGCCGACCGTGGTCAGCGCGGCCGGTGCCTCGTCGCGGGTCGCGGCATAGCCGGTGGCGCCGCCGGCCGCTCCGAGAACCAGACCGGTCGCCCCGGCGGCGCCCGCGGTGCCGAGCAGCCGCCGCCGGGAGAGGGCCTGGGTGTTACTGGTGTCGCTGCTGGTGCTTTTTCCGCTCACGGTCCTGCTCAGCCGATCTTCACGTTCTTGTTGACCGTCGTCTGGTCGATGTCGGAGGTCCGTACCGTCACCGCGACCTTCCAGTCGCCCGCGATCGGGAGCTGGAGGCCGGTGGCGGTCCAGTGGCCCTCGGTCAGCCGGACCGGGACGGTCGGCAGGGGGCCGATGTCCTTGGACTCCAGGGTGAAGGCGATCTTCACCTCGGGAACGTCCATGGGCTTCTTGGCGGGGTCCTCGATCCACAGGTGGATCACGTTGGCGCCGGTGCGCCCCGGGTCGATGTCCATCCGTACCGTGCCCTTGCCGTTCGTGCCGCCCGTGTCGAAGGGCAGCGCGAGATTGACGGGACCGCTGTCCACGGGCCCGGCCGCCGCCGACGTGGAGCGGGCCGCCTCCTCCTGCGTACGGCCCGGCTCGGTCGAGGTGAGGGCGGTGGTCACCGCCAGCAGGACCACGGCGACGCCGACCTCGGCCAGTACGGAGCGGCGCAGGCCCGACCGGCCGGGGTCGGCGTCGCGTATCCGCTTCTTCTCGGCGGTGGCCACGGCGGCCCGCTGCCGGGCGAGCTGGGCGGCCCGGGCGGGGTCCTCCGCGGTCTCCGCTTCGGCCTCGGGGTCCTCGTCGGTTCCGGGTGCCACGGCGGCCGGGGCAACGCCGCCCTCCGCGAGCTTCCCCGTCCACCGGCGCGACATCGAGGCGGCCCCCACCAGGACGACGACGAGCCCCACCTTGACCAGCAGCAGCTGCCCGTAACCCGTACCGGTCAGTGCCGACCACGTGCCGACCTGCCGCCACGACTGGTAGACCCCTGTCGCGACGAGGACGACCACGCTGACGAAGGCGACCGTGGAGAAGCGGCGCACGGCCGCCGAGGTCAGGTCGGGCGTGCGGTACAGCGCGGTCAGCAGCGCCACGAGCCCGCCCAGCCAGGCGGCGACGGCCAGCAGGTGGAGCACGTCCACGGGCATGGCGATGCCCGGCTGGATACCGGTCGACGCGTGCTCGGCGAGCGCCCAGGTACCGGCGATGCCGGCGGCGATGACGGCGCCGCCGATGGCGAGGCCGAAGGTGAGGTCTCTCTTCTCGCGCGGGTCCTCGCGCTTGGCGTACGTGCCGAAGAGCACCGCGACGAACAGGGCGCCGGCGCCGAGCAGCAGGAGCCGGGAGACCAGGGCGGCGCCCGGCTTCGTGTCGAGGACCGCCTTGAGACCGTCGAGGTCGAAGACGTCTCCCAGCTTCCCTGAGCCGGTGTACGAGCTGCGCAGGAGCAGCATCGCGATCGTTGCCGCGGTGAGGGTCATCCAGCCGCGTACGACCAGGCGTTGCAGCGGGCGTGCCCCCGCCCCGCGCTGCCAGCAGGCCAGGACGAAGGCGGCGCCGCCCGCGAGCACGATGAACCCGGCGTACGCGGCGTAGCGCGCGATGTCGTAGAGCGTGCCGACGAGTCCGCCCCCGGCCTCGCTGTCGGGGAGGGCGACGCTGGTCTCGGAGGGTGCCCCGATGGAGAAGGTGAAGGCGCCGGAGACCGGGTGGCTGTCGGCGGAGACCGCCTGCCAGGCCACGGTGTACGTGCCGTCGCCGAGGCCCCCGCGCAGGGCGACGCCGTACTTCACGGTGGACCCGCTGTGCAGGTCGCGCGGGGCCGCCTTGGTGTCGGCGCGCTCGCCCGAGGGGTCGAGGACACGGATGGAGTCCGCGCCGAGGGCGACCTGTTCGGAGAAGGTGAGGGTGATTTGCGTGGGTGCGGTGGCGACCACCGCCCCGTCCTGCGGATCGCTGCCGGTGAGCGCGGCATGGGCCGATGCGGGGGCCGCGACGGCCAGCAGCAGGCCGAGCACCGCGCCGAGCAGCACGGTGAGCAGACCGGCCGCGGCGAGCGGCCGGCGCAGGGCGGACGGGTGCGGCCCGAAGGGCGGGGCGGTGGCTGTCATGGCGTGTCAGTCCCTCACTGCTTCTTCGGGTTGTGGGTGGTCTCCTTCACGGGAAGGTCGACTTCGATCGCGCCGGCCTTCTCGAAGTGCAGTTCCACGGACACCTTCTGGCCCTGCTTGGGCTGCTTCTTGAGCTTCATGAACATGATGTGGCTGCCACCGCGTTCGAGGTCCAGCTCACCGCCCGCGGGCACGTCGAAGGACGTCACCTTCCGCATGACCTGGTTCTTCGTCTCGTGGATGGTGACGTCGTCCGAGAGCGGGCTGGTGACCGAGGTGAGGCGGTCGTCGCCGGTGCCGTTGTTCTGCACGACGAGGAAGCCGGCCGCCATGTCGTTGACGGGCTGCGGCATGAACGCGCCGGTGATCTTCAGCTCCGGCTTGTCCGAGGAGGCCGAGCACCCCGCCAGCGTCAGGCCCGCGGTCACGGCCAAGGCGGCGGCGAGGGTGGTGCGGTGGTTCACGGGTTCTCCCCCTTGACGATCTTGGGGAGGTCCTTGGCGTAGTCGTCGGGCGTGGTGTCCTCGCTGTAGAGCAGGTAGCCCTTGTCGGTCTTCGGGGAGAAGGCGATGACCTGCGAGCCGTGCATCGAGACGACCGTGCCGTCCTTCTCCTTCTTCGGCGCGGAGATGCCGATGCCGATCTGCCGGGCCCCCGCCTGGATGGCCGGGAAGTCGCCGGTGAGGCCGATGAAGGACGGGTCCTGCGCCTTGAGCCAGCTGCCGAGGGAGGCCGGGGTGTCCCGTTCCGGGTCGGTGGTGACGAAGACGACCCGGAGGTTGTCCTGGTCGGCCTTGGGCAGGGCCTTCTTGGCGATGGCGATGTTGCTCATGATGAGCGGGCAGACATCGGGGCAGTTGGTGTAGCCGAAGTAGATGAGCGTCGGCTTGCCCTTGGTCTCCTCGCGCAGGTCGTACTTCTTGCCGTGTGTGTCGGTCAGGACGAGGTCCGGCTTGGTGAACGGCTGGTCGAGCACCGTCGCCGCCTGTGTCTTCGTCTGCATCGACACATCGGCGACGGGCTTCTTGCTGTCGTTGTCGCTGCCGCCGCAGGCGGACAGGGTGAGCGCGGCCGCGACGACGAGCGCCGCGGCCGGAACGATCTTCTTAACCATGGAGCACTGTTCCTGAGGAGTCGGTGGAGCGGGTGGGGGCCAGGAAGAGCCTGGCCCCCGTGGGGCCTGTCAGGTGGTACGACGGCGGCCGGCCAGGACACCGAAGGCCACACCGGCGACGCCGATGACGATGCCGACGATGCCGAGCACCCGGGCGGTGTTGTCCTCGCCGTCGGAGGAGGACGAGGCGGTGGTGGTCTCGCCGCTCTTCTCGGAGGAGGCGGCGGAGTCCGGGGACTTCGAGGAGTCCGCGCCGGCCGCCCCGTGCGCGTCGTCGGCCGCAGCCGTCAGCTTGAGGACGGGCGCGGGGGACTCGGGCTCGTCGGCACCTTCCTTGGGCTCCTCGATCCAGCGGACGACCTCCTTGTTGGAGTACGTCTGGATCGCCTTGAACACCAGCTGGTCGGCGTCCTCGGGGAGCTGGCCGATGGAGAGCGGGAACTGCTGGAAGCGGCCGGGCTCGATCTTGCCGCCGGTCCAGGTGACCTTGGAGACGGCTTCGTTGATCGTCTTGCCGTGCATCTGCAGCGGCTTCGCCAGCTTGCTCGTCGTCACCTCGATGTCCCAGCCGGGCACGGGCTGCGGCATGACGGACGCCAGCGGGTGGTCGGTCGGGAAGTTCACCTCGAGCTTGGTCGTCGAGGCGTCGTCACGCTCGTTGGGGACCTTGAAGTTGATGACGGCGTAGCCGCCCTTGGCGGCCTCGCCCTGCGGCTGGACGCTGACGTGGGCGGAGGCCGTACCGGCGAGCAGCAGCACGGTGGACGCGGCGACGCCGCCGGCGAGGGCGATGCGGGAAACGTTCATGGCAGGGATCACTCCACAGGGCACGAAGGAAGGGTGCTCCGGCGCACGGGTGCGCACCGGTATCGCGACGCCACTTCCGTACGGCTGGAATGCGCGCCGATGCCGGAGGGGCCGGTGCGCATCGCGTGGAGGGCGTCGCGTCAGGCTGCGAGAGCGAGCGTGGAGGGCGGTCCGCGCCTGATCACCAGGTGCTGCAACGGATCCCCGGTGGCCGGGCGCGGCGCGTCCACGGCGGTACGGGGGGTGCGCGGCCCGGTCGTGGCCTCGCCGGCCAGCCCGGTGCGCAGGGCGGCGACGAGCCGGAACGCGTCCCGGAGCGCCCGGAGCCGGGCCCCGGCCGCGACCTGCTGGGCCCCGTGCGCCGACAGCCGGGCGAGCCGGAACAGGGCGACCTCGCCCCGCCGCAGCAGCCAGCCGGTGGCCAGGGCGGCCAGCAGGTGCCCGAGGAGCATGGGCAGGCTGGGAAGCGTGTGGAGGAGGCCGGCCGGGGTGGCCCAGGTGGGGCCGGAAGCGGCTGCGGCCAGGTGCTGGTCCGCGTGAGCGGTCACCTCGGCCGGGTCGATGCCCGCGGTGCCGACGATGTGCCGCGCGTCGGCGGCGTCCAGTTGCTGCGGACCGGCGCCGCAGACGAGGCTCGCCGCGAACCGGATCAGCGCGTCGTCGCCGCCCGTCGCCGCGGGAGACGTGGTGTGCGTGCCCAGCCCGAACAGGGTGTGCAGGGCGAGCTGTCCGCCGGCCAGGGCCGTGGCGATGGAGGGCAGCGAGCGCTCCCGTCCGGCGAGCGGAACGGCCACCGCGAGGACACCGAGGAAACCGGCGAGCAGCGTCCACCAGGGGACGGTCGCGCAGGCGGCCAGCGCGTGCCCGGCCGCGGACAACGCGACGCAGACCGCGGCGAACACCGCGGCCCTCAGCAGCCGTAGACCGGCTCCGGCGCGTCCCACAGACACAGACATGGCGGGCCCATCATCGCACCCGGCCCCCCGCCTCCGTACGGCAGGTCCGGAAGGTCGTCTTCCGGGCGGATTGGGTGTGAGCGGGGACGTTCGCGCGGGTTCCGGCGGCGTCCGGCCCGGGCGTAACGAACGGAGGGGCCGGGTTACACCGGTGTGGTGCATCCGGCTATCCGCCGAATGGGCGGCATCAGAGCGCGCTCGTGCTTACGACCGCCCCGGTGCGGCAATACGTAGCGGTATGTCTAGCCGCAACCAGGAGGCCGGAGCATGAGCATCTGGTGGTCACTCCATTTGCGGCGCGACGCTGCGAGCGTCCCGCTCGCCCGCCGGTTCCTGCTCGGCACGATGGAATCCGCGGGCGTGGACCCGGACATCTCCTTCGACCTGTCTCTCGCGCTCAGCGAAGCCTGTGCGAACGCGGTCGAGCACGGCGGGGAGTACGACGCCACCTCCGACGGCACCGGGGAGGACCGGGACGCCTGGGAGGATCCGTCGGCCACGGCCAGCGGCCAGTACCGGGTCACCGCGTATCTGGACGGCGAGAAGTGCCGCATCGAAGTCGCCGATTCGGGGCCCGGTTTCCCCACCCGGGGCGGCCCCTGTGCGTCGGAGCGGCAGCCCGGGAGCGGCCTGCCGGACCCGCAGTACGCGTCGCATCCGCCCGTCACCGCCGAGGAGGGACGGGGTCTGTGCCTGATCGAACAGCTCGCCGACCACGTCCACTTCGGCAACCGCCCGGGGTGCGCCGGCGCGGTCGTGAGCTTCGACAAGGTCCTGAAATGGCGGAAGGACGCCCTGCTCATGGTCTCGTGAGCGGGGCGCCCCTCCGTACGTACGGCCGGTGGCGGATCAGCCCTTGAGCCGGGCCATCCACGCCTCGACCTCGTCGGCCTGCCGGGGCAGCTTGTCCGAGAGGTTCCGGTTGCCGTCCTCGGTGACGAGGATGTCGTCCTCGATCCGGACGCCGATGCCGCGGTACTCCTCGGGCACGGTGAGGTCGTCGGCCTGGAAGTAGAGACCGGGCTCGACGGTGAGGCAGACACCCGGCTCCAGGGTGCCGTTCACGTACGCCTCGGTGCGCGCGGCGGCGCAGTCGTGGACGTCCATGCCGAGCATGTGGCCGGTGCCGTGCAGGGTCCAGCGGCGCTGGAGGCCCAGCTCCAGGACCTTCTCCACCGACAGGTCGCCGAGCAGGCCCCACTCGACGAGCTTCTCGGTGAGCACCCGCTGCGCGGCGTCATGGAAGTCGCGGAACTCGGCGCCGGGCTTGACCGCGGCGATGCCCGCCTCCTGCGCCTCGTACACCGCGTCGTAGATCTTGCGCTGGAGCGGTGTGAACGTGCCGCTGATGGGAAGCGTGCGGGTCACGTCGGCGGTGTAGAGGTCGTTGGTCTCCACCCCCGCGTCCAGCAGCAGCAGCTCGCCCGAGCGGACGGCACCGTCGTTGCGCACCCAGTGCAGGGTGGTCGCGTGCGGCCCGGCGGCACAGATCGAGCCGTACCCGATGTCGTTGCCCTCGATGCGGGCGCGCAGGAAGAACGTTCCCTCGATGTAGCGCTCGCTGGTGGCCTCGGCCTTGTCGAGGACCTTCACGACGTCCTCGAAGCCGCGCGCGGTGATGTCGCACGCCTTCTCCAGCTCGGCGATCTCGAAGGCGTCCTTCACCAGACGCGCTTCGGAGAGGTAGACCCGCAGTTCCTCGTCGCGCTCGGCGGTGACCTTGTCGGTCAGGGCGGCCTCGATGCCGGCGTCGTGGCCGCGGACGTTCCGGACGGGGCCGGTGGCCTCGGCCAGCGCGGCGGGCAGCTCGCGCACGTCCTTGGCGGGGATGCCCAGCAGCTGCTCGGCCTCGGCGAGGGAGTGGCGGCGGCCGACCCACAGCTCGCCCTGGCCGTCGAGCCAGAACTCGCCGTTCTCCCGGTTCGAGCGGGGCAGCAGGTAGACGGTCGCCTCGTGGCCGTCGTCCGTCGGCTCCAGGACGAGGACGCCGTCCTGCGTCTGGTCGCCGGTGAGGTACGCGTACTCGGTGGAGGCGCGGAAGGCGTACTCGGTGTCGTTGGAGCGGGTCTTCAGCCGGCCCGCGGGAATGACCAGCCGCTCGCCGGGAAAGCGCGCGGACAGTGCGGCGCGGCGGTCGGCGGTGTGACCGGCCTGGGCGATCGGCTCCAGGCCGTGCAGTTCGGTGTCGGCCCAGCCGGACTTCATGCTCGCGGCGAGCTCGTCGGACACGCCCGGGTACAGGCCGTTCTTCCGCTGCTTGACCGGCTCTGTCTCTTCGGTCTCCGGGGTCTCCGGGAACTCCTCAGACACGACTGTTCTCCTTGATACGACGCTGGACCTCCTCCATCGTACGGGCGTACGGAAGGGGGCCCAGGGCCGGAAGACCTCTTACATGGGAAAGGCCCGGATCAGTCGAACCGGGCCGCGAGTACGACCACGTCCTCGGCGCAGTCGGCGCGGCCGGCCCCGTTCGGCAGCACGGTGCGCACCACGTGGTCGGCCACCGAGGCGGCGTCCCCGCGCAGCGCCCTCGGGACGCTCGCCGCGGCCGCGTGGAGGCGCGCGTACGCCCGGTCCATCGAGTCGCCGGCCCGGCGCAGCAGCCCGTCGGTGTACAGCAGAACCGTCTCGCCGGGTGCGGGCGTGATGTCCACGCTGGGCGCCTCCCAGCAGGACAGCATGCCCAGCGGGGCGGAGAGCGTCGTTTCCACGTACGCGGTGCGGCGCTCGCCGACGACCAGGGGTGGTGTGTGCCCGGCCCCGGCGAGCAGGATCCGGCGCCGGGCCGGTTCGCAGTACGCGAAGAGCGCGGTGGCCGAGGGGGCCGGCTCGGTCAGCCGGAGCAGCAGTTCGAGGTCGGAGAGCACGGCGACGGGGTCCTCGCCCTCCATCACCGCGTACGCGCGCAGCCCGGCGCGCAGCCGGCCCGTGGCGGCCAGCGCGCTGGGGCCCGAGCCGCCCACCGAGCCGACGGCGAGGCCGAGGGCCCCCTCCGGCAGGGCCAGCGCGTCGTACCAGTCGCCGCCGCCCTGGGGGGCCACCTCGTGGCGTACGGCGAGCTGGACGCCGGGGACCCGGGGCAGCCGGGTGGGCAGCAGTTCCTCGGCCACGGTGGCGACGTCGGCCCTGGCCCGTTCCAGTTCCAGCAGGCGGGCCAGGTGCTCGGAGGCGTATCCGGCATACAGGCCGACGAGGTGGCGCCGGTGTTCCAGCGGTTCCGCGGGTTCGTCGTAGAGCCAGACGGCGGCGCCGAGCCGTCCGGCCGTCGCGGTGGCGAGGGGCAGTGCGTAGCTGGCGGCGTAGCCGAGGCGGGCGGCGACCTCGCGCCTGCGCGGGTCCAGGCCGGTGTCGCCGAGCAGATCGGGGGTGGTCAGCGGGGCGTCCGGGTGGGGCCGGCCCTCGAGGATGCGTCCGTACGAGGTGGCGCTGCGCGGCACGGTTTCGATCTGGCCCAGTTCGGCGTGGGCCAGTCCGAGCCCGATGGTGCTGACGGGGCCGCGCCGGTCGGACGGTTCGAAGGAGACCAGGCCCCGGCGGGCGCCCACCAGGGCGGCCCCGGCGTCGAGGAACTCGTGCAGGGCGTCGTCCAGGGTGCTGGTTCCGGCCAGACGCTCGGTGAGCTCGTGGAGCGTGGTGAGGTCGGAGACCCAGCCGGCGAGCCGGTCCTGGATGAAGGCGCCGGGTGCGGTGGGCACCGCCTCGACCGGCGCGGCAGTCTCGTCCGAAACCGGAACTGTGGGATCGATTCCAGCCACTTTTGGCGGGTGCGGAGCGCTCATGGTCGCCGGCTTTCCGAGCGGTGTGTTCCGTCGAATAGCATCGCAAACCCCCATGTCATTCTGCGCCGCTACCAGTGCATCCACATGTACACGCACAAGTGAGGCGATGTCCAGCATTGTCCCCCCGGAAAACCCGGTGTCCGCGCCTTAATCAACTTGGCCAAAAAACGCACCTCGCCGTATGCATTAGCGGTCGACTGGGTCTGCTCTACGGGGGCGCACCTCCGGGTGAAGTCCCTGGGGCGCGTCATTCCGGGCATGCTGGGTACGTAATTCTTTGGATGGCCAGGGGCGGCCCCGCACGCCCCCGGAACCTGGCAGCAGGCCCGGACGTCCTCTCTTGTGACGGCCGCGCCCCACCCCCGAGTGGCGAGGCCGCACGTACGGACCGCAGGAGCGCCGTGCGCCCCGCACCTCGCCACGATGCCGACCGCAAGCAGCTCGATCCGGCTCAGCACGGCTCACGCTCGGTACCGACGAACGACCCGTACCGCAGGCTCGACGAGCACGTACACCCAGAAGATCCGCAGGCATGGTGTGACCGCGCACGATGCGAGGCGGACCCTCGGCGTTCAACGGAAAGGAACGAGCGCTCATGCGCGAGATCCTCGGAAGGCGACGCAGTTTCGGCCGCAGGGGCGGCTCCGCCCGGCTCGACGCGGCCCTGACCTGCGCCACGGAGTGGCAGTGGCCCGTGCTCCCCGGGGCGGGGCTGCGCGGGGCCGGTGACCGCGGCCCCCGCTGCGCGTGCCCCGATCCCGAGTGCGCGGTGCCCGGCGCGCACCCCTTCGACCCCGGACTGCTCGCCGCGACCACCGATGCCCGGATGGTGCGCTGGTGGTGGACGAACCGGCCGGCCGCGCCGGTGCTGCTCGCCACGGGCGGCCGTGCGCCGTGCGCACTGAGCCTGCCGGCGGTGGCCGGCGCCCGCGCCCTGGCCGCGCTCGACCGGGCGGGCCTGCGGCTGGGCCCCGTGGTGGCGACGCCCACCCGGTGGGCGCTGCTGGTCGCCCCGTACACCCTGGAACGGCTCGGCGAGCTGCTGTACGCGCAGGACCGGGTGCCCAGCTCGCTGCGGTTCCACGGGGAGGGCGGCTATGTCGTGCTGCCCCCGTCGGAGATCGGCACGGGGCAGGTCCGCTGGGAGCGCGCGCCGGGGCGCACTCCGGGTTCACGCCCCAAAGGCGCCGCCGTCGCGCCCTGGCTGCCGGACGTCGAGGTCGTCCTGGACGCCCTGGTCGAGGCGAGCACGAGTGCCCCGGACGGCGGTAGCAGACTTAGGCACTGAGCGGTTGGGGACAGGGTTGGCCAGATTCTGATGCGGGCGTGTTCTTTCAGATGGCATTCAATACGGAGTTCTGTCGCTTCCCTGTCCGATCTACGGCGAATCCCTTCCGTTCTTCCTCATCCCTCCCACTCCTTCCGTCTGGCTTCACGATTTCCGGGTAAACGGCGGGACTGCTCGTAGCGCTTCCGTTTGTCCGGAGGTGTCGGTGATGCCGCGGAATTCGGGGTCGCAAAACCCGGTGGGAAGAGGCTTTCTGAGGACGCCTCGGCGGTGTTCGCGTCCCGGCGCAGGCCCAACGGGCTTCCGGAACCACATGGCTGACGCCGGGCCACCGGACGGGGGAGCCAGGCGGATGAAGTGGGGCACGGGCCGGGGGCGACCCGTACGCCGGTCGGCGCGCCCCGGGCGCGCGGAGCGCGTCGTACCCGGAAATGAGGACGCCCGATCGCTGGCGACGGGGGATGCACCAGCGACCGGGCTTCTTGAACCGTAACAAGAGATCTGCCGTTCGCAAATTCGATCTCGCGTATTCGGACAGCGATTTACCTGCGAGTACGGCGAGTTGTGACGGGAGTCACCGTCCGGGCCGAGCGGCCGTCACGGTCAGCTGAGCGTCACCTGGCGGTTGGTGAGACCGCCACGCGCCCGTCGCTCCTCGGCGGTGAGCGGCGCGTCCGACGCGAGCGCCTTGGCGAGCCGCTCCGCGAACGCGGCGGCGGGCTTCTCGCAGTCGTCGGCGCCCATCGGGCTCGGCAGGTCCCAGACCGGGACCATCAGCCCGTGCGCCCGGAACGAACCGACCAGCCGGGTGCCCTCGCCGAGCGAGGACTCGCCCGCAGCGTGCAGCCGGGCGAGCGCGTCGAGCAGCTGCTCCTCGGCGTGCGGCATGACCCAGCGCAGGTGGTTCTTCTCCGGCGTCTCGCACCAGTAGGCGGCGTCCACGCCCGACAGCAGGGCGGTCGGGATCGCCGCCTCGTTCGCGCGTTCGAGCGAGGCGGACACCTCCGCCGTGGCGTTCTCCGAGTCCGGCACCCAGAACTCGAAGCCGGAGTGGACGACCGGCTCGAAGGGCGCCTCGGTGTCCAGAAGGTCCTGGAGCCGGGGCCCGTCGGCCGGTACGCGGCGGGCGGCCACGGGCGTACCGGGCTCCGCCTCCAGCGCGCGGCTCAGCGTGTCCGCGAGGTCCCGGCTGAGGTCGCCGGAGGAGGTGTCGTTCTGCAGGGCGAGCAGGACGGAGCCGTCGTCGCGGCGCAGCGCGGGCCACGCCATGGGGAGGACCGTCGCGAGCGTCACCGACGGCACGCCCTCGGGCAGGCCGCCCTTGAGCGCCAGCCCGGCCGTTGCCGCCGGGACCAGCTCGCGCAGCGCGACCCAGTCGCACTCCCCGGCCAGGCCCTCGAACGGACGCTGGACCAGCTCGGTCACCGCCTGTGCCGCGGCACGGCCGTGGCACGCCTTGTAGCGGCGGCCCGAACCGCACGGGCAGGGCTCACGAGCCCCGACCACCGGGATCTCGCCGTCCTTGAGCTGCTGCTTCCCGGCCTTGGTCTGAGGGCGCTTCTTCGCCATGGTGGGCTTACTCCCGATTGCGACAGTGCGGTCTGGCCCGCGAGCCTAGTCGCCCCGCCGCTTTCCGGTGCACCACCGCGTACGGCCGTCCCGGTCCGGGAGTGCTCCGCCCGGGTGTTCAGCCCACGTCGTCGAACGCATCGTCGAACGCGCCGCTGAAATCCAGCCCTTCGAGCCCCGGCACGACGGTGGCTCTCGGTGTGCCCGGCAGACCGGTCATCCCGGCCGGGAGCCCGCTGCCCCGCGCGCGACGGGAGCCGCGGCCCCCGTCGATCAGCACCCAGACGGTGACCTCGCCCGGCGCGTCGTCCCGTACGCCCCACTCCTGGGCCAGGGCGCTGATGATGTTGAGCCCCCGGCCGCCGCGAGCGGTCACCGACGGGGTGGCCGGAATCGGCCTGGTCGGGCCGCCACCGTCCGTCACCTCGACGGTCAGTCCGCCCGTCCTGTCGACACGCCAGGCGGCGCGCACGTCGCCGTCCCCCGTCTCGGTCTGCCGGCCCAGCGGCCTGCCGTGCCGGCAGGCATTGCTGAGCAGCTCGGAAAGAATCAGCACCGCATCGTCGACGACCGCATCCGACACCCCGTGGCTGCGCAACTGCTCGCGCATCCGGTGCCGCGCCTGCCCCACGCCCGCAGGGCCATGGGGAACGGCCATGCTCGACGACGTGGGCACCTCCTGTGCCACCACCAACGCCACCCCCGAGACCTCCTTTGTCCCCACGCCACGGAGTGGATGCCCTCCTGAGCTGTGCCGGAAACCGGCCAAGGGGCTGTCAGTGACGCACTCGTCACGAACAGGCACAGTCCGAGTGCGCCGGTGTACTCCCTGTAGTTGATCTCCTGATGGGCAGATGCGCTGATGCGTTCATACGCAAAGGTGGGGCGGTGTGCGCCGCCGTCACGAGCGGCCGAGCTGGGCGAGGACCTGTCGTGGGCGGTTGGTGATGATGGCCTCGACTCCGAGCCGTACGCAGAGGTCGACGTCCTCCGGCTCGTTGACCGTCCAGACGTGCGCCCGGTGGCCGGCCCGGTGGAGCCGTTCGATGTAGCCGGGATGGCTGCGCACGATCCGGACACTGGGCCCGGCGATCCGCGCCCCGGCGGGCAGCCGTCCGTCGCGCAGCCGGGGCGACACGAACTGCATCAGATACACGGTGGGCAGATGGGGCACGGCCGCCCGGACACGGTGCAGCGAGCGGGCGGAGAAGCTCATGACACGTACCGGCGAAGGTGTGCCTGCCGGTGGCGGGGCGTCGAGCTCGAAGCGTTTCAGCAGCTGCAGAAGGCGCTCCTCGACCTGGCCCGCCCAGCGGGTCGGGTGCTTGGTCTCGATCGCCAGCTGGAGCGGCCGCCCGGATGCCCGCGTCTCCACGAGGAGTTCGAGCAGGCGTTCCAGGGTGAGTACGGAGGTGAGCTCGCCGGGCACCGGGTCCCAGTCCGGCGACTCCGTCTCGTCGCGGTCCTTCCAGGAGCCGAAGTCGAGGGCGGCGAGGGCGTTCAGCTCCAGGGCGGAGACCGCACCGCGCCCGTTGGACGTACGGTTCACCCTGCGGTCGTGCACGCAGACGAGATGGCCGTCGGCGGTGAGGCGTACGTCGCACTCCAGGGCGTCGGCGCCGTCCTCGATCGCCTTCCGGTACGCGGCGAGGGTGTGCTCGGGGGCGTCGTCGGACGCGCCCCGGTGGGCGATGACCTGGATGGGATGCTGCGTGGGGTGCTGCTGCCGTGCTCGGTTCACCCCAGTCATGGTGTCACCGCGGGAACACGGCCGCGCACACCTTGCGACGACGGGCCGTTTTGTCCGATGTAAGGGTCGTGCGCAGATGCACAGCTCCTGCTTACAGTGGCCTGACGTGTCGTGGGAAAAGCTGACTGCGGACACGTACACAGCGGATCTCTTGCCGAATGACTGATGTGGAACCGAGGAGTAAAGAGCTGTGAGCACCGAGAACGAGGGCAACGAGGGCAACGCGGCCGAGGCCGCCCCGTCCGTACCTCCCGTGCCGGCCGACGCTCCCCAGGCGCACCCCGAGGACGCGCCTCCCGCTGCCCCCCACCCGGACGGGACGGCCACACGGCAGCAGCCGGCCGCTCAGGCACCGGACCAGCAGCCCGCCCCCGCCCCTTCCTCGCCGGAGCCCGCGACCGCGCAGACGGCCGCCTTCCCGACGAACCCGCAGTACGCACCCCCGCCCCCGCCGCAGTCCGCGGCCGACGCGGGCTGGCCCCCGCCGCCCCCCGCCGTCCCGGCCTATGCGCAGGGGGCGCACGGCGATGGCGGCGGCCCGGTCTGGGGCCCGCCCGGCGGAACGCACACGCCCGAGGCGCCGCGCAAGCGCGGTGCGGGCGGTCTGGTGGCCGCCGTGGTGGTGGCGGCGCTCGTGGCGGGCGGCATCGGCGGCGCCCTCGGCTACTGGGCCGCGGACCGCAACGACGACGCCGGCTCGACCACGGTCTCCGCGTCGGCGAACCAGCAGGGCCTCAAGCGCGACCCGGGCACGGTCGCCGGGGTGGCCGCCAAGGCGCTGCCGAGCGTCGTGACGATCGAGGCGCAGGGCGGTGACGGCGAGGGCGGTACGGGTACCGGCTTCGTGTACGACAAGGAAGGCCACATCCTCACGAACAACCACGTGGTGGCCTCCGCGGCGGACAGCGGCCAGCTCACGGCGACCTTCTCCAACGGCAAGAAGTACGACGCCGAGGTGGTCGGCCGGGCCCAGGGCTACGACGTGGCCGTCATCAAGCTGAAGAACCCGCCGAAGTCCCTGACGCCGTTGCCGCTGGGCAACTCGGACCAGGTGGCGGTCGGCGACTCCACCATCGCGATCGGTGCCCCGTTCGGCCTGTCCAACACGGTCACCACGGGCATCATCAGCGCGAAGAACCGCCCGGTCGCCTCCGGTGACGGCAACGGCGGCAGCAACTCCTACATGAGCGCCCTGCAGACCGACGCCTCGATCAACCCGGGCAACTCCGGCGGCCCGCTGCTCAGCGCGGGCGGCGCGGTCATCGGCATCAACTCGGCGATCCAGTCGACCGGCAGCTCCGGCCAGAGCCAGGCGGGCTCCATCGGCCTCGGCTTCGCCATCCCGATCAACCAGGCGACGACCGTCGCCCAGCAGCTGATCAAGACCGGCCAGCCGGTCTACCCGGTCATCGGCGCCACCGTGACGATGGACGAGCAGAGCGGCGGCGCCGTCATCGCGGACCGGGGCACGGGCGGCACGGAGGCGGTCACGAAGGACGGCCCGGCGGCCAAGGCGGGCCTGCGCGCGGGCGACGTCATCACGAAGTTCAACGACACCCCCGTCGACAGCGGCCCCACCCTGATCGGCGAGATCTGGACCCACAAGCCGGGCGACCGGGTCACCCTGACCTACGAGCGCGACGGCAAGACGGCGACCGCCGAAGTCACCCTGGGGGAGCGCAAGGGCGACAGCTGACCGGCTAGGCTGTCCCCGCGCCGGACCGGTCCTCACCGACCGCGCCGGCGCGGGGTGGGTTGCCCGAGCGGCCTAAGGGAACGGTCTTGAAAACCGTCGTGGCGCGAGTCACCGTGGGTTCAAATCCCACACCCACCGCAGTGAACGGCCCCCGACCGGGCGAACCGGTCGGGGGCCGTTCGTCATGGGTGCGGGCTTCTAGGATGACCGGCGGGGGCGGAGCCGTAGCGCAGAGGTCGTCGCGCGCGGTCTCCAAAACCGTGAGGACGCCGGTTCGAATCCGGCCGGGTCCGCCTCCGCCTTTCCCTCTCCGGAGGTCGCTCATGCGGGCGCGGGGCGCAGAGTTCGCCCCAGGCCGGGGGTTTGGCTCGGGTTCCTCACGCTTGCGGGGGAACCGGAAGCTGTGGGTGGTTCGCCGGGACGGCGATGGGCAGTTTCGGTCCGCGACGTCGTGATCAGCACCGGGCGGTCGGCCGCCGGCCCGGGTTCAGCCTCAGCCCTATTTCCGGTTCCTGGAGGAACAGACATGGCAAGCATCCGTACCGCTCGTGTCCTCGCCGTTGTTGCCGCGCTGCCGCTGGCAGCCGTTCTCCTCGGCGGAGTGGCCCAGGCGGACAACGGCGCGCTCGCGAGCAGCGGATCGAACGCGGGCGTGGCCACCATCGGCGGCAGCGGGGTCGGCCGGGACAACGCGGGCAACTCCTCGACCTCGCAGCAGCAGGCGACGGGCTCCGGGGCGTCGAACCAGAGCACCTCCGCTCAGGTGAACGGGTCCGCCTTCACCAACATCGACCAGTCCACGCACACCGTGGCGGTGAACTTCACGAACCTCTGGTGAGCCCGGTGCCGTACGCGGCCCGGTCGGGGGGGCCGGACCGCGTACGGCCGCACCCGACGGCCCGCCCGCACGCCGCTCCGGCGTGCGGGCGGGCCGTCCGCGGCTCAGGGGTGACCCCGACGCCCCGGGTACGTCCCCCTCCACCTACAGGAGGTGGAGGGGGACCCGGTCCTACACCCTGAGGCGGACGCGGTTTCGGGACCTGGGGGCGATTTGGGCGGCGTGCCCCGCTCCTAGCGTGGAGGCATGACCACGCCAGTCCGCACGGGCACCCACAGGGGAGCCGCACCGGTACGCACGTACGCGTCGGCGCGCACGCCGGGCGCCTCCGGCCGCGCCGCGCACGTGGTGCGCACCCCGGCGGCGCCGCACCTCCCGTACCCCTCCTTCACGTCCTTCGTGCAGGCGCGCGGTCCGGTGCTGCTGCGGGCGGCGCGCTCGCTCACCGCCAACCCCAGCGACGCCGAGGACCTGCTGCAGACCGCGCTCACCAAGACGTACGTCGCCTGGGACCGGATCGAGGACCACCGCGCCCTCGACGGCTATGTCCGTCGGGCCCTGCTGAACACCAGGACCTCGCAGTGGCGCAAGCGCAAGGTCGACGAGTTCGCCTGCGACGAGCTGCCCGAGCCGGAGGCCGTTCCCGGCCCCGACCCCGCGGAGCGGCAGTCGCTGCACGACGCGATGTGGCGCGCGGTGCTGAAGCTGCCGGCCCGCCAGCGGGCGATGGTCGTCCTCCGCTATTACGAGGACCTGAGCGAGGCGCAGACCGCCGAGGTGCTCGGGGTGTCCGTCGGCACGGTCAAGAGCGCGGTCTCCCGGGCGCTCGGCAAGCTCCGCGAGGATCCGGAGCTGACCTCGGACCGCTGAGCCGCGCCCGGCGCCGAGGCGGAACCGGGTGATCCCGGCCCGGCCCCGGGGGGTGAGACATTGCGGGGCGACACCGATTCGTACTCCCGGAAGTAGTGACATACCAAGCGGTATGTGCGCAGAATCAGCGGAACCCTACTGCCGCGTAGCGCCCACCGGGAGGACGCCGTGCTCAGCACCATGCAGGACGTACCGCTGACTGTCACCCGCATCCTGACGCATGGGATGACGATTCACGGGAAGTCGCAGGTCACGACCTGGACCGGAGAGCCGGAGCCGCACCGCCGCAGCTTCGCGGAGATCGGCCGCCGCGCCACCCAGCTCGCCAACGCCCTGCGCGATGAACTCGGCATCGATGCCGATCAGCGGGTGGCGACGCTGATGTGGAACAACGCCGAGCACGTGGAGGCGTACCTCGCCATCCCGTCCATGGGCGCCGTGCTCCACACGCTGAACCTCCGCCTTCCCGCCGAGCAGCTGGTCTGGGTCGTCAAGCACGCCGACGACAAGGTCGTCATCGTCAACGGCTCCCTGCTGCCGCTCATCGCGCCGCTGCTCTCCCAGCTGACGTCGGTGGAACACCTGATCGTCTCGGGCCCCGGTGACCGTTCCCTCCTGGACGGCGCGGCGGTGCGCGTGCACGACTACGAGGAGCTGCTCGCCGGCCGCCCCACCAGCTTCGACTGGCCGGAGCTGGACGAGCGCCAGGCCGCCGCGATGTGCTACACCTCCGGCACGACCGGGGACCCGAAGGGCGTCGTCTACTCCCACCGTTCGATCTACCTGCACTCCATGCAGGTCAACATGTCCGAGTCGATGGGGCTGACCGACAAGGACACCACCCTCGTCGTCGTTCCGCAGTTCCACGTCAATGCCTGGGGCCTGCCGCACGCGACGTTCATGTCGGGCGTCAACATGCTGATGCCGGACCGTTTCCTCCAGCCCGCCCCGCTCGCCGACATGATCGAGCGCGAGCGCCCCACGCACGCCGCGGCCGTGCCCACCATCTGGCAGGGCCTGCTCGCCGAGGTCACCGCCAACCCGCGCGACCTCACGTCCATGGCCAACGTCACGATCGGCGGTGCCGCCTGCCCGCCCTCCCTCATGGAGGCGTACGACAAGCTGGGCGTCCGCCTCTGTCACGCCTGGGGCATGACGGAGACCTCGCCGCTGGGCACCATGGCCAACCCGCCCGCCGGACTGACCCCGGAGGAGGAGTGGCCCTACCGCGTCACCCAGGGCCGCTTCCCGGCCGGCGTCGAGGCGCGGCTGGTCGGCCCGGCCGGTGAACACCTGCCGTGGGACGGCGAGTCGGCCGGTGAGCTGGAGGTGCGCGGCGCCTGGATCGCCGGTGCGTACTACGGGGGCGCGGACGGCGAGGCGCTGCGGCCCGAGGACAAGTTCAGCGAGGACGGCTGGCTGAAGACCGGTGACGTCGGGGTGATCAGCGAGGACGGCTTCCTCACGCTCACCGACCGGGCGAAGGACGTCATCAAGTCCGGTGGCGAGTGGATCTCCAGCGTCGAGCTGGAGAACGCGCTGATGGCCCACCCGGACGTCGCGGAGGCCGCCGTCGTGGCCGTCCCGGACGACAAGTGGGGTGAGCGTCCGCTCGCCACCGTCGTCCTCAAGGAGGGCGCCACCGCCGACTACGAGGCGCTGCGGTCGTTCCTCGCCGAGTCCGGCATCGCCAAGTGGCAGCTGCCGGAGCGGTGGTCGGTCATCCCGTCGGTGCCGAAGACGAGCGTCGGCAAGTTCGACAAGAAGGTCATCCGCAAGCAGTACGCGCAGGGCGAGCTGGACATCACGCGGCTCTGAGCCGCTGTACGGAGAGGGCGAGGGCGGTACGGGTGCGTTCCCGTACCGCCCTCGTCGCATGCCTCCGTACGCCGGTCAGTTCGTGCCGATCTTCGCGAGCAGATCGACGATGCGGGACTGCACCTCGTCGCTCGTGGAGCGCTCCGCCAGGAACAGCACGGTCTCGCCGGAGCCGAGGTGCGGCAGCTCCGCCTGGTCGATCCCGGCCGAGGTGTAGACGACCAGCGGGGTGCGGTTCAGCTGTCCGTTGGCGCGCAGCCAGTCCACGATCCCGGCGCGGCGGCGGCGCACCTGCATCAGGTCCATCACCACCAGGTTCGGTCGCATCCGGGTCGCCAGCGCCACGGCCTCGCTGTCCGTCGCGGCGCAGGCGACCTGCATGCCCCGCCGCTCCAGCGTCTCCGTCAGGGCGGCCGCGATGTCCTGGTGCTCCTCGATGAGCAGGACGCGCGGCGGGTGCTGCTCGCTGTCGCGCGGCGCGAGCGCCTTCAGGAGTACGGCGGGGTCGGCGCCGTACGCCGCCTCCCGCGACGCCTGCCCCAGGCCCGCAGTCACCAGTACGGGCACCTCGGCGGCGACCGCCGCCTGCCGCAGGGACTGCAGCGCCTTCCGGGTGATGGGCCCGGTCAGCGGGTCCACGAAGAGCGCGGCGGGGAACGCCGCGATCTGCGCGTCCACCTCTTCGCGCGAGTGCACGATCACCGGCCGGTATCCGCGGTCGCTCAGCGCCTGCTGCGTGGAGACGTCGGGCGCGGGCCAGACGAGCAGCCGACGCGGGTTGTCCAGCGGCTCGGGGGGCAGCTCGTCGTCGACCGGCTGCGGGGAGGGGCGGTTGGCGACCTCGACCGCGCCACCGGGGCCGTCCAGCGGCTCCGGGCCCTCGGCCGCGCCCTCGTCGGGTGCCCCGATGGCGTACGCGCGCCCCTCGGCCGAGGGCGCGGAGAGCAGCTGCCCCGACCCCTGCCCGTGCACGGTGGGAGCCGGGGGCGCGGCGGCGGGCGCGGGCTGCGGGGGTGCGGGGGCCGGGGCGGGCGGCGCGGGGCGCTCATCCCGGGCGGCGGGCTCCGGGGGCGCGGCCAGCTTGCGGCGCCGGCCGACGCTGCTGCCGCCGCCCAGGGTCTGGTTCTGCTGGTGGGCGATGTGCTGGGCGAACGGCACGCCCTGCCCCAGCGTGCGCACGCTGAACGCGCGCCCCTGCGTCGAGTCCGAGGCCCCCGGCATCGGCGCCTCGGCGGGCAGCGGCTGCCGCCGCGCGTCGGGCGCGGGCGCCAGCGTACGGGGACGCGCCGGGGGGCCGGCGGGGGTGGCCGTGCCGGTGGTGTGGGCCGTGCGCCCGGTGCTCTGCGTCTCCGGAGCGGCGACGGGCGCGGCGGGCCCCTGGCCGGAGGCGTCGTCGTCCTCCCAGCCGCCGGGGTGCGAGGGCGGCAGGGGCCGGTCGGCCGGGGCGGGCTGCTCCGGCTGGGCGGGGGGCGCGAAGGGGGCACCCGGAGTGCCGAGTCTGGGGTCGGTGACCGGGGCGGCGGGCGGGGCGGCGGGCGGCGCGGTGTCGGCGGCCGGACCGGGCGGTGCGGTCTGGGCGGGCGGTGCGGTCGCGGGGGCGGGCAGCGCGAACGGTGCGGGCCGCGCCTCCTGCGGGCCCGTGTCCCCGTGGCGGGCGCGGCGCCGGCCGGTGGGGGTGGGCTGGGCCTGCGGCGGCACGGGGGCGTGCTCCGGCGTCCCGGCCGGGGTGGCGGTGGGTGCGACGCCCGGCGCGCCGGGCAGCCCGGCCCCGGGCTGATAGGCGGCGGGCCCGGCCGCACGCGTACCCACGCCCCCGCCGTACGAAGCGGACGCGGCGGCGTCGTCCAGACCCGCACCGAGGTCGTACGAACCGGACGCGGCGGGCTCGTCCGTACCCACGCCTCCGCCGTACGAAGCGGACGCGGCGGCGTCGTCCGTACCCGCACCGAGGTCGTACGAACCCGACTCGGCGCCCTCTGGCGCCGCACTCCCGATTCCCGCGCCCAGGGACCCGTCCGGGCCCCCGGCAGCAGGGGCCGGCCGGTCCGCGTCGGCGGGCGGGAGGGCGAAGGGGACGCGCGGTCCGGCCTCGGCGGCGGCGGCCCGTTCCTGGGCGGCGGCCAGGGCGCGGCGGCGTCGCCCGGTCGGCTGCGGTGCCGGGGCGGGCAGCTCCGGCGAGGGAGCCACCGGCGCGGCCGGGCCGGCGGCTTCACCGAGGTCCGAGAAGGCGGCGGGCGCCGTGGACTCGACGGCGTTCACGACGGGGGGCAGGGCGAGGCGGCCCTCGTCACCCGCGTTCCCCCGGTGGCCGCCGGCCGGGACCGGGACCTGCGCCCCGGCCGGAACGCCCTGCGGGGGCACCGTCTGCCCGAGCTGCGGCCGGCCGCCCTGCGCGCCCTCGGCGGCGGTCACCACGGACCCCTCCGACGGAGCGGCCGCAGGCAGCGCGAGAGCCTGCCCGGGGGCGCCCGTCTCGGCGGGGCTGGGCCGCCCGCGACGGCGTCCGGAGCCCTCGGCGGCCTGCTGGGCGGGGATCAGCTCGTTCGGGGCGGTTTCGGAAGCGGGGGCGGCACGGCGCGCGCGCCGGCGCCCGGTCGGCGCGGCCGCGCCGGTGTCCCCGGGGGCGGCCTCCAGCTCGCCGCTGCCGTCGGAGCCGCCCACGGGGCTTTCCAGGAAGGCGTCGGTGGAGGAACGCCGCGCCCGACGCCGCCCCCGGCCCGCCTCGGGTACTTCAGTGGCCGGAGCGCCCGCATGATCGGGCTCCCCGGGGGGAACGGACTCGGGCGCCACCGGAGGAGCCGGCTCCACCTGCGGCTCCGGAGGCGCCACGGTCCCCGCACCCGCGCCGATCGGCACCTCGAGCACGTACGCGCTGCCGCTCATGCCCGGCATCTCGTGCGTCTGGAGCACACCGCCGTGCGCGCGGACGATGCCGCTGACGATGGGCACGTGCACCGGGTCTCCCCCGGCGAACGGCCCGCGCACCTCGATGCGTACGACGTCGCCGCGCTGGGCGGCGGCGACCACGACGGTCGAGTCGACGTAACCGCCCCCGGGCACGACCCTCGCCTTGCCGGTCGAGTCGACCCCCGCGACGTCCGCGACGAGGTGCGCGAGAGCGGTCACCAGGCGTCCGGCGTCGACCTCGGCCTCGATCGGCGGGGCGTGCACCGCGAACTGGGCGCGGCCCGGCCCGATCAGCTCGACCGAGGCGTCGATACCGGCGGTGACGACGCCGTCGAGCAGCACCCGCGTCTTGACCAGCGCCTCGGCACCGGCGTCGAGGCGCTGGTAGCCGAGCACGTTGTCGATGAGCGTCGTCATGCGCGCGTAGCCCGCGGCCAGGTGGTGCAGGATCTGGTTCGCCTCGGGCCACAGCTGGCCGGCGGGGTCGGCGGCGAGCGTCGAGAGCTCGCCGCGCAGCTCCTCCAGGGGCCCGCGCAGCGACTCGCCGAGCACGGCGGTGAGCTGGGTGTGCCGGGCGGTGAGGTCGGTCAGCCGTTCCGCCTGCTCCTCCAGCTCGGAGGCGTAACGCTCGGTGCGGTCGGCCAGCTCGGCGGCGTGCGCCTCCTTGAGGGCGGCGAGCTCGGCGGTGTGCCGCTCGGTGAGCTCACTGACCGCGGCGGTGTGGCTCGCGGTCAGCTCGGCGATCTCGTCCTTGCGCCGCTTGTCCAGCTGCTCGTAGGGGCGGCGGTCGGTGAAGGTCATCACGGCGCCGACGAGCTGGTCGCCGTCGCGGACGGGGGCGGTGGTCAGGTCGACCGGCACCTGTTCCCCGCTCTTGGACCACAGCACCTGCCCGCGCACCCGGTGTTTGCGTCCCGACTTCAGCGTGTCGGCGAGCGGGGACTCCTCGTACGGGAAGGGCTCGCCCTCCGCGCGTGAGTGCAGGATCAGCGGGTGCAGCTCCTGGCCGCCGAGGTCGCTGGCCCGGAAGCCGAGGATCTGCGCGGCGGCCGGGTTGACCAGGACGACCCGGCCGTCCGTGTCCGTACCGACGACGCCCTCCGCTGCGGCGCGCAGGATCATCTCGGTCTGGCGCTGCGAGCGGGCCAGCTCGGCCTCGGTGTCGACGGTGCCGGAGAGGTCGCGCACGACGAGCATCAGCAGCTCGTCACCGGTGTAGCTGCCGCCGTACGACCCCTGGACGTCCTTGTAGGCCGCCTGCCCGTCCTCCAGGCTGGCGCTGGTGACCTCGACGGGGTATTCGTTGCCGTCGGTACGCCGCGCGATCATGCGCGTGGGCTTGGTACGGCCCCGCTCGTCCGCAGCCTCGGGCCGGCGCATCGACCCCGGGATCAGCTTGGAGTCGAACTCCGGCAGCAGATCGAGCAGCCCGCGGCCGACGAGCGCGGTGCCCGGCGACTCGAACATTTCGAGGGCGATGGTGTTGGCGTTGACGACCGTACCGTTGCAGTTGACGAGTAGAAGCCCGTCCGGAAGGGCGTCGAGTATGGCTGCGAGGCGAGCAGCGCCTCGGGATGGCCTGCTGCTCACGACGACGCTTCCTCCCTGATTACTGCACCTTGCCGACAGCGGCCCCATCTTGCCCCTCGGGCCTCAGGCTGTCACTGAAGGAGTCTAAAGGCAGGGGAGGGGCGTGGGACTGCGGATGAGGGGGAGCTCTCACCAAGGTTTGGTGCGTACGTTGTACGGCTCCGAGACGCGTCGCGCACCGCGGTGACCCGCCGAGGGGCCCCGGGCGCGGTCAGCGCACGTTCGGCAGGACCGGCCGCAGACCGTTCCACCGGGCGATCTCGCATCCGTTGGTCCGCCGGAACGAGGCGTCGACGTGGCGGCCGTGCCAGGTGCCGGTGACCCGGGCGGTGGATTCCCCGCCGTACTGCTGCGTGCACATCGCGTCCCGGGGGACCGGAGCGAAGGGGTCCACCCCCTCTCCCTCCAGCTGGTCCAGCCGCTCGCACGCCTGCGCCGCGACCGGGTGGCTCCCCCCGGCCGGCCCGCACTCCAGCTCGTACCTGCCGTCCGCCTCCGGGTTCCCCGACCCGGCGACGACCACGGTGAGCCGCGTCCCCGCGCCGTCGTCCTGGAGCAGCGGCAGGGACAGCGGCAGCGGGAGGGGCCCGGACGCGGCGGTGGCGGCGGGCGCGGCGGCGGACAGCGCGGCGAGGGACGCGACAGCGGTGAGAGCGAGACGGCGCATCATGGCGGACTCCTGTGGCGGAAGAACCTGCGGGGGCGGCGCCCCCGCCCTGCCTAACGCGCCACCCGCCCCGGCGTTTCGCACGCCAACCGCTTTGCCCTCGCGGCCGACCGCCTAGTACCGTAGGCCGCGATTGGTGGCGCAGCGTGCAGCTGTGTCATCATCTGCACGCAACCACTCGCGCTCGCGCGGGCGTTGCGCTGGAGGCGTCGCCTAGTCCGGTCTATGGCGCCGCACTGCTAATGCGGTTTGGGGCTTACCCCCCATCGAGGGTTCAAATCCCTCCGCCTCCGCACCACACCGAAGCCCCGGTCCTGAGGACCGGGGCTTCGGTCGTTCCCGGCCACGTCCCGGGCGTTTGCCCAGCTCAGGCCGGGTGCGGCTAATGGATTTCGCGTCCCGGCGCAGGTCATGTAATGTTGTTCTCGCAACGCCGACGGGGCAGAAAAAACCCCGGAAGCACAAGCACTCGTAGCTTAACGGATAGAGCATCTGACTACGGATCAGAAGGTTGCAGGTTCGAATCCTGCCGAGTGCACAGCAGACGAGAGGCCCCGGAGAGATCCGGGGCCTCTCGCGTTCGTGCTGGATGGATAGGGGGGGCCGTCGCGCTGGTCCTGCTGTCCGTGCCTGACCGCGCGCGTACCGTGGCTGCGTGGCGAACGATGATCTGGGGCGGACTCTGCGGCGGTTGCGGCGGCTGGCTTCGCTGACGCAGGAAGAGCTGGCCGAGCGGGCGGATGTGTCCGTCGATGTGATCAGGCAGCTTGAGCAGGGGCGGAAGCAGTCGGCACGCCTTCCTACGTTGCACGCGCTTGCGAACGGACTTGGCGTGGAGCTCACCACGCTTCTGGGGGACCCGCCCGCTGTCGCGTCCTCGGGCGAGAACGACGGGCCGCGCTTCGTGGCGGTGCGTCGTGCCATCATGCCCGCGCTCTGGGGGCCGGAGCCGGAGCCGCCCGGGGACGGCTTCTCGATGGATCGGCTGCGGGAGCGGATCGCGGAGGGGTGGACGCAGTACCACTCCGCCGAGTTCGACGCCGTGATGACGGCCCTGCCGGAGCTCATCTCGGATGCGCGCGCGGCCACCGCTTCATCCGATGGGGAGGTGCGAGGGGCCGGCTTCGGAGCTCTGGGCAAGGCGCTGCAGCTTGCCGGGCATGTTGCCGTGCGGATGGGGAAGACCGATCTCGCTCTCATCAGTTTGGAGCGCGCGATAGAGGCGGCCGGGCAATCGGCCGATCCGCTGCTCGTGCCGATGATCGTCAACTCCACGGCGTGGACGTACCAGCGGCAGGGCCGCCTGGAAGACGCGTTGGGCATCGCGCTCCGTACCGCTGACGAGATGGTGAACGCGGGACGACTCGACACCGTTGACGGGCTGAAGGTGTGGGGAGCGCTGACCATGAGTGCTGCCACGTCCGCCGCGCGGAGCGGGGACTACGACCGTGCGGCGGCGATGATGGGGGCGGCGGAGAAGGAGGCCGCGCGCGTCGCCAAGCTGCCTGAGGGCGGTGACAACCGGATGGTCAGCGTCTTCAGCCCGTCCTCCGTGCGGATTGAGCGTGTGCGGCTGGCCGTTCAGTACGGGCACCCGCAGGATGCCCTGGCACTGGCCAAGGGGATGCGGCTGAGCAAGGACACGCCGCCCTCCTGGCGGACGTGGTTGCTTCTGGACGTGGCACGGGCACACACGGACACCGGGGACGCGGCCGGAGCCGTAAAGACTCTCGAATCCCTGCGCCGGGTGGCACCGACGTGGATGCAGCACCACACCTTGGCCGTGGCCATCGTCCGGGACCTTTGGTCCTTGCCCAACCACCCGGCAGGGCTCCGGCCGTTGGCTGAGTTTCTCGGGGTCTGCGCCTAGCGTCCTGAAAGTAGGACGCAGCGCCCCTGTAACCCCTTCTCGCATGTCGCTTACATGAGCGGACAGTGCCCCGGCGGCCGTGCGACCGGCCCCGGGGCTCGGCCGATCTGAAAGAGCAGACCGACATGCCGCAAGCTACAGCGCAGGCCCGCCCCATCGGGCCTCCCGGGTACAGCCAGACGATGCCGCGCAAGCCGGAGAGCGCCGCTGCCGCCAGACGTTTCACCGATACCGCCCTGTCCTGTTGGGGCTTGGAGGAGCTGGCCGACGACTGCGCCCTGATCGTGAGCGAACTCGTCGCCAACTCCGTGAGGTACGCCCGCCGGGACTCCATCCGCGTAGTCGTGGAGCGGACCGCTCCTCGGACGGTCCGCGTGGCCGTCACGGATTTCAGCCGCGCGCTGCCCGTGGAGCGTCGGGCGGCCGACAGCGACGAGGGTGGGCGGGGCCTGTTACTTGTGGCAGCTCTGGCGTCCGACTGGGGTACGGACGTGCGTCGTTGGGGCAAGGTTGTCTGGGCTGAGCTGGAGAGGCGCGGATGAGCACCGACGAGAGCCTGGGCCGCAGCGCGGCCCGTGCCCATCTTTCCCAGCTGATCGACATGTTTGGCGTGGACGGGTGCTTGAGGGTCAACGTGGTGCCTGTACCTGCGCCGGAGGCTGCAAGTGAGGCTGCCGAGGAGGAGTAGTCCCGAGAGGCCCGGGAAGGGCCGCGGTCCGGGCTCCCCCCTCACCGCCCAGCGGCCCCCACCGGCGCGACCGGGGCCGACGCCGCGACCGGGCGGCGCCGGGCCGGGAGGCCGGTCGTCGGGTTGGCCACGCCCCAGGCGGCGCCCTTGCAGACCAGCTCCTTGTAGACGGCGGCGAGCCTGCCCGTCAGCGCCGCCTTGACCGCGCGGTCGTCGGCGGTGACGTACTGGATGAGGCCGTCCTTGCGGCCCAGCGAGACGCACTGGTTGAAGTAGCGCAGCGGGGTGGACGGGATCTTGGTGCCGGTGAGGCGGGCCGCGAGGGCGTCGGCGGCCTGCCAGGCGGTGGGGACGCCCGAGGCGCAGGACATCCGCAGCGGCTTGCCGCCGGGGCCGGCGACGAGGGCCGCGTCCCCGATGGCGTAGACGTCGGGGTGCGAGACCGAGCGCATGGTCGCGTCGACCACGATCTGGCCGCTCGCGGAGGTCTCCAGGGCGGTGGCCGCCGCGAGCGGGTGGACCGCGAAGCCTGCCGTCCAGACGGTGACCGCCGCCGGGAACGAGGTGCCCTCGGCCGTGGTGACGTACCCGGGGCCGACCTCCGCGACGGCGGTGTGCTCGTGGACGGTGATCCCGAGCCGGTCGAAGACCTTGCGGACGTGCGCGCGGCCCGTGGGCGAGAGCCAGTCGCCGAGGCCGCCGCGCGCGGCGAGGGCGATGTCGAGGTCCGGGCGGGCCTCCGCGAACTCGGTCGCCGCTTCGAGGCCGGTCAGCCCGCCGCCGACGATCAGCACGGACTGGCCGGGCGCGAGGCCGGCCAGCCGGTCGCGCAGCCGGAGCGCGCCGGGGCGGCTCGCGATCTCGTGGGCGTGCTCGGCGGTCCCGGGGACGCCCTGGGTGTTCCAGGCGCTGCCGAGGGCGTAGACGAGGGAGTCGTACGTCAGCTCCTCCGCGCCGTCCGCGCTCTCGACGGTGACCGCCTTGCGGTCGACGTCCACGGCGGTGACCCGGCCGATCTTCAGCTCCACGCCCGTCCCGGCGAACATCTCGGTGAAGGGGCGGGGCTTGAGGTCCTGGCCCGCAGCGAGCTGGTGCATGCGGACGCGCTCCACGAAGTCGGGCTCCGCGTTGACGAGGGTGACGGTGACGTCCTCGCGGCGCAGCCGCCTGGCGACGCGGCCCGCCGCGATGGCTCCGGCGTATCCGGCTCCGAGGACGATGATGCGGTGCTGCTGCATGTGCCTGCTCCTGTCTCGCGCGGGTTCGCCCCTGCGGGGTGGTTTCTCGCCCCTTGAACCGGGTGGCCCGCGTTTTCCTGACAGAAGGCGGATGTGACCTGGGTCACTGTATGGTCAGAAGGCTGTGAGCAGCGGCTTTCCATGTTCCATGGCCGCCCACCGCCGGGTCGCGCGTTCCAGCTTGTCCGGGTTGACCTGGTTGCGGAACGCGGCGATTCCCTCCGGGGTGACTTCCACGCACATGACGCCGATGACCCGTTCGCCGACGACCGCCAGGACGGCCGTGGAGCCGTTGGCGTGGGTCATGTGGAGCTCGGCGGAGCCGCCGGTGTACGCGGTCTTCGCCTTGCCCGGCTTGAGCAGGCCGCGCATGAACGTCGCGACGGCCTTCGCGCCCTCGAACGCCTTGGCGCGGGCGGGCACCTTGCCGCCGCCGTCCCCGATGGAGATCGCGTCGGAGGTCAGCAGCTCCACGAGCGGTTCCGTACGGCCACCGGCGGCGGCGAGCAGGAACTCCTCGATGACCCGGCGGGCGGCGGCCTCGTCCACCTCGGTGCGCGTCCGGCCGTCGGCGATGTGCTTCTTCGCCCGGTGGTAGACCTGCTGCACGGCGGATTCGCCCAGGTCCAGGATCTCGGCGATCTCCCGGTGCGGATAGCCGAACGCCTCGCGGAGCACGTACACGGCCCGTTCGCCCGGCGTCAGCCGCTCCATGAGCGTGAGCACGGCGTACGAGACCGACTCGCGCTGCTCCACCGTGTCGGCGGGGCCGAGCATGGGGTCCCCGGCGAGCAGCGGTTCGGGCAGCCAGGCACCCACGTACGTCTCGCGGCGGGCGCGGGCGGAGGTGAGCTGGTTGAGGCAGAGGTTGGTGAGGACCTTCGTCAGCCACGCCTCGGGGACCTCGATCCGCCCGGTGTCGGCGGCCTGCCAGCGCAGGTAGGTGTCCTGCACGGCGTCCTCGGCCTCGCTCGCCGAGCCCAGGAGGCGGTAGGCGATGGCCTCCAGCCGGGGCCTGGCCGCCTCGAACCGGTCCACGTCCTGCACGGTCGGGGTCATGCCCGGATCCTAACGCCGGGCGTGCGGGCGGCGCGGGTGCCGCGGTCTCATGCGGCGGCGGGGGCGATGTTCTGGTTGGCGTGGAAGAAGTTCTCCGGGTCGTAGGCGCGCTTGACGGCTGTCAGGCGCTCGTACGTGGTGCGGTAGGTGGACCGGACGCGGTCGGGTTCCTCGGCCTCGCCGAGGAAGTTGACGTAGGCACCGCCCATGGAGTGGGGGTGCAGCTCGGTCCAGTAGTCGACGCACCACTGCCGGATGCGTTCGGCGTTGGTGGGGTCGGGGTCGACGCCCGCGATGACGCCGGACCACATGGCGTCCCGGTAGGCCCACGGCGTCGCGTCGGCGGCGACCCGGTGGGCCGCGCCGTCCACCGGATACAGGTGCATGGTCGACAGGCCGGTCGGAAGGGCGCGGCCGTACTTCTCGTGCACCTCGACCGCCGCGTCGGAGACCGCGTCGAAGAAGTCGCCCCGCCAGTACCACTGGAGGCCCTTGGGGATCAGGCCGTCGAACATGGACTGGAGCGCCGGGTAGGGCATGGGGCCGGCGAAGTGGAAGGCCGGCGGGGCCGGATCGCCGACCACCGACAGCGTCTCCTCCAGGCGGTCGTCCGAGAGGTCGCCGGTGCAGCACCAGACCACACCGCACATCTTCCGGCCGTGGATCTCCTCCGGGAACGGCGGAGCCGGCGGGACGGTCAGCAGGGCGAAGAAGCCGTACAGGTCGTCCGGTGCCGCGGGCAGGAAGTCGCGGTACCAGCGCAGCACTTCGCCCGTGCGGTCCACCGGCCACACGGTCACCCCGGCGCCCACGGTGTCCACCGGGTGCAGCCGGTAGGTGAACGAGGTGACGACGCCGAAGTTGCCGCCGCCGCCCCGCAGCGCCCAGAACAGGTCGGGGTGTTCCGTCTCGGAGGCGGTGACGAAGGTTCCGTCGGCCAGGACGACGTCCGCAGACACGAGGCTGTCGATCGTGAGGCCGTACGCGCGGGTCAGATAGCCGTGGCCGCCGCCCAGCGTGAGGCCGCCCACGCCGGTGGTGGACATGATTCCGGCCGGTACTCCCAGGCCGAACGTGTGGGTGGCGTGGTCGAGATCGCCGAGCAGGCCGCCCCCGCCCACCTGGGCCGTCCCCGCTCCGGGGTCGACGCGCACCCCGCGCATCGGCGAGAGGTCGAGGGTCAGCCCGTCCTCGACGAGGCACAGGCCGGGGCCGCTGTGTCCGCCGCCGCGGACGGCCAGTTCGCGTCCCGTGTCCCGGGCGAAGGCGAGGGTGGTCCGTACGTCCGCCACGTCGGCGCACCGGGCGATGGCGGCGGGGCGACGGTCGATCATGGCGTTGTACAGGCTGCGGCTCTCGTCGTAGTCCGCGTCCGCCGGGGTGGTGACGGTGCCGCGCAGAGTGGTGCGCAGGCTGTCGAAAGCAGTGCTGTCGATGCTGGTCATGGGGGAACACCTCTGAGGGGTGCAGGTCGCGCACCCGCTGCTTCAAGTGTGACCCAGATCACGCGTCGAACCCATGTGTGGGACCGTTGCCGGGTTCGCAATCGTCCGTCCGCAGGAGCCCGGGAGTCCGCAATGGAATGGCAGTGCACCGGCCTCCGCTGGCCCGAGGGCTCCGAAGGCCCCGCGCTGGGCTGGCGCAAGGGGACGCGGACGCGGGCGAGCGCCCTGGCGTACGGAACGGAGTTCGGCTTCCGGGCGTCCGGTGAGCGGCGCTGCTCCGGGGCCCGGGGCAACGCCTGCCCGCTGGCCGCCGTCGTCCCGGCGGGCTCCACGGGCGGGCGCTGCCCGGAGTGCGGGCGGCTCGACCGGGCGCACTCGGTGGCCGCCGACACGATCCCGGACGATCCCCGCACGTACCGGGTGTACCTCGCGTGGTTCGGGCCCGGCCTGGTGAAGGTCGGGATCACCGCCGAGGAGCGGGGCGCGGCGCGGCTGCGGGAGCAGGGCGCCGTGGTCTTCAGCTGGCTGGGCCGGGGGCCGCTGATGGCGGCGCGCCGGGCCGAGGAGGTGCTGCGGGCGGCCCTCGGGGTCCCGGACCGCATTCCGTACGCCCGCAAGCGGGAGGTGCGCCGGGCCCTCCCGGACGCGGCGGACCGGGCCGCGGAGGTCGCCGAGCTGTACGGGAGGGCGGCGGCCCTGGAGGGCGCGGGCCTGCCGGAGGCGCTGGAGCGGCTGCCGTTCGCGGCGGTGGACCACGCGGAGGCGTTCGGGCTGGGAGAGGTCTCCGGGCCGGTCCGCGCGGTGACCGGCCTGGTGGACGGGGGCGCGGTGGCGGGGAGGCTCGTCGCGGCGGCCGGTCCCGACCTGCATCTGGACGCGGGCCCGCAGGGCCTCGTCATCGTGGACACCCGGCTGATGACCGGCTGGGCGCTGACGGCGGCCGGGGCGGGCGCGGCCGGGGCCGGGCTGCCGACCGTGGTGGTGGGGGGCGGGGCGGCGCAGGACGGGCTGTTCTGAGAGGGTCGCCCGTATGGGTGACGATCACGACGACGTGGTGCGGTTCCGGCAGCGGCTCGGGCTGCCCGGGCTCATCGACGTACACACGCACTTCATGCCGGAGCGGGTCCTGCGCAAGGTGTGGGCGTACTTCGACTCGGCGGGCCCGCTGACCGGCCTGGAGTGGCCGATCGCCTACCGGCACGAGGAGGCGGAACGGCTCGCCCTGCTCCGCTCGTTCGGGGTGCTCCGCTTCACGTCGATGCTGTATCCGCACAAGCCGGGGATGGCGGCCTGGCTGAACGACTGGGCGGCCGGTTTCGCCGCGCGGACGCCGGACTGCCTGCACACCGCGACGTTCTTCCCCGAACCGGACGCCGGACGCTATGTGCGGGAGGCCGTCGAAGCGGGGGCCCGGGTCTTCAAGGCGCACCTCCAGGTCGGCGCGTACGACCCGAACGACCCGCTGCTCGACCCGGTGTGGGGCCTGCTCGCGGAGGCGGGCATTCCAGTCGTGACGCACTGCGGTTCGGGCCCGGCGCCCGGCAAGCACACCGGTCCCGGTCCCATCGGCCGCGTTCTTGCCCGGCATCCCCGGCTGCCGCTGATCGTGGCGCACATGGGCATGCCGGAGTACACGGAGTTCCTGACGCTCGCGGAGACGTACCCGGAGGTGCGGCTCGACACGACGATGGCGTTCACGGACTTCGTCGAGGAGTTCAGCCCGTTCCCCCCGGCGGAGCTCGGCCGCCTGGCGGCGCTCGGCGACCGCGTCCTGCTGGGGACGGACTTCCCGAACATCCCGTACCCGTACGCCCACCAGCTGCACGCCCTGGAACGCCTGGGGCTCGGTGACGACTGGCTCCGGGCGGTCTGCCACGACAACGCGCGGGCGCTGTTCGGCGTCTGAGACCGCCGCCGCGGCTTTCTCAGGGAATTCACAGAAACGGAAAAGAACTCTCTCAGAGCCGTCTCACAGGCTGGCGTCATGACGACGACGACCTCGCCCCAGGGGCGTACCGAACTGCTCAGGCCGGACCGCACCCCCGTGCGGGTGCTGGTCGTGGACGACGAGGCCTCGCTCACGGAGCTGCTGTCGATGGCGCTCCGTTACGAGGGCTGGGAGGTGCGCAGCGCGGGGGACGGCGCGGCCGCCGTGCGCACCGCCCGCGCGTTCCGGCCCGATGTGGTGATCCTCGACGTGATGCTGCCCGACATGGACGGTCTCGCCGTCCTCGGCAGGCTGCGGCGCGAGCTGTCCGACGTGCCGGTGCTGTTCCTGACCGCGCGGGACTCCGTGGAGGACCGGATCGCCGGGCTCACCGCGGGCGGCGACGACTACGTCACCAAGCCGTTCAGCCTGGAGGAGGTCGTGGCCCGGCTGCGCGGCCTGATCCGGCGGTCGGGGACGGCGGCGGCGCGCGGCGAGTCGCGGCTCGTCGTGGGCGACCTGATGCTGGACGAGGACAGCCACGAGGTCAGCCGGGGCGGGAAGAACATCCACCTGACGGCGACCGAGTTCGAGCTGCTGCGGTTCCTGATGCGCAATCCGCGCCGGGTGCTCAGCAAGGCGCAGATCCTGGACCGGGTCTGGAACTACGACTTCGGTGGCCAGGCCAACGTGGTCGAGCTGTACATCTCCTACCTGCGCAAGAAGATCGACGCGGGCCGCGCGCCCATGATCCACACCCGGCGCGGGGCGGGATACCTGATCAAGCCGGGTGAGTAGCACGATGCGGCGGCCGTGGACCCTGCGCACCCGCCTCGTGGTCTCGGCGGTGACGCTGATCGCCGTGGTGGCCGCCGTGATCGGCTCGGTGACCGCGATCGCCTTCCACAGTTACCTGTACGGGAAACTCGACGACCAGCTGCGGGACATCGCGGTCCGGGCGGAGCGGGCGCCGGGTGTTCCCGCGCCCGGGGGTCCGAAAACGGCTCCGGAGCGTGATCCGCTCGGTTTCATCGGCATGGGCGGCCAGCCGCTGCAGACCTTCGGCGCGCTGGTCGAGCGGGGGGAGATCACGGACTCGGCCGTCGTGAAGGACGGCGGGTTCGACGCGGGCGAGAACACCGAACCGCTGTCCGGCGCCCAGCGGGCCGCCGTGACGGCGGCCGGTGTCACGGCGGACGACCGCGCGCACGAGGTCGAGCTGCCGGGCCTGGGCGGCTACCGGGTGCGGGCGGTGCCCGTGAGCGACGGCGGCACGGTCCTCGTGGGCATCCCCACCACCGAGGTGAGCCGTGCGCTGGGCACCCTGATCCTGGTCGAGGTCTGCGTGACCGGTGCCGGGCTCGTCGCGGCCGGGATCGCGGGCGCGGTGATGGTCGGCGTGGCGCTCCGCCCCCTGCGCCGGGTGGCGGCGACCGCGACCCGGGTCTCCGAACTACCGCTGCACAGCGGCGAGGTGGCCCTCCTCGAACGCGTCCCGGACGCGCAGGCGGACCCGCGCACGGAGGTCGGCCAGGTCGGCGCCGCGCTGAACCGGATGCTGGGGCACGTGGGTTCGGCGCTGGACGCGCGGCAGCGCAGCGAGACGCGGGTGCGCCGGTTCGTCGCGGACGCCAGCCACGAGCTGCGGACGCCGCTGGCCTCGATACGCGGCTACGCCGAACTCACCCGGCGCGGCCGGGAGGACCCCGGTCCGGACATCCGGCACGCGCTCGGCCGCATCGAGTCGGAGGCGCAGCGGATGACGGGCATGGTCGAGGACCTGCTCCTGCTCGCCCGGCTGGACGCGGGCCGCCCGCTCGCGTACGAGAGCACCGACCTCTCGCCGCTCGTCGTGGACGCGGTGAGCGACGCCCGGGCGGCGGACCGTGCCGAGCCCGCCCGCCACTGGCGCCTCGACCTGCCGGACGCCCCCGCGACGGTCCGCGCCGACCCCACCCGCATCCACCAGGTCCTGGTCAACCTCCTGGCCAACGCCCGCACCCACACCCCGCCCGGCACCACGGTCACCGCCCGCGTCCTGGCCGCGCCCGACGCCCCCTGGGTCACCCTGGAGGTCCAGGACGACGGGCCCGGCATCCCCCCGGACCTTCTCCCCCACGTCTTCGAACGCTTCGCCCGGGGCGACGCCTCCCGCTCCCGCCACGCCGGTTCGACGGGCCTCGGTCTGGCGATCGTCCAAGCGGTGGTGTCGGCCCATGGCGGTGCGGTGGAGGTGCGGTCGGTGCCGGGGGAGACGGTGTTCGCGGTCCGGCTTCCGGTGGAGCGGGACCCGTCCGGCGCGCCCGCCCGGCGGCACGAGGACCACTCACAGAGGGACCACAGCCTCAGCACACGCCGGTGACAGCGCCGTTGGCGACCGTCGACGCATGCGAACAGAGACTCCTTGGAGCACCTTGCCGGCCCGGGACCACCTCCTCGCCGGCGCGGGCGGTGCGGCGGGTGCGCCCGTGCTCGATGTGGTGGTACCCGTCTACAACGAGGAGAAGGACCTCGAACCGTGCGTGCTGCGGCTGCACGAGCACCTGGCCCGCACCTTCCCGTACGCCTTCCGGATCACCGTCGCCGACAACGCCAGCACCGACCGGACGCCCGAGGTGGCGGAGCGGCTGGCGCGGTCGCTGCCGGGGGTGCGGTCGTTCAGGCTGGAGGAGAAGGGGCGCGGTAGGGCGCTGCGTACCGTCTGGACCCACTCGGACGCCCCGGTGCTCGCCTACATGGACGTCGACCTGTCCACCGACCTCAACGCGCTGCTCCCGCTGGTGGCGCCGCTCATCTCCGGGCACTCCGACCTCGCCATCGGGTCGCGGCTCGCGCGCAGTTCACGGGTGGTGCGGGGGACGAAGCGGGAGTTCATCTCCCGGGCGTACAACATCATCCTGCGTTCGTCGCTGGCCGCGCGGTTCAGTGACGCCCAGTGCGGGTTCAAGGCGATCCGCCGCGAGGTCGCGCAGCGGCTGCTGCCGATGGTGGAGGACACCGGCTGGTTCTTCGACACCGAGATGCTGGTGCTCGCCGAACGGGCCGGGCTGCGCATCCACGAGGTGCCCGTCGACTGGGTGGACGACCCCGACTCCACGGTCCACATCGTCCGGACCGCCACCGACGACCTGAAGGGCGTGTGGCGGGTGGGACGGGCGCTGGCCGTCGGCGCGCTGCCGCTGGACCGGCTGGCGCGGCCCTTCGGGGACGATCCGCGCGACCGGGCGATCGGCGGGGTGCCGGGCGGGCTCGCCCGTCAGCTCGTCGGCTTCTGCGTCGTGGGCGCCCTGTCCACGCTGTTCTACCTGGCGCTGTACTCGCTCTTTCGGCTCGGCACCGGGCCCCAGCTCGCCAACGGGGCCGCGCTGCTGGTCTCGGCCGTCGCGAACACCGCCGCCAACCGGAGGCTCACCTTCGGGGTACGTGGCCGGGGCGGCGCGGTCCGTCACCAGGCGCAGGGCCTCGTGGTCTTCGCCATCGGGCTCGCCCTGACCAGCGGTTCGCTGGCGGCCCTGGGCGCGGCCTCCGGGTCGCCCTCCCACGGCACCGAACTCGCGGTGCTCGTCGCGGCGAACCTGGCGGCGACGGTGCTGCGCTTCCTGCTGTTCCGCGCGTGGGTCTTCCCGGAACGGGAGCGGGGAAACGCGGTGACGGCTCCCGTTCCCGCCGCGTCCTTCCCGGCCGCCGACCCGGCAAACCCCTTGTGCGACGCCGCCGTTCCCGCTCCCCCCACCGCCGAAACCCCGGCCGAAACCACCCCCGACCCGAGGAACGCCCGATGACCACGCTCGACCCCGCCCACGCTCCGGCCGCCCGGCCGGACACGCCCCCGGGGCACGCACGGGACGGTGCCTCCCTGCCCCGCCGGATCTGGCGCGGCCGGGCCGAGGACGCGCCCTGGGTGCGCCCCGCCTTCCTGGCCCTGCTGCTCGTCATCACGCTGGCGTACCTCTGGAACCTCAGCGCCTCCGGATACGCCAACTCCTTCTACTCCGCCGCCGTGCAGGCCGGCAGCCGCAGCTGGAAGGCGTTCTTCTTCGGCTCGCTCGACGCGGCCAACGCCATCACCGTCGACAAGCCGCCGGCCGCCCTGTGGCCCATGGCCCTGTCGGTGCGGGTCTTCGGGCTCAGCTCCTGGGCGATCCTCGCCCCGCAGGTGGTCATGGCCGCCGCGACGGCCGGGGTGCTGTACGCGACGGTGCGCCGCCGGTTCAGTGCCGCCGCCGGGCTCATCACCATGGCGGTGTTCGCGCTGACGCCGGTCGCCGCGCTGATGTTCCGCTTCAACAACCCGGACGCGCTGCTCGCGCTGCTGATGACGGTCACCGTCCACTGCGTGCTGCGCGCGATGGAGAGGGGACGCACCAAGTGGCTGGTGTGGGCGGGCGTCGCGGTGGGACTGGCGTTCCTGTCGAAGACCCTCCAGGCGTTCCTGATTCTGCCGCCGCTGGCCGTGCTCTACGCGGTGTGCGCACCGGTCCCCGTACGCAGGAGGTTCGGGCAGCTCGGTCTGGCCGTGCTCGCCATGGTCGTCGCGGGCGGCTGGTGGGTGGCCGCTGTCGAACTGTGGCCCGCCTCCTCACGCCCGTACATCGGCGGTTCGCAGAACAACTCGTTCCTTGAGCTGACCTTCGGCTACAACGGGCTCGGCCGGATCAACGGCGAGGAGACCGGCAGCGTCGGCGGCGGAGGCGGCCCGGGCGGCGGTCAGTGGGGCGAGACCGGCATCGGCCGAATGTTCAACTCCGAGGTGGGCGCGCAGATTTCCTGGCTGCTGCCCGCCGCACTGATCCTGCTCGTCGCCGGGATCTGGCTGACCCGGCGCGCAGGAGGGCACCTCCCCGGCATGAAGCGCTGGGGGAGCACCGACACCGCGCGGGCGGCGTTCCTCGCGTGGGGCGGTTCGCTGCTGATGACGGCCGCCGTCTTCAGCTTCATGGCCGGGATCTTCCACCAGTACTACACGGTGGCGCTGGCCCCCTGTCTGGCCGCGCTGGTCGGCATGGGCGTCACGGTCCTCTGGGAGGAGCGGGCCCACTGGTGGGCGGGCGCCGCGCTCGCGGGGACCGTCGCGGTGACGGCGTACTGGGCGTACGTCCTCCTCGGCCGCACCCCGGACTACCTGCCGTGGCTGCGGACGGCCGTGCTCGTCACCGGTCTCGTGGCGGCGGCCGGCCTGTTGCTCGTGGTCCGGCTCGGCCGCCGACTGGCCCTCGTCGCGGTGGCCCTGGGCTTCGCCGCGTCGCTCGCCGGGCCGGCCGCGTACACCGTGAGCACCCTGAACACGGGCCACCAGGGCTCCATCGTCACCGCCGGTCCGGCTTCGGGCGGCATGGGCGGCGGTCCGGGCGGCGGTGGCGGGCGGGGCGGCCCGGGCGGCATGCCTCCGGGGCAGGGCGGCACTCAGCGGGGCACCGGCATGGGCCAGCCCCCCACCGGCACCCCGCCGGGCCAGGGGACGGGCCGGAGCCAGGCCCAGCCCCCCGCGCAGAACGGCGGAAGCCCCCGGACCGGCGGACGCGGCACCCCACCCACCACGGGCGAACGCGGAGCCGGCGGCATGGGTGGCCTCCTCAACGGCGCGTCCGTCGGCTCCGAGGCGAAGGCGCTCCTGGAGAAGAACGCCGACGACTACACCTGGGCCGCCGCGGCCATCGGCTCCCAGAACGCCGCGAGCTACCAACTCGCCACCGAGGAACCCGTCATGGCGATCGGCGGCTTCAACGGAAGCGACCCGTCCCCGACGCTCGCGCAGTTCAAGAAGTACGTCGAGGACGGCCGCATCCACTACTTGGTCCCGGGCGGCGGCATGGGCGGAGGAGGCATGGGCGGCAGCGGCACCGCCTCGCAGATCTCCGCCTGGGTGGAGAAGAACTTCAAGGAGGTGACGGCGGGCAGCGCCACCTTCTACGACCTCACCCGGCCGACGACGAGCGGCTGAGGCTTCGGCGCATCAGCGCCGCAGCGACAGATCGGCCACGACAGGGCGGTGGTCCGAGGCGATCGCTTCCTCGGCCACCGCCGCGCCGCGCACCCGCACGGTGTCCTTCGAAACGGCCACGTAGTCGATCCGCTGCACCGGATTCAGCGCCGGGTACGTCGGCCCGCCCGGCTCGACGTCGGTCAGCTCCTGCCACAGCGGCGCCAGCTCCGGCGCGGTCGGCGGCGCGTTGAAGTCGCCGAGCAGGATCTGCCGCACCGGGCGACGCTCGTTCGCCTGGTCCTCCGCCATGATCCGCCGGGTGTCCGCGACCTGGGCGGTCCGGACGGACGGATCGCCCCGGTAGTCGAGATGCGTCGCGTACACGTGGACGGGCAGCCCGCGCACCTTCAGCACCACCTCACCGAAGCCGGGCGCGGGCGCCGGGACCGGGTTCGGGTCCTGCGTGGAGAGCCGGGTCAGATCGTGGTTCTCGGCGCTCACGATCCGGTACCGGGACAGCACGGCAACGCCGAACTCCCGCCGGGGCCCGCCCTCCGCCACCGGGTCCAGGCTGTAGATCGGCGCGAAGGAGACGTGCATTCCCAGCCGTCGGCCCAGCTCGGCCGCCAGGTCCCGCCCCTCGCTGCGGTCGCCCCAGCGGACGTCCACCTCCTGGAGCCCGATCACATCCGCGTCCAGGGCGCGCAGCGCGGCCACCTGCCGGTCGAGATCGAAGACGTTGTCCATGCCGGCCCCGGCATGGATGTTGTACGTGGCGACGCGCAGCGGGACCGACTGCCCGGGCGCCCGCCCGTGCCCCGCCGCCGTCGCGGGAGGCGCGAGCGCGGCCCCCAACAACCCTGCGGCCAACAGGACTTCCACCGTACGACGACGCAGTGACATATCACTCCAGCTTCCGGGGCAGGTCGTATCCGATGCGGCGACCGGCACCGTACCCACGAGAAGACACTTGTACGCACCAACCACCGCGATCCCCGGCCGCCGGGCCGCGACAGCGGCATAGCATCGGGCGGGACCTGCCGGACCGTAAGCCTCCGCTTCGCGGCCACGCGGGTGCGCGGCCGGTCCGTCCGTCCCGCGCCGAGATGAGGGAGAGCGCCATGGGGTCCGCGGCCGACCGCGTGAAGAACCCTGTCCGGTCCAGCGTGTGGCTGGAGACCCGGCAGCCCGCGCGCTCCCGGCGGGCGGCCCAGCCGGCCGGGCTCGACCGGGAGCGGATCACCGCGGCCTCGGTCCGGCTGCTGGACGCCGAGGGGCTGGCGAAGTTCTCCATGCGCCGGCTGGCCGCCGAGCTGAACGTCACGGCCATGTCCCTGTACTGGTACGTGGACACCAAGGACGACCTGCTGGAACTGGCCCTCGACGCGGTCTACAGCGAGATCGCGCCGCCGCCCGCCGACGCCCCCTGGCAGGACCGGCTGCGCGCGGTGGCGGCGGCGTACCGCGGGCTCCTCGTGCGGCACGTCTGGGTCTCGCCGCTGGCGGGCCGCTTCCTCAACCTCGGCCCGCACGCGCTGCTGGTGACCCGCACCGTGCGGGACGTCATCCGCGCGACGGGGCTGCCCCCGGAGAGCCACGGCGGGGCGCTGGCGGCGGTCTTCCAGTTCGTGTACGGATTCGGCACGGCCGAGGGCCGGTTCGCGCGGCGCAGCGCGGAGGCGGGGCTCAGCCAGGACGAGTACGTCCGGCAGGCGATGGCGGCGATCCAGGAGCAGCCCCGGCTCGACGGCCTCGTGGAGGACTCGCCGGGCCTGATGGCGGCCCGCGACGGGGCCACCGTGGAGGAGACCCTGGAGCGCGACTTCGCCTTCGGGCTGGACCTGCTGATCGCGGGGATCGACGCGATGCGGGACCGCGGTCAGTAGCCCCGTGCGGTGTCCACCGTGAGCGCCGGGACCCGGCCCGCCGACAGCTCCCGCAGGCACGCCGCGAAGTCCGTGACGACGTCCTCGTCCGCCGTGATCCCCGCGGAGTGCGAGGTGACGACCGTGCGCGGCAGCCGCCAGCACGCGTCCCCGGGCGCCGCCGGCTCGTCGGCCAGCACGTCGAGCACCGCCCGCCCCACCGACCCCGCGCGCAACGCGGCCTCCAGCGCCCCCAGTTCCACCGTCGCGCCCCGCCCCACATTGAGGAACGTCGCCCCGCCCATCGCCGCGAACCGGTCCGCCCCGAAATAGCCGGTGGTCGCCCCGGTCAGCGGGAGCGCGGCGACCACCCAGCGGGCGGCCACCGGTTCGTCCGCCGGGACCACCGCGTCGAAGCCGGGCGGCACCGGGCGCGGGGTGCGGGCGGCGGCCACGGTCCGGATGGAGCAGGCCCGGAGCAGCGTGGCGACGGCGGAGCCGATGCGTCCGATGCCGTGCACCACGGCGGTCTGCCCGGCGACGAGTTCGGAGTCGATGCGGCGCCACTCGGCGCGGGCGTGCTGGGCGGCGAACTCCGGCACGGACTGGCACTCCGCGAGCACCCAGCCCAGCACGTACTGCGCGATCCGCTCGCCCATGCGCCCCACGGTCCGGGTCAGCGGTACGCCGTCCGGCCAGGGGCCGCCGCGCAGCAGGGCGTCCGTGCCCGCGTTGACGCTGTGGAACCAGACCAGGTCCGGCCCGCGCACCGCGTCGGGCAGCGAGGCACCCACGTACACGAAGGGGCCGTCGCCGGGGGTGCGTTCGATGGTGCGGCCGGTGGCCGCCGCCAGTCCGCGCACGGCGGCCTCGCCGACCTCGGGCCCGGCGACGATCCGGGCCCGGTCGAGCAGGGCGGGGGAGATCACGGGGCGAGGTGGGCGGGGAAGCCGCCGGTGGCGATGGGGCCCCAGCGTTCCGGGGTGATCCGGATGATCGACTTCCCTTGCTTCACCATCGCCGCCCGGTACTCGTCCCAGTCCGGGTGCTCGCCGGAGATGTTCCGGAAGTACTCGACGAGCGGCTCGACCGAGTCCGGCGCGTCGATGACCTCGGCGGACCCGTCGATCTGGACCCAGGGCCCGTTCCAGTCGTCGGACAGGACGATCACGCTGACCCGCGCGTCGCGCTTGGCGTTACGGGTCTTGGCGCGCTCGGGGTACGTGGAGACCACGATCCGGCCCGCGTCGTCCACGCCGCAGGTGAGCGGGGAGCCCTGGGGGCGGCCGTCGGCCCGGGTGGTCAGCAGGATCGCCCGGTGCCGGGGCCGTACGAAGTCCAGCAGTGCGTCGAGTTCCACGGCGGTGTTCGTTGCGATGTTGGGTGCCATGGAACCGACCCTACGACCGGCCGCCGTCAGACGGCGGGCAGGGAATCGCCCTGCACGGCCTGGATGTCCAGCTCGACGCGGAGCGTGGTGCCGATCGCCGCGATGCCGGCCTGGACCACCTGGTTGTAGTTCATGGCGAAGTCCTCGCGGCGCAGTTCGGCCGTCGCGTTGAACGCCGCGCGCACCCCGCCCCACGGGTCGGGGCCGGTGCCGAGGTAGCTCAGGCCGAGGTCGACGGGGCGCGTCACGCCGCGCATGGTCAGCTCGCCGTGCACGGTCCAGCGGTCGGGCCCGGCCGGGGTCAGCCCGGTGGAGCGGTAGGTGATCTCCGGGAAGCGGTCGGTGTCCAGGAAGTCGGGGGAGCGCAGGTGCTTGTCCCGCATGCCGTTGCCGGTGTCGATGCTCGCCGCGTCGATGACCGCCTCGACCCGGGAGCTCTGCAGGTCCTCGGAGATCTCGATGCGCCCGCCGAACTCGGTGAACCGGCCGTGCACGCTGGAGATCCCGAGGTGCTGGGCGACCGCGCCCACCGAGGAGTGCGCCGGGTCCAGCGACCAGGTGCCCGGCGGCGGCAGCTCCACGCCGCCCTGGCGATTGAGCACGACGGTGCCCGCCTCGACCGTGCCGCTCGCCGTGACGAGGGCGGTGGAGGCGGCGGGGGCGTACCCGACCGCCGTCACGATCACCGTGTACGCGCCCGCGGGCAGCGGGGTGTCGGCCCGTACGGCCCCGGTCTCGTCGGCGGCGGCGCGCAGCACCTGGGTGCCGGTCATGTCGGTGACCGTCACGACCGCGTGCTGCACAGCCCAGCCGTCCCGCGTCCGTACCTGTGCGCGAAGTCCCATCCCGTTCTCTCTCCTTGCTCATGACGCCGTCCGTCCACCGGACCGGGTCATTCAATGAGTCGGGCCCCGGGGCGGGGACGGCAGGCCGTCCCCTGCCTGCCGTCCCCGCCGCCGGGGCCCATTTCCACCGGCCGGTGCCGCGCATCCGCTCAAGAACGCCGCCCCCGCCAGGGGTTCTGGTGCGGGCCGGGGCCAGGGCCTTCCGTTCGGACCGGCCCTGCCCCGTACCCGTCAGGTCACTCGCCCGGGTGGACGAGCTCGATGTCGTGGCCGTCGACCCCGTGACCGGCCACCGTCAGGGCACCGGCCACCGGCGGGTAGCCGGTCGCGATGACCGTGTACTCGCCCGCGTCCAGGTCGGCGAAGGCGTACGCCCCGTCCTCCCCGGTCGTCGAGCTGGCGATCACGTTGCCGGCCGCGTCGACCAGCGTGACCCGGGCGTCGGGCAGCGGGCGGCGGCTCGCACCGGCCCGCACGACGCCCTGGACCAGCGCACCGGCCTGGAGCGCGGCGTCGACCCGGGTGACCCCCTGGCCGCCGATCTCGACCGGCAGGGCCAGCGGGCGGAAGCCGGCCGCGTTGACCGCGACGGTCACCGCGCCGGGGACCAGCTCGCCGAAGGCGAAGTCGCCCGTCTCGGCGGACTTGCCGGTGGCCAGGACGTCGCCGCGCACATCGGTGACGATGACCATGGCGTCCGCGACCGGCGCGCCGCTCTCGGCGGCCCGCACGGTGCCGGCCAGGCCGCTCGTACCCGAGAGGAGGATGTCGTACGCCAGCGGCTCGTCGCCGACGACCACGGTGGACGCCTGCGGCTGGAAGCCGTCGGCGGACGCGATCAGGACGTACGAACCGGCGCCCGGGGCGGCCAGCGCGTAGCTCCCGTCGGCCTGCGCCGCGGCGATGCCCAGCTGCCGGCCGCCGAGCGAGATCAGCGTGACGGCCGCCCGGGCCACGGGCGTGCCCTCGGCACCCCGGACCACACCGCGGACGGGGGTGCCGTCCTTGGCGAAGTCCACGGGAGCCCCGGCCTCGGCGACGGGGGCCGCCTCGGTGGTGTCGACGGCGGTGACCCCGGCGGCGCCCTCGGCGACCGCCTCGGTGACGGCGTCGGCGGGGGCCTCGGCGGGCGCGTCGGCCTGGGCCGGGGCGTCGCCGACGGCCCGCGTCCTGAGCGCGACCTCCTTGATGAACAGCGTGATCAGGAAGGCGAGCAGCGCGGCCGGAGCGGCGTACAGGAAGACGTCACCGACGCCGTGCCCGTAGGCGGCCTCCATGACCGTGCGGAACGGGGCGGGCAGCTTGTCCAGGTCGGGGATGCCCCCGCCACCGGTGCCGCCGTGGCCCAGGGCCGCGCCCTGCGGGCCGAGGTCCGCGAGGCCGTCCTTGACGTAGTGGGTGACGCGGTTCGCCATGACGGCGCCCAGCGCCGAGACGCCGATCGCACCACCGAGGGAACGGAAGAAGGTGACGACGGAGCTGGCCGAACCGAGGTCCTTCGGGTCCACCTGGTTCTGCGTGGCGAGCACGAGGTTCTGCATCATCATGCCGATGCCGAGACCCATCACGAACATGAAGACCGCGATGTGCCAGTACGTCGTGTCGTAGCGGATCGTTCCGAGCAGGCCGAGCCCCGCGGTGACCAGGAAGCCGCCGCTGACCAGCCAGATCTTCCAGCGGCCGGTCTTGGTGATGATCTGGCCGGAGACGGTCGAGGAGAGGAACAGACCCCCGATCATCGGGATGGTCATCACACCGGACATCGTCGGCGACTTGCCGCGCGCCAGCTGGAAGTACTGGCTGAAGAAGACGGTGCCGGCGAACATCGCGATGCCGACGAACAGCGAGGCGAGCGAGGCGAGCGTGATGGTCCGGTTGCGGAAGAGCCGCAGCGGGATGATCGGCTCGCTGGCCCGGGACTCGGTGAAGACGAAGAGCAGCGCGAGGACCAGGGAGCCCGCGAGCATGACAGCGGTCTGCCAGGAGGCCCAGTCGTACTTGTCGCCCGCGAACGTCACCCACAGGAGCAGCAGCGAGACGGCGGCGCTGATGAAGAAGGCGCCGGTCCAGTCGACCTTGACCTCACGCTTGACGACCGGGAGCTTCAGGGTCTTCTGGAGCACGATGAGGGCGATGACCGCGAACGGCACACCCACGTAGAAGCACCAGCGCCAGCCCATCCAGCTGGTGTCGGTGATGACGCCGCCGAGCAGCGGGCCGCCGACGGTGGCGACGGCGAAGACCGCGCCGATGTAGCCGCTGTAACGGCCGCGCTCGCGCGGGGCGATCATGGCGGCCATGACGATCTGGGCGAGCGCGGAGAGACCGCCGACGCCGATGCCCTGCACCACACGGCAGGCGATCAGCATGCCCGAGCTGGTCGAGAGGCCGGCGACGACCGAGCCCGCGACGTAGATGATCAGGGCTATCTGGACCAGCAGCTTCTTGCTGAACAGGTCGGACAGCTTGCCCCACAGGGGGGTGGTCGCGGTCATCGCCAGCAGCGAGGCGGTGACGACCCAGGTGTAGGCGCTCTGCCCGCCGCCCAGGTCGGAGATGATCTCCGGCAGGGCGTTGGAGACGACGGTGGACGACAGGATCGCGACGAACATGCCGAGCAGCAGCCCGGCAAGTGCCTCCATGATCTGCCGGTGTGTCATCGGCGTGCCGTCGGAGGCGTCGTGGCCCCCGTGCTTGGCGTGGCCGCCCCGCACACCGGTCGGTGTGGTCGTAGCCATGTAAGTCCTTGTCTTTGCTTCTGTTACGCGGGTGTACGGGTGTACGAGCCGTCGTGGCTGTCGGCCTGGCGCGAGCGGCAGTCGCCGCTGTGCTTTCCGGGGGCGCACCCTCCGGTGCCGCGACAGGAGAAGCTGTCGCGCAGCCGGGCCAGCAACGTGTTGAGCTGCCCGACCTCGTCGTCGGACCAATCCTGAAGATGGCAGGCGAACATCTCGGTCGACCGGCGGTAGAGGTCCTCCAGCACCCCTTCCCCCGCGGGGGTCAGCCGCAGGATGCGGGAGCGCTTGTCCGCCGGGTCCGGGAACCGTTCGATCCAGCCCCGTTCCGCCACGTGGGCGACGTGCCGGCTGGTCACCGACATGTCGACCGCGAGGAGTTCGGCCAGCCGGCTGATCCGCATCTCCCCGTGCCGGCTCAGCAGAGTCAGCACGGCGGCGGAGCCACCGGGGCATTCGGCGGGCAGGATGCGGGCGAGGCCGCGTTTGACGGCTCCGATGGCGCTCAGCTGCCGGGCCAGTTCTTCGTACTGACTCCGTGCGGCCACGGGACCCCCAGACAATCTCACCGTCATCTTGTTGCTTAGGGCAACCATAGAAGCCGTTGGTTGCTGCAGGCAAACGAAAAGGGGCTTGCGGGAGTAAAGGGACGCAAAAGACTGCGCCGGGTCCTGGTCAAACCCGCAGTGTCTGCGGTAGAGGAGGGGGTGATGTGGGGTGCGCCACACAGGCGTCGGATCGGCGGGCGGCGCCCGGGGGTTGGGCCGTTCGCCCGAGTTCGCTAGGGTCCTGCGACATGGCACACAATCCCCACGCACCGCAGGGTCCCGAGGGCTCCTACGACCCGGCCGGCAGCACCCAGATGTTCCGCGCCTTCGTCGACGAGGGCGAGCCGCAGCGTCAGCAGCCCGCCGCCGTCTCCTCCGGCCCGAGGACCGGACTGATCGCCGGGATCGTCGCGGTGGTCATCGTGCTCGGCGCGGTCGCCTGGCTCGCGTTCGGCTGACCCTCCGCTCCGCGGGAGCGACGGGGCGCCGCACCCGCCGCGCGTCCCGCCCGACCGCATCCGTCTTCGCGCCGCTCCCCCGCCGATCCGTGCGGAGGAGCGGCGCTTCGGTTCGCGGCCGCTGTCGTACGGGAACGCGCACCGGCCGCCGAGGGGCCCCGGCGGCCGGCGGTGAGGCGTGTCCGGACACCGGCCTAGTCCGCGATGAGCCCTTCCCTGAGCTGGGCGAGCGTGCGCGTCAGCAGACGGGAGACGTGCATCTGCGAGATGCCCACCTCCTCGCCGATCTGCGACTGGGTCATGTTGGCGAAGAACCGCAGCATGATGATCTGGCGCTCGCGCGGCGGAAGCTTGGCCAGCAGCGGCTTGAGCGATTCGCGGTACTCGACGCCTTCCAGCGCCGTGTCCTCGTAACCCAGCCGGTCGGCCAGCGAGCCCTCGCCGCCGTCGTCCTCGGGCGCGGGCGAGTCCAGCGACGAGGCGGTGTAGGCGTTGCCCACGGCCAGACCGTCGACCACCTCCTCCTCGGAGACCCCGAGCGCCCGGGCCAGCTCCGGCACGGTCGGCGAGCGGTCCAGCTTCTGCGCGAGCTCGTCGCTGGTCCGGGTGAGGGCGAGCCGGAGCTCCTGGAGCCTGCGCGGCACCCGCACCGACCACGAGGTGTCGCGGAAGAACCGCTTGATCTCGCCCACCACGGTCGGCATCGCGAACGTCGGGAACTCCACGCCCCGTTCGCAGTCGAAGCGGTCGATCGCCTTGATCAGGCCGATGGTGCCGACCTGGACGATGTCCTCCATGGGTTCGTTACGGCTCCGGAACCGCGCCGCCGCGTACCGCACGAGGGGCAGGTTGAGCTCGATGAGTGTGTCCCGCACATAGGCACGCTCCGGGCTGTCGGTGCCGCCGGGGCCCGGGGCGGGACCCAGCGCGGCGAGCCGCAGGAACAGGGAGCGGGAGAGCGTGCGGGTGTCGATGGCTTCCGGCGAGCTGGTGAGCGCAACGGGTGCGGGCTCGCTCTTTTCGAGCGTGAGCACCTTCGAGCTGCCCTGTTCTTCGGACATGCCACCCCCTTGAGGTCGCGGACGGTCGCGGTGGCCACGACCATCGGAGGAACGCAGCCTCCACCTGAATACCGGAGGTGGGGCTGCGGCAAACTCACTTCCCGCAGAATGTCACATGTCGGCAACACGCTGTAGTGACTTGTCGACAAGTCCAGGGGGAGTCTGCGCAGTTAACAAGGGGTGTGAGGCTTTTCGACCCCGGGAAACGCCCCGGGAACGGTCTACCCGTTTCGGTTACGCCTCGATCCTGTTTGCGGATCGGAGTCTGGCGAAACTCCGGGCCAGAAGCCTTGACACATGCATCTGGGAGACCCCGAGTTCGGCACTGATCTGGGACTGCGTCAGGTTGCTGTAGTACCGCAGCAGCAGAATCCGCTGCTCCCGCTCGGGCAGTTGTACGAGGAGGTGCCGGACGAGGTCCCGGTGCTCGACGCCCGCGAGGGCCGGGTCCTCGTAGCCGAGCCGGTCGAGGAGCCCGGGGAGTCCGTCGCCCTCCTGGGCCGCCTCCAGCGAGGTCGCGTGGTACGACCGCCCGGCCTCGATGCAGGCCAGCACCTCGTCCTCGGAGATCTTCAGCCGCTCGGCGATCTCCGCGGTGGTGGGCGAGCGGCCGTGCGCGGTGGTCAGGTCCTCGGTGGCGCCGGTGACCTGCACCCAGAGTTCGTGCAGCCGGCGGGGGACGTGGACGGTGCGCACGTTGTCCCGGAAGTACCGCTTGATCTCGCCGACCACGGTGGGCATCGCGAACGTCGGGAACTGGACGCCGCGTTCGGGGTCGAAGCGGTCGATCGCGTTGATCAGGCCGATGGTGCCGACCTGGACGACGTCCTCCATCGGCTCGTTCCGGCTGCGGAACCGCGCGGCGGCGTACCGCACGAGCGGGAGGTTGGCCTCGATCAGCGCGGTGCGCACCCGGTCGTGCTCCGCGGTGCCCGGCTCCAGGTTCTTGAGCTGTCCGAAGAGCACCTGGGTGAGCGCCCGGGTGTCGGCGGTCCGGGACCGGGCGGGGCCGGCCGTCTCGTCGGGGGTCTCGTGGACCGTCGTCTGCGCCTGGCCCGGCGGCGGGGCGGGCGGGACGGCCGGTGCCGCCTGGTGGACCTGGGGAGGCACTTGAGGCGCTGTACTGGCCGGCACGATGACGCCACCCCTTCGCGGTCAACAACTACGGCTTGCGGTCAACTTCGGTCAATCCGTCCGTCAAAAGCGGTCATAGCATCACAAGACATGACCACTATGCGCAAGCACCCCATAGCGCCGTGTTGGCCTTGTCCGGGTTTAGAACGCGCGGCGGGCGTCCATCGGGCCCTGGGACAAAGAAAAGCCCCTCACCGTCGCGGTGAGGGGCTCGCAGGGCCGAAGGCGTCAGAACGGGTAGTCGGCGATCACCCAGGTGGCGAATTCACGCCACTGACCGGCGGCCGCCTGATGGTCCGGGTGCTCGATGTAACGCTTCAGCGCGGCCTCGTCCGCGACCGCCGAGTTGATGGCGAAGTCGTAGGCGATCGGCCGGTCGGTGATGTTCCAGGCACACTCCCAGAACTCCAGCTCCGGGATGGCCCCTTCCAGCGCCCGGAACGCCTCCGCACCCGCGACGACCCTCGGATCGTCCCGCTCGACGCCGTCGTTCAGCTTGAACAGGACCAGATGGCGGATCACGCGGTACCCCTAGTTGACGAGCTCGGACATGAAGTCGCCGACGCCCTGCGCGGCGTCCGCGATGCCCTCGAACCCTACTTGCACCAGATCCGCGGCCCGGGCGGGGGAGTTGATGATCGTGTAGAGCACGAAGACGACAATCACATAGAGGGCTATCTTCTTCGCTTGCACCATCGGCCCCTGACTCCCCTTCGATCCCCTGCGGTTTCGATCCCCTGTGCGGTCGGGCGAGTCTATCCACACGCATGCTCGGGTCCGTGGGCCGTTTCCTCACGCGCCATGCCCACGGCCCAGGGACCAACGTCCCGCGCATCGGGGTCCTTGGTCCGCCCGCCCGGGGGGTCCGGCGAGGCACGATGGAAGGTGAGCCCCTCGGACTCCGAGGGGCCGGGTGCGGGAACCCTGCCGGGGACCCATGCCGTGGCCTCCCCCCGACCGCGGCAAGGAGCGGCAGGCCCCGTGACCGGGGGAAGCGGCACATCCCCCCGATGCCGCTTCCCCCTTCCTCTACTTCTTCTCGCGCCCCTTGTCGTGCGCCCCCCGCGCATCGCCCAGCGCGTCGTACAGGTCCCTCCGGCTGATCCCGAACGGGCGGAGCACCGTGCTCAGGGTGCGCGCGGTGACCCCCTGCTCCACCAGCAGCGGGACCAGGGGGCGCAGATCCACGTTCCAGGCGGCGCGCTCCGGGGGCGCCAGGACGAACACGCACTCCTCCTCGCCCGCGACGGCCGCGACCGCCTCGGAGAGCGGCAGCCACGTGGCCCCGTGCCCGAGATCGGCATGCCCGTCCGGCACGGCGATCCGGCGGTCCTCCGCGGACCCGGTCAGCACCTCGGCCAGCACGGCGAGATCGGCGGCGGGCGCCCGGAACACCACGGGGGCCGGTGCCGTCCGCAGCAGCTCCGCGTGCGGCGGGGCGGCCAGTGTCCGGCGGTCGGTACGGCCCAGGTGGACCGCCGGCGCGACCGGCAGGCCCGCCGCGAGCAGCGCCGGTACGGCCCCGGTCGCGTCGCCCGTCACCTCGAACCGGGCCCCCCGGGCCGCCGCGTCGGCCAGCCACCCCCCGCCCGCCTGCGAGACGCCCTCCAACGGCCCGGAGACGGAGGCGGCGATCACCCCGCCGTCCGCGAGGGCCGCGCGCGCCTCGTCCGGGACGCGCGCCGCGTCCAGGTCCACCGAGGCGTCCGCCGTGCGCCACAGCAGCCCCGGGCGCCCCTCCGGTTCCGGCAGGCCGCGGCGGTGGACGAGGACCAGCGGTCGGCGGGGCCCGGTCTCGGTGAGCGTCAGGGTCACCTCGGTCGCCGGGTCTCCCAGCGCCGCCACGAAGTCCGGGTCGAGGTCGCTCGCCACCAGGGTGCTGCGGAAGGCGAAGGTGTCCGGTGAGGCGTGGTCGCTGCGCCGGAGCACCAGGCGGTCGGTCACCTGGTGGTGCGGGTTGACCACGGCGGTGCCGGTGGCGACGTGCGGCCCGGCCGCGAGGCGGACGGCCACGGGGCCGCGCAGGAGGGCCAGACCCTCCTGGTCGAAGGCTGCGCTCACCCCCACGACACAGGTCGCCCGGGGCGTGATGTCCTGCTCGCCGGTGAATTCGAGGGTCTTGGCGTGGGTCGCGCGGACGTGTCCGTGGCCCCTGGCGTGGATCTTCATTGCCTTCTCCAGGGCCTAGATGTGCTGTCCGGACCGGTCATGCTAGTCCGCGCCCGCACGCGCGGACCGGGCCGACGGGCGGCCAGTAGACTTTCCGGCATGTTCGAACACCTCCGCCACAAGCCGGGCACCCCTCTGCTGCGCAACCGCGAGCTCGTCATCGCGTGCTCGGCGTTCCGCAGCCGCGTGAATCTGTCCAGCGTGGTGCGGACGGCGGGGTGCTGCGGAGTCGAGCGGATCATCGCCTGCGGCAATGTGAAACTCGACCCGAAGATCGCGCGCGACGGTGCCGACAACGTCGAGATCGAAATGCGCCGGAGCCTTCCGCCGGTGCTGAAGAAGATGCGCGAGGACGGCTACACGATCATCGCGCTCGAACAGGCCACGAATTCCAAGAGCCTGCACGAGATCAGCTTCCCCCGTAAGTCGGTCATCGTCCTCGGAAACGAGCGGACCGGCCTCAAGGAGGACGAGCTCGCCTGCGTGGACGAGTGCGTGGAGATCCCGGTCTGGGGCTCCCCGCACAGCTACAACGTCGCCACGGCAGGCGCGATGGCCATGTACGAGTACTGCAGGCAGTTCCCGACGGGCTGACCCGCCGGGCTCACTCCTCCGGTCCGGCCGTGACCGCCGTCAGGGTCGCGATGACCTCGGTGCTGTCCGAGTCCAGCCTGCGCGCCCACGACGACGACACTGCGGCGGCCTCCTCGGCCTTCGTGAGCTGGAAACCGGTGACCTTCCAGCCGGCGGCGAGCGCCTTTCCGGTGAGCACCTCTCCGACGTACGCGGGGGTGAGCTCCGGAAGCCCCTGGATGTCCCGGGGCACGGGCTCCCGCCAGATGCTGGTGCCGACCGTGGCCGTGAGCGGAGCATTCGGCTTCGCGACGGTACGCAGCCCGCTCCAGATGTCCTCGTCGCCGCGCACGAGACCGTGGAGCAATTTCCCCCACGGCATCAGGACCAGCAATTCGTCGGCGGCCCCCCGCAGTTCCTCCGGGGCGTTCTCGATCGACGCGTTCACGAGCAGCAGATTGGGTACGCCGCCCTTGGCGGGCTTGCGGCGGCTGCGAATGCTCGTCTGCGTCATCCGCTGCCAGGCCGGGTCCACGCCCACGACCAGCCAGTCCGGATTCTCCTTGGCGATGCGATAGGACGCCCGGGCGTCCCCCGTACCGACATCGACGACGACCCGGGAACTCTCCTCGACCAGCCGCTCGAATTCACCCTCGGCGGCCTTTTCGAGCTTCTTGCCCCGCACGATCTGCATCACGGCCAGTGCTTTCTTCTCTCGGCTCCCGGACGGCGGCGGCCGGCCCCGGCGGGCGTCCCGCCGCCCCCGGCATGATCCCCCAGCACGGGCCCCGGTGACCAACCGGCACCGGGCACAGGCACACGCAGAACCGCCCCCGATCCGTTCGCACGGTTCGGGGGCGGTTCTCGCTGGCGGTAGCGGAGGGATTTGAACCCTCGGTGAGTTTCCCCACACTCGCTTTCGAGGCGAGCTCCTTCGGCCGCTCGGACACGCTACCGAGAGAGAGCTTAGACCATGTTGGCCGTACGCCGAAATCCGTTGCGGGACGACGCCCCGCCCCCCGGCTCCGGCAGGTCAGCGGTCCCGGAAGAAGGCCGTCAGCGGGGCCGCGCACTCGGCCTCCAGGACCCCCGCGACCACCTCGGGGCGGTGGTTGAGGCGGCGGTCGCGCACGACGTCCCAGAGCGAGCCGGCGGCACCGGCCTTCTCGTCCCGGGCGCCGTAGACCACCCGGTCCACCCGCGCCTGCACCAGGGCGCCCGCGCACATCGTGCAGGGCTCCAGGGTGACCACCAGGGTGCAGCCGGACAGGCGCCACTCACCGAGTGCGGCGGCGGCCCGGCGCAGCGCCAGGACCTCGGCGTGCGCGGTCGGGTCGCCGGTCGCCTCGCGCTCGTTGTGCCCGGCGGCCAGCGGCGCCCCGTCCGGGCCGAGGACGACGGCGCCGACCGGTACGTCACCGGTCGCCGCCGCACGGCCGGCCTCGGCGAGGGCCCGGCGCATCACCGCCCGCCACGGGTCCCGTACGGGATCGGGCAGGTCCGGGCTGTGCGGGTGGAATGCTTCGGTCACCCGCGGACCCTAGCGGACGGTCTCCAGCACCTCGGCCGCCCCCAGGGCGTCCGCGATCTCCGCCAGGGCGTCCGTCCGCAGCATCAGCAGCTCGGCCTCGGGGAGCCCGAGGTCGGACAGGACCCCGGAGTCGCCGATCGGGCCGGCCGGGACGACGCCCGCGGAGGGCCCGTCGTCGTCATCGTCGTCGTTGGCGGTGGTCTCGGGCTCGCCGTCCTCCGTGCCGTCGAGGCCGACGAGCTCCTCCAGGGCGGCGATCGTGTCCTCGGCCCCTGGTTCGCGGCCGAGCAGTTCGTCGGTGAGCAGGATCTCCCCGTACGAGGAGCGGGCGGCGGCGGAGGCGTCCGAGACGTAGATCCGGGGGTCCTCCTCACCGTCCACCCGGACGACGCCGAACCAGGCGTCCTCCTGCTCGATGAATACGAGCACCGTGTCCTCGTCAACCGAGGCGTCACGGGCCAGATCCGTCAGGTCGGACAGGGTCTCCACATCGTCGAGCTCCGTGTCGCTCGCTTCCCACCCGTCTTCGGTGCGCGCGAGCAGTGCGGCGAAGTACACCGTGACTCTCCCACTGGTCTCGGGGCCAAGGGCCGGTCCGGGCGGGGAGCAGTCGGTGCTCCGGCTGCCCTGCGTCCCGCCCATTCGGCATCGTGACAGAAACCGGCGCTTCGCGAGAGCAGTTCGACGGTTGAGTCGGCCATCAGTTCTCTCCCCCGTCGTCACCAGCGGCTTTTCCGCAGGCCGGAGGGGCTACTAGCGGAACGTACGCATCCGCATGGCCTGGCGCATTCGGGCGGCTTTGACCCGCCGGGGCTGGACCCGGTCGCGCAGCGCCTTCGCCTCGTGGAGCTCGCGGAGGAACTGGGCCCGCCGCCGGCGGCGCTGTGCGTCGGTCTCAGGAGTGTCGGGGGAGTCCGGTGCGTCGGGGGTGTCCGGTGCGCTCCGAGGGTTCCGCGCGCGCCCCGGGTCCTCGGCGCGCTGTGCCCCGTCTGCCATCGGCTCTGCACCCCCAAGGCCGGCTGCGTCGCTGGGTCCGTATGCCACCACCTTCCCCCCGAACGTGTGGATGATGCCAGCGCACGGGTGCGGGAGGCGCGGCTACGCTGGGAGTCATGCGGATCCACGTCGTCGACCACCCGCTGGTCGCGCACAAACTCACCACCCTGCGCGACAAGCGCACCGACTCCCCGACCTTCCGGCGCCTCGCCGACGAGCTGGTGACCCTGCTCGCGTACGAGGCCACCCGCGATGTGCGCACCGAACAGGTCGACATCGAGACCCCGGTGACACCCACCACCGGCGTGAAGCTGTCGCACCCCCGCCCCCTGGTCGTCCCGATCCTGCGGGCCGGTCTCGGCATGCTCGACGGCATGGTCCGGCTGCTGCCGACCGCCGAGGTGGGCTTCCTGGGCATGATCCGCGACGAGGAGACGCTCAAGGCGTCCACGTACGCGAGCCGGATGCCCGACGACCTCTCGGGCCGCCAGGTCTATGTGCTCGACCCGATGCTGGCCACCGGCGGCACGCTCGTCGCGGCCATCCAGGAGCTGATCAGGCGCGGCGCCGACGACGTCACCGCCGTCGTCCTCCTCGCCGCCCCCGAGGGCGTCGAGGTCATGGAGCGCGAGCTCGCCGGGACGCCGGTCACCGTGGTCACCGCCTCGGTCGACGAGCGGCTCAACGAGAACGGCTACATCGTCCCGGGCCTCGGCGACGCGGGCGACCGCATGTACGGCACCGCCGACTAGGCACGTCTCACCGAACGCCCCGCTCGGCGCCTCCTCGGCAGTCAGCAGGAGGAGGGCGCCGGGGCGGGCTTCGTCAGGGCGGACAGCGCGGCCGCGGCCGCCTGCGGCTTGCTGAACGCCGTGAACTTCTTGCCGATGATCAGATCGACCTCGCCGTTCTTGCGGGCGTCGGTCTTCGTCGTGGCCCCGGGCAGCTGGGCGCCCAGCACCGGGAACGTGCTGTCGGCGGCGGCGGGGGCGCCGAGCAGGATGCCCGTGCCCGGCACCTTCTTGTCGTACGCGGCGGTGGCGTTCCCCACCTCGCCGATCTTGAACCCGCGCTTCTTCAGCTCGTCGGCGGCGGACTTGGCGAGACCGCCGCGCGTGGTCGCGTTGTACACGTTGACCGTGATCTTCGCGGGCTGCGGCAGCACCTTGGCGGGTTTCGACGCCTTCGGGGACGGGCAGGGCTCGGTCCGGTCGGCGGCGCTGGCCGTCTTGTCGCCGCCGGTGAAGACATCGATGAGCTGCAGCGTGCCCCATCCGGCCAGCCCGAGGGCGACCACGGAGGCGATGGTCGCGAGGACCACTTTGCTGCGGCGGCGGGGGCGTCGCATGCGGGGGTACTTGTCACCCGTGATGCGGTACTTTCCGCCCATGCCGGGGGGAGTGAGCATGCTCATGGGCGCAGCGTAGTGGGACCCGGTGATGATGCCTACTAAATGATCAACGGATCGCACCCGTCCGGGTGGGAAAACACCCGAACGAACCCCGTACGGGCTCCGAGGCGTCAGCCGAGTTCGAGCACGCGGGCGTGCAGCACCTGGCGCTGCTGGAGCGCGGCACGGACCGCGCGGTGCAGCCCGTCCTCCAGATAGAGGTCGCCCTGCCACTTCACGACGTGCGCGAAGAGGTCGCCGTAGAACGTGGAGTCCTCGGCGAGCAGGGTTTCGAGGTCCAGCTGGCCCTTGGTGGTGACGAGCTGGTCGAGGCGGACCGGGCGCGGCGCGACGTCCGCCCACTGCCGGGTGCTTTCCCGGCCGTGGTCGGGATAAGGCCGCCCATTTCCGATGCGCTTGAAGATCACACGGAAAGCCTACCGGTCAAGGGCCACCGGGCGCAGCCACGATTGCCACCATGCCGCTCACAAGAAGGCTCACTTGCCCTTCGCCGCGGCTTTCGCGGCCTTCGCCGCCTGCTTGGCCTCCTGCTTGTACGCGCGCACCTCGGCCAGTGACTCGGGGCCGGTGATGTCCGCGACGGAGCGGTGCGAGCCCTCCTCCCCGTACGGGCCCGCCGCCTCCCGCCAGCCCGGCGGCCGGACCCCGAACTGCTTGCCGAGGAGCGCGAGGAAGATCTGCGCCTTCTGCGTACCGAACCCGGGCAGGGCGTTGAGCCGCCGCCGCAGCTCCGCCCCGGTCGCGGCATCGCTCCATACGGCGGCCGCCTCACCGTCGTACTGCGCCACCAGGAACTGGCACAGCTGCTGCACCCGCTTCGCCATCGAGCCCGGATAGCGGTGCAGCGCGGGTTTGGCGGTGAACAGTCCGGTGAAGGCCTCCGGGTCGTACGAGGCGATCTCGTGGGCGTCCAGATCGTCCTTGCCCATGCGCTGCGCCAGGGCGTGCGGACCGGCGAAGGCCCACTCCATGGGCACCTGCTGGTCGAGCAGCATGCCCACCAGGGCGGCGAGCGGACTGCGTGCGAGAAGCTCGTCCGCCGCCGGCTCCTGGGCGATCCGGAGGGTGATGTCTCGGCCATCGTCGCTCTTGGTCATGGGCGGCATCATGGCGAGCGGCGGGGGCGACGGCCAGCACAACCACCGCCGACCGAGCGGTTTGCAGCCGTTTGCCGCTCGGCGGGGGCCGCTCAGGCCCCCGCGGGCGCCGGGACCGGAGCACTTGCCGGGTCCGGCGCCGGTGTGCGGCGGGTGCGGCGTTCCGCCTGCGCGAGGTGGGCGATCACGTGCGAGTGAAAGCGGTCCACGGCATTGTCGACGCTGCGGATGAATCCGGTCTCGGCGTTGCCCCGTGTGGCGCCCATGCTCTTGAAGAGGGAGAGCCGGAATCCGGTGATCCGGCTGCCGTCGCGGGGAAGGACGTCGCCCGGCTCCGGACGGAGGCGTTCCAGGGTGCCGCGCGGGCCGCTCTGCCCCTCGACCAGCGTTTCGACGTGCAGATCGGCGGGCGCCTCGGCGAGCTGCCGCATCAGGCGCTTGGCCGACGTCAGCGGGTAGGCCCCCTCGGGCACCGGGATCTCCACCGAGGTGCGCAGCTTCCCGGTCCGCAGGTCGGCGACGATCGTGATGGTGCCGGGCGAGCCGTCCACCCGCAGTTCGGCGGCGAGCCGGCCCTCCTCGCAGAGCCGGTCGGCGTGCGCCGCGCGCCGCGAGAGGGCGGTGGTGCCGCGCTGGGTGCGCTGGACGGGCAGGGCCTTCTGCCCCAGCTCGCCGCCGATCCGCAGGCACACCTGGCGGATGAGCCGTTCCCAGCTCTCCACGACCTCCACGGCACGCGGGTCGCCCTGACTGAGGGTCTCCTCGTCGATGCCGTTGCGGACGGGCACCCACGAGGGGCCCATGTTCTGGAAGCCGTGGCAGCCGGAGTTCTCGTGCTGGAGGTAGTGCAGCAGCTCCTGGAGGAGCCACGCATGGGCGGCGTTTCCCACGCCCTCGTGCCGGATGAGCATCTGGGCCTGGTGCGCCACCTCCGCCCACGACAGGTGCCACAGGGCCACCTTGTGCTTGCGCCGCCCGTCGGTCTTGACCTCGACCAGCGGGCTGCCCTCCAGCGCCACGTCGTTGGAGAGCGTGATCACCGCCTCGTAACCGCGCCGGGCGGCGATGTCCATGTAGTTCTGGACCTGCTCCGACTTCAGCTCGTTCCCGTTGGTCTTCGTCTCCACGAGCGCCGTCCACAGCTTCCCCGCCCGCTCGACCCGGATCACCCCGTCGGGACGCTTCGGGGTCTCGCCGTGCGGGAGGGAGACCTCGGTGAAGGTCTGCATGCGCCCCGCGGGGGCCCCGAAGGCGGCGGTCAGGCGGCGCCCGAACTCCGGCACCTGCGCCATCACGGACAGCAGCACGGAGGTCGCCCGGACCTCGCGCTCCTTGTCGCTCTTGAGGTTCGAGGCGGGGAAGAGCCGGGCGGCCCGCCAGGAGTCGTTCTCGGCGAGCGACTTCGTGGCGACGGCGGGCAGGGTCACCTTCTTCTTCGCCGTACGCGCACGGGGCCGCTTGGGCGCGGGCGCGGGGTCGGCCGGCTGCTCCTCGGCCGCCGCGGTTTGCGGGCCGGGCTGCGCGGGAACGGCGGGGAGCGGCTGCGCGGTTGCGGCGGACTCGACGGCGGGCGACGCGCCTTCCCCGTCATCCGGGCCCGCAATCCCGTCCGCGGCCTCGTTCTCGCCCTCGTCGTCCACGTCGATGCCGAAGTCGGTGGCGAGCCCGGCGAGCCCGGTCTCGTAACCCTGGCCGACGGCCCGGTACTTCCACTCCGTGCCGCGCCGGTACAGCTCGCCGAAGATGAAGGCGCTCTCCACGGACGCGTCGCCGATCGAGAACCCGAGCAGCACCTCGCCGGACCGGTCGGCCACGGTCATCCGCAGGTCGTCCAGGTCGCCGAAGCGGGAGCCGCCGTACCGGCTCGCGGCGACGACCAGGCGCTCGACGTCTTCGGGGACGGCGGTCAGGTCGAGGCTGATGCGGTCCTCGCTGCCGCCGTCCGTCGGCGTCTTGCCCAGCAGCTGCACGCTGCCGTCGGCCGCCGACGGGTTGTTGTAGTAGAAGAAGTCGGCGTCGCTGCGGACCTTGCCGTCCGCGCCGAGCAGGAGCACGGACACGTCCGCGTCCCCGTCCCCGGCGGTGCTGCTCCAGCTCAGGCTCGCGATGACCGTGCCGGCATCGTCGCTGAGGTCCGCCAGCCCGACGTTGGCACCCTTGGTCATCTCACGCATGCAGTCCCCCAGAAGCGCGGCCGGGCCGGGACGCGCCCGGCGACGGCAGCAGGTTGTTCCGTGACACAGCGCAACTCGCCGCACACGGGAGAACCGTATCCCCCGGATGGACTACACGTGAAGGAATCGTGAACTCCGTGTGCGGCCGCCGCCGAGCCGCCGGGACCGCACCGCCGATAAACCGGATCGCGTGAGGTCCGCTGATTGCTACCGTCGGTGCCACAACGCACCGACCCACCCGCCGGACCAGAAGGACCCCTCATGCATGATGCCCGCGCCCTGATCGACATGGGTGCCGAAGCGGTACGCCGGCTCGCTCGTCGCGGTTACACGCTGGACCTGCCCGCACTGGAGGACCTCCAGTCCCGGCGCAACCAGAACATCCGCACGGCCGACGAGCTGCGTGCGGAGTCCAAGCGGGTGGCGAGCGAGGTCCAGCAGACGGCACGTCAGGGCGGTGACATCACCAAGCTGAAGGAGCGGGCCCGCGAGCTGAAGGAAGAGATCCGGAACATCGACGCGGACCAGGAGCGGGTCCAGGAGCAGCTGGACGACCTCCTCCTCGGCATCCCCAACCTCCCGGCCGACGAGGCCCCGGACGGCGACAGCGACGCGGACGCGGTCGAGATCCGGCGCGTGGGCACGCCGCCGGTGTTCTCCTTCGAGCCGAAGGACCACGTCGACCTCGGCGAGGCGACGGGCATCCTCGACTTCGCCCGGGCGACCAAGCTCTCGGGTCCCCGTTTCGCGGTCACGCGCGGTGCGGGCGCGGCCCTGGAGCGCGCCCTGGCGACCCTCTTCCTCGACCTGCACACCCGCCGCCACGGCTACGTCGAGCACGCGGTCCCGTATCTGGTCACCCGTAAGACCATGACCGGCACCGGGCAGCTCCCGAAGTTCGAGGAGGACCTGTTCAAGACGGGGGTGGCCGACCGCGAGCTGTTCCTCATCCCGACGGCCGAGGTCCCGCTGACCAATCTGTACGCGGACGAGATCATCCCGCCCGCCGAGCTCCCCCTCGCCCTGACCGCCCAGACCCCGTGCTTCCGGTCCGAGGCGGGTTCGTACGGCCGCGATACCCGGGGCCTGATCCGCCAGCACCAGTTCTCCAAGGTGGAGATGGTCCGCATCGTCGACCCGGCGGACGCGGACGCGGAGCTGGAGCAGATGGTCGGCCACGCCGAGGCGTGCCTGAAGGAGCTCGGCCTCGCCTACCGCGTCGTCATGCTCGCCGCCGGTGACACGGGCTTCTCGGCGCAGCTCACGTACGACATCGAGGTCTGGATTCCGAGCCAGAACACGTACCGCGAGATCTCCTCGGTCTCCAACTTCGGTACGTTCCAGGCCCGTCGCGCCCACATCCGCACCCGCGACGAGAACGGCAAGCCCAAGCTGGTCGCCACGCTCAACGGCTCCGGCCTGCCCATCGGCCGCACCCTGGCCGCCCTCCTCGAACAGTGCCAGCAGGAGGACGGCTCCCTCGTCCTGCCCGAGGCCCTGACCCCGTACCTCGGCTTCCGCCGGATCGCGGCGGACGGGACGCCGGAGGCGTAAGGGGCTCAGACGGCCGCCGCGCGCGGCACGCCGTGGAACACCTCGCGCGCGTGCCACTCGCGGTGGGCCGGGGCGACCGGGGCGGCGGAGGGCTGCGGCCCGATGAGCGGGCGGCCGGCGAGCGCTATGACGTGTGCGCCGGCCGCCGCGCTGTGGCCGACGAAGCTCTGCGAGACGAGGATGCGGTCGTCGGCGCCGAGGCCGAGGACCCCCTTGTCGAACAGCTTGTGGTGCAGGGAGCAGAGGCAGAGCCCGTTCTCGACGACGTCCGGCCCGTCGAAGGCCCACCACCGCACGTGGGCGGCCTCGAGTCCGACGGGGACCGCGCCGATGCGCCCGTCGTACCCGCAGAACGCGCACCGGTACTCGTACGCCGTCAGCACCCACTCCCGCATCCGCGGATCCCGCCCCCGCCGCGCGGCCGGGCCCGCCTCGGCGATCTCGGCCGGCTGGAGCTCCAGCCCGACCGCCTCGCACAACTCCTCGTGCAGGGAGGGCGGGAAGTTGAGATCGAGCAGCACCCGCGCCATCCGCCCGAGCAACGACGGCTCCCGCCGCAACGCGTCCCGCAACTCCGGCACCAGCCGCCCGGTGGCCCCCGTCGCCCGCAGCTCCCGTACGCCGGTGCCGGGGCTCCCCGCCCCGCGGTCGGTGCGGACCTCCCACACCCCGTCGCTCACGAGGTGGTGGAACGGATACGCGGGCGTCGTCGGACGCCCCGGCCCGTACTCGTCGAGCAGCCGCTTGAGGTCCGCCTCCACGGAGCTGTAGCGCAGTTCCCCCGCGGCATCCTGCTGGAACCGCGCAAGCGCGTACAACACCAACAACGGCTTGTGCGGCGCCCGGACCCCACTCCGGGTCCACTGCCGCAGGGTCGCGGTACGTTCCAGCCAGTCCATCCGTCAGCCGGATCTCCTCGTGAGGGCCGAGCTCTTCGAAGCACCGCCGATCATGGCACACGGCTGTCCGGCTGCTCCCGGCGCCGGAACTCCCGGCAGTCGCACAAGTCCCCCGAAGCCCGCTGGCTGTTGCCGTAGCTGTCGTTGTTCCAGCTGTGGTGCCCGTACTCGTGGCGGCAACGGCCCCTGCCCTCGGAGTGCTTGGGCTGCTCGTGCCCGCACGAGGCGCACAGCGGATGGAGGACGACGGGCGGCACGATGGACCCGCTGCGCAGGATCAGCACCACGGCCACGACGGCGGCGACGACCACGACACCGCCCACGACCCCCACGACGTGCTCGGCCCCCATGCCTGCCCCCCGTTGTCGGCGCGGATCAGCCCGATCGACGGCTTCCACGCTACGTGCCGGAGGCCGCGGACCGGGTCAGGTTTTCCGTACGCCGTCCGGGATGTGAAACGACGGTTGTCCAGGGGGACTTGGGCAGTACGATCCATGTTCATGACAGCCAAGGCAGGCAGCGGTTACGTACCCGTCCTGCTGGTGATCCGTCGCCACGTCGACTGCTGTCGGCAGTCCAGCGCACTGTGTCGCTGACGTAACCGGCCCCGCCCTCAGCCCGGGCAGCCGTTCCCTCCTCGCGGCCCTTGCCGCCGCCCTCCTCGCCGACCGCTTGCGGTCCCTACCGCGCGGACGCCGTTCCGTGTCGGGCCCGCCCCCTGCCGATTTCCGGCGCGGGGAGGGGCAGTGGGCGGCCGAGAGCGCCGTTTCTCCGGCTCCGTACGCCGGCCTCTTCCCGGCCGGCCCGCGCGTCACTCGCCCGATTGGACATCGCCATGCCGCGTCTTCCCTTGTTCCCGCGCGCCGCCGTGATCGGTGCCGCAGCCCTGCTCGCGGTGGGGTCCGCGTTCCCGGCGCAGGCCGCCACCGCCTTCGAACCGCTCCCGCCGCACAACCCGTACGCCGGGCCCCAGGGCACCGCGACCATGCACGGCGACACCGGCTCGTCCGACGCCACTCCGCTGGCCGGCCCGGACGCGGGGCCGCTGACCTCCAAGCGCGTCGCCCTGCAGTCGGCCTGCCCGACCGTCCTGGTCGGCGCCGACGGATACCCGGTGGCGCTGTGCACGCCGATCCTCGGCCAAGTCCCCACCGTGCACCTGCTCGACCCCGCGACCGGCGACTCGCTGGCCCAGCTGAAGATCGCCAAGGGCTCGCTGCTCGGCGGGGTCTACGCGTACCTCGACCACCAGGACCGGCTGGTCGCGGTGGACGGCGACCGCACCCTGCTGCGCATCGCCCACCGCCGGACCGCCTCCGGCGGCTGGGAGCTGTACGTCGCCGGTTCGCTCCCGCTGACCTCCGCCGTACCGGAGGGGGACGCGGTCACCGGCATCTCGCCGGACTGGCGGGGCCGCGTCTGGTTCGCCACCGGCAGCGGCGTCGTGGGCACCGCCGACGACCGCACGGGTGCCGTCCACGCCCTGACGCTTCCCGCGGGGGAACGCGTCGACAACTCCATCTCGACGGCCCCCGCCGGCACGGCCGTCGCGACCACCCAGGCCACCTACCTGCTCACGGCCGGGGACGACGGCGTCCCCGTCGTGGCCTGGCGGCGACCGTACGACCGCGGGCCCGCGCGCAAGCCCGGCCAGCTCAGCTGGGGCACCGGCTCCACCCCGACGTTCTTCGGCCCCCGCACCGGCACCGACTACCTCACCGTCGTGGACAACGCCGCCCCCACCGAGAACCTGCTCGTCTACCGCACGGACACCGGTGCCCAGGTGTGCTCCGTCCCCGTCCTCCGGTCCGGCGGCAGCGGCAGCGAGAACTCCCCGGTCGGCACGGGCAACTCCGTCTTCGTCGCCGGCACCTACGGATACCCCTACCCCGCGCTCCCCGACGACGCGGGCCCGTCCACCCCGGCCTCCGCAGGCTTCGAGGGCGGCCTCAGCCGCGTCGACGTGCGCGCCGACGGCTCCGGCTGCGACCTGAAGTGGGACACCGAGGTCCGCTCGGCGGCGGTACCCCGGCTGTCCACCTCGGACGGCCTCCTCCACACCGTCGTCCGCACCCCCGCCCTCCCCTTCACGGACACCACCTCGATCCTCGACTCGTTCTTCTACGCCGAGATCGACCCCGCGACCGGCAAGACCGTCCGCACCCACTACCTCGGCACGAGCGCCCTCTACGACACCCTCCAGATGGTCGGCTCCATCGCCCCCGGCGGCGTGGTCTACCAGGGCACGATCACCGGGGTCCTGCGCATCAGCAACGGGTGACCGGACCGCCACCCGACCCCGAACACGTCGAAGGCCCCCGCAGCGAACTGCGGGGGCCTTCGACAACGTGCCCGGTGAGGCACTGGCGGAGGATACGAGATTCGAACTCGTGAGGGGTTGCCCCCAACACGCTTTCCAAGCGTGCGCCCTAGGCCACTAGGCGAATCCTCCGCCGCAAACAATACAAGACGTTGAGGAGTGCTCGCGAACCCGTTCCCCGGGGAGGGGCGGGGCGGTGGCCGAGGTGGACTTGTGGGGGTGGGGATCGGCTAAGGTGGGCGTCAGCCCCTCACGTGGCGCTATCTGACTGAACTCCCCCAGGGCCGGAAGGCAGCAAGGGTAGGTTGGCTCTGGCGGGTGCGTGGGGGGCCCTTGCGTTTCCGGGTGGTGCCGGTCACGGGCGGGGCCGGTTGTCAGTGCGCCCCGATAACCTCGTAGGTGTGTCGTCCCTTGCGCTGTACCGCCGCTACCGCCCCGAGTCGTTCGCCGAGGTCATCGGTCAGGAGCATGTCACTGACCCGCTCCAGCAGGCCCTGCGGAACAACCGGGTCAATCACGCGTACCTGTTCAGCGGCCCGCGAGGCTGCGGCAAGACGACGAGTGCGCGCATCCTGGCCCGCTGTCTGAACTGCGAGCAGGGGCCCACACCGACGCCGTGCGGGGAGTGCCAGTCCTGCCGTGACCTGGCGCGCAACGGGCCGGGGTCCATCGACGTGATCGAGATCGACGCCGCTTCGCACGGTGGTGTGGACGACGCCCGTGATCTGCGGGAGAAGGCGTTCTTCGGGCCGGCGTCCAGTCGTTACAAGATCTACATCATCGACGAGGCGCACATGGTGACGTCGGCGGGGTTCAACGCCCTGCTGAAGGTGGTGGAGGAGCCGCCGGAGCACCTGAAGTTCATCTTCGCGACCACGGAGCCCGAGAAGGTCATCGGGACCATTCGGTCGCGTACGCATCACTATCCGTTCCGCCTCGTGCCCCCCGGGACCCTGCGCGACTACCTCGCCGAGGTCTGCGGCCGGGAGAACAGCCACGTGGACGACGGCGTCCTGCCGCTCGTCGTGCGCGCCGGGGCCGGGTCCGTGCGTGACTCGATGTCCGTCATGGACCAGCTCCTCGCCGGTGCGGGCGACGAGGGTGTGACGTACGCCATGGCGACGGCGTTGCTCGGTTATACGGACGGCTCGCTGCTCGACTCGATCGTGGACGCTTTCGCGGCGGGCGACGGGGCCGCGGCCTTCGAGGTCGTGGACCGGGTCATCGAGGGCGGCAACGACCCGCGCCGGTTCGTCGCCGACCTGCTGGAGCGGCTGCGCGACCTGGTGATCCTGGCCGCCGTGCCGGACGCCGGCGAGAAGGGGCTGATCGACGCGCCCGCCGACGTCGTGGAGCGGATGCAGGCCCAGGCGTCCGTGTTCGGGGCCGCCGAGCTGAGCCGCGCCGCCGACCTGGTCAACGAGGGGCTCACGGAGATGCGCGGCGCCACCTCGCCCCGCCTCCAGGTCGAGCTGATCTGCGCCCGGGTCCTGCTGCCCGCGGCCTTCGACGACGAGCGCTCCCTGCAGGCCCGGCTGGACCGGCTGGAGCGGGGCGCCTCCTTCGCCACCACCGGCCCCGGCCCCGCCATGGGCTACGTGCCCGGCCCCGAGGCCCTTGCCCACGCACCGGTCCCGCCGCACCCCCAGCCGGACGCCGGGCCCGCCGCTGCCCGCGCCGCCGTCCGGGGAGACGCGCAGCCCCCGGCCCCGGCCGCGCCCCAGGCCCCGCCCCCCGCGCCCGTACAGGCGCCGCCGCCCGCGGAGGCGCCCGCCGCCGGGCAGCGGCCCGGTGCCTGGCCCGCCGCCGCGGCCGCCCCGGACCAGGGGCGCCGCCCCGGTGGCTGGCCCACCGCGGCCGCACCCGGCCGGACCCCGGCTCCCGCCGCGGCGCCGCAGCAGAACGCCCCCGCCGCGCCCCCCGGGCCGGCGGCGCCCGAGACCGCTCCGGGCATGGCGCAGGGTGCCGGCCAGGTGCGCAACATGTGGCCCGACATCCTGGAGGCGGTGAAGAACCGCCGACGTTTCACGTGGATCCTCCTCAGCCAGAACGCCCAGGTGACCGGGTTCGACGGCAGCACGCTGCAAATCGGCTTCCTCAACGCGGGCGCGCGGGACAACTTCACGAGCAGCGGCAGCGAGGACGTGCTGCGGCAGGCGCTGGCGGAGCAGTTCAACGCCCAGTGGAAGATCGAGGCGATCGTCGACCCGTCGGGCGGCGCCGGACAGCCCCCGCAGCCTCCGTCCGGCGGCGGCCAGCGCCCGTACAACCCGCCGCCCGCCGCGCCGCGCCCCGCCGCGCCCGCGCCGCAGCCGTACGAGCGGCCCGCCGCGCCCGCCCCGGCCCCGGCGCCCGCTCCGCGGCAGCAGGGCCCCGGCCCCGGCTCCCCGGCCGCGCCGCCGCCCGCCTCCTACGCGGCTCCCGAGGCGCCGAAGCCGGTCGCCCCCGAGGACGACATTCCGGAGGCCGACGACCCCGACCTGGTCGACTCCGCCCTCTCCGGACACGAGCTGATCGTCCGCGAGCTGGGTGCCACGGTGGTCGAGGAGTTCAACAACGAGTAGGCGGGCCGCCCCCTGTCCACGGACCGGCGGCCGTCAAGGGCGCCGCGCCCCGGCGGCTAGGCTGCACCCCGTGAAGGTCCTCGTCATCGGCGGCGGCGCCCGCGAACACGCCCTGTGCCGCTCTCTGTCCCTCGACCCCGACGTCACCGATCTGTACTGCGCGCCCGGCAACGCCGGCATCGCAGAGGTGGCCGAACTGCACCCCGTCGACGCCCTCGACGGCGCCGCCGTCGCGCGCCTCGCCGCAACGCTGGGCGTGGGGCTGGTGGTCGTCGGCCCGGAGGCGCCGCTCGTCGCCGGCGTCGCCGACTCGGTGCGCGCCGCGGGCATTCCGTGCTTCGGCCCGTCCGGTGCCGCCGCGCAGCTGGAGGGCTCGAAGGCGTTCGCCAAGGACGTCATGGCCGGGGCGGGCGTGCCCACCGCCCGCAGCTACGTGTGCACCACGCCCGCCGAGATCGACAGCGCCCTCGACGCGTTCGGCGCCCCGTACGTGGTCAAGGACGACGGTCTGGCCGCGGGCAAGGGCGTCGTCGTGACCGAGGACGTCGAGGTGGCCCGCGCCCACGCGCTGGCCTGCGACCGGGTGGTCATCGAGGAGTTCCTGGACGGCCCCGAGGTGAGCCTCTTCGCGATCACCGACGGCACCACCGTGCTGCCGCTCCAGCCCGCCCAGGACTTCAAGCGCGCCCTCGACGGCGACGAGGGCCCGAACACCGGCGGCATGGGCGCGTACTCCCCCCTGCCGTGGGCCGACCCCAAGCTGGTCGACGAGGTCATGGAGACGGTGCTCCAGCCGACCGTGGACGAGCTGCGCAGGCGCGGTACGCCCTTCTCCGGGCTGCTGTACGCGGGCCTCGCGATCACCTCGCGCGGGGTGCGGGTCATCGAGTTCAACGCCCGGTTCGGCGACCCGGAGACCCAGGTCGTCCTGGCGCGTCTGAGGACACCGCTCGCCGGTGTGCTGCTCGGAGCCGCCGAGGGCACCCTGGACCAGCTGCCGCCCCTGGCGTGGCGCGACGAGGCGGCCGTCACCGTGGTCATCGCCTCGCACAACTACCCGGACACCCCGCGCACGGGTGACCCGATCGAGGGGCTGGACGAGGTCGCGGCGCAGGACGCGCCGCACGCGTACGTGCTGCACGCCGGGACCAAGCGCGAGGGCGAGGCGATCGTGAGCGCGGGCGGTCGCGTGCTGTCCGTGACGGCGACGGCCGACGACCTCGCGGGCGCCCGCGAGCGCGCCTACGCGGCGGCGGCGCGGATCCGGCTCGACGGTTCCCAGCTCCGTACGGACATCGCGAAGAAGGCCGCGGAGGACGCGGCGGCCGGGGCCTGAGCCGGAGGCGCGGGCCCGTACCCCGCTGACCCCCTGTCCCTCAACACCTTTGACCAAAGCCATTCCATCGAGTGACGGCTGAGCCATCCGGATGACGCCCGCCGCACCCCCAACTAGGGTGCGGCGCAAGCGTTCCGGCACTTGGCCCACCGGCATTGCGATGTCGGTGGCGGGTGCCACAGTGGGGGAGTGAGCAACACCGCCGTGGGGGCAGAGGGGGTGAGGTCCAGCCGTGTCCGGTACCGGTACGGGTGAGGAGCCGGGTGCGCGTGCGGCGCGGGCCCGGGCGCTCGTCCTGCTGCGCATCCGCGGCAGGGCGGCGGCGGTCGCGCTGCTGCCCGCCGCGCTGGCCGTGGTGCTGTTCGCCGCGGGAGCGCGCGGGCTCGCGGACGGCGGCGGCTGGGACGCGGCGCGCTGGACCGTGGCCGCCTGCGCGGTCGTGGTCCTGCTGATCGCGGGAGCCGTCGCGCTCGCGGTCGTACGGGCGAAGCCGGCGGTCAGCCCGACCGTCCCGCTCAGCGAGGCGGCGGCGCCCGACCTCTACCGACTGGTCCGCGAGCTGGCGGAGCGCCTCGGCGTGCCCGCGCCCTCGGCCATAGCCCTCACGCCCGACTGCGACAGCTGGCTCGAGGACCGCTCCCGTCCGGCGGCCGGCGGCCCGGCCCGGCGGGCGGAGGCGGCCCCCGTGCTGGTCATCGGTTCCCCTTTCCTGTGGTGGATGCGGGTCGCCGAGCTGCGCGCCCTGCTCGCCCCGGTCGTGGCGGGCACCAGCGCGTCCGCCCAGCCCGACATAGCCGCCGCCCGGCGCTTCGTCCGGGGCCTGGACGGGGCGGTCGCCGATGCCGCGGTCCCCGCCCGGGGGCCGGTGCGCCGGGTCCTCCGGCTGCCGCGCCTCTTCGTGGGGCGGATCGCCCGGATACTGCTGCGCAGCTGTCGCGGTCATGCCGCGGAGATGGAACGGGGGGTCGCCGCCGCCGCTTCGTCGCGCGCCCGGGACGTGGACTACGGGCTGCGGATCGTCGCCCAGGAGCAGGTGGGCCTCGCCTACGCAGGCTGGGACCGGCTGCTGACCCGGGTCGCGCTGCCCGCCTGGCGGATGGGCCGCTGGCCCGTCCAGCTGGACGCGGGCGTCGTCGCCGCGCTCACCGAGCTCTCCCGGCGCGACCGGCTGGCCGAGGGGTACGCCTCCCGGCTCGGCGAGCGGCCCGCCTGCGACCTCCTGGAGGAGCCGGGGGCGGCCGACGAGGCGGCGTCCCTGCTGGCGGCCCGGCTCTTCCACGGCGGGCCCGCCGAGACCGGCCCGGACTGGTCCCCGGTTGACTGGCAGCAGTATCCGGACGAGGTGGTCGACCGGAAGTGGCGCTCGGAGGCGGCCCGGCTGCACCGGGTCCTGGACGCCATGGGTGTTCCGCCCGCCGCCGTCGTCGCGGGCGGGGTGCCCACGCTGGACCGCGTGGTCGAGCACCTGGAGGCGGGGGAGGCCGGTGGCGAGCAGCTGGCGGCCGGGATCAGCGCCGCAGTGGCCCGCGAGGAGGCGGAGGCGCAGGAGCGGGCGTTGGTGAAGGCGCAGGGCGACCCGCCCGCTTCCGGCCCCGCCGCCGAAGACCTTCTCGCCCTCTGGGGCCCCGACCCGCTGCCGCTCTTCCCGCTCCAGCCGCCCCGTACGGGCACCGAACTGCTCGCGGACCACGTCGCGGCCATGGTGTGCTGCGCCGCCGTGGACACAGCGGGCGCCGCGCCCGGCCTCGACTGGCTCGACGGGCCCACGCTGCTGGTCGACGGCGAGCGCCGCGCGGACCTCGGCAGCCCCGTCCTCAGCCTGATCGAGGACGGGGACGCCGGACCGCTGCGGTCCTGGCTCGCCTCGGTCGGCGTACGCACCGACAAGCCCGTCCGTCTCGTCTGAAACAGGCCCCCCGCCGACGCGGGAGGCGGCGGACGGGATGGCCGAGAACAACCGCATAACCGGAGCAGCAGCTTCCGTTAACGTCAATTCACGACGAACGGTGACGGAGTGCGTGCGTTATGTGATGTGCTGGGGAACGGCGCTGACTGACGGCGCACCACTGTTGATCCGGGGGCCTGAGGGAGGGGGAGCGTGATGGGGGCGGAACACATCCGTCGGTGGGAATCGGGTGCCCTGGCGCATGCCGTGACCGACCCTTTCGGCCAGGGGCCACTGCCCTGGCTGCGCGGCAGCGAGAACTACTTCGACGACACCGGCCAGGTCGTGCCCTGGTACGCGGATCCCACCCTGTCCGGCGGCGGCACGCGCACCGCCGACGATGTGCGTCGGCAGATCAAGGGCTTCACCTCCACGGGCGCCGCGGCCCCCGGTGAGGCGATCGACTTCCACATCACGGTGGACCCGCCGCAGCAGTTCTCCGTGGACGTCTACCGGATCGGCCACTACGGAGGCGACGGTGCCTCCAAGATCACCACGAGCCCTCGTCTCTCGGGCATCGTCCAGCCGGCCCCCCTCACCGCCGACCGCACGGTCTCCTGCCACCACTGGTGGCTGTCCTGGCGGCTGCAGATCCCCAGCTACTGGTCGATCGGGGCGTATGTCGCCGTGCTCACCACGCTCGACGGCTACCGCTCCCACATCCCGTTCACGATCCGCGACAACCACCCGGCGGACCTGCTGCTCGTCCTCCCGGACGTCACCTGGCAGGCGTACAACCTCTATCCCGAGGACGGCCGGACCGGCGCGAGCCTCTACCACGCCTGGGACGAGGAGGGCGGGCTGCTGGGGGAGGAGGACGCGGCGGTCACCGTCTCCTTCGACCGCCCCTACGCGGGCGCGGGCCTCCCGCTGCACGTCGGGCACGCGTACGACTTCATCCGCTGGGCGGAACGCTACGGCTACGACCTCGCCTACGCCGACACCCGCGACCTGCACGCGGGCCGGATCGACCCCACGCGCTACCGGGGCCTGGTCTTCCCGGGCCACGACGAGTACTGGTCGGTGCCGATGCGTCGTGCCGCCGAGCGCGCCCGCGAGCACGGCACCTCCCTGGTCTACCTCTCCGCCAACACCATGTACTGGCAGGTCAGCCTGGGGCCCTCGGCGTCCGGGGTGCCGGACCGGCTGCTCACCTGCCGCAAGCGACGAGGGCCCGGCAAGCCCGCGCTCTGGCGCGAGATCGACCGCCCGGAGCAGCAGTTGCTCGGCATCCAGTACGCGGGCCGGGTCCCCGAGCCCCACCCCCTGGTCGTGCGGAACGCGGAGCACTGGCTGTGGGACGCGACGGGTGCCGGGGAGGGCGACGAGATCGAGGGCCTGGTGGCGGGGGAGGCCGACCGCTACTTCCCGCGCACCACGCTGCCGGAGCACGACAACCGCATCCTGCTCGCCCACTCCCCGTACCAGGACAGCGAGGGCGTGATGCGGCACCAGGAGACCTCGTTGTACCGGGCCCCTTCCGGCGCGCTGGTCTTCGCCTCGGGCACCTTCGCCTGGTCCCCGGCCCTGGACCGCCCCGGCCATGTGGACCCCCGCATCCAGAAGGCCACCGCCAACCTCCTCGACCGGATCTGCAAGCGCGCCTGACCGGAGGCGGCCCGTCCCCGCCTGACCGGAGGGGGATCGCCCAGCGCTTCCCCGCCCACCCGGACGGCACCCCTCCGCGGCCGGGCGTTCCCGGATACGGGACAATCGGAACGGTTCTTGGAACAACGTACGCGGAGGCAGCGTGTCCGGATTCGTAGAAAAGCCCGAGCCGGTGCAGGTGCCGGGGCTGACCCACCTGCACACCGGCAAGGTGCGCGACCTGTACCGGAACGAGGCCGGTGACCTCGTCATGGTCGCCAGCGACCGGTTGTCCGCGTACGACTGGGTGCTGCCGACCGAGATCCCGGACAAGGGCCGCGTCCTGACCCGCCTCTCGATGTGGTGGTTCGACCAGCTCGCCGACCTCGTGCCGAACCACGTCCTGTCGACCGAGGTGCCCGCCGGGGCCCCCGCCGACTGGGAGGGCCGCACGATGATCTGCAAGTCGCTGCGGATGGTCCCGGTCGAGTGCGTCGCCCGCGGCTATCTGGCGGGCTCCGGCCTGGTCGAGTACAACGCCTCGCGCACCGTCTGCGGCATCGGGCTCCCCGACGGCCTGGTCGACGGCTCCGAGCTGCCGGGCGCGATCTTCACCCCCGCCACCAAGGCCGCCGTCGGTGACCACGACGAGAACGTGAGCTACGAGGAGGTGGCCCGCCAGGTCGGTACGGAGACCGCCCTCGCGCTGCGCCGGACCACCCTGGACGTCTACGGCCGGGCCCGCGACATCGCCCGCGAGCGCGGGATCATCCTCGCGGACACGAAGTTCGAGTTCGGCTACGCGCCCACCGCCGACGGCGGCGAGGAACTGATCATCGCCGACGAGGTCCTGACCCCGGACTCCTCCCGCTTCTGGCCTGCCGCCTCCTGGGAGCCGGGCCACGCCCAGCCGTCGTACGACAAGCAGTTCGTGCGCGACTGGCTGACCTCCGCCGCCTCCGGCTGGGACCGCAAGAGCGAGCAGCCTCCGCCGCCGCTGCCCCAGGAGATCGTGGACGCGACCCGCGCCAAGTACATCGAGGCGTACGAACTCCTCACCGGCACGCCCTGGCAGTAGCGCCACACGAAGAAGCCCCCGGCCGAAAGGCCGGGGGCTTCTTCTCATCGGAGCGGACGACCAGGTTCGAACTGGCGACCTCAACCTTGGCAAGGTTGCGCTCTACCAACTGAGCTACGTCCGCAAGCGCCGAAGCGCGAGACCTACTATACCCAACCCCGCTCGCGTGCGAGACGCACTGCCGCGTGACGGTTCTCCACACCCAGCTTCGAGGCGGCCGCCGAGAGGTAGTTCCGTACGGTGCCCTGCGAGAGCGAGGCCCGCTCGGCGATCTCCGCGACGGGCGCCCCGTCGACCGCGAGCTCCAGCACCTCGGTCTCGCGCACGGTCAGCGGCGAGTCCCCGGCGGCGATGGCGTCGGCCGCCAACTCCGGGTCCACGTAACGGTTTCCCGCCTGCACGGTACGGATGATGCCGGCCAGTTGGCGGGCGCTCACGGTCTTGGGCACGAAGCCCCGCACGCCCGCCGCGAGGGCCCGCTTGAGGTGGCCGGGCCGCCCGTGGCTGGTCACGATCATGGTCCGGCAGTCCGGAAGTTCGGCGCGCAGCGTTGTGGCGACGCTCACACCGTCGGCCCCGGGCATCTCCAGGTCGAGCACCGCGACATCCGGGCGGTGGGCCCGAGCCATGGCGAGCGCCTCCGGTCCCGTCGCCGCCTCCGCGACCACCGCCAGGTCCTCCTCCAGAGCGAGGAGGGCGGCGAGCGCGCCCCGGATCAGATGCTCGTCATCGGCGAGCAGCACCCGTACCGCGGCCATCGTCATCCCTCCAGGGGGCCGGGGCCCGGCCCCACCATCACACCCGGGGCCACCTTGGCCCCGGGACGCACACCGCCGGATGCACGGCGGGCGCCAGGCGTCCGGCGGCCGGAGTCCTCGTGCGCACGGGATTCCTCGGCCGCACCGGGCGTGCCCCCGTTCCCGGCCTCCTCGCCCGCCCCCTCTCCGGCCTCCGGCGGGATCGCCGCCAGCGGGATCGTCGCCGTCAGCCGGAACAGACCGCCTTTCGCCGGACCCGCCCTCAGCGAGCCGTCCAGCACGGCGAGCCGTTCACGGAGGCCGGCCAGCCCGGAGCCCGGCCCGTTGGACGCGGGCGAGGGAGCCGTCCCGGCGGGCGGCGCGCCGTCGTTCTCCACCTGGAGCACCACGGCGTCGGTGCCGGCCCCCACCCGGATCACGCAGCGGCGCGGATCGCCGTGGCGCAGCACGTTGGTGGCCGCCTCCCGGACGACCCAGCCGAGCGCCGACTGCACGGGAGCGGGCAGGTGCTCGCCGCTGTCGCCGGTCACCGTGCACTCGATGCCGGCCGCCCCCAGCACGCCCTGGGCGCCCGCCAGTTCGGCGCTCAGATTCGCCTCGCGGTAGCCGCGCACCACATCGCGTACTTCCTGTTGTGAGGCGCGCGCTATCCGCTGCACCTCGACCATCTGGTCCACTGCCTCCGGCCTGCCGCGCTGGGCGAGTTCCACCGCAAGCTCGCTCTTGAGCGCGATCACCGCGAGGTTGCGGCCCAGCACGTCATGCATGTCCCGCCCGAACCGCAGCCGTTCCTCCGCCACGGCGAGCCTGGCCTGTATGCCCCGGGCCTGCTCGGCCTGCCACATCACGCTCATGCTCCAGGCGCTGGGCCGGACCGAGATCAGGACCAGCACACAGCCGAAGAGGCTGCACGGCACCACTCCCGCCAGGGTGCCGCCCTTGACGCCGGCCACCGCGAGGGCGCCGGTGATCAGGGCGGTGAGGCCGAGGGACTCGACCAGGAAGCGGCGCACCGGCACCAGGAGCACCCGAGTGATCACGAGGGCCATCGGCGCGTTCAACGTCATGAGCAGCAGCCCCGAGCCCCTGACGCCGTCCACCCCGGCCAGGACCGCCAGGAGCCCGACGGCCACGGCCAGAAGCGCCACGGGGGCCAGCAGACGCCGTCCGGGGAAGACGGAGACGCCCAAGTAGTGCTCGTACGACGCGGTGAGGTTGCGGTTGCTCAGCAGGCACTGGGCGAGGCTCACCAGGAGCAGCGCCAGGCCAAGGGCCAGAGGAAGCGGTTCATGGCGGATGTCCTGGTGGAAGGGCGCCCCCTGCCAGGCCAGTGCGAAGAACCAGGGGATGCAGGAGATGGTGAACCGCGAATACAGATCTATCCGCTCCATCTTGCTGCGTTCCTGCCAGCTGCGGCGCCATCCCCGTACGCGCATCGCGGCCCAACCTCCATGTCAGCGTCGCGGATCCCAGCGGAACCACCGCTGCACAGCAAACACGGCCAGCGCCGTCCAGACCAACCCGGTCAAGGCGGCGCCGAGCAGATCGGTGCCCTCGGGGCCGCCGAACCAGCCGGCCCGGACCAGGGTCATCACACCGGTCAGCGGCAGGTACTCGCAGACCGCCGCGAGCCGGTCGGGGAATATGTCCAGCGGGACGAAGAGGCCCGAGCCCATCATCGAGACGAGGAACAGCGGCAGCGTCGTCAGCTGGGCGGTCTGCACGGTGCGGGTGATCACGGAGGTGACCGCGGCCAGGACCGTCAGCAGCACCACGCCCAACAGCAGGCCCGCCACGAGCAGTTCCGGGCGTTCCGGGGTGCCGAGGCCGAAGAAGGCCGTACCGGCGACGACGATCACCGCGCTCTGCGACAGGGCGAGGGCGCCGGCCGGGAGGGCGGTCCCGGCCAGGATCTCGCCGTCGGTGACCTCGCCGGTGCGCAGCCGCTTCAGCACCAGCTCCTCGCGCCGGGCGACGTAGGCGGCGACCAGGTTCATGTAGACGGCCTGGATGAGCACGGTCCCGACGCCGCCCATGAGGGCCGCACCAGCGACGGTGAGCCCGGTGCCGTCGAGGTCGACCTTCTCGAACGCCGACTTCATCGCCATGATCATCGCCGCAGGCATGAGGAGCGCGACGAAGATCGCCGTTCTGTTCCGGGCGAGCAGCGTCAGCTCGGCCCGGCCGAGGGCCGCCAGCCGGCTCACGGCAGTCGTGCGCGCGGAACCGGCGGAGGGGGTGGTCGCGGTAGTCATGGGGCGGGCACCTCTGCGGTTTCGGCGGCGGACTTCGCGATGTCGAGGAACGCCTCTTCGAGTGAGGCGGAGCGGGCGTCGAGCCCGTGCAGCTGGACGTCCGACTCGGCGGCCCAGCGGAGCAGCTCGGTCAGGGCGTCCTGGAGGCGATGCGTCCGTATCTCGACCCGGGGGCCCTCGGCGGCGGCGTGGAGCTCCAGGGGCAGCCGTGCCGGCGGAACGCCGTCGGGCAGTTCGAAGCGGATGCGGGCGGGGCGGGCGGCCGTCACCTCGGCCGTGGTGCCCGCTGTCACGATCCGGCCGCGGTGCATGATCGCCAGCCGGTCCGCGAGGGCTTCGGCCTCCTCCAGGTAGTGCGTGGTGAGCAGGACGGTGATGCCGTCTTCCTGGAGCCGGCGCACGAGCGACCAGGTGTCGCGGCGGCCCTCCGCGTCGAGACCGGTGGTCGGCTCGTCGAGGAAGAGCACTTCGGGCCGGCCGAGCAGGGCCAGCGCAAGATCGAGCCGCCGCCGCTCCCCGCCCGAGAGCTGCTTGACCCGGACCCGGGCACGGTGACCGAGCCCGACCAGCTCCAGGGCCTCGCCGATGGGCCGGGCGCCGCTGGTGCACCCCGCCCACATCCGTACCGTCTCGGTGACCGACAGATCGGACGGGAAGCCGCCCTCCTGGAGCATCACGCCCATCCGTGGCCGAACCTGCGAGCGCTCGTCGTAAGGGTCGTGGCCCAGTACGCGGACCGTGCCGCCGTCGGGCCGGGCCAGGCCCTCCAGGAGCTCGACGGTGGAGGTCTTGCCGGCGCCGTTGGTCCCGAGGAGGGCGAAGAGCTCGCCGCGGGCCACGGAGAAGGAGACGCCGGACACGGCCTCGAAGCCGCCGGCGTAGCTGCGCCGGACGTCCTCCGCCCGGATCACGTACTCACGGAACATGTCGTCGCTGGTCATGTCTTCAGGTTTCCGTCCGCGTAGGGCCGGCGGCAGTGCGGACTGTCACCACCACCCATGACAAACGTCATGAGTGGTTCCCCGGGCGCGGGGAAGACACATTGAGGACCCGAGACACGACGAAGTCCCCGGTCGGAATCGACCGGGGACTTCGTATTCTGAGCGGACGACCAGGTTCGAACTGGCGACCTCAACCTTGGCAAGGTTGCGCTCTACCAACTGAGCTACGTCCGCATTGCAACCACTCGGCTTTCACCGGTGGAGCGAGCACTACTCTACCTGATCCACCGGAGTGGTCCTGCAAGTCGTGCAGAGCGGGTGACAGGAATTGCACACTGCGCCTTCCCCCTGGAAGGGGGATGTTCTGCTACTGAACTACACCCGCACGCTGCGTGGGGTTCGGCCTTTCCGGCTTCGCCCCTCGGCGTGTTCCAGACTCTATCCGACCTGCGGGGGTGTAGCGCAAGTCGGCTCCCCCGCAGGTCCTCCGGCGGCGCCCCGTCGGACCTGTCGCCGGGTCAACTCGCTTCCTGGAACGCCTCGTACACGCTCTTCGGGATGCGGCCCCGGGCGGGGACGTCCATCCGGTGCGAGCGCGCCCAGGCGCGGACCGCCGCCGGGTCCGGCGCGAGCGAGGTGTGCCGGTACGGAACGGGAGTCTTGCCGTGCTTGCCGGCATTTGTCTGCTTGCGGCCGGCCGCCATGTACGGGGCCAGGGCGTTCCGCAGTTTCTTTGCGTTGGACGGATTGAGGTCGATCTCGTACGACTTCCCGTCCAGGGCGAAGGTGACCGTTTCCGCCGCTGTGCCCCCGTCGATGTCGTCGGAGAGTGTGACCACTACGCGCTGCGCCACGGATATCGGTCCTTTCCTACGGCATCGACGCGTCTGACATGCGCCGATGCCGGCCTTCCGGCTGTGAGCGCGGATGCGGGCCGACTGTTGTCGGTGCTCCGGGGCAATGCTGCATTCCCCGGTAATCATTTGTACAGCGAGTGGTGCCGCATTGTGAAGCCCGTCCAATTACCTCCGCGTGTCCGTCCGCTATGTGTGCTGCTCGTGAGCATTTGTTTCGCGGCTTTTCCGCCGTCCGGTGATCGGCCGATATCTGGACGTGATCTATCCCGTTTGATATCTACCCGCGTAGAATTTCCGGCCAGGTACGCTGAGTGGAGCCGCGGGGGTCCGGGGTACCCCCTCCGGAGAAACAGCCGCACCACACCACCACACCGGGAGTGCCAGTGGCACGCGTCGTAGTCGACGTCATGCTCAAGCCCGAGATCCTCGACCCGCAGGGACAGGCGGTGCAGCGCGCACTGCCCCGTCTCGGCTTCGAGGGAATCGCGGACGTACGTCAGGGAAAGCGTTTCGAGCTGCAGGTCGAAGGGCCCGTCGATGACGCCGCCCTCGCCCGTATTCACGAGATGGCGGAGACGTTCCTCGCCAACACCGTGATCGAGGACTTCACCGTCAAGGTGGAGAACGCCGAGGAGTCGAAGTGACTGCTCGTATCGGAGTCGTCACCTTTCCGGGCACGCTCGACGACCAGGACGCCCTGCGGGCCGTTCGCGTCGCGGGCGCGGAGCCCGTATCGCTGTGGCACCGCGACAAGGACCTGCACCAGGTCGACGCGGTGATCCTGGCAGGCGGTTTCTCGTACGGCGACTATCTGCGTGCCGGAGCCATCTCCCGGTTCTCGCCGGTCATGGAGACGGTGATCGAGCAGGCGAAGGCGGGCATGCCGGTCCTCGGCATCTGCAACGGCTTCCAGATCCTGACCGAGGCGCACCTGCTGCCCGGCGCGATGCTGCGCAACAACCACCTGCACTTCATCTGCCGCGATCAGACGCTGCGCGTCGAGAACGCGGAGACCGCCTGGACGTCGGACTACTCCGCGGGCCAGGAGATCTCCGTACCGCTCAAGAACATGGACGGCCGCTACACCGCCGACGAGCACACGCTCGACGCGCTGGAGGCCGAGGGCCGCGTCGCCTTCCGCTACGTGGGCCACAACCCGAACGGCTCGCTGCGTGACATCGCCGGCATCACCAACGCCGCGGGCAACGTCGTCGGCCTGATGCCGCACCCGGAGCACGCCGTGGAGCCGCTGATCGGCACCGGTCGCACCGACGGTCTCGGTTTCTTCACCTCGATCATCAAGAAGCTGGTCAACGCATGAGCCTGGACACGGTCAAGCACGCGGCCGAAACCCCGGACACCGCGCAGCCCTGGAAGGAGCTCGGCCTCAAGGAGGACGAGTACGCCCGCATCCGCGAGATCCTGGGCCGCCGTCCCACCGGCGCCGAGCTCGCCATGTACTCCGTGATGTGGTCCGAGCACTGCTCGTACAAGAGCAGCAAGGTCCACCTCAAGCAGTTCGGCGAGAAGGCCCCGGCCAACGACGCCATGCTCGTCGGCATCGGTGAGAACGCCGGTGTGGTCGACGTCGGACAGGGCTACGCGGTCACGTTCAAGGTCGAGTCGCACAACCACCCCTCGTACATCGAGCCCTACCAGGGCGCGGCGACCGGCGTCGGCGGCATCGTCCGCGACATCCTCGCCATGGGCGCCCGTCCGGTCGCCGTCGTGGACCCGCTGCGCTTCGGTGCGGCCGACCACCCGGACACCAAGCGGGTCCTGCCGGGTGTGGTCGCGGGCATCGGCGGGTACGGCAACTGCCTCGGCCTGCCGAACATCGGCGGCGAGGTCGTCTTCGACGCCTGCTACCAGGGAAACCCGCTCGTCAACGCCGGCTGCATCGGTGTGATGAAGCACGAGGACATCCACCTCGCGAAGGCTTCCGGGCCCGGCAACAAGGTCATCCTGTACGGCGCCCGCACCGGCGGCGACGGCATCGGTGGCGTCTCCGTGCTGGCCTCGGAGACCTTCGAGTCGACCGGCCCTGCCAAGCGCCCGGCCGTCCAGGTCGGCGACCCGTTCCAGGAGAAGCTCCTCATCGAGTGCACCCTGGAGATCTTCAAGGAGAAGCTCGTCGCGGGCATCCAGGACCTCGGCGGTGCCGGGCTCTCCTGCGCCACGTCCGAGCTGGCCTCCGCGGGCTCCGGCGGCATGCGCGTCGAGCTGGACACCGTGCCGCTGCGCGACTCCTCCCTCTCGCCCGAGGAAATCCTCATGAGCGAGTCGCAGGAGCGCATGTGCGCCATCGTCGAGCCGCAGCACGTCGACCGCTTCCTGGAGATCTGCGAGAAGTGGGACGTCATCGCCACCGTCATCGGTGAGGTGACCGAGGGCTCGCAGCTGGAGATCTTCTGGCACGGCGAGCAGATCGTGGACGTGCCGCCGCGGTCCGTCGCCCACGAGGGCCCGACGTACCACCGCCCGTTCGCCCGCCCGTCGTGGCAGGACGCGCTCCAGGCCGACGACGCCGGCAAGCTGGCCCGCCCGGCGAACGGCGCGGAGCTGCGCGAGCAGGTGCTCAAGCTGGTCGCTTCGCCGAACCAGGCGTCGAAGTCCTGGATCACGGACCAGTACGACCGGTTCGTGCAGGGCAACACCGTCCTGGCGATGCCCGAGGACGCCGGCATGGTCCGCATCGACGAGGAGTCCAACCTCGGCGTGGCCATGGCGACCGACGGCAACGGCCGGTACGCGAAGCTCGACCCGTACACCGGTGCGCAGCTCGCGCTGGCGGAGTCGTACCGGAACGTGGCCGCGACCGGTGCCAAGCCGCTCGCGATCTCGGACTGCCTGAACTTCGGTTCGCCCGAGGACCCGGACGTCATGTGGCAGTTCGCCGAGGCCACCCGCGGCCTCGCGGACGGCTGCCTGGAGCTGGGCACTCCGGTCACCGGCGGCAACGTCTCGCTGTACAACCAGACCGGTGAGACGGCGATCCACCCGACGCCGGTCGTGGCCGTCCTCGGTGTGATCGACGACGTGACGCGGCGTACGCCGGTCGCCTTCGGGGAAGAGGGCCAGCTCCTCTACCTGCTGGGTGACACGCGTGAGGAGTTCGGCGGCTCGGCCTGGTCCGAGGTCGTCCACAACCACCTCGGCGGGATGCCGCCCAAGGTGGACCTGGGCCGCGAGAAGCTGCTCGCCGAGATCCTGATCTCGGCCTCCCGCGACGGCATGATCGACGCGGCGCACGACCTGTCGGACGGCGGCCTGATCCAGGCGGTCACCGAGTCCTGCCTGCGCGGCGGGAAGGGCGCCCGGCTGGTCGTGCCGGACGGCCTCGACGCGTTCACGCTGCTGTTCTCCGAGTCCGCGGGCCGCGCGGTCGTCTCGGTGCCGCGCAGCGAGGAGCTGCGGTTCAACGACATGTGCGGGGCGCGCGGTCTGCCCGTGACCCGCATCGGTGTCGTGGACGGCGACGCGATCGAGATCCAGGGCGAGTTCAGCATCCCGCTGAGCGAGCTGCGCACGGCGCACGAGGAGACGATCCCGGCGCTGCTCGCGTAGTCCCCGGACAGCACCCGACGAGACCCCCGACCGGTTCCGCCCGGTCGGGGGTTTTCGCGTGGTGCGTACGGGGAGGAGTCAGGCCCTCGTACGGGTGCCGGGCAGCCGGATCGCCAGGATCAGGGCGAGGATCATCGCGCCGGTGGCGCAGGCGAAGACCACGTCCGCCGAGGTGACGAAGGCTTTCAGGGCCTGGTGGCGGGCGCTGCCGGTGAGGTGGCCGATGTCGCTGGTCGTTCCGCCGGGGCCCTTGGCGGCGTAGACCCTGCTGAGCAATGCTCCGAAGAGCGAGGCGCCCAGGGCGGTGCCGAGGGTCTGGAAGAAGCGGATGCCGGTGGTGGCGACGCCCAGCTGGGCGGGCGGGGCGGTGTCCTGGACGAGCTCGATCAGCTGGCCGATGAGCTGTCCGAAGCCGATCCCCATGAGCAGCAGCGCGCCGCGCACCGTCCACAGACCGGTGTCCGTGTCGAGCGTGGTCAGCAGGGCGAGGGCGGCCGACGCGCAGACCGTGCCGCTGACGACGAAGGTCTTCTGCGACCAGCCGGCCGCGACCAGGCGCCCCGAGAGCAGCCCGACGACGGTCATCCCGATCGCCATCGGGACCAGGAAGAGACCGGCCGAGGTCGCGGCGACCCCGCGGACCACCTGGAGGTAGATCATCACGTAGACGATCGACCCCATCATCGCGACGCCGACCAGGCCCTGGATCGCGAAGCCGTACCGCATGAGCCGCAGCCGGAAGAGCGAGAGCGGCAGGATCGGTTCGGCGGCCGTGGCCTGGCGCCGGAGGAACAGGCCGAGCGCGACGGCGGCGGCGACGGCGAGGCCGACGACGACCGGTGAGGTCCACGCGTAGTCCTCGCCGCCCCACTCGGTGACCAGGAGCAGCGCGGTCGAGAAGGCCGCGGCGAGACCGGCGCCGAGGAAGTCGATGCGGTGGCGGGTGGTGCGGACGGGGAGCTTCACCACGACGACCGCGGCGATGAGGACGGCGATGCCGACGGGCAGGTTGACGTAGAAGATCCAGCGCCAGCCCGCGTGGTCGGCCAGGGCACCGCCCAGCCAGGGGCCGAGCGCCATGCCCGCACCAGCGATGATCCCGCCGACGCTGCCCTTCCTGTCGCCGCTCCTGGGCTTCGCGTCCTCGCCCTTCTTCGGGCCCGCCGTGCCGAGCTGGCGGAGGACGACCATGGTGACGCTCATCAGCCCGCCGCCGCCGATGCCCTGAACGGCGCGTGCGGCGATCAGCTCACCCATGGACTGGGCCAGTCCGCACAGCGCGGACCCGGTGAGGAAGGTGGCGAGCGCCCCGATGAACACCTTCTTCGAGCCGAGGGTGTCGCAGAGCTTGCCGTACAGGGGCAGCGCGGCGGTCGCGGCGAGCTGGTAGGCGGCGATCAGCCACGGAATCCGGTCGACGCCGTGGACCGGGTCGAGGTCACGGACGATCGGGACGGTCGCCGAGGACACGATGTTCGAGTCCAGGACGGCCAGCAGGATCGTGACGATGCAGAGCGCCACGGCGATCGTGGCGCTCCGGCCGCCGGCCGGCTGTCCGTCCGTCGCCGTCTGCCGCGGCGCGGACGCTGTGGCTGTTCCTGACATGACTGGATCCCCCCTCATGGGCGGTGCCGACGCGCACCGCTGTGGTGGGTCCCACTGTTCACCCCATTTATGTACTGGGTCAAGTTTTCATCCGGGATTAATTTTCATCCTGGTACAGTGAGGTCATGACCGAGGGGATGGGACTGCGCGAGCGCAAGAAGAGGGAAACCCGGCGGCGGCTGCTGGAAACGGCCACCAGGCTCTTCTCCGAGCGCGGGTTCGACCAGGTCTCCGTCGCGGAGATCGCCGACGCGGCCGATGTGTCGAAGATGACCGTCTTCAACTACTTCGACAGCAAGGAAGACCTGGTCTTCGCGCCGTTGGAGGAGCACGTCGGTGACGCCGCCCGGATCGTGCGGGAGCGCGCGCCCGGCGAATCGGCGGTCGCGGCGTTGCGCCGGCAGTTCGTGGCGGCGATCGAGCGGCACGACCCCTCGGTGGGGATGGGTGACCACCCGTTGGCGCTGGGCATCGTGCGGCTCATCCTGGAGACGCCCGCCCTGCTCACCCGGGCCCACTCCTACTTCGTGCGGACGCAGGACCAGCTCACCGAGGCCCTGATCGAGGAGGGCGAGGAGCCGGTCATCGCGCGGATCGTCGCTGCCCAGCTCCTCGGTACGCGAAACGCGCTGCTCACCGAGAACCGCAGGCGCCTGCTGTCCGGCGAACCGGCCGCCGCGGTCGTCCCCGACGCCGTCGCCCTCGCCCACCGGGGCTTCGACCTGCTGGAGAAGGGCCTCGGCGACTACGCGACGCGCACCTGAGCCGGGGGTCCGCGTACGTGGGGCGGGGGCACTGCGTACGTGGGGCGGGCGCCCTGTCAGTGCCGCGTCGTAGGCTCCCCGGCATGCCGCCCTCGCAGAAGCGCGCCCGTCGCTACGACCCGGCCAGGACCCGCACCGCGGTCCTCGCCCAGTTCGCCCACGTCCGGGACGGCGTGCGCACGCTGACCCCGCAGCAGCTCGCCGCGCCGAGCGGGCTCGGTGACTGGACGGTGCGCGAGCTCGCCGCGCACATCACCATGGCCCTCTCGCACGTCAGCCGGACGCTGGAGCTCCCCGCACCGGCCCTCGCCAAACCCGAGGTGTCCCTCCTCGAGTGGCCGTTCACCACCGCGGCCCGCGCGACCAGGATCGCGGACGACGCCGCCGAGCGGGCAGCCGCCGCCCCCGACCTGGACGCGCTCTACGCGGAGGTCGCCGGCCGCTTCGAGGCCCTGGTGCCCGGCGCCCCCGAGGACCGGCTGCTGGCCACCCGGGTCGGGGCGATGCGCCTCGGCGACTTCCTGGTCACCCGCGCCGTGGAGCTGGTCGTCCACACCTGGGACCTCAACGAGGCGACCGGGCTCTCCGTCCCGTACGACCGGCAGGCGCTCGCCGCGTGCAGCAGGCTCCTCGCCGACGCGCTCGCCGAGCGGGCGCCCGGCGGTTCGGTGGAGGTCCGGGTGCCGCCGTACGCGGTGGTGCAGTGCGTCCAGGGGCCGCGTCACACGCGGGGCACCCCGCCCAACGTCGTCGAGACCGACCCGCTCACCTGGATACGGCTCGCGACCGGGCGTACGGAGTGGGCGCGGGAGGTCGAGGCGGCCAAGGTCGCCGCGAGCGGCGAGCGCGCGGATCTCTCGGAGCTCCTGCCGCTGATGGGCTGACCCGGCCCCGGACGCCCGGCGGGCGCCCCGAGATGCCGCATACCGGGCGCCCGCGGTGTGAGGCTCGCCACGAAACGACCGGTCGGGCTGCTCGCTCCGGCCTCCCGGGGACCGGCTCACGCAGCGCCACGACGGCCGCCTGCGAAAGGTTTTCCGGGTGGCTGGATCCAGTCGGTGGATGGCCGGTGATCCGGGCGTCGCCTGCCCTGCGGCGGTTGCCGCGCGTAGACAGGGGGAAGGTCACGATTACCGTGTGTGACTGCTCCGAGGGGTTCCGGAGTGCGCTTCCGGGGCGCTCCGCCGGTGGTGGGGCGGGGGATCCCCAATTCGGACCAGTGGTCGATCTCCCCTACACTCGATGGCGTGCCTCGTGGTGATGGACGACTCAACCACGACCTGCTCCCCGGAGAGAAGGGCCCCCAGGACGCTTGCGGCGTCTTCGGTGTCTGGGCTCCGGGCGAAGAGGTCGCCAAGCTCACCTATTTCGGACTGTATGCCCTGCAGCACCGTGGACAGGAGTCCGCGGGCATCGCAGTGAGCAACGGGTCCCAGATCCTGGTCTTCAAGGACATGGGACTGGTCTCGCAGGTCTTCGACGAAACCTCCCTGGGATCGCTCCAGGGCCATATCGCGGTCGGTCATGCCCGCTACTCCACCACCGGTGCCTCGGTGTGGGAGAACGCGCAGCCGACGTTCCGTGCGACCGCGCACGGCTCGATCGCCCTCGGTCACAACGGGAACCTGGTCAACACGGCCCAGCTCGCGGAGATGGTCGCCGACCTCCCGCGCAAGGACGGCCGTGCCACCCAGGTCGCCGCGACCAACGACACCGACCTGGTGACCGCGCTGCTCGCCGGCCAGACCGACGACGACGGCAAGCCGCTGACCATCGAGGAGGCCGCCACCAAGGTGCTTCCCGAGGTGCGGGGCGCCTTCTCCCTGGTCTTCATGGACGAACACACGCTCTACGCCGCCCGTGACCCGCAGGGCATCCGCCCGCTGGTCCTCGGCCGCCTGGAGCGCGGCTGGGTCGTCGCGTCCGAGTCCGCCGCCCTCGACATCTGCGGCGCCAGCTTCGTGCGCGAGATCGAGCCGGGCGAGATGGTCGCCATCGACGAGAACGGTCTGCGCACCTCGCGATTCGCGGAAGCGAAGCCCAAGGGCTGTGTCTTCGAGTACGTCTACCTGGCCCGCCCCGACACCGACATCGCGGGCCGCAACGTCTATCTCTCCCGCGTGGAGATGGGCCGCAAGCTGGCGGCGGAGGCGCCCGTCGAGGCGGATCTGGTCATAGCGACGCCGGAGTCCGGCACCCCGGCCGCCATCGGTTACGCGGAGGCCAGCGGGATTCCGTTCGGCAACGGCCTCGTGAAGAACGCCTACGTCGGCCGGACCTTCATCCAGCCGTCCCAGACGATCCGCCAGCTGGGCATCCGCCTCAAGCTGAACCCGCTCAAGGAAGTCATCAAGGGCAAGCGCCTCGTGGTCGTGGACGACTCGATCGTCCGCGGCAACACCCAGCGCGCACTGGTCCGGATGCTCCGTGAGGCCGGCGCCGCCGAGATCCACATCCGGATCTCGTCCCCGCCGGTGAAGTGGCCCTGCTTCTTCGGCATCGACTTCGCGACCCGCGCCGAGCTGATCGCCAACGGCATGTCCGTCGAGGAGATCGGCACGTCGATGGGTGCCGACTCGCTCGCGTACATCTCGCTCGACTCGATGATCGAGGCGACGACGATCGCCAAGCCGAACCTGTGCCGCGCCTGCTTCGACGGTGAATACCCGATGGAGCTCCCGGACCCGGAGCTGCTCGGCAAGCAGCTGCTGGAGACCGAGCTGGCGGCGGGCCCCGCGGCGACCGCGGCGTCCGACGCGCTGCGGCGTCCGTGACCCGGACCGTCCGGCAGCCCTTCCCCCAGCCCCGTATCTCCACACGAAAGATCCCAGGCAATGTCTGAGACAACAGGTGCTTCCTACGCGGCAGCGGGCGTCGATATCGAGGCCGGCGACCGCGCCGTCGAGCTGATGAAGGAGTGGGTGAAGAAGACGCAGCGCCCCGAGGTCGCGGGTCTCGGCGGCCTCGGCGGATTCGCCGGCCTCTTCGACGCCTCGGCGCTCAAGCGCTACGAGCGTCCGCTCCTGGCCTCCGCGACGGACGGTGTCGGCACCAAGGTCGACCTCGCCCGCCAGATGGGCGTGTACGACACGATCGGTCACGACCTCGTCGGCATGGTCGTGGACGACCTCGTCGTCTGTGGCGCCGAGCCGCTGTTCATGACCGACTACATCTGCGTCGGCAAGGTGCACCCCGAGCGTGTCGCGGCCATCGTCAAGGGCATCGCCGAGGGCTGTGTGCTGGCCGGCTGCGCCCTGGTCGGCGGCGAGACGGCCGAGCACCCGGGTCTGCTGGGCGCGGACGACTTCGACGTGGCCGGAGCGGGTACGGGCGTGGTCGAGGCCGACCGCCTGCTGGGTCCCGACCGCATCCGCGAGGGTGACGCCGTGATCGCCATGGCGTCCTCCGGGCTTCACTCGAACGGGTACTCGCTGGTCCGCCACGTGGTGTTCGACCGGGCCGGCTGGACGCTGGACCGCCAGGTCGAGGAGTTCGGCCGGACCCTCGGCGAGGAGCTTCTGGAGCCGACGCGGATCTACTCGCTGGACTGCCTGGCCCTCACCCGTACGACCGAGGTGCACGGCTTCAGCCACGTCACCGGCGGCGGCCTGGCCAACAACCTGGCCCGGGTCATCCCGGACGACCTGCACGCGACGGTGGACCGCTCCACGTGGACCCCGGGCGCGGTGTTCGACCTCGTCGGCAAGGCCGGCCGGGTCGAGCAGCTGGAGCTGGAGAAGACGCTGAACATGGGCGTCGGCATGATCGCGGTCGTCCCCGCCGAGTCCGTGGACGCGGCCCTGACGACGCTGGCCGACCGGGGGGTCGACTCCTGGGTGGCCGGCGAGATCACCGCCCGGGGCGACCACGCGACCGGCGCCGAGCTGGTCGGTTCGTACGCACGCTGAGCGGGAGGACCGGTCGGGCCGACGGGCCCGGCCGGTCACCGGGCGGCCGGCTCTTCCCGGACGAGGGCAGCACAAAACCCGGTCCGGAGGAGCTCCGGACCGGGATGATGTGTCAGCGCGAGGTCAAGCGCCGCGGCGCTTGGACGACGGACCGGACTGGTCGTTCTCGTCCTCGTCCTCGTCGTTGTTGTACAGATCCGCGTACTGTGCGTACGGGTCATCTTCCTCGTCGTCGTCCTCGAACGGCTCCGCGTTCGGTGGCTGACTCGAAGTCGATGCGCCCAGCTCACTGGCCAGACGCGACAGGTCCGTCCCGCCGGTGCTGTATTTCAGCTGGCGGGCGACCTTGGTCTGCTTGGCCTTTGCCCGGCCGCGCCCCATGGCTCGACCCCCTCGGTGACGGGGCTCGACGGCCCCAGAGTCTTGACACGCGTTCATGTTTCAGGACGGACTCTCGGCAGAGAGACCGTGCCTGTAGAGCTTTAACGGTACCTGCTTCCGCGGCCATACGGTACGCCGCCCGCATCACGCGCCCCGGAAGAGGACCCGCGAGACGCCCCGTCCTCGCTGGTCAACTGCGATTTTAACCTCTTATCGGCAGGCGACCCGCCGACCGGCGTGAGTCTTGTCTCGCCGGTCGGCGGGCCGTGGCCCCACGGAGGGGTGCGGGGTCAGCGGCGACGGGCCTCGGCCATCCGCTGTTCGGCGATCCGGTCGGCCGCCGCGGCCGGCGGAATGCCGTCTTCCTTCGCACGTGCGAATATGGCCAGCGTGGTGTCGAAGATCTTCGTGGCCTTCGCCTTGCACCGGTCGAAGTCGAAGCCGTGCAGCTCGTCGGCGACCTGGATGACCCCGCCCGCGTTCACCACGTAGTCGGGCGCGTACAGGATGGCGCGGTCGGCCAGGTCCTTCTCGACGCCCGGGTGCGCGAGCTGGTTGTTGGCCGCGCCGCACACCACCTTCGCGGTGAGCACCGGCACGGTGGCGTCGTTGAGGGCGCCGCCCAGCGCGCAGGGGGCGTAGATGTCCAGGCCCTCGGTACGGATCAGCGCCTCGGTGTCCACCGCGACGGCGACCTCGGGGTGCTTGTCGGTGATCCGGCGCACGGACTCCTCGCGCACATCGGTGATCACGACCTCGGCGCCGTCCGCGAGCAGGTGCTCTACCAGGTAGTGGCCGACCTTGCCGACACCGGCGACCCCCACTTTTCGGCCACGCAGCGTCGGGTCGCCCCACAGGTGCTGGGCCGAGGCCCGCATGCCCTGGAAGACGCCGAACGCGGTGAGCACCGAGGAGTCGCCGGCGCCGCCGTTCTCGGGGGAGCGGCCGGTGGTCCAGCGGCACTCGCGGGCCACGACGTCCATGTCGGCGACGTAGGTGCCGACGTCGCAGGCCGTCACGTAGCGGCCGCCGAGCGAGGCGACGAACCGGCCGTAGGCCAGCAGCAGTTCCTCGCTCTTGATCTGCTCGGGGTCGCCGATGATGACGGCCTTGCCGCCACCGTGGTCGAGCCCGGCCAGGGCGTTCTTGTACGACATGCCGCGCGCGAGGTTCAGCGCGTCGGCGACGGCCTCGGCCTCGGAGGCGTACGGGTAGAAGCGGGTGCCGCCGAGGGCGGGGCCCAGGGCGGTGGAGTGGAGGGCGATGACGGCCTTGAGGCCGCTGGCCCGGTCCTGGCAGAGGACGACTTGTTCGTGTCCGCCCTGGTCCGAGTGGAACAGGGTGTTCAGGACATCGACAGGCGCGCCGGTCACATCGGTCACTGTGGTGACTCCCAAGTACGAAGCGGCGGAAAGACCCTCCTGAAGGTGGGGAGGGCCCGCCGGACTGCCCGTACGGACGGCCCGGCTGGGCAAGAGCGTAAGTCCTACCCCCACGTAGATCTGTTCCAGTGCCAAGGATCACCCCCCACCGGGGGACAGGCGTGACACGATCACCGCATGTCGGTGGTGTCTTCGGTGCTGGTTCCCTATGCGTCCTACCTCCGGGTGTACGAGCCACTGGCGGCCTTCCCGGAGGGCGAGCGCGCCCACTGGGCCCGTTACGCGGCCCGCGACCGGATGCCCACGGCTCAGGACGAACTCAGGCGCTCACTGGCCGACTTGGCGGCGACCCCGCCCGCCGGTGTGCCGGCGCACGAGAGTGCCGACGCGTTCGTGGCCGAGGTGGACGGCGTGGTGTGCGTGTGCCCGTGGCGGACCCGGCTGCGCGGCTGGCTGGCGCTGGACGGGCTGGCGGAGCTGTTCCCCGGGCCGGTGCTCGACGCGGTGCTGCCTCCGGTGGTGCGCGGCCAGGCGCTGGCCGACCACGAGCGGTGGGCGGAGCGCAATCCGGACGCCCGGCCGTGGATCAGGACGGCGGTGTGGCAGGTTCCGGTGCGCTGGTTCGTGCTGTTCGCGGACGAGGAGCGGGAGCACGTGGTGGCCGGGCCGGACGGGGAGCCGCCGGTGTTCCGGTACCGGACGCCGATGGTCGAGGCGCGGCGCCGGCTGGCCAGGTCGCTGCGGACGCTGCGGGAGACGATGGACGAGGGTCCGCTGACGGCGGGGCTCGTGGACATCGGGCGGTGGCTGGAGGAGTTCCACCCGCGTTCGCTCGTGGAGCTGGACTACGGCGGGCTCGTGCACGCGCTGCCGGAGCGGGAGCTCAGCGTCGACCGGAGCGCCGCCGACGTGGCGGAGGGGATCGCCGCGCTGCGGGCGGGGGACGCGGAGCGGGCGGCCGAGGCGTACGCGCGTCTCGCGGAGCGCTGGCGGGCCGTAAGGGACCGTCAGTTCGCCAACTGACCGCCTCGGCACCTTGCACGGACGGCTCGTGAACCGGTGTCGGATGTGACACGTGTGGGTGAAGAGGCGGAAGGGGCCGAAGGGGCGGCGGGACCTACGTCCCGAACCGGGCCTTTGCCTCAACCGTGATGGATAGCACTTACGGGGCCCTTGCGCCCTTCCCTACCCCTCGTGCCAAAATAGGACAAGGAGTCCGGTGAGGACTCCATCCGTCCATGTATGGGCGGATCACTCAGCATTGCACGCTATGGGGGGTCTGGTGACTCCTGATCGCTCTGTGACTGATCGTCACGGTGGTGTGACTGTCCGCTATGGCATGGTCCATCGGCTTTCCGTCGCTGATGAACACCTGGGAGGGCAATTCCATCGGTTTGGCCGACCGGGCTGGACGGATGGTGTAGTTGTAGTGCCGAGGACAAGCCGTTCGTCCTATAACCGACTCGGCCCGCGTCCGCCATTTCGGGCAACGTGGGTCAAGGTGCAGAATTTAGAGGAAAGAACCGAGATGGTTCGGTTCTCCCGAGGAGGCCGCTCATGACCGCTCGCACCCCTGATGCCGAGCCGCTGCTGACCCCGGCTGAGGTTGCCACGATGTTCCGCGTGGACCCGAAGACGGTTACCCGTTGGGCGAAGGCAGGCAAGCTCACGTCCATCCGCACGCTCGGTGGGCATCGCCGGTACCGCGAGGCAGAGGTCCGCGCACTGCTTGCGGGCATTCCGCAGCAGCGCAGCGAGGCCTGACAAACCCCCTGTCACCCCATCACAGCTGGGCTTTTGGGTCCCCCAACCCACTTGCTCACCCATAGCTCCATATGACGGGCGCCCGCCCCAACGGGCGCCGTACCTGTGCCGTACGGGTCATGTCATCCGATCGCGCTGGACTCCGCCGGGTCCAGCGCGATTTTTTTGCGCCCGGAACGGCTCCGCCTTGCGTCTGCTTCCTGCGGGCTTCCGGCGCTGTTTGCGCAGCCCGGCGCGGCGGCCGCGAGCCTCGCCGGTGACGTCGTCCGTGGTGTCGGCGGGCCGTGCGGGGGTATCCGGAAGACATCCCTCCGGGAAGTGCAATTGCACATATTAAATTCGCTAGTTGTAGGAAGGGTGTAAAGTCCCCCCTTCTCAAAACTGATTCAGTGACACCCGTCACACTGCACGAGTGTTGCCAACTACGAGCCTGCCACTGTGAGGAAGTCGACGGTGGCGCCGAAGGTCATGTCGTGGGAGGACTTACGTCCTCGCTTCACGAAGCGCGTACGGGGACCTGCCGGCGCCTTGTGGGCGGCTGGGGCGGTCCGGGCTCCTGTGGGGCGCCTGTAGGGCCGTCACGGGCTCCGGAGTGGGCCGCGACGGGCTCGGTGCCCCCTCGCGTCGGCTCCCGCCCGTGGGTGCCCCCATCGGGCCACCTCCCGCGATGGATGCGCGCCGCCCCGCTCCGGGGAATCCGGGGGCGCCCCCTGGTTTCTGAGTACTCGTCGGCGCACACCGCAGTCAAGACGCGCGAAAGCCCGGATCGATGCGATCCGGGCTTTCGTTCTGCGGTCCTGACGGGATTTGAACCCGCGGCCTCCACCTTGACAGGGTGGCGAGCACTCCTAACTGCTCCACAGGACCAGGTTTCGCTGCCTTCCTCGCGTCCGGCTGCGAAAACAGACTGTACAGGAGTTCAGCGGGTGCGGTCGAACTCACTGTGGGTGGCGGCCCCGTTACGGGTGTGCGCTACGGGGCGGCGGCATCGATCGCCTTCACGATCCGCTTGTCCGAGACGGGGAACGCGGTACCGAGGGCGTGTGCGAAGTAGCTCACCCGCAGCTCCTCGATCATCCACCGGATGTCCAGCACCTCCTGCGGGACGGGCCGGCCCTTGGGCAGCTGCTCCAGCAGCCAGGCGTACTCGTCCTGCATCTCGTGGACCTTCTCCATGCGCGTGGTGTCGCGCTGGACGTTGGTCGGCATCTGCTGCAGCCTGCGGTCCTCCGCCACCAGGTAGCGCATCAGGTCGGGCAGCCTGCGCAGCCCGGTCGCGGTGACGAAGCCGGGCGGCATCAGGCGCGCCAGGTGGTCGCGTACGTCCGTGACGTTGTTGATCAGGACCAGGCTGTTGGTGGCCTTCAGCCGGCGTTCGCAGGCCTGCCAGGCCGCCAGGATCTGCTGCACCTGGCCGATCGTGCGCACGGTCAGGTCCACGAGGTCCGCGCGCACCTTGTCGTACAGCGTCCGGAAAGACGCCTCGTCCCAGGCGGGGCCGCCGTGCGCCGCGATCAGCCGGTCGGCGGCCGCCGTCGCGCAGTCGTCGAACAGGGCCTGGATCGAGCCGTGCGGATTGCGGGACAGGGCCAGCTTCTGCTGGTTCGTCAGCTTGTCCGACGCGAACTTCGCCGGGTTCACCGGGATGTTCAGCAGGATCAGCTTGCGGGTGCCGCGCCACATGGCCTGCGCCTGCTCGGCCTCCGTGTCGAAGAGGCGTACGGCCACGGTCGCGCCCTGGTCGACCAGTGCGGGATACGCCTTGACCGGCTGGCCGGCTCGCCGGGTCTCGAAGACCTTGTTCAGCGTGCCGATCGTCCAGTCCTTCAGGCCGGAGCGCTCGATGGATTCGCCGGAGGGGCCCGCGGTGGCCGCCGCGGCCTTGGAGAGGGCCTGCCGGGCCTTCGGGCGGAGCCGGAGCTTCAGCGCCTCCAGGTCCTTGTCCTCGGCGACTCTGCGGCGTCGCTCGTCCACGATCCGGAAGGTGATCTTGAGGTGGTCCGGGACCCGGCTCAGGTCGAAGTCGTCCGCGGTGACCGGGACCCCGACCATCCGCTGGAGCTCACGGGCCAGCGTGGCCGGAAGGGGCTCCTGGAGGGGCACGGCCCGCTCCAGGAACTTGGCCGCGTAGTTCGGCGCGGGCACGTAGTGCCGGCGGACCGGCTTGGGCAGCGAGCGGATCAGCTCGGTGACGACCTCCTCGCGCAGGCCCGGGATCTGCCAGTCGAAGCCCTCCGACGTGACCTGGTTCAGCACCTGAAGCGGAATGTGGACGGTGACACCGTCGGCGTCCGCGCCCGGCTCGAACTGGTAGGTCACCCGGAACTTGAGCTTCCCCTGCCGCCAGGAGTCCGGGTAGTCGTCCTTGGTGACGGCCCCGGCCTTCTCGTTGATGAGCATCGAGCGCTCGAAGTCGAGCGCGTCCGGCTCGTCGCGCCGCTTGTGCTTCCACCAGGAGTCGAAGTGGGCGCCGGACACGATGTGTTCGGGGATGCGCTGGTCGTAGAAGTCGAACAGGGTCTCGTCGTCCACGAGGATGTCGCGGCGCCGGGCGCGGTGCTCCAGCTCCTCGACCTCGCCGAGCAGCTTGCGGTTGTCGTGGAAGAACTGGTGGTGCGTGCGCCAGTCGCCCTCGACCAGGGCGTTGCGGATGAAGAGGTCCCGCGACGTCTCCTGGTCGATCCGGCCGAAATTGATCTTGCGCTGGGCGACGATCGGCACGCCGTACAGCGTGACCCGCTCGTACGCCATCACCGCGGCCTGGTCCTTCTCCCAGTGCGGTTCGCTGTAGGTGCGCTTCAGCAGGTGCTGGGCCAGCGGCTCGATCCACTCCGGTTCGACCTTCGCGTTGACCCGCGCCCAGAGCCGGGAGGTCTCCACGAGCTCCGCCGACATCACGAACCGCGGCTGCTTCTTGAAGAGCGCCGAACCGGGGAAGATCGCGAACTTGGCGCTGCGGGCGCCCAGGTACTCGTTCTTCTCGGTGTCCTTCAGCCCGATGTGCGACAGCAGCCCGGCCAGGAGCGAGGTGTGCACCGCCTGCTCGGGGGCGTCCTCGTCGTTGAGGGCGATGCCCATCTGCTTGGCGACCGTGCGCAGCTGCGCGTAGATGTCCTGCCACTCGCGGATGCGGAGGAAGTTCAGGTACTCCTGCTTGCACATCCGGCGGAAGCTGGAGGAGCCGCGCTCCTTCTGCTGCTCGCGGATGTAGCGCCACAGGTTCAGGAACGCCAGGAAGTCGGACGTCTCGTCCTTGAACCGGGCGTGCTGCTGATCGGCCTGCGTCTGCTTGTCGGAGGGGCGCTCGCGCGGGTCCTGGATGGAGAGCGCGGCGGCGATGACCATGACCTCGCGGACGCAGCCGTTGCGGTCGGCCTCCACGACCATCCGGGCCAGCCGGGGGTCCACCGGCAGCTGCGAGAGCTTGCGGCCGAGCGGGGTGAGTCGCTTCTTCGGATCTTTCTCAGCGGGGTCGAGCGCCCCCAGCTCCTGGAGGAGCTGTACGCCGTCGCGGATGTTGCGGTGGTCCGGCGGGTCGATGAAGGGGAACTTCTCGATGTCGCCGAGCCCGGCGGCGGTCATCTGGAGGATGACGGAGGCCAGGTTCGTCCGCAGGATTTCCGCGTCGGTGAACTCCGGGCGGGTCAGGAAGTCGTCCTCGGAGTACAGCCGGATGCAGATGCCGTCGGAGGTACGGCCGCAGCGGCCCTTGCGCTGGTTGGCGCTGGCCTGGGAGATCCGCTCGATCGGCAGCCGCTGCACCTTGGTGCGGTGGCTGTAGCGGGAGATGCGGGCGGTGCCCGGGTCGATCACGTACTTGATGCCGGGGACGGTCAGCGAGGTCTCGGCGACGTTGGTGGCCAGCACGATCCGGCGGCCGGTGTGGCGCTGGAACACCCGGTGCTGCTCGGCGTGCGACAGACGTGCGTAGAGCGGGAGCACCTCTGTGTTGCGTAGGTTCCGTTTGCCGAGCGCGTCGGCGGTGTCGCGGATCTCGCGCTCGCCGGAGAGGAACACCAGGACGTCGCCGGGGCCCTCGCCCTGGAGTTCGTCCACGGCCTCGCAGATCGCGGTGATCTGGTCGCGGTCGGCGTCGTCGCCGTCCTCCTCCAGAAGGGGCCGGTAGCGCACCTCCACCGGATACGTGCGCCCGCTGACCTCGATGATCGGGGCGTCGCCGAAGTGGCGCGAGAAGCGTTCCGGGTCGATGGTCGCGGAGGTGACGACGACCTTGAGATCGGGGCGCCGGGGCAGCAGCCGGGCCAGATAGCCGAGCAGGAAGTCGATGTTCAGCGACCGCTCGTGGGCCTCGTCGATGATGATCGTGTCGTAGGCCAGCAGCTCGCGGTCCGTCTGGATCTCGGCGAGCAGGATGCCGTCCGTCATCAGCTTGACGAAGGTCGCGTCCGGGTTCACCTGGTCGGTGAAGCGGACCTTCCAGCCGACGGTCTCGCCGAGCGGCGTCTTCAGCTCGTCGGCGATCCGCTCGGCCACCGTGCGCGCGGCGATCCGACGCGGCTGGGTGTGCCCGATCATGCCCCGGAGGCCCCGGCCCAGCTCCATGCAGATCTTGGGGATCTGGGTGGTCTTGCCGGAGCCGGTCTCACCCGCGACGATCACGACCTGGTGGTCGCGTATCGCCTCCAGGATCTCGTCCTTCTTCTGGCTGACCGGGAGCTGTTCGGGGTACGTGATGGCGGGCATCCGGCCGGCCCGCTGCGTGAGCCGCCCGGCTGCCTTGTCCGCCTGGGCGGCGATCTCGTCCAGCACGGCCCGCTGGGCCTCGGGCTTGCGGATGCGGCGGGCGCCTTCGAGGCGGCGGCCGAGCCGGTTCGCGTCGCGGAGCGAGAGCTGCGCGAGCCGGGACTGGAGATCGGCGAAGGAAGTAGACATACGGACCCCAGGATCTCACCCGGGCCGGAGGAAGGGCGAACCCATTTCGGGCGGCGCTCCTCGGTGGGCCGCCGGAGGCTTGCCGGAACGACGAAGGCCCCATCCGGTGGACGGGGCCTTCGGGTGGTGGCTGGGGCCGGGATCGAACCGGCGACCTATCGCTTTTCAGGCGATCGCTCGTACCAACTGAGCTACCCAGCCACAAGGTTTCACGTGAAACCTCAGCGGTCCTGACGGGATTTGAACCCGCGGCCTCCACCTTGACAGGGTGGCGAGCACTCCTAACTGCTCCACAGGACCAAGCAATGTGCGAGACAAGTCTCGCACACGTTCAAGCGTGCCCCCAACGGGATTCGAACCCGTGCTACCGCCTTGAAAGGGCGGCGTCCTGGGCCACTAGACGATGAGGGCTAAGGGCCCACCTGCGCGCCTTGTAGCGCGTCGGGGACGTGAGAAGCATATGGGATGCCGGCGGCGTTCGCCAAAACGGTTTACGGGGACGGGGTCGGGCCGGTCGGGGACGGGCTCGTGAGGGCGGGCTTCTGCTCCGGCAGATGGCGGCTGACCTCGGCCGTCGTCAGCCCGAGGCCGCCCAGGGTGATCTCGTCCCAGGCCTGCAGGCGACGGGTGGAGCGGTCGAGATAGAGCACCGAAGCGAGCACCTGTTCCGGCTTCTTGTTCTGGACGGCCCGCAGCCCGCCGCCGCCCGTGGAGCCCTCGACCATCAGCCGGGTGCCGCCCTGCAGAACCTCGTTCTGCCGGTGGTGCACATGGCCCGCCAGCGCCAGCGGGACCTCCCCGTCCGTCTCCTTCACCGCCTCGGGCTCATGGGCGACGGCGATGTCGACGGGGGTGCCGGACCGCTGCTGCTCGCGCAGGGCGGCGGCGAGCGTGCGGCCGGCCACGCTCTGGACGTTCCCTGCCTGCTCGGGGCCCGTGCGGTCCGGGGTGAACTGCGGGTCCCCGACGCCGGCGACCCGCAGCCCCCCGACGGTCACGGCCCGGCCCTGGTCCAGGACGTGGACGTTCGGGAAGCGCTTCTTGTCGGACAGGTACTTCTGCGTCACCGCCGAGTCGTGGTTGCCGCGCACCCAGACATAGGGGGCGCCGAGATCGGCGATGGGGTCCAGGAAGCTGTTCTCGACGGCGGTGCCGTGGTCCATCGTGTCGCCGGAGTCGATGATCACGTCGATGTCGTACTGCTCCACGAGCGAGCCGATGATGTGCCACGCGGCCGGGTTCAGATGGACGTCCGAGACATGCAGGACCCGCAGGGTCGCCGGGTCCGGGCTGTAGACGGGGAGCGTCGAAGTGGCGTCGTACAGCTTGGTGACGTTGGTGACCAGGCGGGCCAGCTCCTGCTGGTAGACGTCGAAGTCGCTGACGATCGAGCGGGCGTCGCCGACCACCGAAGGGGCGCTGGAGAGCAGCCCGGAGAACCTGGGCTCCAGGACCGACTTCGGATTCCAGGTGGCGTACGCGCCGACCCCGGACGCGGCCAGCAGTGCGAGGGCCAGGCCCCCGGCGGCCAGGGCCCGGCGCGGCCGTCGGTAGACCGCGAGGCCCAGCGCCGTCGCCCCGGTCACCACCGCCACGCACGAACGCAGGGCCAACTCGCGGGTGCCCGAGGCGACGTCCGACGTGACCTCGTCCTCCAGCCCGGCCAGCCGCTCGGGGTGCTGCACCAGGGCCTGCGAGCGGACCGGGTCGAGCCGGTCCACGTCGACGTCGAGGCGGACCGGGGCGTGGTGCGAGTCCAGCTCCAGGGCGCCGAGAGGGGACACGTTGATCTTGGTGCCGCCGCTGAGCGAGGGCCGCAGGGTCATCGTGGTGTCCATCGGCCCCACGGTCGTCCGGACGCTGCCCACCGCGAGCAGCCCGAGCCAGGCGCCGAACAGCACCACGATGACCATGCCGAGCGCGCGGACGAACGGGCGGGACGCGGCGAACGGGCCATCGGCGGCGCGACGGGGTATCGGGCGGCGGAGGGGGACTCGGGCGCGGACCATTGGGTGCCCCTGCCCCAGTCGTGGTGCGGGTATGCCCGGGTCCGGGGCCTGGGCGGGCCGGGTGGGCGTACGGGACAATGGCCGGGTGCTGGAGATGACGCGGGAAGCGTTCGAGGAACTGGTCGCAGAGGCACTGGACCGGATTCCGCCGGAGCTGACCCGGCTGATGGACAACGTCGCGGTCTTCGTCGAGGACGAGCCGGAGTCCGATGACCCGGAACTCCTCGGGCTGTACGAGGGCACACCCCTGACCGAGCGCGGTGAGTGGTACGCGGGCGTGCTGCCGGACCGGATCACGATCTACCGGGGTCCGACGCTGCGGATGTGCGAGACGCGCGAGGACGTGGTGGCCGAGACGGAGATCACCGTCGTGCACGAGATCGCCCACCACTTCGGCATCGATGACGAGAGGCTGCACGCGCTCGGCTACGGCTGAGCCGGGCGTGGGGGCCCGTTGTGAAGGAGCGGCCCCGCCGGGCGTGTCCCGGGCGGGGTCACGGGAGTTGGGCACAGCGCACCCGGCTCGTTCATGTCAGGCCCCGTCCTTCCTCGCGTCCCCGGAGGTGCCCCCGTGCGCCAGTTCTCCGTTCCCGTCCGCTGGGCAGCGGTCACCGCTGTCACGCTCGCCACGTCCACCGGCTGTATGAGCGTCGGCTCCGAGGGGGCGGAACCGGCGCCCTCGCGGTCCGCCGAGCCGAAGGGGGCCGCGGTCGAGCCGAACGGCTCCACGGTGACGGGGAGCGGGCACTCCCGGTTCGGCGGCGCCGGTGCGCGGTCGGATCACCGGGGCGCCGGGGCCGGCGCTTCCGCTTCGCCCTCCGGGAGCGCCCCGGCCACGGACGGGCCCGGGGGCGGGCCGGAGAAGAGCGAGGGCCGCGACCGGGCCGCCCGTCCCTCCGTACCGGCGGGCCCGGCGGAGTCCGCGCCGCCGGAGGAGCCCCCGGCGTCGCCGGGCCCCGGCCCCGTGACCGGCCCGGAGGAGCCGGTGGAGACGCCCGCGCCGCCGGACCCGGAGGAGCCCGGTCCGGAGCCCTCGGAGTCCGCGTCGCCGGCGCCCTCGGCGTCTCCGGCCGCTCAGTTCCGTACCGATGCCCTGGGGTGGCCGGACGAGGTGGCGGAGCTGCGTAAGCCGGCGGCGTCACCGCAGGTGGAACCGGCCTGAGGGGGTGCGCGAGGGAAGGCGGCTTGCGCGATGTGGGTGAGAGTGCGTATGGTGGTAGATCGTTTGATCCCATTGCCCGGCGCCGACACAGAAGAGCGCCGTGTGGCGCGTACTCTCCCTTGCCGTGGCTGGACCGCATTGAGGCGGTCGACATTGCGAAATCACGGAGTTATGGGCGCGTGCCGAGACTCCGGAAGGTTTCGCATTTCGCATGTCAATTTCCAGTTCTGACCGCACCGTCATGCCCGAGAACGTCGAGAACGACGAGCTCACCGCTGCCGCCGAGGCCGTCGTCGCCGAGGCCGACGAGGCTTCTGAGCCCACCGTCACCTTCGCCGACCTGGGCCTGCCCGAGGGCATCGTCCGCAAGCTCGCGCAGAACGGTGTGACCACGCCCTTCCCGATCCAGGCGGCGACCATCCCGGACGCCCTGGCCGGCAAGGACATCCTCGGCCGCGGCCGCACCGGCTCCGGCAAGACGCTCTCCTTCGGTCTGCCGACCCTGTCGGCGCTGGCGGACGGGTACACCGAGAAGAAGAAGCCCCGCGCGATCATCCTCACCCCGACCCGTGAGCTCGCGATGCAGGTCGCGGACGCGCTCCAGCCCTACGGCGACGTGCTCGGCCTGAAGATGAAGGTCGTCTGCGGCGGTACGTCCATGGGCAACCAGATCTACGCCCTGGAGCGCGGCGTCGACATCCTCGTCGCCACCCCGGGCCGGCTGCGCGACATCATCAACCGTGGCGCGTGCTCGCTGGAGAACGTGCAGGTCGCCGTCCTCGACGAGGCCGACCAGATGTCCGACCTGGGCTTCCTGCCCGAGGTCACCGAGCTGCTGGACCAGATCCCCGAGGGCGGCCAGCGCATGCTCTTCTCCGCCACCATGGAGAACGAGATCGGCACGCTGGTCAAGCGCTACCTGAGCAACCCGGTCACCCACGAGGTCGACTCCGCCCAGGGCAACGTCTCGACCATGTCGCACCACGTCCTCGTCGTGAAGCCGAAGGACAAGGCGCCGGTCACCTCCGCGATCGCCGCCCGCAAGGGCCGCACGATCATCTTCGTCCGCACCCAGCTGGGCGCCGACCGCATCGCCGAGCAGCTCGTCGACGCGGGCGTCAAGGCGGACGCGCTGCACGGCGGCATGACGCAGGGCGCGCGCACCCGGGTCCTGGAGGACTTCAAGAAGGGCTACGTCAACGCGCTCGTCGCGACCGACGTCGCCGCGCGCGGCATCCACGTCGACGGCATCGACCTGGTCCTGAACGTGGACCCGGCCGGTGACCACAAGGACTACCTGCACCGCTCGGGCCGTACCGCCCGTGCCGGCAAGTCCGGTGTGGTCGTCTCGCTGGCGCTGCCGCACCAGCGCCGCCAGATCTTCCGTCTGATGGAGGACGCGGGCGTCGACGCCTCGCGCCACATCGTGCAGGGCGCGGGCGTCTTCGAGCCGGAGGTCGCCGAGATCACCGGCGCCCGGTCGCTCACCGAGGTCCAGGCCGACTCCGCGAACAACGCCGCGAAGCAGGCCGAGCGCGAGGCCGCCGAGCTGACCAAGCAGCTGGAGCGCGCCCAGCGCCGCGCCGTCGAGCTCCGCGAGGAGGCCGACCGCCTGGTGGCGCGTGCCGCCCGTGAGCGCGGGGACGACCCCGAAGCCGCCGTGGCCGAGGTCACCGCCGAGGCCGAGGCCGCCCTCGCGGCCGCCGCCGCCTCCGTGCCGGAGCAGCCGGCCGTGCGCGAGGACCGCCGTGACGACCGGGGTAACTACGAGCGCCGCGACAACCGCGGTGGCTACCGGGGCCACGACCGCCGCGACGACCGCGGTGACCGGGGCGACCGTCCGTTCCGCCGCGACGACCGGCCCTCCGGTGGTTACCGGGGCAACGACCGCCGCGACGACCGTCCGTCGTTCAGCCGTGACCGTCGTGACGACCGTCCGTCGGGCGGCTTCCGCTCCGGTGGCGACCGTCCGTTCAACCGCGACCGTCGTGACGACCGCCCGTCCGGTGGCTTCCGCTCCGGCGGCGACCGCCGGGACGACCGGGGCGGCCGCTCCTTCGAGCGCCGCGACGACCGTCCGTCGTTCAGCCGTGACCGTCGTGACGACCGTCCGTCGGGCGGCTTCCGCTCCGGTGGCGACCGTCCGTACAACCGCGACCGTCGTGACGACCGTCCCTCCGGCGGCTTCCGCTCGGACCGTCCGAACGGCCGCCGCGACGACCACCGTTCGACCGGTACCAGCACCGGCTCCTTCGGCCGCCGCGACGACAAGCCGCGCTGGAAGCGCAACGGCTGATCGTCCGTAGGTCTCCGACCTGATGAAGCGGGCCCGTCCTTCACGGACGGGCCCGCTTTCGTTCGTTCGCGGAATCGTTCTTCGACGAGTCCGAATCCGGCTACCGGTGCATGCGCGGCTGCTGTTAATGTCACCTGAATCGCATGGGGGGTAGGGGCCGGGGGGCTTTCACTTCGCACAGACCGCGGCACATGCTGCCGCGTCCTCCTCATGCTCTTGAAGCACCCGGGAGGGGCTCGTCTTGAGACGCCGTACGGCCGTGAGAAGTGCTGTCGCGATGATCGCGGCGCTGGGGATCGGGGCGGCGTTCGTGCCTCCCTCCGCCGGCGCGGAGGCTTCGCCGCCCGCCGGGCTCGTCATCCCCGCGGAGCAGAACCAGAACCCCAACGCGGCCCGCCTGGTGGGCGCCGGGGCGACCGGGTATCTGTGGGGGCAGGCAGGAGAGGGCTACAACTGGACCTCGTACGCCGACGGGTCCACGCGAGCCGTCCCGGTGCCGGACAAGCAGCGGGTCGCCACAGTGGCAGGCACGGACGTCGTGACCTTCACCGGTTTGGCGTCGCCCGTCCAGCGGGACATGCGGACCGGGCAGGAGTGGTCTCTGCCGATTCCCTCGGGGTGGCGCTACGCCGGCACCTACGGCGGAACGGTCGTCACGACCGCCACCCCCGAGGGCAAGCCGGGACTGCGTCAGCTGTCCTGGGAGAACGGCCAGGTGGTGGAGACCCCGGTGGCGGGACTGCCGGACGGGGCCAGTTCGCTGTACGTCCAGGAGCACGGCAGCGCGGACGGCGTGTTCGTCGAGGCGACTGTGGACAGCCGACGGGTCGTGTACCGGCTGGACGGGTCGGGACTGCACCCGACGGCCCTCCCCAACAGCTGGGTGACGCCCGGAGGACAGCGGGTGGTCCAGCGGTTCGGCGACACGGGCACCTACCGCGTGTGGGACCTGACGGACCTCTCGAAGCCCGCCCACGAGATCACCCTCACAGATGGGGGTGACGAGAAACTGCTCGGCGTGGTCGGCGACGAAATCCTGTACACCCGGCTGTCGGCGACCGGCGGGGACACCGCGACCGACCACACCGTCCTCGCGGTCCCGGTGACCGGCGGCCCGGAGCGCGTGGTCCTCGACCGTGCCGCGGCGATCCCGGTGGTCGAGCCCGACGGAACGATGCTGCTGGGCAGGGCGAGCGGGAGTCAGGACGCGACCAGTTCCGTATACGCGCTGCGGGCGGGCGCGGAAGGCAGGGTCACCACGGCGAAGGTGGCCGACGTCGCCGCGATCGCCACCGTCGTCGAAGGCATGAGCATGGCTCAGGGGCGCCTGCACACCGTCGACAGGATCCCGTTCGGCAAGGCGCGGCTGCGCCGGACCGACATCTCGCTGAGCGGCGGTCCGACGGCCGGTCCGCGCGTGGACCGGGGGCTGTTCAACCAGTACGCGGGCTGTGACTGGGACTGGTGCGAGGAGGTCCAGTCCACCGGTGACGGCCGGCTGGCGTACCAGGGCATCAACGGCACGGGGCTGAGCGTCCTCGACGAGTCGGCTTCCCTGCCGGCCCGGAAGGTCAACGACCAGCCCACGTACCAGCAGCCGCACGACACGATGCAGGCTTCCGGCCGCTACACCGTGGCAAGGATTCCCGGACCGTCTTCGGAGGACCACAGCCCGCGCCTGCAGGTCATCGACCTGGACACCGGGAAGCCGGTCTACACGGGCCCCGCCCAGAACACGTACATGCCGGCGTTCGCGATCGACGGATCCACGCTGTGGGTGGAGGGTGCCTCACCGGGCGTCGTCCAAGCGCTCGACGTACGCACCGGAAAGAACGTCCGCAGCGTCGACGTCGGCGACTGCGACCTCACGGATCTTCGCGCCAACGGCACCGACCTCTACTGGGAGTGCGCGACCGGCACCTCCGGCGTCTACGGCACCGTCACGAAGAAGTCGGTCCGCCTCCCCGCCCACGGGGACGCGATGCTCGGTGACGGCTACGTCGGATGGGAGAAGGACGGGGTCCTCTCCGTCACCGATGTGCGGGGCACGACGGGCACCCACGTCGTCGGCCGGCCGGCCAATCCCGCGCAGGGCGAGGGGTGGACCGTCGACCGGTTCGGCGGCCCGCTCGCCTTCGCCGACACGGACGGCAGGGTGCACGTGGTCCCGTCCGGTGTGCCGGCCTCCGCACTGTCCGTCCGCGACTTCGACGCCGCGGCATCGGTGAACGTCGCGAGCGCGCCCTGGTCACCCCGCTGGTGGCTGTCGAAGCCCGCGTCGTCCTGGCAGCTGACGCTGCGGAACGCCGCGACGGGGGCCATGGTCCGCACGCTGGCCGGTGGTGAGGTGCGGGGCCTGGTGAAGACCGGGTGGGACGGCAAGGACGCGGTTGGCCGGTTCGCGGCCAATGGCGCGTACAGCTGGACGCTGACGGCGAAGCCCGCCGACGGCATGGGTGCCGCCCTGACCGCTTCCGGGACGGTGAAGGTCTCCGGAGCGGCAGCCGTGGCACGGGACTTCGTCGGCAACGACGGGTTCGGGGACCTGCTCGCGTTCACCTCGGCGGGGCAGGCCGACTGGCGCGCCGGTACCGGGACCGGGGCCGGGCGGGTCGAGGACAAGGTGTCGGGCACCGGCTGGACCGGGGACAACACGGTGACCGCCGCCGTGCCGTTCGAGGACATCAGCGGCGACCGGTGCAACGACGTTCTGGTCCGTACGAAGGCGGGCGAGCTGCGCGCGTACAAGCCGGGCTGCGGGGCCGCACTCAAGCCCACCACGCCGTACCTGAAGATCGGCACCGGCTGGAACATGTTCGACGCCCTGACCTCACCCGGCGACATGTCGGGCGACGGGCGCGCCGATCTGCTCGGCCGGACGCCCACGGGCGATCTGTACTTCTACAAGAGCAAGGGCAACGGCCTGTTCGAGCCCCGGGTGAAGATCGGCTACGGCTGGCAGGGGTACCTCCTGGCCGGCATGGGCGACATGGACGGCGACGGCAAGGGCGACCTGGTGGCCCGCGACCGCTCGGGCAACGTGTGGCGCTACCCGGCCACCGGCAAGGGCACTTTCGGGACCCGCACCAAGATCGGGTACGGCTGGACCATGTACGACACGATGGTCGGCTCCGGCGACCTGAACGGCGACGGCCGCGCGGACCTGCTGGCCCGCGACACGTCCGGCGTGCTGTGGAGCTACCGCGGCGACGGCAAGGGCGCGCTGGCGGCGCGTACCAAGGTCGGCGGCAGCTGGCAGATGTACAAAAATCTCTTCTGATCATTCGCTCGACCTCCGGGCTTCCCGGAAAGGAACTTCTCTTGACCGTGTTCATACGCGGGCGCGCCGCGCTCGTGGGCGCCATGGCCGGAGCGACCGTGCTCGCCACGGCCGCCGTACCGGCGAGTGCCGCCGACCCCGCCCCGGCCACCGTGGCGACGACCGGGGTGTACGGCCTCGACTTCGCGGGCGGGCGGCTGGTGACGGCGGAGCGGAGCGCCTCCGGCGACCGCATGGTGTACGACCGCCGGGTGTCCGCCGACGCCACGGCCGTGGGGGCGCGCGAGAGCCTTGCCTTCGCCGGGACGTACGCCAACGGCGCGCACCTCAGGACGGTGCCGTGCGACAACGGCGAGTGCGTCGAGCTGGTCGCCTCGGGCCACGGCGACGTCGGCTCGGTGTCCGTCGACGGCGACACCGCCGGGACCGAGACGGTGAAGTTCTGGGCTCCCGGGAACTCGTACCACGGCGGTGACGTCAAGTACCCCCTGGGTACGGCCGAGGTCGTGGACCTGACCGGGCGCGCCTACGTCGTCAACGGTGGCTCGCCCGCCAAGCAGCGGGCGGGAATGTACCCGAGCTACACCTCGACCGCGGACCCCATCGTCCGCACCCCGAGCGCCGCCTCCGTCTGGGGCACCACGCTCTGGGCGGCGACCACCACCGGGACGCTCTCCGGGACCGACCTGAAGACGAAGAAGGTCGTCCTGACGGTGGCCACCGGCGCTCCCTGCGTGATCAAGGAAGTGCGCACGGTCGGCCGCTGGGTCTACTGGAACTGCGGGACGAGCGGTGCGGCCGGCGTGTACGACCGTACGGCGAAGAAGTCGTTCACCGTGCCGTCCGGGCCCGCCCTCGTCGGCGACGGCTACCTCGTCCGGCACGACCGGACGGCGGGCAAGCTGCTGCTCACCGACTTCCACACGGGCAAGGCGGCCGCTCCGCGCGCGATTGCGGACCTCCCGGCCGGGAAGACCGCCGACCAGCGGCGGCTGACCTGGGCGGTGGACAAGTTCGGTGGCGACATCGTGTATCTCGACGCCGCGCAGACCGTACACATCGTGCCCAGCGGGGTGCCCGCGCAGCCTCTCGCGAGGATCGCGTCCGACCTGGGTTCGGACTACCTGGACGTCAAGGGCGTGGACGGGCTGGAGAGCTGGAACAGCACCATGCAGTTCAACAAGCCCGTCTCCTGGACGTACACCGTCAAGGACTGGACGGGCCGTACGGTGCGGACCCTCAAGGGTGCTGACGGGACCGAGGCGGACGTCACCTGGGACGGCAGGACGGACGCGGGCGCGTACGCGGGCAACGGCAAGCACACCTGGACGCTGAAGGCGACGGCCGAGGACGGCTTGGGGACGTACTCCACCAGCGGAAGCGTGTCCGTGTCCGGCGGCCGGCAGGGCTTCCACGACCAGGGCCGGGACAGCAGCGGCGACCTCGTCACGCTCAACTCCTACGGGGACCTGACCATGCAGTTCGGCCAGACCTCGGGTGTCTTCAGCGGTAAGAAGTCCGGGACCGGCTGGCCGGCCGGCACCGTCGCCGTGCCCTTCGCGGACACCAGCGGCGACCGCTGCTCCGAGCTGCTGGTCCGGATGCCCGGCGGGGAACTGCGCCGGTACGACGGCAGCTGCGGCACCTCCGGCTACCGGCCGACCAGCAAGCACACCGTGATCGGCGGCGGCTGGCAGCAGTACGACGTGCTGACGTCGCCCGGCGACCTGAACGGCGACGGCCTGGCCGACCTCGTCGCCCGTCAGAAGTCCACCGGCGACATCTACTTCTACGCGGGCACGGCGGCCGGGAAGTTCCTCCCGAAGACCCGGATCAACACCGACTGGCGGACGTACGCCCAGATCACCGGCGTCGGCGACATCACCGGCGACGGTATCCCCGACCTGCTCGGCCACGACCGCAACGGCGGCCTGTGGCGCTACAACGGCCTGGGCAACGGCCGCTTCGCCCCGCGCGTCAAGGTGTTCACCGACTGGGGCCGCTCGTACAACACCATGGTCGGCGTCGGCGACCTGAACGGCGACGGCCGGAACGACATGGTCGTACGCGACTCGGCGGGCAAGCTGTTCCGCAACAACGGCAACGGCAAGGGCTCCTTCGGAGCGCGTACGCAGATCGCCACCGGCTGGCAGACGTACAAGGGAATCTTCTGAGCCCCTGAGCCCGCCCCGCTCCGATGACGGGGCCGCGCGGCCGATACCCGATCGGCTGCGCGGCCGGGGCGGGCTATGCTCGGGGGTGATGTGCGAGGGCCGTTAGCTCAATTGGTCAGAGCAGCGGACTTTTAATCCGTTGGTTGTGGGTTCGAGTCCCACACGGCCTACCTCGTGGCCCCGGGTCAGCGCCTGCGCGACCCGGGGCCCTGTCGTGTGCCGGGGCGTGTCAGACCAGGAGCTTCGACTTCGCCCGCTGGTACTCGTCCTCGGTGATCGCGCCCTTGTCCTTGAGGTCGGCGAGCTTCGACAGGTCGTCGACGTGACCGCCGCTCCTGTGGCCGCCGCCCTCCGTACCCGCCGCGTCCCTGATGTACGCCTTGAAGGCCGCGTCGCGCTCCTTCGCCTCCTGGACGTCGCGCTTGCCCATGGACTTGCCGCGGGCGATCACGTAGATCAGCACGCCCAGGTAGGGCAGCACCAGCGCCAGGATCAGCCAGCCGGCCTTGGCCCAGCCGCCCAGGTCATCGCTGCGGAAGATGTCCATGATGACCCGGAAGAGGAGGAAGAGCCACATGATCCAGAGGAAGAACCAGAGCATCGTCCAGAACAGGTTGAGCAGGGGATAGTCGTCCATCGTCCACTCCCGGAGCCGTCGAAATGGCTGAGTCTGAAATCAGTCATATCGCCATATGGGTCCGTGCGCCCGTTGGAGCGGCGGCCAGGAGGGTGCGCTGTGAGGTGCGGGGACTACTTCTCCGGCTCGGAGGCGGCGGCCGGAGCGCTGTCGGCGGTGACGGCGGCGGCCGTCTTCCTGCTGTGGGCCATGATGCCGATGAAACCGGCGAGGAACCCGCTGATCAGGCCCGATATCGCGTGGTTGGCCGCGTTGGCCGCCGCGCTGCCGGGAAGCCCGATCGCCAGGTAGTTCACCACCGCGCTCATCACCGCGCCCATCACGCCGCCGATGAGTCCGCCCGTGGCGGCGGCGCGTACGGGTGACGTCGAGGCGGCCGAGGGGGCGGGGGTGTGATCGGAGGCGAGCGGTGCGGCCATGGTCGAAAGCCCTCCAGACAGGCTGCGATCAGAGACCGGGAGCGGCTCTCCGCGCGCGCCGGCATGCGCGGTCGGGGGCCTGCTCACACGGGCAGCCCACCGAGCCGGGGGGTGCAGCAGATACCTTGCGACAGAACACATGTTCTTCGCAACACCTTCTCGAATTCGGCACTTTGACGTTTTGATCAAGGGCGGCCGCGGTCCGGGCGGGCGGTGCGCGCGGGGCGGGTGGTCATGAGAGCGCCGGGCATGCCGTAGAGTTGGGTTCACCGACGCGGGGTGGAGCAGCTCGGTAGCTCGCTGGGCTCATAACCCAGAGGTCGCAGGTTCAAATCCTGTCCCCGCTACTGAAGGATCAGGCCCGGCACGCAAGCAGCGTGCCGGGCCTGATGCGTTGTCGGCGCCCGCGTTTCGCCCCATCGGAGGCCGAGGATTCGCCGGGTGGCCGGGCGGGCGCGAGGCTGGGGGAGGTGCGCGGTACCGGCCGCGGCCGCACCGGGCAGGAGACCGCAGGTGGGGAAGTGGGCGCGACGGTGGCGAGGGCGCGGCGGCACGGGGAGCCGTCGCTTCGTCCGGGTGCTGCCCGCCGCGATGATCGTCGGGGGAGCGCTCTTCGACTACTTCACCCCGCCCGCGTTCACGGCCGTTCCGATGTTCGCGGCCGCGCCGCTGATCGCCGCGCCGTTCTTCGGCCTCGGCGCCACCCTCCGGATCGGGCTCGCCGGGGTCGTCGCGATCGCCGCGATGCGGCTCTACACCGGGGACCTGCCGGGCACGGTCCCGCTGATCGAGATGCTCACCGTGCTCACGGTCGGCTGTCAGGCCGCGGTGATCAACCAGGTCGTACGGCGCGGGAACGAGCAGCTGGCGTCCGCCCGGATCATCGCCGAGACGGCCATGCGCGCCGTGGTCCCCGAACCGCCCGACCGGATCGCCGGGCTCCAGGTGGCCGCGCGGTACGAGGCGGCGCAGGCGGACGAGTTCGTCGGGGGCGACCTCTTCGCGGCCGCCGACACTCCGTACGGCGTACGGCTCGTGCTGGGGGACGTGCGCGGGAAGGGGCTGGAGGCGGTCGGCGCGGTGGCGGTGGTGATCGGGGCGTTCCGGGAGGCGGCGGAGCAGGAGGAGTCGCTGGAGGGCGTGGCGCGGCGGCTGGAGCACGCGCTGGCGCGTGAGTCGGCGCGGCGGAGCAACCTGGACGCGTTCGAGGGGTTCGTGACCGCCGTGTTCGCGGAGGTCACGCCGGGCGCGGAGCGCGTACGGCTGGTGAACCGCGGCCACCCGGACCCGTTGCTGCTGTATGGGGACGGGGCGGTGGAGGCGCTGACGCCCTCGGAGCCCGCGCTGCCGCTGGGCATGGACCTGGGAGTGGGGCCGGACCGCACGGACGAGTGGGACCTGCCGGCCGGCGGGACGCTGTTGTTCTACACGGACGGCCTGTCGGAGGCCCGGGACGCCGACGGGGTCTTCTACGACCCGGCGGAGCGGCTGCGCGGGCGGCTCTTCCCGGGCCCGGAGGAGCTCCTGTCCGCGCTGACCGACGACGTACGGCTGCACACGGGGGGCGAGTCGACCGACGACATGGCCCTGCTCGCGGTGGCGCGGCCGGCGAAGGGGCAGCCCGACCTGCGCAGGACGGTGAAGATCGTCAAGCGGGACGGCACGCTGCGTGACTGAGGGGCGCCGCTCCGCATAACATTTGACGCAACGTCAGAAAACGCTTAGTGGCTGAACGCCGATCAACTCGCCCGATTCCCCCCGGTTGTGTCCCGTAAGTCCAGGCCGAGTACGTGAACGATCAGTGGGAACAGCTTGGAATCGGACCCGTCTGTCTATTAACGTTCGATAACGCAGCGCGGTTGTCCCAGCCGTCGTCAGGACGGCGCCGCGCGCGTGCGCCGAATCCCGCAAGGGAACCGGGGAACCACCTACATGGGGTGAATCGGGCGTCTTCGTCTTCACAAGAGGCGGAGGACCCGTAGGAGACCTTCCTGCTCCGAACCCGTCAGCTAACCCGGTAGGCGAGAAGGAAGGAAAGGAGTGCGCCCGCGTGGCGTCCAACAAGCCTGCCCCCGAATCACCTTCCCGGTTCGTGCCCGAGTGCGGCGCCGACTACGCCTCCGGCCCCGGCACCGCGTACGTCCCGGCGCAGGGAAGCGACTACGCGATCGATCGGGGCAACGGCTTCCGTGCCGACGACGCCGACTCCGAGCGGACCTGGGAGGAATGGAACCCCACCGAGGAGTCCGTCCGTCCCGTCCGCGGCAAGCACCGTGTCGCCAAGCAGCGCAGTGGTCTGGCCCGTAGCTCCACCGTCCTCGGCGTCGGTGTCATCGCGGCCGTCGGCGCGGGCGGCATGGCCACCGCGCAGAGCAAACCGCCGGTCTCCATCTCTCTTCCCGATTCCATCGCGGACAATCTCCCCGACGCCAAGTCCCTTCCCGGCGTGGGTGCGTTGTTCTCCGGCGAGACCAAGGCCGAAACCCCCGTCGCCGCCACGGCCGCCGCCCCGCTGACCACCGCCGGCATCACCACCGCCGAGGCCGAGCAGGGCACCACAGACGCCGGTGAGGCGCTGCGTGCCCGCATCCTCCAGCAGGCCGAGCAGCAGCAGGACGCCGCCGACGCCGAGGCGAAGGCCGCCGAGGAGAAGGCCGCTGCCGAGAAGGCGGCCGCCGAGGCGAAGAAGCAGCAGGACGAGGCCGAGGCCAAGGCCGCCGCCGAGAAGAAGAAGGCGGAGGAGGAGGCGAAGAGGAAGGCCGAGGCCCTGCGCCTGGCCAAGCTCGCCGCCAGCTACGCCATCCCCACCTCCTCGTACACGATCACCTCGACGTTCGGCGAGGCCGGCTCGATGTGGTCCTCCGGCTACCACACGGGCCTCGACTTCGCGGCCCCGACCGGTACCCCGATCAAGGCCATCCACACCGGCACCATCAAGTCGGCCGGCTGGTCCGGCGCCTACGGCTACCGCACGGTGCTGGAGCTGGAGGACGGCACCGAGCTGTGGTTCTGCCACCAGTCCTCGATCGGCGTCACGGTCGGCCAGAAGGTCACCACCGGCGACACCATCGGCCGCGTCGGCGCGACCGGCAACGTGACCGGCCCGCACCTCCACCTGGAGGTCCACACCCCGGACGGCACCGGCATCGACCCGATGGCCTGGCTGCGCGCCCGCGGTCTGACGGTCTGAGCCTCCGCAGGACTTCCCGCGGTCCCGGGGCGGCCTTCGCCGTACCCGGTCCGCGGCCTTCCGAACCCCGGCAGCCCTGACGCACACCCCCCGACGTCAGGGCTGCCGGTCTGCGTGGCCGCCGCCCGCCGGATGTATGCGGCACGGAATAGCGGGCGGGCCGGAAGCCGTTGTTCCCCCCATGACTTCACTGCGCAAGCTCGGCTCGTCGAGCCTCCAGGTCTTCCCGCTCTGCCTCGGCGGCAACGTCTTCGGCTGGACCGCGGACGAGGACCAGTCCTTCGCCGTCCTCGACGCGTACGCGGCGGCCGGCGGCAACTTCGTCGACACCGCGGACGCCTACTCGCACTGGGTGCCCGGCAACGAGGGCGGCGAGTCGGAGACGGTCATCGGCAAGTGGCTCGCGTCGCGCGGCAACCGGTCCGACGTCGTGGTGGCCACCAAGGTCGGTGCGCTCCCCGGCTACAAGGGCCTTTCGGCGCCCACGATCAAGTCGGCCGCCGAGGAGTCGCTGCGCCGGCTGGGCACGGACCACATCGACCTGTACTACACGCACTTCGACGACGAGACCGTCCCGGTCGAGGAGATCATCACCGCCCTCGACGAGCTGGTGAAGGAGGGCAAGGTCCGCGAGATCGCCGCCTCCAACATCAGCGCCGAGCGGCTGCGCGCCTCCCTCGCGTTCTCCGAACGTGAGGGCCTGGCCCGCTACGTGGCGCTCCAGCCGCACTACAACCTCGTCTCCCGGGACACCTACGAGGGCGAGCTCCAGGACACCGCCGCCGAAGCCGGGCTCGCGGCCGTCCCGTACTACGCGCTGGCCTCGGGCTTCCTCACCGGCAAGTACCGCCCGGGCACGACCGTGGACAGCGCCCGCGCCGGGAGCGCGGCCGGTCACCTGGAGTCGGAGCGCGGACAGCGGGTGCTCGCCGCGCTCGACGCGGTGGCGCGGGACCGGGGCGCCGAGATCGCGACGGTGGCCCTGGCCTGGCTCGCGTCCCGCCCGACGGTCGCCGCGCCGATCGCCTCCGCCCGCACGGTCGGCCAGCTCCCCGCCCTGCTGGCGGTGGCCGGACTCCAGCTGACGGACGAGGAGCTGGCGACGCTGACGGCCGCGTCGGCGTAGGGATCAAACCGAAGGCCCGCCGTACGGCGATGGCCCGCCGCCGTACGGATTCGGGCCGGCGCCGTACGGGGACGGGCTGCCGCCGTACGGATTCGGGCTGCCGTACGGGGCCGGGCTGCGGTAGGCGTACGGCGCGGGCCCGCCCAGGTGCGGCGGGTGGGGCGGCCAGGCGGCCGTGTAGCCGGGTGGCCGGCGGTGGGTGGCGCGGGCCGCGTACGCGAGGGCGGGGCCCGCGATCTCACGGCGCTGCCACAGGTGGTGCAGCAACTCCAGCTCGCGTGCGGCGAAGTCCGGATCGGCCCTGCCCAGTCCGGCCTGCCGGCGCAGGGAGGCGAGGGACGTCGCGAACGCCTCGTACTCGGCGACCGCGCGCGCCGCCGCCCGGCCGCGCTCCTTCGCCTCCTTGGCGCGGACCCTCGCGTAGTCCGGGTGATACGGATGACCGGTGGCGCTCGCCGCGTACCGTCGGCGTGCCGCGTTCCTGGCCAGGGCGCGGGCCCGCATCGAGGCGAGGGCGCGGGGCTCGTCCGGGGTGAGCCAGCCGGCCTCGGCGTACGCGGGGAGCTCGACGGCCAGGGAGCGCAGCTCCTTGCGGCGGGCCCGGACCACCTGCCAGGTCACCAGGCCGAAGACCGGGACCATGAACGCCCCGTACACGATGTAGAAGCCGTACCGGCCGAAGGTCGCCGAGCCGTTCCACAGGGCGTGCATGCCCATCGCGAGGACCAGGCCGAGCAGCGGGACGGCGATGCGCCGCACCTTCCGGCCGGGGGCGCTGCTCGCGGCGATCCCGAGACCCATGCCGGTCAGGACGGTGAAGAGCGGGTGGGCGAAGGGGGTCATGACGGCCCGGACCAGGAACGTCACCACGGTCACCGACGCGAAGCCGGAGTCGAGCTGCTGGTCCTCACCGAAGGCGTTGCCCAGATACAGGATGTTCTCGGTGAAGGCGAACCCCGTCGCGGTGAAGCCCGCGGCGACGACGCCGTCCACGATCCCGGTGAACTCCCGTCGGCGGAAGAGGAAGAGCAGCAGGACGGCCGCCGCCTTGGCACTCTCCTCGACCACCGGTGCGATCACCGTGGCGCCGAGGGTGTCGGCGTTCCCCGGATCGCTGTCGGCTATCCACCGGGTCGCGAACGAGTTGGCGAGGATGGCGACCAGGGCCGCCGCGCACGCGCCCCAGGCGAAGGCGAACAGCAGATTCCGCCACGGGGCCGGCTCGACCCGGTCCAGCCAGCGGAAGGCCGTCATCAGCACCGGGACCGGCAGGACGGCCAGGCCCAGGCCGACGAGGAATCCCTCGGTGCCGGTCTGATCGCGGACCAGGGCGAGGATCACCACGCCGCAGAGCGCCAGCAGCGTGAAGACGGCGATGACTTGGAACGTCCGGTTCCGCCAGAGCAGGCCGACGCGGCGCGGCCGGTATCGCCACTGGCCCCGCGTCGGCACGGCGGCCAGGATCTCGCCGACCCGCTGCTCCTGGAGCACCGGGACGACCGGCTGATCCCGCCGTTGTCGCTGAACAGACCCGTCGGACACCCCTCGACCCTAACGAGCGGGTCCGACAACGGCCATGGTGCCCGTCGGGCTCAGACGCGCGCGAAGAGCAGGTCGTGCACGACGTGGCCCTTCCCCAGACCCTGGCCCTCGAACCGGGTCCGCGGGCGGAACGCGGGGCGCGGGGCGTAACCGCCGTCGGCCACCGTGTTCTCGAAGAGGGGGTGCGCGGTCAGCACGTCGAGCATCTGCTCGGCGTACGGCTCCCAGTCGGTCGCGCAGTGCACGATCGCTCCCGACTTCAGCGGGCCCGCCACCAGGTCCAGGAACTCCGGCTGGATCAGCCGGCGCTTGTGGTGGCGGGACTTGGGCCACGGGTCGGGGAAGTAGACCCGCAGCCCGTCCAGCGAATCCGGCTCCAGCATCTCGCGCAGCAGGATGATCGCGTCACCGTTGGCGACCCGGACGTTGGTCGAGCCGTTCCGGTCGGCAAGGCCGAGCAGATTGCCCTGACCGGGCGTGTGCACGTCGACGGCGAGGATGCCGGTCCCCGGGTCGTCCGCTGCCATCTGAGCGGTGGCCTCACCCATGCCGAAGCCGATCTCCAGGACCACCGGGAGGCCGTCGAACATGGCGGGCAGGTCGAGGACGCTCAGCCCGTCGATGTCCAGGCCCCACTTGGGCCAGAGCCGTTCCAGGGCGTTCTGCTGGCCGGGCGTGACCCGGCTGCGGCGCGGCTGGAAGCTGCGGATGCGGCGCTCGTGGTGCGAGCCGGCCGGGTCGGCCGCCGGACCGCCGGGGAATCGGGGCTGCTGGCGCATCCGGCGCGCGCGCTCCAGGGACGCGGCCCGCACGTCGTCGGGGATTCCGGCGGTGGTGGGCACGGTGCCGTCGGGCGTCGGGCGGGAGGGGTTCTTGGGCTCAGACACAATGCCCTGATTCTACGGGGCCGGGCGACGGCGGGGCGCTCGGCGACCGGCCCCGGGGCCAGGGCGCTCCGGGGGCGGAGCCGTCACCCCGCAGGCGCCGGTGCCGGTGGCTTCCAGCCGGATGTCCGGGCCCGGAGCAGGGCGCGGCGGGCCACCTCGCGACCGATGGGCAGCGAGGCGGTGGCTGCGGGCGACGGGGCGTTCAGCACGTGCACCGTGTGCGGGGCCTCGCGGATCAGGAAGTCGTCCACCAGCGTGCCGTCCCGGAGCACGGCCTGGGCGCGGACCCCGGCCGGCGAGGGGCGCAGGTCCTCTTCCCTGACGTCGGGCAGGAGGCGGCGGACCGCCTCCGTGAACGCGCGCTTCGAGAGGGAGCGGTGCACCTCGCCCGCCCCGTACCGCCAGTGTCTGCGGGCGATGCACCACGAGCCCGGCCAGCTGAGCGTGTCCATCAGCTCGCGGGGCCGGACGACGGGCCAGCCGTAGCCCTCGCGGGCGGCGGCGGGCACGGCGTTGGGGCCGACGTGGACGGAGCCGTCGAAGCCCCGGGTCAGGTGGACGCCGAGGAACGGGAAGGCCGGGTCGGGCACCGGATAGACGAGCCCGCGCACCAGCTCGGGCCGCGCCAGCTCGTAGTACTCCCCCCGGAAGGGCACGATCCGCATCCCCGGGTCGTCGCCGGCCAGCCTGGCGATCCGGTCGCAGTGCAGCCCCGCGCAGTTGACCAGCACCCTGGCCCGGACCACGAGCCCGTCGGCCGTGCGCACGGCCACGCCCCAGGGGCGGCGGTCGATCGCCGTGACCTCGGCGCCGAAACGGATCACGCCGCCCGCGCCGCGCACCTCCTCGGCGAGGCGCCCGGCGACCGCCCGGAAGTCGCACACGCCCGTCGTGCCGACCCGGATCGCGGCGAGGCCCCGCACCTTCGGCTCGTACTCGGCGATCTGCGCGGGCCCCAGCTCGCGCACCGGCAGCCCGTGCTCGCGGCCGCGCTGGACCAGGGCGTGCAGCCGGGGCAGCTCGGCGCGGTCCGTCGCGACGATCAGCTTGCCGGTCACCGCGTGGGCGATGGAGTGCTCCCGGCAGAAGTCGGTCAGCTCGGCGCTGCCGCGCAGCGCGTACCGCGCCTTGAGCGAGCCCGGGGGGTAATAGATCCCGCTGTGGATCACCCCGCTGTTGCGGCCCGTCTGGTGGCGCGCCGGGCCCCTCTCCTTCTCCAGCACGGTCACGCGGGTGCCCGGTGCGGTGCGCGTGAGCGCGTACGCGGCCGACAGGCCGACGATCCCGCCGCCGATCACCAGCACATCGCAGTCGTACGCCGCGTGCGTCATCATCACGCCACCTCCCACCCCGATAGTGCACTGACCCACTGACAACGCACTCAAACCCGCGCGGCCAGCGTGGCGCTTCCTGGGAAACGGGACTTCTCCGCCGATGCCGGTCCTTCTATGCCGGGGCGACCAGAAGAGGGCGGGCGCGCTCGCGCAGTTCCACGACGCGCGGCTCGTCCCCGTACGGTTCCAGCCGGTGCAGCAGGTCGCGTACGTACTCCGTGGTCCGCGCCGAGGAGATGCGGCCCGCCACCTCCACGGCCCGGGTGCCGGCCGCGCAGGCGGCGTCCAGATTCCCCGACTCCAGCTCGGCGACCGCCGACACGACGAGCCGCAGCCCGTGCGAGCGGACGAACTCCTCGGTGGGCCGGGACAGCGCCTGCTCGGTGAAGCGCCGGACCTGGCGGGGTGCCTTCAGATCGAGATGGCACTCGGCGGCGTCGGCCGCGAACCGGTCGTACGAGTAGAAGCCGAGCCATGCCGGGTCGGCGTCGCCCTCCCGGGAGCGTTCGAGCCAGCTCTCGGACGCCTTGAGCGCGGCCCCCGCGGCCGGCGCGTCGTTCGCCTTCGCGTGCGCGCGCGCCTCGACCAGGCGGAAGAAGCTCATCGTGCGGGCGGTGGCGAGGCCCCGGTTGCGCTCGACGGCGGCCTGCGCGAGGTCGACGCCCTCGTCGGCGAAGCCGCGGTAGGTCGCCTGGAGCGACATCGACGCCAGGACATAACCGCCGAGCGGTACGTCGGCCGCGGCCCGTGCGAGGCGCAGCGCCTGGATGTAGTACCGCTGGGCCGCCTCCTGCTGGCCGGTGTCGAAGGCCATCCAGCCGGCGAGCCGGGTCAGCTCGGCCGCCGCGCCGAACAGCGCACGGCCGACCTCGTCGCTGTACGAGCCGAGCAGGAGCGGGGCCGCGTCCACTCGTAAGCATTCCGGGACCATCGAGGAGCGCCAGTCCCCGCCCCCGTATTTGGAGTCCCAGCGACGCGCGTCCTGGGCGGCCTCGCGGAGCTTGGAGACGTCGCTGTGGCCGACGCGCAGCGCGGAGGGGTCACCTCCGGATTCGGGGCCGGGCTGTGCCGGGATCAGGAGGCTGTGGCCGGTGGCCGTGCCGGTCGCCTGGGCGGGCGATGCGGGTGCTCCCGGCTGGGCGGGCGCCCCGGCGGGGCCGTGCGCCCCCGGTGCGCCGTGTGCGCCGGGCGGCTGCCCCGCGACCGTGGCCGTGGTCCGCGCGACCGAGGGATCGGCGGGGGATATCAGCCAGCGGGACGCGGGGGTGGCGTACGCGCTCACCGAGAACGAGCCCGCGAGCGACTGCCAGATGCCGCCGCTGCCCGCGCGTCGTCCGGCCAGATCCAGCCGGTACAGCTCCGTCGCGGACCGGACGGCCGCGTCCACGTCACGCGGGAACGCCAGGCCGACCTCCGGCGCCGGATCGGCGTCGGCGAGACCGATCTCGTGCAGCGGGACGGGCCGGCCCAGCTTGGCGCCGATCGCCGCGGCGATGAGGTGGGGCGCGGCGCCCTGCGGCACCATGCCCTTGGAGACCCACCGGGCGACCGACGTCTTGTCGTAGCGGAGGGTCAGTCCGCGCTGCGCCCCGAGGTCGTTGACCCGCCGGGCGAGCCCGGCATTACTGATTCCCGCGAGGGCGAGAACGGTGCCGAGCTTCTCGTTCGGTCCTCGTTGCTCCCTGGACATGGCCACCCCTCGACACACAGACGGCAGCCGCGTCACCGTCTCGGCGCGCGGCATTCGTACCGTGTTCTCCCCAGGGACGAACCCTGTCACTCCGCCCGCACACGCATTTGGCCGTGCCCCGGGGAATATGCCGCCCTGCAGAGAACATCAGTGCACCCAGCGTAGTTCGTCGCATCCCTACCGTTAAGGGCCGGTCGTCCGTATGGCGGGATTGTTGTCCGTCCCGGCCACGCGCGGGGTGCTGTGGGACGGAAAGTGACGCGAGGGGCCCGGGGGTCGGTGGAGGCGAACACGCGGAGGAGGAAGGGAGAAGGAAGAGCGGGGGAATGACGGGGGCGCGGGGGAGGGGGAGTGGAGATCGCCGGGGCGGGGCGCGGGCCGGTATGTGAGGGTGTGCGATTCCGCTGCGCGGCGGCGGTGCACGGGCTTCGTCGTGCCCTTCCCTCCGCCCGCCGACCAGCGTGGACCGGCGCGCGGGGCGTACGTGGCCGTGGCCGTCCCGCTCGCCCCCGGCAGGTCCGGCCGGGGTCATCCGAGGGTTCCGCGCGTGCACCCCAGTGTGTGGCCGTGCGCCCGCACGTGCGCTCTGGCCCGGTCCCGGAGGCGGCGCTTGCATGGGTTCTGCGTGGATCGGCCCGCTGCGTGCGACGCGGCGGGCTGGGGGATATCGCCGCCTCGTTCCCCGCAGGCGGCGGACCGGTCCGGGGGGCGAGGCCCGCCCCCCGGACCGTGAGTTCCCGGGCCCCGGGGCGCGGTCCGGCGGTGCGCCGGGTGAGTGGGCCGGGCGGATGCGTCGACCGAGGCAGCGTTGGCCAAATGCGGGTAAAACATAGTGAATCGGTCAATGGATCATGTGATCAACGGTTCCGTTCCGCAGTGAGATTGGCCGGATGTCGACGGTCGGACGAGGTCGGGCCGGGGGAGGCGCGGGCCGTTCCGCCGTCGCGGTATTCGGGTGCGTGGACTGGCCGGAAGCGGCCCGTTCGCGCGGGACCGGAGCGGGGAACGCAACGCCCGGAATTCGCAATTCCGTTGGCCCACCGGGCGACGCGCGCGAGCTCTGCGCGGAACGCGCGGCCCGGCGTCCGCCTCGCGGCCTTTGCCAGGGGCGCATGCGCTCACGACGTGCGCCGTCCGTAGCCACTCCTGTGCGCCGTTGTCGTGGCAGCATGTCCGCAACGGCGCCGATCGTCACCGGAGTTCTCCGGGTGCTTGCCTGCCGCGCCGTTTTTTGTCCACAGCCTGTGGAGGCGGCGATGCGTTGGTTGGTGGGTTGGAGCAGTATCGCCGCGAGCTTCGGCACGGCGGGGGCGGTCGGCGGTGCCGACGACGGGCGCACGATGCACCCCGTGGGCTCCCAACTCCTGTGGGGCGACCCCGATCCGCTCTGGGCGGTCGGCGACTGGCGGCCCGACGAGATCCGCACCGTCCGGGTGGACACCGCCGAGGGCGCCCCCCTGGTCCGCCTCGCCGTCCTCGGCTGCTGCGGGGCCACCGACGAACAGTTGCGCGTGGGCCTGCTGGCCGCCCGGGGCGGCGCCCTGCGCCACCTCACCGCGTGGACCGGCAGTTACACGGTCGTCGTCCAGATCGGCCGCCGGATCACCGTCGTCGGCGACCTCGCCGGGGCCCGCCCGGTCTTCTACACGCCGTGGGCCGGCGGCACGGCGTACGCCACCGCCGCGCTGCCGCTCGCCGACCTCATCGAGGCCCAGCTCGACATCGGCCACCTGGCCGCGCTGCTGGCCTGCCCCGAGACCCCGGAGGCGCTGCGCGACGGCACCCCCTACGCGGGCGTGAAGCGCATTCCGCCCGGACACGCCCTGATCCTCCGCGAGGGCTCGCGGGAGATCACCGGATACGAGGCGGTGGCCTCCCTCGCCGTCGCGGCGCCCGAACTCGACCCGGTGAGCGCCGTCGACGGGGTGCGCGACGCCCTGGTCGAAGCGGTACGCGCCCGGCTCCTGGCCCCACGCCACGCGCCGGAGACCCTGCCGCCCGACCCAGGCCCGGTCCCCGGCATGGGCCCGGCCGAACGACGGGCCGCCCGGGGCGCGCCCGTGCCCGGCATCGGCGCCGACCTCTCCGGGGGCAGCGCGTCGGCGACGCTCGCCCTGCTCGCCGCCGGTCTCCCCGGGCTGCCCGGCACGATCCTCGGCCACGGCACCGGGGCGGGGGAGCGGCTGCTCGCCGTCACCTTCAACGACCTGACGACCCGCGCCCACGAACCCGAGCTCGAACGGGCCCGCGCCATCGCGGCCAACCCCCGGCTGCACCACGTGGTCGTGGCGGCGGGCGAGGAGGCCCTGCCCTACGCCGAGCTCGGGGCCGGACCGCTCACCGACGAGCCGGCCCCCTCCCTTGTCCTCGCCGAACGGCACCGGCGCCGGCTCTCCGCGGGCAGCGCCGACCACTTCGTGGGCGCCGGCGCCCGGCAGGTGCTCGACGCCCACCCGGCCCGCCTCGCCGACCTGCTGATGGACCGTCGCCGCCGCCATCTGCTGCGCCCGGTCGCCGCCCTCGCCAAGGCCGAAGGCCCCTCGGCGCACTCGCTGTTCGTGCCCCTGACCGTCTACCGGGCGGCCCGCAAGCTGGCCCGTACGTCCTACCGAACCGGCCTCGAAACGGCTGCCGGACGGCTGCCCGACGCCAACCGCCTCGCGCCCGGCCTCGACACCCCGGCCGATGCCTCGCTCGCCGCACTCGCCTGGTCGAGACCGGGTCCGGCGGCCCGGTGGCTGACCGGGGAGGCGCTGGCGGAAGTATCGGTTCGCCTGCAGGAGGCGGCGATCCGCCCCTCCTCGGTCCAGCGCCCCGGCGAGGCCCGGGCGAGGGCCGCCCTCGCCCGCAGCGCCGCGGACCACCGCATCCTGGAGCAGGCCGCCGAGATCCGCAGCCAGCGGCTGCACGCGCCCTTCCTGGACAACCAGGTCGTACGCGCGGCCCGCGCGCTTCCCGAGTCGCTGCGCGTCCAGCCGGGTGCCCGCGCGGCGATCCTGCGCCGCGTGCTGGCCGGGGCGGGCATCCACGAGCTGCCGCCCGGCTGGGGCGCCCCCTCGCAGCACACCTCGACGGCGGTGACGCGGACGGGGCTGCGCGCCGCCCTGCCCGAGCTGATCGCGCTCTTCGACGCCCCGCTGCTCGCCGACGCCGGCCTGGTGGAGGCGCGCGTCGTACGCAAGGCGCTGCGCGCGGCCTCCGAGGGGGAACCACTGCCCCTGGACGGCCTCGCCGAGCTCGCCTCCACGGAACTGTGGCTGCGCCGCCTCGTCTCCCGGCGCGGAACCTGCTGGACCGGCACCGCGGCCCCCCGGCAGCGCGCGGTGGCGGGGGGTGTGGTCCCGGCCCGGCGCTCGCTTCAGGGGTGAGCGGGGGCGGCCGCGCCGGGGTGGGTTCGTCCTCAGGCGTCCCGGTCCGTCCGACCGCTGCTCGCCGGCACTTCCGCCGGGACACAATGGTGCCGTGCGGTATCTGATCCTGGGCGCCACCGAGGCGCGAGACGAGAACGGCGGCGCGCTGCCCCTCGGCGGCAGCAGGCTGCGTGCGCTTCTCGCCGCCCTCGCACTGCGGCCGGGACGTCCCGTGCCGGTGGCCGACCTCGTGGACGACGTCTGGGCGGACGATCCTCCCGCCGACGCCCCCGCCGCGCTCCAGGCCCTCGTCGGGCGGCTCCGCAGGGTGCTGGGCCGGGAGGCGCTGGCCAGTACGCCGGGCGGATACCGCCTTACGGCCGGCCCGGACGACGTCGACCTCTATGTGTTCGAGCGGCTGGCCCGGCAGGGCGGGGCCGAACTGGAGGCGGGCGCGCCGGACGAGGCCGCCCGCACGCTGCGGACCGCCCTCGCCCTCTGGCGCGGCCCTGCCCTGGCCGACCTGCCCGACGGAGACCGGGGTCACGCGCTGCGCCCCGAGGCCCACCGCCTCGCCGCCCTGGAACGCCGCATCGAGGCGGATCTGCGCCGCGCGACGGCGGGCGCGGGGGGTTACGGGGGTACGGCGTACCCCGCACGGGGAGCGGGGCACGCGCCGGCCACCGCTGCGGGCCGGAGCCTGGCGGCAGGCTCGGCCGAGACGCCCGGCCTCGCGGGTGCCGCGAGGACCGGGGAGGCCAGGGGCGTCGCTGAGGTGGAGGGGGCGAGGGCCGCTGCCGCCGAGGTTTCCGGCGTCGCGGGTGCCACGGGCTCCGCCGTCCCCGAGACGGCTGCCCTCGCCGACCCCTGCCCCGCCGGGGTCTCCGCCGTCGGGTCCCACGACGCCCCCGCCGTGCCCGCTGCCGCTCTGGTCGCCGAGCTGACCGAGCTGACCGCGGCCCACCCGTACGACGAGCGCTTCCGGGCCCAGCTGATACGCGCGCTGCGCGCCGACGGCAGGCAAGCCGACGCGCTCGCCGCATACGAGGACGCGCGCCGGTCCCTCGCTGACGGGCTCGGCACGGACCCCGGTCCCGAACTGGCGGCCCTGCACCGCGAACTCCTCGCCCCGGCACCCGCGCCCGCCGAAACCGGGTTGTTTCACGTGAAACCCAGTCGGAGCAATCTGCGCCCCCGGCTGACCTCCTTCGTGGGGCGCGAGCCCGAACTGCGCGCCATCCGCGAGGACCTGACCCGGTCGAGGCTGGTCACTCTCACCGGCCCCGGTGGCTCCGGTAAGACCCGCCTCGCCGAGGAGTCCGCCGCACACCTGGCCCCCGCCCCGGGCGCCGCTCCGCCGGACGTCTGGATCGCCGAACTCGCTCCCGTCGAAGACCCCGAGGCCGTCCCGGGCGCCGTGCTCTCCGCGCTCGGCCTGCGCGAGACCGCCCTGCTGCGGGACACCTCCCTCGACGCCGCGCCCCCGCGCACGGACCCGGTCGATCTGCTGGTCGACCGCCTGGGCCACGGCGCCCGCCCCACACCCGTTCTCCTCGTTCTCGACAACTGCGAGCACGTCATCGGCGCCGCCGCCGCGCTCGCCGAGACCTTGCTGACACGCTGCCCGCATCTGCGCATCCTCGCCACCAGCCGCGAACCGCTCGCGGTCCCTGGTGAGTCCGTACGACCGGTCGGCCCCCTCCCCGCCGACCCTGCGCACCGCCTGTTCACGGAGCGCGCCAGGGCCGTGCGCCCCGGCTTCGACCCCGGTCAGGAGCCCGCGCACGACGCGGACGCCGTCGCCGAGATCTGCCGCCGGCTGGACGGGCTGCCGCTTGCGATCGAGCTGGCCGCGGCCCGGCTGCGCCTGCTCGGACCGCGTCAGATCGCGGACCGGCTCGACGACAGGTTCCGTCTGCTGACGGGCGGCAGCCGGACCGTACTGCCCCGCCAGCAGACGCTGCGAGCGGTTGTCGACTGGTCCTGGGACCTCCTGGACGAGGACGAGCGCACCGCCCTGCGCCAGGTGTCCGTCTTCGCCGGAGGCTGGGACCTGGCCGCCGCCGAAGCGGTCATCAGGACACCGGCGGCCCCGGGCCGGCCCGCCGCCGACACCGCCGACCTGCTCGGTGCGCTGGTCGACAAGTCCTTGGTGGTGGCCGCCCCGGGCACGGACGGCGCGATGCGCTACCGCCTCCTGGAGACGATCCACGAGTACGCCACCGAGCGGTGCGCCGAGGTTCCGGAGGTGCGTGCCGCCGCCGAGAGCGCGCATACCGCGTACTTCCTCGCCCTGGTCGAGGAGGCCGATCCGCTCCTGCGCTCCGACGAACAACTGCCCTGGATCCAGCGGCTGGAGACCGACCTCGACAACATCCGGGCCGCCCTCCAGCGGACCACCTCGCCCGCCGCGTCCTCCGAGGCGGAGGCGGCCCGCCTGGTGCTGGGCATGGGCTGGTTCTGGTGGCTGCGCAACTACCGTCCCGAGGGCCTGTCCTGGACCCGGAAGGCCTGCGCACTCGGCCCCGAGCCCACCGACGAGTCGGACCCCCGGTACTGGCCCCGGATGAACCTGCACATGCTGTGGTTCTTCTTCGCGGCGGAGAGCGGTCAGTCCGCGATGGCGCACGACGACGCCGCGCTCCACACGCTCGTGTCCCGGGTGGCCGACGCGTTCGCCGGCTCGCTCACCCACAGCGTCCGCTTCCCGGGACTGCTCTGGCCGATGACCGCGTATCTGACCGGTACGCCGGAGAACGCCCGGGAGAAGATCGACACCGCTGTCGACAACGCCCGCGAGCACGGAGGGCCGTGGGAGTACGGCGTCATCCTGATGTTCCGCGCGCACATGGTGGTCGACATGCCAGGAGGCATGCCGGGGATCGATGACGACCTGGACGAGCTGCGCACCCTGAGCCGCCGTGTCGGCGACCGCTGGATGCGCGCCCAGGTGGCGAGCGCGGCGGCCGAGGCGGGCATGATGCGCGGACGCTACGCCGAGGCCCGCATCGCGTACGAGGAGGCGCTGCTGCTCGCCCGTGAGGTCGGCGCGCACGCCGAAGCCCCGTTCCTGCTGGCCCGGCTCGCCGAACTCTCGTACCGCACCGGTGACCTGGCGGACGCCCAACAGCGGCTGGACAGCTCGGAGGCCGAGGCCGAGCGCCACCAGGCGCACGACGCCACCGCGTACGTCCACTATCTGCGCGCCACGATGGCGTTCTACCGGGGCGCGATCGCGGACGCCCGGCGGTTGCTCACGGTCGCCCTCGACGAGGCCGGGCGCGGCGGTCCGCCGTCGCACTTCACCGTGGCGATGGCCGGCCTGTCGGCCCGGATCGCGGCGCAGGAGCCAGGGCCCGACGGCGGCCTCGTGGCCGGGGCGCGCGGGCTCGCCGACGCCCTCGTCGCGGCCAAGGAGGCGCAGTGCGCCGAGATCGTCAACGGGCACTTGGCGGATGGGGCTGCGTCGGTCCTGGCGAGGCTCGGCCACCACGCGGTGGCCGCCCGCGTGACCGCCGCCGCCGACGACTGGCGACGGGCGTCGAGCCCCCGGACCGAGGGCGAGCTGGCCGAGACCGGTGCGACCGAGCGCCTGTGCCGCGAGGCGTTGGGCCCGGCGCGCTACGAGGAGGAGCGCGCCGCAGGCAACGGGCTGTCCCTGAACGACGTCATCGCCCTGGTGCAGGAGGTCGTCGCGGATCTGCCCTGACAGCGGGCCAGGCGCGACGGTGGCCTGTTGCGACGCGTGTGGTTTGGCCGCGCCGAGGGGCGGGGGCATCCGAGATCCTCGGGCTTACGCCCTCAGACTTCCGCCCTGGCTTCCGCGATCCTCAGCGGCAGCTGATGCGGGACTCGGCCCAGTCCGCGAGGGCGACCCCGCCGAACGGCTGCTCCGGCTCGACCACCAGCCGAATCCGCTCCTGGCCCGCCACGTCCACCCCGACCGGCACGGCGCGGTCGTTGCCTCGGACCACGGGGGACTGCCACAGCTGCCTCCCGTCCCCGCCGAACACCGAGAACCGCACCGCGCCGAGTCCCAGCGTGAGGTCGTCCACCCCGGCCATGGCCTCGTACCGGGTGCACTGGCGGTTCAGCTGGATGACGACCGAGGAGCGGCTGTTGACGGTCACCCCGTGCGCGTAGCGCGTGCCGCCGACCGAGACGCCGGAGCGCTGCCAGACCCAGCCGCTCTCCCCGAGCACCACCTCGGGTGCGGTGTGGTCGCCGAAGAGGCTGTAGTCCAGCTCGCTGACCTGGTAGATGTCCGGCGCCGGAGCGGGGGGTGGCGGAGTCGGGGCGGGCGTGGTGGGGTCCGGCTTCGGCGGTGCGGGCGTCGGTGTCGGCGTGGGACTCGGCGTCGGCGTGGGTGTGGGCGTGGGTGTCGGGGTGGGTGTGGGCGTGGGAGGGGGAGTGGGCTTCGGCGGGGTAGGGGCCGGCGGCGCGGGCTTCGGGGGCGGCGTCGGCTCCGGCGGGGCCGGCTTCGGCGGGGTGGGCGAGGGCACCGCGGGCGCCACGGCCGGGGGCTTGGGGACCGGCTTCGCTTCGGGCCGGGGGCTCTCGTCTCCCACCAGGGCCCATACGAGACCCGCCGCCGCTGCGACGGCCACCGCCGCGGCGATGCCGGCCTTCGCGGGCGCGCCCAGCCCCTCGGAGGCCGCCGCACCCCCCGCCGACCCCGCTGACGATCCGCCTCCGGTCGCCGCCGCGGCGGCACTCGCCCCGGCGGCGCCGACCGCGCCGCCCGCCACGATCCCGGCGGCCTTGAGGGTGTACCCGGCGGCGAACCAGCCGATGACCGCGATCGGGAGCAGCGCGGGGATACCGGCGTTGACCTGGGCCAGCTCGCCCGCCGCGACGCGGCACTTGGCGCACTCGTCCAGATGCCCCCGCAGCCCGCGTTCCGCCCGCATCCGCAACCCGCCCCGGGCATACGCGCCGAGCCGGTCGGCATACCGCGCGCAGTCGCCGCCGGAGGTGAGCGCCTGGCTCACATGGGCCTGCAGATACGCCTGCTTGAGCCCCTCACGCGCCCTGCTGGCCAGCACCGATGTGGCGTTGGCGGTCAGTCCGAACAGGGGCGCGATGTCGCTGGGCGACTCCTCCTCGACGGTGGTGTGCCACAGGACCGCCTGCCAGCGCTCCGGGAGGCTCCGGAACGCCTGCATGGCCATCGACTGCTCGGCCTCATGCATCGCGAGCACGTCCGCGCCGAGGTCCAGGGTGTCGTCGTCGGACACCTCGGACGACCGGGCGGCCTGGGCGGCGAACGCGGCGAAGTCGTCCACCAGTTGCTCGCGCTTCGCGGTCCTCGTCCAGGCGGCGGCCACATGCCGGACCGCCGTCATCAGGTAGGCGCGCACCGCCTCCTCGGGCCCCTTGCCGCCCCGTACCGCCTGCAGGGTCCGGGCGAAGACCTCGGCGGTCAGGTCGTCGGCGGTGTGCGCGTCCCGGCAGCAGGTGCGGGCGTAGCGGCGCACGGCCTGGGAGTGGCGCCGGAACAACTCGTCGTAGGCGAGGTTGTCGCCCTCCCGCATGCGCTGGATCAACTGCGCGTCCGACGGGCCCGACGCAGCGCCGTCCGCCCCGCCGGACCCCCGGCCCGCCCGCTGCGTCGGCACGGCGGGAACCGCTTCGGCGGCACCCGCGCCGGGGCTCCCGGAAGCGCCCTCCGTGCCGCCGTCATCGGCCGGCGCGGGCGGCCAGGGGCCCGGCAGGACCGTTCCGCCTGAGTCGTCCGCCTCCGCGTCGGCGTCGTGGCGGCCGGGGACGGCCTGGCTCGGCACCTGGTGCCCGGGCGAGCCGGCCGGCTCCGTGCCGTCGCCGGCGGTGGACACACCGTCGTACGACTCTTCCCTCTGCCCGTCACCGCTCATCGCGGACGCCCCCGTATGCGCCATCGGACCCGAATACCGGGCTAGCGTGCCACAGAGCGCCAATGCACCGTGCCCTCGGTCTCACCAACCACTCATCCGGGGCCTCATCGCCGAATATGAGCACGAGAAGGCACTCGTTCAGGGAGTATGCGAGGAGTTGGGTTGACGAGGGGGTGCGTCGCCGTGACAGCGGGCGCGAGGCACAGCACGCGATCGTGGCCCCGCCCCGCGCCCGGAACCGTCACATGGGGCGTGAGCGCAGGCCCTCCAGCAGGATGTCCAGCAGCCGGGAAGAGGCCGCCGCCTGCTGGGCCGCGTCCGGCAGCGAAGGGGCGGCCGTCGCGATGACCAGCAGGACGTCCGACACCGTCACATCGTGGCGCAGTTCGCCCGACGTCCGCGCCCGGTCGACCAGCCGCCCCACGACCTCCAGCAGTTCGGCCGCACCGGCGCCCAGGTTCTCGTCGCCGGTCTCCGGGCCGGTCCGCTGCCGGGACACCGCCCGGGGCGCGGCCGTGCCCGCCTCCTGCCGCTGCTGGGGCACCCGGGGCTCGTCCCCGGCCTCGACGGTCTCACCGACCACGGTCGAGTCCTCGGCCTCCACACCGACCCGCAGTATCTGCGGGGGCAGGAGCCGCCCCGCCCCCGAGGCCACGGAGGTCCGCAGGAAGCGCGAGAGCGCCGACCACGGCTCGTCCTCCTGCCCGAGCGCGGAACGCGCCTGGTCGGTCAGCCGGGAGGTCTCCTCCTCGGCTATCCGGCGCACCAGTACGTCCTTGCTGGGAAAGCGCCGGTAGACCGTGCCGACGCCGACCCTGGCCCGGCGGGCCACGTCTTCCATCGGGGCCCCGTACCCGAGCTCCCCGAACACCTCGCGCGCGGCGCGCAGTACGTGTTCGAGATTGCGCTGCGCGTCCACCCGGAGCGGGGCCGACCGGGCGTGCGCCGACGCACCACCGGGCTGGGCACCGAGTGCGTTGCCCAAGGCGTTCACCGCCGCCGGGGGCGTGGTCGTCGTGGTGCCGGCCGTCCCGTTGAGGGTGCCAACTGCCCCGGTCTGCCCGCTTTCTTCAGGCGCGACAGCAGAGGTCGGCCAATGCGATTCCTGAATGTCCATAACTGTTCCCCCGGTTATGACGTCTCCCCCCGGAGACTCCCGCCGTGTCCTCGGGGTGGACCGATCGTCACCGTCCGATACCCCGACGACATACGAACATAGTTGAGCCCGGGTCAATTCAGAAGGGGGCAGTTCCGCCCGGAGCGCCCCCCGATCGGCGCAAGGACCGGTTGGTCACCACTTGATCCGCGCCCCGGTCCCGTACCGCAATGCCTGACCTGCGGGGCTTGCGTACCAAGGGTCCGTCCGGCACCACCGGCCCGTCCACGAGCTCCGGTCACACAATTTGCCGGGGCTGTGGACAAACTCCGGTGCACGTTGCGTCATGGGGTGGTGATGGCTTCAGCTTCCGGGGGCACGCCCCCCGGCCCCCCGCCGGGTGCGCGCATCCTCGTCGTCGGCGGAGGCTACGTCGGGATGTACACAGCGCTGCGTCTCCAGCGGAAGCTGAAGCAGAGACTGAGAGCCGGCGACACCGAGATCGTGGTGGTCGCGCCGGAGCCCTATATGACGTATCAGCCGTTCCTCCCGGAGGCCGCCGCCGGCTCGATCTCGCCACGCCACGTCGTGGTGCCGCTGCGCCGGGTCCTGCCCCACTGCACCATCGTCATCGGCGAGGCCCGGGCCATCGACCACGCCAAGCGCACGGCGACCGTCACCACCCTCGCCAGCGGCGAGGACGGCACCGGCGCCCTGGAGATCGAGTACGACGAACTCGTCCTCGCCCCGGGGTCCGTCTCGCGCACCCTCCCGGTCCCCGGCCTCGCCGACCACGGCGTGGGCTTCAAGACGATCGAGGAGGCCATCGGGCTGCGCAACCACGTCATCGAACAGATGGACATCGCATCCGCCACCCGCGACCCCGCCGTCCGTGACGCAGCCCTGACCTTCGTCTTCGTGGGCGGCGGCTACGCGGGTGTGGAGGCGCTCGCGGAGCTGGAGGACATGGCCCGCTACACCTCCCGGTACTACCACAACATCAAGGCCGAGGACCTGAAGTGGATCCTCGTGGAGGCGACCGGCCGCATCCTGCCCGAGGTCGGCGAATCCCTCGGACGCTACGCCGTACGGGAACTGCGGGGGCGCAACATCGACGTACGTCTCGACACCCGGCTGGACTCCTGCGAGGACCGTGTCGCCGTCCTCAGCGACGGCTCCCGCTTCCCCACCCGCACCCTCGTGTGGACGGCCGGTGTCAAGCCCGCCCCGGTCCTCGCCGCCACCGGCCTCCCCCTGGACGGACGCGGCAGGCTCGTCTGCACCGCGAAGCTCACCGTCGACGGCACCGAGCACGCCTGGTCAGCGGGCGACGCGGCCGCCGTACCCGACCTCACCGCCGCCGAGACCGGCCGCACGACCGCCCCCAACGCCCAGCACGCCGTCCGCCAGGCGAAGGTCCTCGCGGACAACATCGTCGCCTCGCTCAACGGGGAACCCCTCACCGAATACCGCCACAGCTATGCGGGGTCCGTCGCCTCGCTCGGGCTCCACAAGGGCGTCGCGCACATCTACGGCCGCCGCCTGAAGGGCCTTCCGGCCTGGCTGATACACCGCATGTACCACCTGAGCCGGGTCCCCACCTTCAACCGGAAGGCACGCGTCCTGGCCGAATGGACGCTCTCCGGCCTCTTCAAACGCGAGATCGTCTCCCTGGGCTCCCTGGAGCACCCCCGAGCCGAGTTCGAACTCGCCGCCGGACGCCCGCCGCGGCCCGACGGGGACGACTGTCAGTAGGGTCCGACACACTGGACGTGTGACCATGGGTGGGCCCACATCTGCACAGAGTGACCCGGCCGGCAGCAACCGACAGTGACCAGCGAAGACCGCCCCAGGAGCGACGAACGCGCCCGAAGCCCTGGCAGAGGAAGCACCCGCCCGAGCGGGCCAGACCGACACACGAGGCCAGAAATTCCGTGAACTTCACGCGTTGGAGCGCCCGCCTCCCCGGTACGCAGCGTCGCACCGCCCGGGAGGACCACAGCTCCGTACCGGCGGCCCGCGCCGAACCGGGCGCCGCACCGCCGCAGGGCGGGACCGCCGGCGTCCCCCTGCCCTCGGCGCCCGACCTGGAGGACCTCTCCGCCCGCGACATCCTGGGCCGGCTGCCCGCCCTCGTCGCCCTGGTGCACGGCCCCCGCCACCACGTCGCCTACGTCAACGACGCGTACGCCGCCGCGTTCGGCCCCCGCCCCTGCGGCGCCCCGGCCGCCGACGTGATGCCCGAGCTGACCGAGATCGGCCTGCTCCCCCTCATGGACCAGGTCCTGCGCAGCGGCACCCCGCGCACGGTCAAGTCCCGCAAGGCCGCCGACGGCCGCTCGTACACCGTGACCTGCACCCCTGTGCGTCCCGACGAGGCGAAGGGCCGCGACAGCGGAGTCCTCGTGTACGCGGCCGACGTCACCGATCACGCCGAGGCCGCCGAACGGCTGCGCGCCAGCGAGGGCCGCCACCGCGAAACCGCCGTCACGCTCCAGCGCTCGCTGCTGCCGCAGGAGCTGGAGCAGCCCGACGACCTGCGGATCGCCGCGACCTACCAGCCGGGCGGCACGGACGCCGCGGTCGGCGGCGACTGGTACGACGTCATCACCCTCGGCGCGGGCCGCACCGCGCTGGTCATCGGGGACGTGATGGGACGCGGGGTGCGCGCCGCCGCCGTCATGGGCCAGCTCCGCACCGCCGTACGGGCCTACGCCCGCCTGGACCTCCCGCCGCACGAGGTCCTCCAGCTGCTCGACGGGCTCGCCGCCGAGATCGACGCCAGCCAGATCGCCACGTGCGCCTACGCCGTGCACGATCCCAACGAGGGGCTGCTCGTCTACTCCTCGGCCGGCCATCTGCCGATCCTGGTGCGCGACGAGGACGGCACGGTCCACCGCGCGGAGGACCCGATCGGCCCGCCGCTCGGCACCGGCGGCTGGATCCACACCTCGGGCACGATCCCGCTGCCGCCCGGTTCGACCGCCGTCCTCTATACGGACGGACTGGTCGAGCGCCGCAGCGAGGACATCGACGAGGGCGTGGGCGCGCTGGAGCGGGCGCTCGCCGGGGCGACGGGTGCGCCGCAGGTCGTCTGCGACCGGCTGATCCGTTCCCTCAACGTCACCGCGGAACACGACGACGACGTGGCGGTCCTGGTCGTGCAGCACCCGGCGCGCACGGGTGCCGCCGCCGAGCTCTTCCACAACGCCTCGCTCGAACTGCTCGGCGGCATCGAAGCGGCTCCCCGCGCCCGCGCCTTCGCGACGGGCGTGCTCGCCTCGTGGCGTTTCCCGGTGGAGCTGTGCGATCTCGGCGTCCTCGCCGCCGGGGAGCTCGTCGCGAACTCCCTCCAGCACGGCACCCCGCCGATGCGCCTCGGTCTTCGCCGCACCGACCGCCGCCTGATCATCGAGGTGACCGACGGCGACGACCACCTGCCGCGCCGCCGCCGCGCCGAACCGGCGGACGAGGCGGGCCGGGGCATCTCGATCGTCGCGTCGATCGCCACGTCGTGGGGGAGCCGCCGCACGCCGGGCGGCGGCAAGGCGGTGTGGTGCGAGTTCGTCCTGCCGCAGTAGCGGACGCGCTCAGCGCGCGGCGGCGACGGGCTCCGGTGCGCTCTCCGGCACGGAGACGGCCACCACCCGCGACGGCGCGTGCGCGAGCGAGGGCTGGTCCTGTACGGGAGTGAGCCGTCGGCCGAGCCGCAGCGCGAGCACGGTGATGCCCAGCGAGAACAGCACGAACGTCACGATGTACGGGCCGTGCAGCGAGGCCCCCATGGGACCGCCCACGGCCGGGCCGACGGCCAGCGCGAGCTGCTTGCAGAGCGCGAACGCCGAGTTGTACTGGCCCACCATCGACTCCGGGGCCAGGTCCGCGACCAGCGGCGCGACGGTCGGCGACAGCATGGACTCGCCGAGTCCGAACAGCGCGTACGTGGAGATCATCGCGGCCGTCGCCATGGTCTGGCTGCCGTGCCCCAGGCCCGCGTATCCGGCCACGATCCAGGCGAAGGCCCAGATCAGACCGACCGCTGCGATGACCCGGGTGCGCCGCCTGCGCTCCACGAGACGCAGCACCACGAACTGGGCGACGACGATCACGGCCGTGTTGGCGGCCAGCGCGATCCCGAGCGTGGAGGGATCGATGCCGGCGGCCTCGGTGCCGTACGCCGCGAGCCCGGACTCGAACTGGCCGTAGCAGGCGAAGAACAGCACGAAGCCCAGCACGCACAGTTGCACCATCGCGCGGTGCGAGACCAGCGCCCGCAGCCCGCCGCGCGGGGCGGGTGCCCCGGCCACCGTCTTCGGCGCGCCGACGGGCGCGTTCGGCATCCGTACGGTCGCCGCGATGACGCCGAGCACGAGGAACATCACCGCCTCGATCAGGAACAGCAGCGTGAACGACGCGGGGCTGCTCGTGTCGACGATCTGCCCGCCGACCAGGCCACCGATCCCCAGGCCGAGGTTCTGCAGGAAGAACTGCATCGCGAAGGCCCGGGTGCGGGTGGCGGTGCCGGTGCACCGGACGAGCATGGTGGCGAGCGCGGGCTGCATGACGGCGGTGCCCGCGCCGAGCACGGCTGCCGAGAGGACGGCGGCGGTGACCTGCGAGGAGACGCCGAGCGCGACCGCGCCCAGGGAAGCGACGGCCGAGGCGGCGATCAGCACGGGCAGCGGGCCGCGACGGTCGATCGCCCGGCCGGTGAACGGCAGGACGGCGAGCGCCGCCATGGCGAAGACCGCCAGCACGATCCCGGCCGTACCGGCGCCCAGATCCCGTACCTGCGCCACATAGACGTACAGGTACGGAACGGTGAACCCGAGCCCGAACGCACTCAGCGCGCTCCCCAGCTGGATCCGCCGCAGTGCTGCGCCCATTTCCCTGGTCACACTCACCTACCTCAAGCTCTCGAAACCTCTGAGCCGCACCCATCGAACGACTCGAACCCGAAGACTTTATCACTAAAGTTAAAGGTTGAACACTACGACCCGAAGGACTTCGACGGCTACGGGTGGCGTGCCATACTGCGCGCCATGTCCGACACCACCGAGCCCGGACTCGATGAGCCGAGCCTCGACGAGCAGATCGCCGCCTACCAGCGCGAGTACCGCGACCTGGACCCCCAGGTCGAGCAGGTCGTCTCCGCCCTCGGCCGGCTGAACCGCCGGATGAACGTCGCGTACGGAAGACAGCTCGCGGCGCTCGGCATCAGCAACGCGGAGTGGGAGGTCCTGAAGACGCTCGTCCTGGGCGGGGAGCCGTACCGTCTCGGCCCCGGCGAGCTCGCCAAGCGGCTCGGGCTCACCCCGGCCGCGATGACGCACCGGATCGACCGCATGGCCGGCGAGGGCCTGGTGACCCGCGACCGCGACGAGAACAACCGCGTCCGCGTCATCGTGGAGCTGACGGACGAGGGGCGTACGAAGTGGCTGGAGGCGATGCGGATGGCCACGGACTTCGAGGCGGACCTGCTCCAGGACCTCGACGGCGAGGAGCGCGGGGTGCTCGGCGCGATGCTGACCCGGCTGCTGCGGAGGGTGGAGCACGCCCAGCCGGACGCCGGCGGCAGGCTCACCGACCTGGACTGAGCGGCCCCGCCGGGCATGTGGGGCAGGGGTTGACATGCCCCTCGGTGATCCGTAAAGTTCTTCGGGTTGCCACGGAGCCTGAACGGTTCTGCGGCAGCCGATCCCGCCGCAGACGCGGCACACCAAACTCAGCACGACCTCCCGTTCGGGGAAATTTCGGCATGCCGAAATTCATTTCGAAGGCCCGATTATGAGCCGCCGGGAAAATCCGCTAGAGTTTTGGACGTCGGAAGGGCCCAACAGCCCGGAAGACAAACCCCGCTGACTGGGAATCAGGCCCGAAAGGATCTGATAGAGTCGGACTCGCCGGAAAGGGAAACGCGAAAGCGAAGAACTGGAAAGCGAAACCCGCTTCGACCGGGAATCGGACACGAAAGAGTCTGATAGAGTCGGAAACGCAAGACCGAAGGGAAGCGCCCGGAGGAA